>CAZJMK010000062.1:0-23276 GCA_964547135.1 uncultured Phycisphaeraceae bacterium | reverse complement strand
GATCAACGATGAACAACCCGACCCGGGTTGACAGGTCGCTACATAGCTGAAACCACGACCATGGCCGGATTGTTCATCCGTCATTGCAATACCTCGTCGTTGTTGCCAAGTTCAGGTTGAATCATAGCCTGCATCAGGCGGAGTTACGACCATGGTTGCGGAAAAACGCAAGGGGGAACGGTGCGTGGTATCCGGCATTCAGCCCCCGGTCAATGACCGGGGGGGGGGTAAGTGATGTTGAATTCACTTCAGGTAGGGTTGTAAAAACGATTCGATGGCGGACCAGTATTGCTGCCAGGCTTGCGGGGTGTAGTTGTCGTGATCGCCGTCGAGAGTGATCAGGGTGGATTGCTGGGCAAGTTGGTGCAGGCGATGGGCGTGGGCGAGGGGAATGAGTTTGTCATGCTGGCCGTGGAGAAGAAGGATGGGGATGTTCAGTTGAGATACGGCGTGGTCGGTGCGGAAGGGGTGACGGATGAGGAAGGGCGGGGCGAGGTAGCGACGGGCCATGGCGGACATGCTGGTGAAGGTGCTTTCGAGGATCATGGCGGCGGGTTGATGGCGTGTGGCCAGATCAGCGGCGACGGCTCCGCCAAGCGAGCGACCAAAGTAGATGATGCGTTGGGGGTCGATGTCGGGAATATCGAGGGTTTGTTGGAGGAACCAGTGGGCATCGTCGGTGATGACGGATTGACCGGGATGGCCGTGGGAGCTGCCGTAGCCGCGATATTCGATGAGCAGGACGCCCAGACCCAGGGATTGAAAGCGCATGGTGTGAAGATGAAGGTCGGCGATGGTTTCACCGTTGCCATGCAGGTAAACAAGGAGCGGGCCGGGGGAACCGGGGGAACCGGGGGAACCGACGGTGGTGGAAGGCGGTGGGAAGTACCAGGCTTCGACGATGCCATCGGGGATGGTGCGTTGGAGTGGTTGGGCTTGTGAGGGGATGGTGGGCGGCTGACGGTGGCCCATGTGCATGATGGGAAAAATCATGCGGTCCTGCATGAGGTAAAGGTAGGTCCACCAGACCGGAAAACAGATCAGCAGGGTGACCAGAGCGATACGCAGAACACGAAAGAGCATTGAACGTTTGAGCATGATGGGAACACTTTAGCGTCGATTGGGTGAAGCGATTGTTTTTTTGTATGATGCTTCACTTCCCCTTCACGGATGGAGCATCGCATGTGGTACGGGTCAGTTTATCGCCGACGATTCTGCGGTTTGGGCTTTTTGATTTGCCTGATATTTTTATTGGCACCATCAGCAGGTGCTGCGACGTTGCAGATCAGCGGGGCAGCGGTCGGTGCGGGGCGTTTTCCGGCACATACCTGGGGGTTGATGACACTGACAGTCGATAACCCCGAAGCACAAGCCCGGCAGTTTTATGGCGTGGTGGCGACGGACCAGCAACCGGCGACGCAGTTCGTGGCGGACCTTTGGCTGCCGCCGCGGAGTCGGTTGATTCGCACGGTGCCTTTTTACATTGCCGAGGTGGAGCGGAATGCACGTTCGATACCGGTGACGGTGTTGCTGACGCCGCAGGACCAGCCCAATTTGGCGCTGTCAAGGCAGCCGGCGTTGCTCATTGCGGATCATGGTCAGACAAGGATGGGGGTGGTGAATGATTCAACCAATGAAGTGCCGATTGATTTGAGCCAGGCAGTGCGTAAAAGTGCGGGGCAGGATGATCGTTTGGTGTTCATGCGAGCCAACGGTCTGCCGGGACAGGCGATGGCGTATGAGGCGTTAAACCAGTTGTTGCTCGCGCACCCGCAGTTGCAGTTGGATGGGGCACAGATTGCGGCGCTGAGGCAGTGGGTGGTGCAGGGAGGGCGATTGTGGATCATGGCGGACTTGGTGCCGGGGGAGTTGCTGGATGCGCTGCTCATGGAGGAGGAAGGTTTGACGCAGGTGAGCCGGGTGGCGTTGCATGAGTTGACGATGGAGGGGGAAGGGACGAAGACGCAGATTACCTCGGAGCGGCCGATTGCGTTGGTGCGGGTGTTGCCTTCGGAAGGTTGGCAGGTGATGCAGAAAGTGGATGGGTGGCCGGCGTTGCTGCGCAGGCAGGTGGGGCAGGGGGTGATCGTGGTGACGACGCTCGGTGCGCGGGCGTGGGTGGATGACGCGAAAAAGTTGCGGGCGTCGGCGGAATCGGTGGCACGGTTGATGATGCAAAAGCAAGCGACCAGCACGAGCGATTTGGTGCGCTGGGATCGATTTTTACTGGAACAGATCGGTTACCGGGTGATCAGCCGAACGGTGGTGCTGAGTGTATTGGCGGGGTTTTTGGTGACGTACCTGCTGACGGGCTTGTGCCTGCATCGACAGGGGCGGATGGAGCATATGGGGTGGATCGGCGCGATACTGGCGGTCATCGGCGGGGCGGTGCTTTTGGGGTTGGGGGTGATGCACCGACAGGACACGCCCTCGACGGTGGTCAGTGGCAGTATGGTGGAGGTGTTGCCCTCACAACGATTGATGCTGGTGGATGGGCAGATGCAGATTTACGCCCGGCAGCAGGATGAGTCGGCGCGCATCGAAGCAAGCCTCGGCGGAGCGTTTTTGCCGACGGTGATCGATCGGTCGGGCAGGGAGATGATGGGTGCGGGTCGGATGGTGTGGAAGGATATGGACCGGTGGCAGTGGGAGCGATTGAGTTTGCCGGAGAACGCGGTGGCGTCGGCACGGTTTGCCAATGGCATTTTGATGAGTGAGCCGGCGGGGGCGACGTTGCGTTTTGGAGCAGAAGGGTTGACGGTGGAGGCGAAAGGGGAATGGGTGGGGGCGATGGAGGATGTGATCATCGCTGGGCCGACGGGCAAACTGGCGCCACGACAAATGGGTGCGGGGCAATGGTCGGCTGGGGCAGCGGAGGTGCTGGGCAGCGGACAGTACATCAAGGGAGTGATGTCAGGGCAGCAGCAGGTGCTTCGGCAGGAGATTTACCGCACGCTGTTTGAGCCGGCGGCGACAGGTGATGCGGCGCTGCAGGAAACGCGGATGGGCAGAGGTGGCAGCGGGATGGTGAGTTTGTGGAAGGCGCAAAAACCGATGATGTTGGGTTGGTCGAATGCGGTGCCGATGGGGGTGAGTACGACGTTGGATGCAAGACGGGTCGGCTGGTCGCTGGTGAAGTTGCCACTGGCGATTGAGCGGCCGGCGGAGGGATCACGGATTTTGGTGCCCGAGGCATTGGTGAAATTTGAAGTTAGTCGAAGCGAAGTGCCGGCGGCAGGTGAAGGAAAGCAGCGCCCGGCACGAGCGGGCAGGTTGACCACGGCTTACGATGAAAATCGCGGGCAGTGGTTGGCGATCAATCAGGGGGGGACGGTTCCGGTGAAGTTCAGTTTGCCGGAGGAGTTGCTGCCGGTGCAATGGGAGGAGGCGCGATTGTGGATTGATATTCGCGCTGCGGGGCGAAGTGTGGAATTGAAATTGGTGCAAGGGGAGCAGACGGAACCGCTTATCAAACGAGACAGCCCGTTGGGGAGGTATGAAGTGGTGATCACAGCCGAGCAGTTGAGTCAGGTAAAGACACAGGGGAGTATCACATGTCTGCTGACGGTGAGTGAACTGGCGGATGTGGCAGCGATGGGGCAGCCTTGGAATGTGCAGGGAATTGGGTTGGAGGTGAAGGGGAGGGTACTGGGGAGATGATGGAATGGATATTTCGAATTTCGGATTTCGAATTTCGGATTTAGCGTCAAAGCACGCTGTTGAAGCCGTCGAATTCCGAATTTCACAGAATGATTCAATGCTGGAACTGATGAACTAAGGATAATGATTGCGGTGAATTAAATCGTCGGGCAGCGGCGACCTTGTACCCGGCTTGAATACAGGCTGAGTTTACAAACAACCATTTTTTATTCATTGTGCGTGATGAAGGAGTCGGTTCATGAGCGAGCAAGTGGTGGTGGAAACCAAAAACCTGACCAAGCGTTACGGGGAATTCGTGGCGTTGGACAGTCTGAGCATTCGGCTGGAACAGAAACAGATTTTGGGGTTCATCGGCCCCAACGGCGCGGGGAAAACCACGACGATCAAAATATTGGTGGGTTTGTCGAAGCCGACCGAGGGCAGCGCGATGGTGTGCGGGTTGGACTGCACACGCGATGTGGCGGCTTTGAAAAAGGTGATCGGCTACATGCCCGATACGTTCGGGGCGTACGACAACATGCGGGTGCAGGAATACCTGGACTTTTTCGGCGCTGCTTTCAAGATACCGCGCAAAGAACGGCAGCAGCGGATTGGCGAGGCGATGGAGATAGCCGGGGCGGCGTACATGAAGGACCGTTATGTTGAAAGTTTGTCACATGGGATGAAACAGCGCGTGGGTATTGCCAGAACATTGATGCACAACCCGCAGGTTTTGATTTTGGATGAACCAGCCAACGGGTTGGACCCGCAGGCGCGGATTGAAATGCGTGAGTTGATTTTGCGGTTGTCGGACATGGGCAAGACGATCATTGTGACCAGCCACATTCTGCCGGAGTTGTCGCGCATTTGTAATGTGGTGGCGATCGTGACCAAGGGCAAACTGCGTGCGTTCGGCAGTTTGGATGACATCATGCGTCAGGTGCGTCAACGGCGGATCATCGAAACGCAACTGTTGTCGGTGGGAGAGGTGGACCGTGCCAGCGAGATCATTCGTCAAAGGCTGGAGGCCGATGCCGAGGTGACCACATCGAAGACCGAAGCGATGGTGCGCTTCGCCACGCGGAAGGATGATGAGGAACTGGCGGGCATTTTGACGGAACTGACCAAACAGGGCATCAGCCTGGCACAATTCCGTGAACAGGAATTGGACTTGGAGGACGCATTCCTTTCGGTGACGCGGAACGAAAAAGGCGGCAGCGGGGATCGTGAGCCGGCAACAGTCGGAGGGAAACGCTGATGCTGGTCAATCCGATCATTCAACGGGAACTGGTGACGGTGCTGCGCACGCGCAAAGCCCTGTTTGTGCAATTGGGGCTGGTGTTGTTGTTGACGGTGCTGGTGATGCTGCGCTGGCCCAGTGACAGTCTGGTCAACCTGTCGGGCAAGCAGGCGCAGCAGGTGTTGTCGGTGTTTGGTTACGGACTCATGGCCGGGTTGATATTGCTGGCACCGGCGTTTCCGGCGACGAGCATTGTGCGTGAACGGGTGTCGGGCACGCTGGCGTTGTTACTCAATACGCCGATGACCCCGTGGTCGATATTGCAGGGCAAGTTACTGGGAGTGAGCGGGTTTGTGGTGTTGCTGGTGCTGGTGAGTCTGCCGGCGGCCTCGGCCTGTTACGTGATGGGCGGGGTGAGTTTGTGGGGGCAGTTGATACCGATGTATGTGGTGTTGGTGTTACTGGCGGTGCAGTATGCAACGCTGGGTCTGCTCGTGAGCAGTTACGCCACGAACATCGACTCGGCGTTGCGTTCGACGTATGGGTTGGTGCTGGTGATGGCGGTGCTTACGCTTGGGCCTTACCAGTTTTTACGGGGCATGGCAGTCGGGCCTGCGGGTGAGGTGCTGGATTGGATTCGCTGTATTTCGCCCATACCGGCCATGATGGAAACATTGGGGCATCAGGATGTGGGTGGCGGAGGGTTGCTGGAAACCACGCAACTGGCATGGCGATACAGTTTGCTGGCGGTGATGTCGAACGGGGTGTTTGCGTTGTGGACGATGGCACGGCTGGGCGGATGGATATTGGATCGGGCACGCTCGGCTGGGCAGATCACCGATGAACGCTCGGCTGGGGTACGGGCGTATCGTCGTATCATGTACCTCTGGTTTTTCGATCCGCAAAGGCGCAGCGGGATGATCGGCCCGATGAGCAACCCGGTGATGATCAAGGAATTTCGTTGCAGGCGATTCGGGCGCAGCAACTGGATGATGCGTTTGATCGCGTTTTGCATGATTGCGTCGTTGGGGCTTGCGTACTTTGCCAGTCTGACCTGGTCCAAGCGACTGGAGCAGAACGAAGGCGTGGCAGTGCTGGGGGCGATCATGGTGATTTTGCAGATGGCGCTTTTGGTGCTGATGACGCCGAGTCTGGCATCGGGGCTGATCAGCGGGGAACGCGAGAGCGGCGGTTGGCAGTTGTTGCAATTGACGCCGTTGTCGCCGTTCACGATTGTGATGGGCAAACTGATGTCGTCCGCGTGGACGGTGCTGCTGATCATGTTTGCCACGTTGCCGGGGTATGGGCTGATGATTCTGATCGACCCGGGGCAGACGATTCGCGTGACCAACGTGATCATCACACTACTGTTGACGGCTGTGTTTGTGGTGGTGCTCAGTGCCCTGGTGAGCAGTTTGTTCAAGCGGACTGCGGTGGCGACGGCGACGGCTTATGCGGTGGTGGTCGGGTTGTGTGCGGGAACAATGCTGTTCTGGGTCGGACAGGATGCGCCGTTCAACCAGAGTACGGTGGAATTTGTGCTGCAATTCAACCCGCTGGCGGCAGCGCTGCAATTGATCGAAGCCCCGGGTTTTACACGGTACCAATTGGTGCCGGGCAACTGGTGGTTCATCGGCGGCATGAGTCTGGCGTGTCTGCTGGGGCTGTTTTACCGCACTTGGAAACTGACCAGGCCCAGTTGAGTGAGTGGTTTTGGGCGGATGGTTTTCATGAACATGAAAAAAACGACAGCAAACACGCCCTCACCCCGACCCTCTCCCGGAGGGAGAGGGAGATATGCAAAGTTCACGATTGAGAAACCCATGAAAGCATCACGTTTGTTTTTGACTGGTTGGCGATGTCTGCTCGCGTTGATGATCGTGAGTGTGTTCACGATGTCGGCTGCGGCGCAGTCGTTTGGGCCGATCAACCCGGCGGCAGAGGGCAAGTGGGGGTTGGACCATGACTATGACAGTGACCCGGTGATTGTCGGGCCGGAGATCAGGTCGGTGTTTGACCCGCAGACGACGGAGTTGTGGAAGTTGGCGTTGGATCGGCCGGATGTGGAAACCCGGCGGCAGGCGGTGATGGCGATTGCCAGGGCGCATGCTGAAAAACTGGCGGACATGAAACCATTGGGGGCGCGGTTGCAGACGATGTTGGATACCAACACGCACCCGGTTTTGCGGCAGGCACTGGTGCGGGCATTGGCGACGTTGGATGACCCGGCTGCGGGATCGGTGCTGGTGAAAGCGATCAGCCAACCGTTTGGGGATATCGATGTGCTGACGCAGGCGGATGCAGCATTGGCACGTTGGAAAACGCAAGACGCGGGAAAACTTTGGTTGGAACGGATGCGTGATGAAAAAGCGCCCTGGCCGGCGCGGCAGTCGGCGATATTAGCGCTGGGAGCAGTGGGCGAAAAACAGGCGGAAGGTGATTTGCAGGCATTGGTGAATAGCAACAAAGCACCGATCACGCATCGGTTGACGGCTGCGCGGGCATTGGCACGCATCAATACGACGGGGTTGGTGTCACTGGCGACCACGCTGGCTGGTGATGATGACATGCAGGGTCGTTTGCTGGCGGTGATATTGTTGCAACATCACAGTGACGCGCAGGCGGTGGCGATGTTGCAACGACTGGCGACGGATACGGAACCGGCGGTGGCGCAGTTGGCGGCAGATCGATTGCTGGCCCTATCACCGACCAATCTATCAACCAGCTTGGCGGCGCGATTGCTGGCGAATAACGATGCGGGGGTTCGGCTGACAACGGTCAGAACGCTGATTGCACATCAATCAACGGAAGCGATCGCATTGGTGGCGCCGGCATTGAATGATGTCAATTACGATGCGCGAAAAACCGTGCGTGAAGGTTTGGCGGAACTGTCAACACAACCGGCTTTGCGGGCTACGGTGGTGAGCAGTGTGCGTCAGGTACTCAAAGGCGACAAGTGGCAGGGGTTGGAACAGGCGGCGTACCTGGTTGGCGGGTTGGATGATGAGTCGATGACCCAGCGGGTTGTCGAGTTGCTGCGACATGATCGGCCGGAGGTGCGGTTGGCGGCATGTGTGGCGCTGCGTCGCTTGCAGGTGACCGAGACGTTGCCGATCGCGTTGAAACGTTTGGAGGAATTGCACGAACAATACAAGAAAACCAATGCGATGGAACGATACGGAGACCTGGGCGAGTTTTCGATTTTGATCGGTGTGGGTGCGGAGAGTACGCAGTTGTATCAATTGCTGGGTCGGATGAAATATGCGCCGGCGGAGCCGATCATGCGCAAGGTGATTGGCAAGGGTTCGTATGATGCTGTTGCTCGTGGTGCAGCGATATGGGGGTTGGGTTTGATGCATGAAGGTAAGCCGGAGGAGCAACTGGTCAGGCAGTTCAGCTCGCGATTGTCGGATGTGGTGAGCATGGAGCCGGAGACGACGGAAGTGCGGATGATGAGTGCGATTTCGCTGGGGCGGATGAAGGCGGAAAGCGCGCTGGGCACGTTGCGCAAGTTCATGCAGGATGAAATCACCACCCGTGAAATCGGCGGGGCATGTCGCTGGGCGATCATGAACATCACGGGTGAAACTTTGCCGCCCTTGCCTGCGGTGGAAACTTCCAGCACGGACTGGTTTTTGATACCGCTGCCGAAATAAATGATTGGCCACTTCTTCAACCGATTAACCGACTCACCGACTCACCGATTAACCACTCCGATCAGACGCGATAAATCGCGGCGCTAACTGCGGTTTGTGGTGAAAGCGGGATGAGGTAGCATATTGATTGCGAAGCGATTTGTTTTCGACCTCATGATTTGAACTCATCATGGCACCATCAGAAACGCAAAACCAAGCAATTGGTGACGGCGATACCACCCTGACGCCGGCAATGTCGCGCGGGGATCGGTTGCGGCATGATTTGCGGTTGATCACCATCGCATGGATTTTTGGTGCGACGTGGATGTGGACGATCAACGGCGCGGTGATGACGCAGTTTGCCCGCAAGCTGGGCACGCCGGACTGGGCGTTTGGGTTGATTGCGACGCTGCCGTTTGTGGGGGTGTTTTTTCAACTGCCCGCCGGGTGGTTTTTGGACCGTTACGGCTTTCGCAAACTCACTTTTTTGATCGCAGCAACGACGCACCGTTTGATATGGATGGCAATTGCGGCGATACCGTGGTTGCTTCCGCAAAGCGGTGATTTGTGGTGGATGGCGCTTTTGGTGCTGTTGTTTTTCAACTGGGCGATTGCCAACATACCGGGGCCGTCGTGGATGAGTTGGATGGCGGATGTGATACCGCGCAAGGTGCGTGGTCGATATTTTGGTTTTCGCAATCGCATCGGGCAGATGGTGGGCATTACGATCACGCTTTTAATCGGCTGGCTGCTGGATGTGGCGACGCGCACGGAGGCGGATCAGCCCGGGTCGGCCATGCTGATCATGAGTGTGATACTGGCGGTGGCGGGCGTCAGCGGGGCGCTGGACATTTTGTGTTTTGCACCCATCAAGGACGATTACCCGCGCAAACTGGACCCGGGCAAAAGTTTGTTGTCGATGGTACTGGTGCCGCTGCGTGACCGTGATTTTCGTTTTTTTCTGAGTTTTATATTCACACTCAACCTGGCGATCGGGTTTATCGGTCAGTATGTGTGGTTGTATATGGTGAAGGAACTGGGGGTGAGCAACCTGCAGGCACAGGTGATGATCATTGCCCTGCCGCTGTTGTGTCAGATGATTGCGTATCCGTTTTGGGGCGGGTTGATTGATCGGCTGGGGCGTAAGCCGGTGTTGATCGTTTGTTCGACGACGATCGTGTTCGGGTCGGTCGGCTGGCTGTTCATGGGGCCTGATATTGCGACGACGGTGAACTGGAACGACCCGTGGGACGTGACCCTTTGGCGGTTGACCGGGGGCGAATGGTCATGGATGAGCTGGCTGGGGTATCTGGCGATATTACTGACGACGATCACCTGGCCGGGGGTGGAACTGGCCAACTTCAACATTGTGATGGACCTGGCGGGCAGCAAGTCCGGTGGTAAACCCGGCAGTAAAAAAAGTGAGAGTGGCGCAGCCTATGTGGTGGTCAACAGCATTGCAGTGGCGATCGGGGGGGTGTTGTCGGGGTTGTTTGCAAGTGTGCTGACCAAACACATCGAAGGCATTCACATGGCTGTGCCGATGCTGGGTATTGTGCTGACGTATCACGGGGTGTTGTTCATCGTGTCAACACTTTTACGGTTGATGGCAGTGGTGTTTGTGCTGCGGTTGCATGAACCCAAGGCGGCAGGCACGCGGGCGGCGATCGAGTTCATGGGGCAGACGTTTTACGCCAATGTACGCAACGTGGTGGTGGTGCCGTCGCGGGTGGTGGAGCAGGCCTATCGCTGGACGTACCTGATTCGTGTGCCGGTGGACAAGCGCATCCGTTTTGGGGGATTGCAGACCAAGCGATGGTGGCGGCGGTGGCTGCGGTGATGGTGAAGTCTGATGTGGAAACCGGCGGGCTGCCGATGATGATGGTAAGTCACCATGCGGAGTCGGCTCATGAAACTGGCCTCGAATTTTACCAACGCCTGTCGGAAAGATGAGGTCGTGTTGATCACCGGTGCGGGGGGGTTCATCGGCGGATCACTGGTGCGTTACTTTCATGAAAAAGGGTTCACCCGGCTGCGTGCGGTGGACAAAAAGCCGTTGGCGGATTGGTATCAGGTCACGCCGGGGGTTGAAAATATTTGCCTGGATTTGTCGGAACGGGTGAATTGTGAGCGAGCCTGTGAAAATGCAGCGGAGGTGTACAACTTCGCAGCCGACATGGGCGGCATGGGTTTCATCGAACGGTTTCGCATTGCCTGCCTGCGCAGCATATTGATCAACACGCACTTGATCGAAGCAGCGAATCGTGCCGGGGCCAAGCGTTACTTTTTCGCGTCGTCAGCCTGTGTTTACAACACCGATTTGCAGAAGGACACGGCTTGCCGGGCACTCAAGGAAAGCGATGCGTACCCGGCCAGGGCGGAGCGCGGCTACGGATGGGAAAAGTTGATGAGCGAAATGTTCTGTCAGGAATACACAGCCGAGCGCGGATTGTTCACCGCCATTGCAAGGTTTCATAACGTGTACGGGCCGAACGGTACGTGGGACGGGGGACGTGAAAAGGCACCGGCAGCGATCTGTCGCAAGGTGATTGACGCCAAGGCGAGCGGTGAGCATGACATCACCATTTGGGGCGATGGTTCACAGACGCGCAGTTTCATGTTCATTGATGATTGTGTGCAGGGCATCGACATGATCATGCACTGTGAAAGGCTCAATGCGACGCCGATCAATTTGGGTTCGAATGAAATGGTGTCGATCAACCAGTTGGTGACATTGGCGGAGGAAATCGGGGGCATCAAGCTGAATCGGCAGTATGACTTGAGCGCCCCCAAAGGTGTGGCGGGGCGGAACAGTGACAACACGATGATTCAGCAGGTACTCAACTGGCAGCCGAGCACGACGCTGCGTGACGGACTGACCAAAACCTATCACTGGATCGCGCAGCAATATGAGGACCGTCGCGCGGGGAAACGGACGGTGCGTGATGCGATGTAGCAGCCAGTGTCGGATCAAGAGTACGGTGAACGGATAGCGTGGTTTGAGTTCGAGTGTAGCGTCTTGCGCCCCTTCTCCCTCCGGGAGAGTTGAAAACCTCGCCGTGGCGGGGTCAACTGCAGCCGGTGGTTAGGGAGCAGCCGCTGGCGACGCAGGCCATACTCGCCGGATTGTAAACGGGACGAGCCAAATAAAGACACACGCCATGACGAATGGCATGATCGTCATTGCCGCGCAAAGCACGCTGCCGAACCAGAGTCCCATGAAACTCCGCAACCGAACATCACTCGGGTCCGTAGGAGAATAAAGCACTTCGACCTTATCGCCCACCACATGAGCGGGCGGGTTGCTCGACCAGCTTGTCACAGATTGACGCTTAACTCCGTCGGTGCCGCTGAACTCGAACACCGAGTGGTAAGTCGTCCCGTCACTGCCGCTCGATGGCCTCACCTCGGTAACCACGCCTGGAACCGTCACCGCGCTCCGAAGGAATGATGAGGTGGACGTGTAGAACCAGACCGACAAGCCGGCAGTCAGAAGAGCCGGCAGCAAGAACAACAGGCCGACGATGCGGCTGGGCATGATAAATCCTCGGACGTCCATCTGCTCCCTAACGTAAATCGGCTCAGTTGCCGGCCGCCCGCGGGAGCAGGCGGCCAATCGACAACATTATTCTACTCGCGGGCGTCAAAGTTTACCCGCCGTGGCGGGGTCAACTGCAGCCGGTGGTTAGGTGGCGGTGGAAGAAGGTAACGGCTAAGGGCAGCAAGAACAAGGCGAGCACACCAAGCCAGAAAGCGACGGTGGCAGGTGGCCCGGCAGGAGCTTCGACGAGCAACACGAGCAGGGTGATCGCAAGCATCAGGAAAAAGCCGATGCGTGGTCGGAAGAAGTAGGTCGCGGAGCTCGCGGTCAGGGCGAAGCACAGGAACTGCGTCCAAGGGGCGATCGAGGCATCCCCGGCAATGTTGAGCCAGATGTACCGCAAGCTCGAAAGCCCGCAGAGAACAGTGAACAACCCCGCAACCGCGAACAGGTAAGGGCGTCGGTAAAAGTTATCATGCGTCATTGAACGAGCCCCCTAACGTAGTGCCGTTCACTGGCCGCGGTCCTGTGTAGCGGCGAGTTATTTCGCCCGCCGCTTGGCCGCAGGCGGGCCGACCGTTGGGCGTAGGTGCTTGTCCGACAATTCAACCAACTCAAGGCCACTCAGCGCAGCTTTGACGGCCGCATACTTGTCGAGATCGCGGAACGAAAACATGGTTGTGATCCGGTGCGGACGGCTGAGATGCACGCCGAGCATTCCGCCCGGCGACTCCATCGGGCGTAACGGCGCGGGCTCGTCGCGCCACGCAAACATCCAGAATGTGCTCGACTGCGCGACAACGTCCTGCGTCTTCAGAGCTTCAGCCATCTGGTCAAACCGTCTTGCGACGAACAGGAGATGCTCGGCCGAGAATGGCCAACGGCGCTGGTGGAACAGCCTCCCGTCGCCGCCCGGTATCTCGTTGACGGCGGTCGGCCGCCCAAGCGTGTGGTCCACATCGTGTGCGACTTCCTCGGCAACTCCGGCGCACGGACCGTCGTTCCACCCGATCATCAATTCTGACGGTTGCGAGTTGATAACCACACAGTGCGAGGCGAGAAAGCTGAGACATCGCTCAACGATGGCCGTAGCCGTCAACCTGCTGACCTGATGACCCCAAACCTGTGACTTTGGCGGGTTGTATCGGATCATGGAGGTCCCGGACGAAATAACGCAAAAGGCTCAGTTGCCGGCCGCCCGCGGAAGCAGGCGGCCAACCGACAACATTATTCTACTCGTGGGCGTCAAAGTTTACCCGCCGTGGCGGGGTCGCCTGCAGCCGCTGGTTAGCGGATCTTCTGTTCATGTCCGCATTCGGGACATCTCAAACTGATACTACCATAGAGGTCGTAGCCGCATTTTCGGCAACGCTCGCCGCGCGTCACAAGGTCGTAGGGTGTGACCCAAGGAAACACCAAGTACCCGGCAAGCAGAATGAGCGTGGTGACTGAGAAGGCCCAGAGCCAAGTGACCACGCCGAGAAGTGCGAGAACAAAACCAACGACCATGACAATTGAAAATGGCGTGGTGCCGATCCACTCCCAACTGGCCCGAGGCTTGATCGTCGCTTGGCAGTGTTCGCAGTGATTGCGTCCGAATTGGTAATAGTGCGACCGTGCAAGGCGCGAACCGCAGGCAGGGCATATCGCACGGTACTTCATGATCCCGCTAACTATGATTCGACTGCGCCGCCATCCGGTTAACGTGGCCGGAAGATGTGGCGACATCATCGGGAATGTACTGCAAGGAAATGACATGTCAAGCGATATGAGGCATTATTGCGATTGTCGATTCTTGCGCAAGGCGTGGTCGCATGAAGCTGATGGAGCGGAACCCATTCAAGTGCAGCGAATTGAATCGCGTCCGCACTCCTTTCGCATGAGTCAGATGACTCCTTGCGCTGGTAACCGCAGAATAACCGAGCCCTCGCGGTTGCGCCGCTCGTACTCGGCTTGTTTCCGGCATTGGGCCACTGGGCCACATGCACTTCGTGAACCGACTTGCTGACCAGCCGATTGACGACGCAGAATACCCACCCGATGGATGATTGGGTGACTGCGCACAGTTTGTTAAGCTAGGCACATGAATGGGTCAGAGCTTTTGCAAATCATGAATGACCTGTGGCAGTGGGCAGAGGCGCATTATGCGCAGTTGCCGGTGACCAACCCGGTGCTGGTGTTTGCTTTGCTGATGCTGGTGATTTTGTTTGCACCGATGCTGGCGGAGCGATTTCGCATACCGGGGCTGATCGGTTTGATTCTGGCGGGGTTGGTCGTCGGCCCCAATGCGTTGAATCTAATCGAGCGCGGCGATGCGATGAAGCTGTTCGGGTCGGTCGGGCTGCTTTACATCATGTTTACGGCTGGGCTGGAAATCAACCTGCGGTTGTTCAATCAATACAAACTGCACAGCGGGTTGTTCGGGTTTTTGACGTTCATTCTGCCGCAGGGGCTGGGCATGTTGGTGGGGTATTACGTGCTGGGTATGACCTGGCCGGTGGCGATTTTATTGGCCAGTATGTTTGCCTCGCACACGCTGGTGCCGTACCAGTTGATGGGGCGTTTCGGCATTTTGAAAAATCGTGCGGTGGTCAGCACCGTCGGCGGCACACTCATCACCGACACGGCAGCCCTGCTGGTGCTAGCGATCATCGCTGCGGGAACCGTCGGCGAACTCAACCAGGGTTACTGGATCAAGCTGGGTTTGTCGATCGCTGTGTTCATGGTGATCGTGTTGTATGTGTTGCCGCGGGTCGGTCAGCGATTTTTTCGGACCGTGGGGGGTGAAGGGCCGGCGGAATTTTTATTCGTGTTGGCCGCGGTTTTCACCTGTGCCTATTTTGCGGAACTGGCGGGCATCGAACCGATCGTCGGCGCGTTTTTGGCGGGGTTGGCACTCAATCGACTGGTGCCCGATCACAGCCCGCTGATGAACCGTATCCAGTTCGTCGGCAACGTGCTGTTCATACCGATGTTTCTGATATCGGTGGGCATGTTGGTGGACCTGCGTGTGCTGGTGGGCGAGCCAAGGGCCTTGCTGGTGAGTGCGACGATGGTGGTGACGGTGATTGCCACCAAGTGGCTGGCTGCCCGCAGTACGCAGTGGCTGCTGGGTTACACGCGAGCCGAGGGCATGGTGATGTTCGGGCTGAGCGTCAATCAGGCGGCAGCAACGCTGGCGGCGGTGTTCGTGGGGGTGCGCATCGGATTGTTTGATGAAGCGGTGCTCAACGGCGCGATCATGATGATTCTGGCCACGTGCATTTTGGGGCCTTGGGTCACGGAAAAATATGGTCGAAGGGTGGCGTTGCAGGAGGAGCCGCCGGTGAAACAGGGCGACGCGCCGCAGCGCATTCTGGTGCCGCTGGCCAGTCCGGAAAACGCCGGGCCGCTGTTGGACATCGCCTTTTACCTGAGGCAACCCAAATCGACCGAGCCGGTGCATGTGCTCACGGTGGTGCCCGATGGGCCTGATTCGCAGAAGGAAGTGGCTGCCGGTGAAAAGACGCAAAGTTTTGCGGTGATACAGGCGGCAGCGGCAGACGTGCCCATACAACCCGCCACGCGCATCGACCTCAACGTGGCCAACGGCATCACCCGTGCGGTGCGCGAACTGCGCATTTCAACGGTGGTGCTGGGCTGGACCGGCGAAGCAACGACCAGCGAACGTATTTTCGGTTCGGTGCTCGATCAACTGCTCGATCAATGCACGCAAATGTTGCTCGTGTGTCGCATCATGCACCCGGTGAACACGATCAACCGTATGGTGCTGTTATTGCCGCCGCTGGCGGAACGCGAAGACGGGTTCAATTTTTCACAGAAGGAATTGCGTCACCTGGCGGAGCAGATCGGCGCGACGATGCACGTGTTGGCGATGGAAAACAGTCTGCCCCGGGTGCGCAGGTACATGCACGCAGGGCCGCAGGTGCGACCAAAGTTGCAGGGTTTGAATTCATGGACGCATGTTTCAGCGGAACTCAACAACCTGCTCAAACCTGATGACCTGGTGGTGTTGTTGTCAGCCCGTGAAGGGCGGTTGTCGTGGAACCCCAGTCTGGCGAGCCTGCCGCAGCGATTGGTGGAGCAGTTTGCGGACATCAGTTGCATGGTGGTGTACCCCAATGAACAGGTGAGCACGAGCGGGCCGATGGATGTGGCTGCAGCGGGGGGAAGGCAGCCGATGTCACTGCTCAAGCGTCAGGGTATTTTGCTGGAACTGTCGGGGGTGACGTATGAACGTGCGCTGACGCTGTTGGTGGAACATGGTTTGCCTGAACAGCGTGACAAACAACGGGCTTTGGTGCGCCAGGTGATTCGAGCGGGGCGAAGTTACACCAGTGAACTGTCGCCGGGGGCGGTGCTGATTCATGTGCATATACCCGACGTAGCACAGCCGGTGCTTTTACTGGGCGTCAGTCGTGAAGGTTTGGTGTTCCCCAAGGTGCGCAACCCGGTGCATGTGATGCTGGTGCTGCTGAGTCCGCGTGACCTGCCGCATGAGCAGCATCTGCAAACCCTGACCCGCGTGGCCCACCTGATACACAACCCTGAATTCGTCAGCCAATTGCAGAAGGCGGAAAGTGTCGAGCAGGTGATGAAATTGCTGGGGTTGGAGGAAGTGCCGGCCAACGGCAATGAGGGAAATTGATGGTAACAGTTGCAGTGAAAACCGAATATTTTTACATTTCTGAATAGCCAAATCGAAACAGCCCATCAATAATAACCCCGATTCGTGCAGGGGTTTTGGGGTTCAACCATCAGCATGTTTTTTGAAGGAGACGCACATGAAGGCGTACGGCGCAGAATTCATCGGCACATTTTGGCTGGTACTGGGTGGTTGCGGGAGTGCGGTGCTTGCGGCTGCCTTTCCCGAAGTGGGTATCGGTTTGCACGGGGTATCATTGGCCTTCGGCCTGACGGTGCTCACCATGGCTTACGCCATCGGGCACATTTCCGGTTGTCACCTCAACCCGGCTGTTTCCGTCGGCTTGTGCGTGGCTGGTCGTTTCCCCGTCAAAGAACTGCTGCCTTACATCATCGCCCAGGTACTGGGGGCCGTCGCCGCCGGCGGGGTGCTATTTCTGATTGCGTCGGGCAAAGAAGGTTTCAGCCTTGCGGGTGGGTTCGCCTCCAATGGTTATGGTGCGCATTCCCCCGGTGGTTATTCGATGACCTCCGCCTTGGTGACCGAAGTGGTGATGACGCTGATGTTTCTAATGATCATTTTGGGGGCCACGTCCAAGCGTGCCCCGGCTGGGTTTGCCCCGATCGCCATCGGTTTGGGACTGACGCTCATTCATCTGATCAGCATTCCGGTGACCAATACCTCGGTGAACCCCGCCCGCAGCACGGGGGTTGCGGTGTATGTGCAGGGTTGGGCCGTCACGCAACTCTGGCTTTTCTGGGTGGCGCCGATCATCGGTGCTGCGCTGGGCGGGGTATTGCACCGGCTGCTTGAGTCTGACGCCAAGTAAGTTGCCTGATGCGGGTAGCATGTTGATATGGCCCTCGACGACAATGATTGTCGCTCCGACAGCGCCTTGCTGACGCCCGCCATGATTCGTGCTGCGTACGCACGGGGCGCGTTCCCCATGGCTGACAACCGAGTCAGCGACACGATCGCGTGGTACACCAGTGATCCGCGTGCGGTGTTGCCCCTTGATGCGTTTCATCTGCCGCACGGGTTGAAACGGGCGTTGAAAAAGCAGCCGTATGTGATCACGCTGGACCGGGCCTTTGCACAGGTGATTAAGGCGTGCGCCCAGCCGAGGGATTATGAATCGGGCACGTGGATCAACGACATCATCATCGAGGGGTACATTGCTTTGCACGAGCAGGGCGGGGCACACAGTGTCGAGGCATGGTCGCGTGATGGCCATGAACTGGTGGGCGGGTTGTATGGGGTGAGTCTGGGCGGGGCGTTTGTGGGCGAGTCGATGTTCAGCAGGGCGACGGATGCGTCGAAAATATGTTTGGTGCGGTTGGTGGAGCATTTACGGGCGTGCGGATTTGTGTTGCTGGATGCACAGATACCCAACGATCATCTGGCCCAGTTTGGTTTGCAATTGATGTCGCACAGGGATTATTTGCAGCGACTTCGTGAAGCGATGCGGTTGCCGGTAACATGGGGCGATGATGATCATCGGTCACGGGTTTGACTTGGTGGACACAGCGCGGGTACAGCGCATGCTCGACGCCCATGGTGAGCGTTTTTTGATGCGCTGTTTCACTGAGGGTGAACAGACCTATGCCCGCGCTCAGAAGCGTTGTGTTGAACACCTGGCCGGCCGGTTGGCGGTGAAGGAAGCGGTGGTCAAGGCACTGGGCACGGGGTTCACGCAGGGCATCGGCTGGACGGACATTGAAACCCTGCGCGGCGATGCCGGGCAGCCTTCGATTGCGTTACATGGGCAGGCAAAGCGGGTGGTGCAGGCATTGGGCGTGACCGGTTGGTTGGTGAGTATCAGCCATGTGAAAAGTTTGGCAGGGGCGAGTGTGATCGCGGTGCGATGAAGAAGTGGTCAAGTGGTCAAGTGGCCGAGTGGTCAAGTGACGGAACCGTATTCGAGTGTTAGCGCTGCGAATGATCGCGTCTGATCGGAGTGGTTGATCGGTTGGTCGGTGAGTCGGTTAATCGGTTGAAGAAGTGGCCGAGTGGCCGAGTGATTGTACATTTTGCAGTGAAATGGTCGTCCAATTCGGTAAATCACCAAATCGCCAGATCACCAGATCGCCAAATCTCCAACCAGGCGCGATCAATCGCGGCGTTAGCTCCCGATTACTGTTCCGACACTCGACCCCTTTTTTTCGGGCACTGTGCTAAAGTAATGTCATGGCTGTGCGTTCACGACATGCTCCTCCGCCGTATCAGGTGATGAAGGCTCACCCGCCGCAGACCGGTGGCTCGACCGTCGGCAAACCGGTCGATCATGCTGGGGGTGATGATGTATCAACGGGTGTTGCTGCACCGGGGGCGGGTCGTTCGACGATGGTGACGTTGCGTTTGCCGCGCGGTTTTGCGGTGCTTTTGGTCGGGCTGTTTTTGTGTGTGATGGTGCTGGCCTTTTGGGTGGGCAGTTCATGGGGCCAGCGTCGGGCAATTGAACAAACACAAATCGAAAACACCATGACGGCTTTGGGCGGACGAACCCTGCCCCCGCCACGCGATAACATGGGCCTGACACCAACCCCCATGGCCCCGTCACCAAGCCCCGCCCCCGGCCCATTGCCAAGCCCTCCGCAAACACAGCGAAACCAAACGCAATTGACACCACCATCATCACCCATCCCCGCAGGCCCGGCTGTGGTCGTGCAAGGCTCGCAACGCGATGTCCGCCAACCAGGCTTGAATTACTTCACCGCCAACCTTGTCGGCGCCACGCAGGACGAGGCCGGGGCGGTGGTCGAATTTCTTTGGCAGGAGGGGGTTGAAGCCCAGGCAATAAAACTGCATAATAGACGACTTTTCCAGTTGATCGCCCTGCGCGGTTTCAGCCGGGAGGAACTGGGCAGTCCCGCCTGCAAAGCTTACGAACGTCAGCTTCAGCAGCTTGGCAGGCAATGGAAAACCATGAACCCTCGGCGTATCGATTTTTCGGGGATTTACCCCGCAAGATACGATCCGCCCCGCACCCAAAGCCAGCAAGTGGAACTGGTCATTACACGAGAGAGATAAGTCATGAGCCTTGATCGCAGTTTGAAAATCGCCGGCAGCCTGTCCGCTCATCGCAATGTGCTCACCCGCGCCGAGCGCGTCGTCAAGCTCGCTGAAAAGGGACGCTTTGACAGCAAGACCGGCTCACCGCTGGGCCTGCCCAAGGTGGCCAACCGCAAGGTGTCCGCCGGGGCCAAACCCAAGAAGGCCAAGGACGAAGCAGCCGCTGGTGCAGCAGCGCCCGGAGCCGCCGCTCCGGCCAAAGGTGCAGCCCCCGCCAAAGGCGCCGCGAAGAAGTAATGAATCGAGCAAGAAGTGGTCGAGTGGTCAAGTGGCCGAGTGACATGTAATGGGTCGGCTGTTAGCGCCGCGATTTATCGCGTCTGCAATGATGTGCGTAAATCCGATGATTCAAGCGACTCCGTGAATGAACGCATGGTGGGTATTGCTCAGTAATGATGTTCGATCATTACATTTGTCTTGTACATTATCCATCATCCATTATCCATAATCCTTCATCCACTACCCAAGGTTTACCCATGTTCGACCCTCAGCGTTTTATCGCTCAGCGTGCCAAGGCCATCGACGCTTCGGGCATTCGGCGTGTCTTTGATCTGGCAGCCTCGCTCAAAGACCCGGTCAACCTTTCCATCGGCCAACCTGATTTCGATGTGCCCACGGAAATCAAAGCCTCCGCCATCACCGCCATCGAGCAGGGCTTCAATCGTTACACCGTCACGCAGGGCATGCGCCCGCTTCTGGATCGCGTCAACAAAATCATCAGCACCGAGTTCCCGCATTGGCAGCAGGCGGGCACCGGGGGCGGCGGCAGTGCGGCAGGGGGCGATGGTTACTCAACCTTAATCACCTCCGGCGTATCAGGCGGCCTCGTACTGGCCATGCTCGCCTGCGTCGGCCCGGGTGATGAAGTGATCATTCCCGATCCGTTTTTCGTGATGTACAAACACCTGGTCACCCTGGCCGGGGCCTCGGCTGTGTACGTCGATACCTACCCTGATTTTCAGACCACCGCTGCCCGTCTGGAAAAAGCGATCACCCCGCGCACCAAATTGATTTTATTCAACTCGCCTTCGAACCCCACGGGCGTGGTCAGCACCCCGGCTGTGCTCAAGGACGTGGCTGAACTGGCGAACAAGCACAATGTGCTGGTGATTGCGGACGAAATTTACGATGACTTCTGTTATGAAAAGCAACCCGTGCCCGGCGCGAAAGACGCCCGGCCGCGCTGCCCGTCGCTGGCCAGTTACAGCGATCAGATTCTGCTGATGCGCGGGTATTCGAAAACCTGGGGCATGACCGGGTGGCGACTCGGGTGGGTGGCAGGCCCCAAACCGATCATCGAACAGATGACCAAGTTGCAGCAGTATTCGTTTGTCTGTGCCCCGTCGATGGTGCAGGTCGCCGGCGTCAAGGCGTTGGATGTGGACATGAGTGAGCATGTGGCTGCCTACGCGCGCAAACGGGACCGGGTGGTCAGTCGTTTGAAAGATTCATACGAACTCACCACGCCCGGCGGAGCGTTTTACGCTTTCCCCAAAGTGCCCGAACGTTTGCGCCTCACCGGTCAGCAGTTCGTCGAAAAAGCGATTGCGAAAAATTTGTTGATCATTCCGGGTAACGTGTTCAGCCAGCGTGACACGCACTTCCGCATCAGCTACGCCTGCGACGATGCCATGCTCGACCGCGGGCTGGACATTTTGTGCGACCTGGCCAAGGGTTGAATGACGCGGTTGACGCCGTGCCCACCGGGGGCAGGGCCGGATATTCGTGACTTGATCCGGGGCTAAAGCCCGCGGCGTCACTGTTTTGGTTAGCGCCGCGATTGATCGCGTCTGTATCATGTTTGAAGAACACACAGCGCCCGTCGGTACGCTGTGTGGCTTCTCACTCACGCAAAAATCGATAAACTCATGCAAGCCGACGACCGTTTTGTCCGATATTCAAGGTAGATGATTACTGCCGTCGTCACGGTGTCGCCAGTTGACACCTGCTGTGGCAGGGTCTAGTGTGCATTGCGGGAAAGTTAATCAGGGGCGTCGATCAGGGACAACTCGGCACGAACCATTCGTACATCAGGTCTGTCCATCGGTCCATTGGTTGGCCCCGTCAGGTGAGTAATACCCATCATGGGGGATGAAGCCCTCTCCAATTCCGCCGCCGCTGCCTCCGGCAAGACCCACGCCGCCGGTCGTAGCAACGCCTCCGGTCTGACCAACTTCGACACCATTCTCGGTCGTCTGGTCGTCGAAAAGGGTTTGGCCAGCGAAAACGAAGTCAAGGAACTGCTGGATCGTCGCGGCAGCAAGGATAGCCGTGATATCAATCAGCAGAGCCTCGGTGACATGCTCGTCGAAACCGGCATCATCACCACCCGTCAGCTCGAACGCCTGCGTCCTTTGGTGGAGGAAGCCAAACCGACGCAGCAGATTCCCGGTTATCAGGTGCTCGAAAAACTCGGGGCCGGGGCCATGGCCACGGTGTACAAAGCCAGACAATTGAGCTTGGACCGCATCGTCGCCATCAAGGTGTTGCCCAAGCGTTACATGAACAACCCCGAGTTCGTGGAACGTTTTTATGCCGAGGGCCGTGCTGCCGCGAAATTGAATCACCCCAACATCGTGCAGGCCATCGACGTCGGCAAAGCCGGGGAATACAACTTTTTCGTGATGGAATATGTCGAAGGGCAGACGGTGTTCGACATGATCGCCACCGGTCGTCGCTTCAAGGAACGCGATGCGCTGGAACTGATCATTCACATCGCCCGCGCTTTGGACCACTCCCACAAAGCCGGGTTCATTCATCGTGATGTCAAGCCCAAAAACATCATGCTGACCAAAGCCGGCGTCGCCAAACTGGCGGACATGGGGCTGGCACGGGCGGTGTCGGACGCGGAAGCAGCCGAGGCCGAGGCGGGCAAGGCTTACGGAACCCCTTATTACATCGCCCCTGAGCAAATCCGCGGTGAGGTGAACATCGATTTTCGTGCCGACATTTACTCGCTGGGGGCGACGTTCTATCACATGGTCACCGGGCAGGTTCCCTTCGACGGCCCCAACCCCTCCGCGGTGATGCACAAACATTTGAAGAACGACCTGGTTCCGCCCGATCGCATCAACCCCAAACTTTCCACCGGGGTTTGTGAAATCATCGAAATTTGCATGGCCAAGGATCGCAATCAGCGTTACAACACCACCGCTGATTTACTGGCCGACCTCGAAGCCGTGGCCCGTGGCGATGCGCCGATTCAGGCACGCCAGAAGTTCGACATCGGCAAACTTTCCGTACTGGCCGAGGGCACGGAAATCAAGGAAGCCCCGCCTGCGGAGGAACAAACGCAGGAACCCAAGGGAAAAAAACCCGGCGCCATCGATCCGACACTGCCCTTTTTCTATCAGCCGCTGTTTTACGTCGCCCTCACCGGCTGGGTCGTCGCCTTGGTGTTATTCATCGCGTTCCTCATCGCCAGTGTGAAAAAATGAATGGGTAGCTAGTACCTAGTGTTTCATTGCATCTCGATTGATGGATATAGTTTTTTGAGCTTGACCC
>CAZJMK010000061.1:0-23315 GCA_964547135.1 uncultured Phycisphaeraceae bacterium | reverse complement strand
AGGGTGATCGTAACCAATTGTCCCTGTTCGACTTGTAACCGGACACTACTGATTCAAAATTCGAAATCCGAAATGTTCATCCCCCCTGGTCATCGGGTTGGGCCAATTCCTTTTCGCCCAGCAGCACAAAACCCTTGCGGCGGAGCACCCGGCCTGAAATAGTTTGATCATCGGTGTGCAGTACAATGCCCGGTCGTTGCTGCGGACGGGCCAGCAGCGGGTAGGCGTACAAAATGTTCACCTCGGCCTGCACCAAAGCCCGGCAGAGGTCCACCAGGGTCACCCCGGCAGGCAACGCCACCGCCAGCACTTCCGTTTCCGAAAACGGCCAGTGGGCATGTTGCAACAAGCGTCGTGCATCGTCCGGTCGCGTGACCACCAGTCGCTGCACCGCATAGTCAGCGGAGTCGTTGACCATGAACGCAGCCACACGAATCGCCTGACCGTGCAACAGGTCCATCAGTTCCATCATGCGTCCGACGCGATTGTCCAAAAACACGTTGAACTGCGTGTTCATGGGCGGCTCGTAGCCGTGCATCGTCTGGTCTTCAACCGGGAGTTGGGTCATGGCGAAAAAAGTCCGAATGGATGATGGATAAAAGATAATGGATGATGTTCAAACCAAAGCCCCAATAACGCATTTCTTTTTCCGAACATTATCCATTATCCCTTATCCATTATCCATTGCTAACCTCCCCGCAAAAAGTAATAGGTTTCCCTTGTCATCGTCACCGTCTGCAACGGGCGCTGCAATGCGTCCGCCCATTGCTGCATCTGCTGATCGTAGTGAGCGCTCATGCCCTTGTCGCGTCCGCCCAGGCTGCGGGTGGGGAACGAAACGATGACCCACTTGGCTGGCAGATCGCGCAACAGTTGCAGCGTCGCCCCCGGTTGCTGTTGTTCCAGACAGGGGGCCACTTTCAATAACAAGGCAACATCGACCGGTTGCGTCCAGCGTGTGACCAGTAAATCCTGCGCGTGCGCCTGTCCCGGTTGCCCCAAACCTTGCAACCAATCATTAGCCAGTGACACCAAGCGCGTGTCGATTTCCGTAAGCTCGTAGCGTGTGCTGCAGGGCAGTTCCATCCAAGGCAAAGCAAACACATGCAGCCCGCCACCTAAGTCCACCAGCGATTCAGGCTTGCCCGTGATCGCCCACCATTGTCGATACAACCCGGCCAAAGCATCGCTGCGCTCCGCAGAACTGGTGTGCCATTGCAACACTTGCTTCGCCACGCGATGCACATCGTCATCCCGCTGCCAATCGACCGTGTGCAACAGCTTTTCGACTTTGCGAAAATCGCCTGAAAGGTACGAGGCGAACACCTGATGCAATTTTCGCTTGGCGGCTTTGAGGGCATCGTCATGATCAGCATGGCGGACGCAAGCCCACTGCGCGGTGCGTTCCAACGTGGCGGGGCAGAGGTGGGCATACTTGCGTGCCTGCTGCAGCGCGGTGACGACTTGCTGAACATGATCAGCCGGGGGTTGCATGACTCACAGCATATCGCTGCGCAGTCCGCCCATTGAAAAGCGATTCGGCAAATGTACCGATTGATGTGCCGATTGCAGATATTTTGCTTTGAATATCCGTGAGCGTGATTATGATGGGGATATCAGGACCTCAATTGCAGGCAGCGATTCCAGTCAGTTTTCATATGGAATTCGACTGCGGATGGGGGTGCATCATGTCAAAAATGCCACAAGTCACACCGCGTACAGCCCGACAGGCAGCCTGGCGGATTGCCTGCATTTATGCCGTCGTGTCCGCCGTGTACATATTGTTTTCCGACTACCTGCTGGCCCTGTTGGTACAAGCCCCAAGCGAACTGGCGTTTTATTCCATGATCAAGGGTTGGTCCTTTGTTCTTATCACGGCACTGTTGCTTTACCTGTTGGTGCGCTCGTACACCAGCCAACTCGAACGTCGTGCCCTGCACCTGGAAGCCGCCCAGCGCCAAGCACAGGCCAACGCACTGGCCCGCCAGCACCTGCTGCGTGAACTGGATCATCGCGTCAAAAACAATTTGGCCAACCTGTTTTCACTGGTGTCGCTTTACGAACGACAAGCCAGCGATCAGTCAGCCCTGGCCGAATTGATCCGCAACAAAATACTCGCGCTCAAACGCACTCACGAAGCCCTGGCGATCAACCACTTTGCCGGGCTGGATGTGCGCCGACTGGCCCTGGCCATGGCCGACGCCGGCACCTCATGGGACAACATCGCCCCACGTCTGCACCTGAACATCCCCGAACTGCACGTCACCCTGCGACAGGCCCCCGCCCTGGCGATGGTGTTTCACGAACTGTTCACCCATGCCCGTCAGTATGGGGCACTCTCCACGCCCACCGGCAAGGTCACCCTTGATGTCGATGTACTGGTCACCAACGCCGACGGAACCCGTGCCCGCATTGCCTGGAGCGAGACCGGCGGGTCGTCCGTCCTCGGCGCCACCCATCACCCTCACCAAGGCCTGGCCATCATCGAAGGACTCACCCGTTTCGAACTGGCCGGCAGCGCCACGATTCACTCCTCCGAACATGGGTTTTCATGCACCCTGGTCGTGCAGTTCGATCCGCCCAGCGATGAAAGCGATGATGACCTGGAACCAGCCGACACCTCGACCGTCCGTTCGTAACATCGAAAATGCGCCACGAAAACACGAAGTAAGAAGTGGCCGACTGGTCGAGTGACAGAACCAAGCCAAGTACGAGGCTGGCAAGCCGAGGGCTTGGGTATGGTTTGGTGACTCGGGCGGAATTGTATTTTTCTTCCCGATTAACCGACCCACCGACTCACCGATTAACCACTTCTACCAACGCGATCAATCGCGGCGCTAACATCCGAACATGATTTGGTCACTTGACCACTTCTCATCTTCTGATACCCTCCCCCATAGACCAAAGGTTTACCCATGAAACAAGATCGTCATCGTCTCGTCGCTGAAATGGAGCGTTCCGGCATCGTCGCAGTCATTCGCGCCGACTCGCCCAATCAACTGGTCGATGTCTGCAAATCTTTGCGCGACGGCGGTGTGATTTTTTCCGAAATCACCATGACCACCCCCGGCGCGCTCGATGCCATCGCCACCGCTCGTGCCGCGTTGGGGGATGATGCGGTCATCGGCGTCGGGTCGGTGCTGGACCCGGAAACCTGTCGCGCGGCGATACTGGCTGGCGCTCAATTCGTGGTCTGCCCGGCATTGAATGTCGAAACCATCGTCATGGCGCATCGCTACGGTCGGCCGATCATCCCCGGCGGACTGACGCCCACGGAAATCATCACCGCCTACTCCGCCGGTGCCGATGTGGTGAAAGTGTTCCCCGCCAACGTGTTCGGTCCATCGTATTTCAAGGACCTGCTGGCCCCGATGCCGCAGTTGAAACTGACCCCCACCGGCGGCGTGGACCTGACCACCACAACGGATTGGATCAAAGCCGGGGCGGTGTGCGTGGGCGTGGGTTCGTCCCTGGTGAAAAAAGATTTATTGAAGAACAAGGATTGGGCCGGGCTGACCCAGTTGGCCAAACAGTTTGTCGAAAAGGTGCAACAGGCCCGGGGGTAACGAATATTGGTGATATTCATCGCCTCCTGGTACAATATCCGATAAAATCATTTATAAGAGACTCATTGCCTATGTTGGACGATTATCTGAATCGGCAGAGTAACGAAAAATGCTCAACAAAGTTGATATTAAAAACTACCGTGGGTTTCCATCCTACGGGATGACTGGGCTTACACAGGTCAATCTGTTGGTAGGGAAAAATAATAGTGGGAAAACCGCATTACTTGAAGCGATTCAATTTCTTGTATCAGGAGGGGACCCTTTCGTACTTTACGATATTGCAACTCGCAGGGGTGAATTTTTGATGTCGCGATCTTCCCGTCGCATGATTGATCCAAGCCATCTATTTCACGGGCATCAATTGACGCAAGATAAAGTCGTCTCCATTCAGGGCGATAATGGACATAAACCGGTTCACATTAAAATAGTACCAACCAAACCTAAGCAGATAGAATCTGATGATCCCACAGATGCTCAGCCTCGATATTCAGCTGCAAAGCTGATCATCGAAGGAGGCATTTCTACAGAACGCGAGGATCGACAATTTCGAATGACGCGCGACGGCGGATTGGATTTTGAGACACTTCCGCGTATTCGACGGATTGATATATTTCAAAGGCCTGAGGGGCCTATGGTTAGGTTTATAGGTCCCGACTCATTGGATGTTCCTCAATTGGCCCAAATGTATGACGAAGTAAAAATCAAGCGCTTAGGTCCAGAAATTGAGGCTGCTTTACGTATACTGGATAACAATGTTGATGCGGTTGATTTTTTAACCGGCGTGACAGATTACGCCTACCGTGGAAGTCGAGCTGGCGCAATCGTACTATTGAAAGATCATAAGTTACCTATTCCTCTCGGCAGTATGGGCGACGGTATGCGTCGCATCCTAGCCTTGTCTTCCAGTCTTGCTTGCACGACTGATGGCGCATTGCTAGCCGACGAAATTGATACGGGATTACACTATACTATCATGCAGGACATGTGGAGGATGATTGTCAAACGGGCAAAGGCTTCGAATGTTCAGGTTTTTGCTACCACACATAGTTGGGATTGCATCGAAGGACTTTCAAAGCTTTGTCAGGAGGAATCGGATATTCTTAATAGTGTTTCCATCCATAAAATTGACCGTACAATCGGACATAGCATTGCCTTCAATGGTGATTCACTTGCCCGGATGGAACGAAACCATATCGATCCGCGATGAAAAGACCACCCAACGATATTCCAGCCTTATATGTAGAAGGCGTTGATGACATCAGTGCAATTGCGGCGTTGATGAAGCGCCATGGTTACGACACGGAACGGGGCAAAAAGCACCTGTTTATTACTCATGCTGGCGATACGCATGAGAGTACTGGCAGTGACACCGAGCTTTTTAAAACGATGCCAGACATTATTAAAATCAATACAGTGAAAGCCTGTGGTTTTGTTTTTGATATTGACACAGATGCAACAAGCCGATGGGCAAAGGTGAATGATTGTATCGAGTCAATTTTAAACAACCATATACAACTTGAATCACCACTTCCATCTTCATGTATAACGCATAAATCACAAGGGTATATTGGGAAAATAAGAGGGTACCCCCAACCGTTTGGTATCTGGCTCATGCCGGATTGTAAAACCGATGGACAAAAACTCGAACATTTGATTCAAACACTCATTCCCAGCGACGACCCGATTCTCCCGCATGCAAAAACGTGCACCTCGCAGGTTCAGGCAATTGTTGATGATGCAAACAAGTTACTGACATCCTCGATGATTAAGCACAACTGTTTTGCCAAAAAGGACAAAATCAAGGCGGAATTACGTGCTTGGCTGGCTTGGCAAGATGAACCAGGCCAATCATTCGGAACAGCAATTACGAGAAAAAAATTACAAGCCAATTCGCCAGAAGCATTAGCTTTTCTTGATTGGCTATCACGGCTGTATGGATTCAAGTTCAATAATCAGGCGACATAGTGTGGTGCATTTTCATGCCTCACCGCGTGATGGTCAACGTCGCGCCAAGGGTTTG
Organism: uncultured Phycisphaeraceae bacterium; assembly: GCA_964547135.1. GTDB lineage: Bacteria > Planctomycetota > Phycisphaerae > Phycisphaerales > Phycisphaeraceae > JAJXSS01. Next base: position 17,729 of record CAZJMK010000061.1, on the reverse strand, counting down.
TTCGTCGAACTGGTGTACCTGCATGTTCACGTTTTTGAGTTGACGCAGCACTTCCTCCGACATCAACACAGCCTGGGCGAATTTGCCTTCGGGCGATTGCGGTTGCTGACGGGCAGCAGTCAACAATTGCGGACGCTCTTTTTCCCAGAATTTGATCCACTGCTGCAAGTGTGCTGCCAACGGCTGGGGTTGCAGCGCCAATAACCCCAAGGGCGCAGCCTTGGCACCTGAATTACTCGATGATGATGCCGGTGCACTCGGTGCTTTGAACCTTTGCGAAGGCTCGGCTGCGGCATCGAGGCATTTTTCATAAAACGATCGGCTGGTCGCCAGCATGAACCATGAACCCACCTGACCATACACCAACTGCATGTTTTCCAACTCCGGCCGCTGGGCACGGTCGGCCAGCATCGGCCCGATGTCCGCCACACGAAATGCCGCACCTGCATAACTCTGATCATTGAGTGCCACCGGCTCAGTCCCCCACTGCGCGGATTGAATGTTGAGCAGTAGCGCAGCCCCATCGAGCAGCCGTTTGAAATCCGCCGCGACGCTCGCATCCTTGAGTTCAATCGCCAGAGCCAGCACCGGTTGCGGACGACCATTGTTTTTGACGGCCCCACTTGTTGCTGGTGATTCTTCCGCCAGAGCCAACAGCACCGGTCCGGCCAGTTTGGGCAATACATCGTTGCGCAAGGTACGCGGGGCAATCAGCCGATCGAGCATACGTTCGTTTTCGATCGGCATGTCGGGTGAAAACAGGTTCATGGCCAACACCCCCAGCGTCGCCTTGGGCAACGGCCCGGTACTCACCACGCCCGAACGATTGAGTTGCAAAAATTCAACCCCCTTGGCGCCCGGCTGGCCCGCATAGTGAACCGTGATACTTTTCTGCTCGGCTTGCAGCGACAACGCATGCACTTGTTTTTCCGCCGGCTTACGCACAAAGACCAGGGCATTGTGTTGTTTGGGTAACTTACCCACCAAAGCCTTGTAGTCAGCCTGTTCCGCCAATGAGGGGCTTTGCGGATCACGTTCGAGTACCTGGGTCATGTAATCCAAATGCGCGATGTCGCACATGGCCATCCATCCGTTACTGAAAGCAAACTGGCCCTTGTCATCACTGGTGGTGAACAATTCAAAATCACCGGCTTTGCCCTGCGGTATCAGCCCCAATCGTTCGATTGCCAATTGCGCATTTTGCGCGGTGACCTGCGAAAGAATCACCCCCGGTTTGCCATCGCCCTCTTCCTCCGCGATGAAGACAATGCGTTTGCCAAAGTAGGTATCAAGTATCTGAGCGGTGTCCATGCCCATGACGGTTTTGATGAGGTCCCACCCCTCGTTGCCCTGATCGATGCCGGTGCGATCCAGCACCATCTGCACCAGCGGGTCTTTCTCCCAGTCGGCACGCAGCTTGGCCAGGTCATCGACCTGAATCATCACCCCGGCTTGGGGCGGCGCCAGTTGTGCGCCCACCTGTGCCTGCACCGGAACAATGCAGGTCAGTAGTACCAGTAAGGCAAGGCAAATTCGGGGAATCGTTTTCATGGTTAAACCTTTCGTGGTAAAAAAGTGTTTCATGACTGATCTGGTGGGGCAGGCGTCCCTTATCAATCTTCAACCCAGTTGCGGTGATTTTCGTGGGGGTAAGTTTCCATGTAGTTGTTCCTTGTCTTGCGTGGGGGTGTCCGTGGGGTGCGTCAATCGGGCCGGGTCGGGCAGCAGGCTGGGTACGCGCTTGAGCATGGTCTGCCAATCGACTTGCAGCCTGTGCTCAGGCATACCGTCGAGCAGCGCCAAGGGTTGCGTCACCCATTGCCCCTGCACGCTGCGCACCAATGAAACCATCGCTGCCCCCGAACCCTGTGCGTGCGCGGGTTGCTGGGTCATGGTGTGTGGGGGTGAGGTCGATGGTGGTTTTTGAGCCAGTTGGTACCACAGGCCTGAAAGTAAACCCAACGCGATGGCCGCAGCCAGACTCACGGGTAACCAGTGCCTGCGAAAATTCAAAGCCACCGGTTCATGCTCGACCACCGGCTTGTCAACCGCCTGCTTTTGCACCGCAGCCATCACCCGTTGAGCAAATGACGCTGAATCGAGCCCGTGGCCCGACACATCATCGCGCAGGGCTTGTTGCCAGCTTTGATCGAGCTGGTACAACTGATCACAGTCGGGGCATTGCGCACGATGGGCATGAAACGCAGTAAGCAGCGAGGGTGGTTGTTCGCTGAGCGTTCCTTCGTCGAGTATCCGTTGGTATTGTTCACAGTTCATAAAGCACCACCTTTTGTCTGCAACAACAAGTGCCGCATGGCGATCCGGCCCCGTGACAAATGACTTTTCACCGTGCCCTGGGGCACTTCCATCACCTGCGCGATCTGCTCCACCGACTGGTCCTGCTGATAAAAAAGCACCAGGGCTGTCCGCTGCGGCTCACTCAACCGTGCCAAGGCCTGATCGATCATCACCCGCTGATGGGCTTGCTCGTCTTGCACTTCAACATGTAATTCATGTGAAGTGTCGCGTGTCACCAAGGCATCGACTTGCGCATCACTGGGCCGATGCACCGCCAGTTGGGCGTGATTCAAAAACAAACGTCGGGCAATCGTCAATAACCAGGTACGCATCGGGTATTTCGGGTCGTATCGATCCGCATGGCGCAGCAAGCGTAAAAAAGTTTCCTGCGCCAGGTCGTCCGCCCAATCCGCACGCGGCACCAGTCGTCGTAAAAACGCCCGCACCACCGCCTGGTGTCGCTCCACCAGCATGGCCCCGGCTGCACGATCACCCTCCGCCCAGCGCTGCGCCAATGCACCATCACTCGGCGTTGGCACCGATTCGATGTGTACATCGCTGGTTGAAGCCTGCATCATGTTCACTCATTACAACATACCGCCGAGGGACATTCCGGGTTGCACCCCCGACCAATGCCTGAATAACCCCTAATGATTTTTCATGCTTTTGCGTTTTGCCTGTCATTTTTGCAAAACAGTCTAATACTGGCGCTAGTGTTGTCCGATGATCGGCAGTGTTGGAGGCAGGGGTTTGGTCACCTCTGTTTTCGCCCCGGTACCAGGGTTGGCCGGGGTCATCAAGAATCAGGGCGGGGTCATGCCTATAAGTGGCGAAGGGTGTGGCTATGTCTATTCGTTCCCGGATTTTGTCGATTGCTTTGGGCGGTATTGTTTTCACCTCACTGTTGCTCGTGGCGGTCGTGCTTTACCAGCACGCGCAATTGGAAACCATCGTCACAGCGGAATTGGACCGCACCGCCCGCAGCGAGTGCGCCAAGGTCGCCAATGATGTGTTGCTGATGGTGCGCACGCAGCAGGAAAACAGTCGGCTCAAACTCGAAGCCGACATCCGTGTCGCGGTGGACCAGCTCACCTCGGCCGGGGCGGTCAGCTTCGACACGCAAAAACCCGTGCCATGGAAAGCGACCAATCAGTTCACCCAAACAGTGACGGAGGTTACTTTGCCAGCCTTGCACGTCGGCGGACAATGGTTGCAACCCAACAGCGACCCCGGCAAGCCGACGCCCGTGGTGGACAAAATCACCCAGCTCACCGGCAGCACCGCCACGATCTTTCAACGCATGAACGATCAGGGCGACATGCTGCGCGTGGCCACCACCGTGATCAATCGCACCGGCCAGCGTGCGGTGGGCACGTTCATACCGGTGATCGGAGCCGACGGTCAACCCAATGCGGTGTTGGCGACGGTGCTCAAGGGTCAGCCGTTTGTGGGCCGGGCGAAGGTGGTGGATCACTATTACCTCACTGCTTATCACCCGATTTTCGATGAGCAGAAAAAAGTGGTGGGCATGATTTACACCGGGGTGCGGGAGGAAAACGTTGATGCCCTGCGGCGCGGGATCATGGACATCGTGGTGGGCAAAACCGGTTACGTTTTTGTGGTGGGCGGCAAGGGTGAAAATCAGGGACGTTACATTCTCAGTGCCGGGGGAAAGCGCGATGGTGAAGTCATTTGGGAAGCCAAGGACGCCGACGGCAACCTGTTCATTCAGGAACTGGTGAAAAAAGGCATGAACACCACCCAGGGCAAGGCTGACTTTGTGACGTACCCCTGGCAGAACCCCGGCGACAAAACCGCCCGACAGAAAATCACCGCTGTCACTTACTTCGAACCCTGGGACTGGGTGATCGGAGCGGGAGCTTATCAGGATGATTTTGAAGACGCGATGATTCATGTGAATCATGCACTCAATCAGCTGCTTTGGTGGACGATCATCGGGGCGACACTGGTGTTGCTGATCGTCGGGCCGGTGGCCTGGGTCATGGCCAATCGTGTCACGCGGCCGATCCGTAACATCGTGTCCCGCATCAAGGACATTGCCCAGGGTGAAGGCGATCTGACCAAGCGGGTCGAAATCACGACCAAGGACGAAGTCGGCGAACTGGGCACATGGTTCAACACCTTTGTGCAGAAGGTGCATGACATCGTGGCTCAGGTGGCGGGCAACACCCGCGAGGTGGCGGGGGCAGCCACGCAGATTGCCTCGTCCAGCGAACAGATGGCCGGGGGCATGCAGAATCAGGCCCAGCAGGTCACGCAAATTTCCGCAGCCATCGAACAGATGAGTCAGTCGGTGGTGGAAGTGGCGCGCAAGAGTGCCGAGGCTGCCCAAAGCGCCAGTGGTGCGGGCGACAAGGCGCAGCGTGGCGGGCAGGTCGTCAGTCAGACCATCACCGGCATCGAAGCCGTGGCCGGCATCGTCAATGATGGGGCACAAAGCGTCAGCGCCCTGGGCAAACGCAGCGAACAGATCGGTCGCATTGTTGAAGTGATCAACGACATCGCTGACCAGACGAACTTGCTCGCACTTAATGCAGCAATCGAAGCGGCACGGGCGGGCGAACATGGGCGTGGGTTTGCAGTCGTGGCCGATGAGGTGCGCAAACTGGCGGATCGCACCACCAAGGCCACGGAGGAAATCGCGCAATCGATTCGCGCCATTCAGGGCGAAACCGGGCAGGCGGTGGAGAAAATGAATCAGGGCACCAGCCGGGTGCATGAAGGGGTGGAGCGTGCCCGTGAAGCTGGTGCCAGTTTGGGGGAAATTGTGACGGCTGCGCAAAGCGTGGCGGAAATGATTCGCTCCATCGCGGCGGCAGCGGAAGAGCAGTCGGCAGCCGGCGAACAGATCAGCCGAAATGTGGCATCGATTCAATCCACCATCAGCGAATCGACCCAGGGCGCCAACCAGGCCGCCCAGGCTGCGTCACAATTGTCATCACAGGCCGAGCAACTGCAACGTCTGGTGAGCCAGTTCAAACTGGCTGGCAAAGCGGCGTAATGAAGTGGTCGAGTGTCGGAACCACGCTTGAATTTCGCAAGCGTGTGCGATCAACATGCTTACGAAGACCAGGCGTGACACTTCATCCATTCGGTGGGGTGACGGTGGCTTTGGGCTGCAAGCGCGACCAGAGCGAAATGATCGGTGCCGACAAGGCGTAAATGACAAACCCGGCGGCCAGCGCGGGCTGCGGCCAGACGGATAACAACAATACCGCGATCACCAGTTTGGCGATCGTGGCCACCCGGGCGCGACCACGCAGATAACGATTGGCGGCATGCACGTAACGCCAGCGACTGACCATCGCCAGGGCGGTCAGCAGCATCACAGCCACCATGCCCATGGCCGCCAGGCGCAGACTCATCGGCACATCGGTCACCGAACCAAACAGAACATCACTGGAACCCAAGGCTGAGTGCTTGCGGGTGATGTCCGCCAGAAAATGCTGATGCAGCAGAATCATGCTCGCCACGGTACCCGCAGCGCCGGGCGAGGGCAGCCCTTTGAAATACATGTGGTCTTCCAACTGTGGGCTGCGGGCTTCGATGTTGAAGCGTGCCAGGCGCAGGGCGGTGCATGACACGTAAATGCAGGCGACGACCAGGGCGATGCGTCCGAAAAAGGTGTCCGCCTGATTGGAGGAAAAATAGGGCGTGTCGTCGCCGAGCACCAGTTGTACGGCTATGAAGGCCGGGGCCACGCCGAAGGTGACCATGTCGGCCATGGAATCGAGCTGTTCGCCCAGGTCACTGGTCTGACGGGTCAGTCGGGCGATTCGGCCGTCGAGTGCGTCAAATACCATGCCTAGAAAAATGCACAGGGCGGCAAAAGTGATCGGCGTCCAACCCCAGGGCAACTCGGCGGTGGGCGGACGACTGGCGAAAAATATCGCCATGAAACCCGATAGGGCGTTACCCAACGTGAACAGCGTGGGCAGCACCGCTGCGGACTTGCGAATGCGCCGACGGGTCAGACGCAGGCCCGTACGCACCGGTTCATGCTCACCCGAGGCAGGTGTTGTCGGCGGCGGCGGCTCGGTTGGATTCACACCTTGACGCATTGACTTATGATATATCGGAAGATTAGCTTGTGAAAAATCCCCTATCCCTTGGGAGAGGGTGGCGAGTGAAACGAGCCGGGTGAGTTGAAAACCTCGCCGTGGCGGGGCCGATGAAAAAGCAGCGTCAATGATTGGTTATTCAAACGTAAGGCACGCCCTCACCCCACCCTCTCCCGGAGGGAGAGGGGGCAGAGTTCAGAATAACGCAATGACCCAATCCATCACCCGCAAACCAGGGATCAGCAATCAGGGCATCGGGGCTGTGCTCGATGACCCGCGCACGGAACGACGGGGCATTGCGTTCATCGTGCTGTTGGCGACGTTGTTACCCTTGGTCGTCGGGGCAGCCTTGCACGCCAACCACAGCGGTGTGGGGACGCATGAACAATTGGGGCTGCCCGCATGTAACTTTCTGGTTGTGACGGGTTACCCGTGTGTCAGTTGCGGGATGACCACGGCTGTGGCCCTGGCGGCACAAGGTCACCTGATGCAGGCATTGGTCGTGCAACCTGCGGGGGCGTTGCTGGCGTTATCATTGGCGGCGACCAGTATGGTGGCAGCTTGGTGCGTCATCACCGGGGCGTCGCTCAAACCGTTGTATCGCAGGTTGGGGAAGCTGCCGACGTTGATCGTGATCATCGCGGTGCTGCTGGGGGCCTGGGGGTACAAGGTGGTGACGATGGCGGCTTGGAGCTAGGAGCTAGGAACTGGGAACTGGGAAAGAAGACATGAATTCATGCGAACATGATTTACCTAGCCCCCAGCCCCTAGCACCCAGCTTCGTGTTGTTTTGCAAACTCAGCGTTGAAATATTTATTCGAAGTACTATTCACGATGTTTGATCCACCAAGAGATGATTTCATGATGCCACGAAAAGTTTGTTGCAATGCCCTGCTCATGATCGCACTACTATGCAGTCTGCTCGCGCTTTCGTTGGCGGTGTCCGGCTGTAAAAGTTTTGATCGGCCCAAGGGTCCGCAGCGGGTGAACCCCAAGGCCGAGTACCCCGGACTGATCGATCAGCGGGTGGCGATATTGGTCACAGCCGACGACCCGGTGTTGTATCGTCACCCCGGTGCGCCGGAACAGGTGGCCCGTGCGGTGGGCGCGCGACTGGCGCAGACCGTGCCGGGCATCGTGCTGATGTCGCCGATTCAACTGGCGGATTTTCAGCAACGCAATCCGTATTGGATGACGCTGTTGCCCGATGACCTGTCGCAACGACTGGGCGTGCAGCGGTTGATCATGATTGATTTGTCGCATTTTTCGACCAATGAGCCGGGCGATGCGCACCTGTGGCAGGGGCTGATCACGGCGGAAGTGTCGGTGTTTGAAAACCCCGCTAAAATCGGCAACACGCCTGCTCACCGCAGCACCATCACCGCAGCGTACCCCGATCGCCCCAGCATCGGGCTGGTCAATGCTGATGAACAAACCGTGACCCTGGCGACACTCAATTACTTTGCCCGCAGTGTCGCATGGTTGTATTACGATGCCCCCAAGAATGGGGACGACGAATGAAACCGAGAGGACAACGAAGTGGTCGAGTGGCCCAGTGGCCAAGTGGTCGAGTGCAGAGCAACAAGCAAAGAACGAATCGTCAGGGCGATGAGGGTTTGGTTGCATGAACAAGTTGATTCAAAAACACGCCCTCACCCCTCACTCTCTCCCGGAGGGAGAGGGGGCTTATCAGAGGCTCTCCATGACACAACGTCGGCGGCTGCATGGTTTGTTACGCAGCATCGGCTTGCTCATGATGTGCATGAGCATCACCGGTTGTCAGCAACTGGGGTGGCTGGTGGGTGGGGTGGTGCCGGAATATATTCAGCCGGTGTATTTGATTCAGCCGCGCGTCACGTTGATACTGGCGGATGACCCGCAAAACGCGCTGGGGGACCCGGCACTGACTTCCGTGTTGGCGCAGGAAGTGGAAAAGCAACTGCTCACCGCCAAGGCGGTGCCCAGGGTGATTGAGCAGGAGGAAGTCGCCCGCTTGCAGCGATTGCATGGGCAATCGTTTGCGCAACTCCCGGCGGATCAGGTGGGGCGCGAACTTGGGGCGGAGCAGGTGATTCACGTCAGCGTGGCTGGGTCCACCCTCGGCGAAGAACCGGGGTTGATTCGACCGGCTGCGACCGCACTGGTGAAAGTGATCGATGTTGCGCAGCGTAGGCGATTGTTCCCGCCAGCGGAACCTTCGGATGCGATGATGCAGCGCGCAGGTGAAACTGCGGGGTACCCGGTGAATGTGCGCTTGCGCTATCGAACCATGGGGCGCGAAGCGCATTCGATGTTGCCGATGATCCGCCAGGCCCTGGCGATTGACCTGGGTAACAAAGCTGGGCAGTTGTTCTTCAAACGTAAAAAAGAGGCTCAGACCGGCGAATGGAGCGATGCCGATTCGGGAGCACCTTGAGGAATTTCGGATTTCGAATTTCGAATTTCGGATTTAGCGGGAAGCCCGCTGTTGAAACCATCGAATTTCGAATTTATCTAACGGGTTCGCGGCTGCGTCTGCCATGTTTCGAATGGACATGAACTCGCCGCCAGTCGTGTTTGAAGCAATGAAGTGATTACGAAGCAATTTTGAGTCGCTATTTCTCTGACAAATCCGAAATTCGACATTCGACATTCGAAATTCATGCCCCTTCACCTTTTCCATCAACCCGCGCAGGAGGCAAGCACGACATTGCCCGCGATTTTGTCGGCTGGGCTTGGGTCAAGGGTTGATGAACGTGTATGGGTATTGGGCAATAGTGAACTCAAACGGCAAGTGCTGACTGCGGGAGTGCAACCTGAACGAGTCATCGGTGTGCCTTGGGGCATGGCGATGCTGGGTTTGCCTGCGGTGCGTTACCAACTGCAACAACTTGAAAATGAACCGACATTGATTCACGCATGGTCGCTGGGGGCGCTCACGTTGGCGATGATGTTGCGACCGAGGGTGCCACGGGTGTTGACGGTGGCACAGCCGATGTCGCGGGGACAGGTTCATGCGCTGCGATTTTTGCTGACCGATGAACGTGCCCCGACCGCGATACTTTGCAGCAGTCATACCTTGCAGCGCGATTTACTGGCCGGGGGCGTGCCTGAACGGGCGGTGCATGTGCTGCATCCGGGTATTGATTTAGGTTGGGTGCAACACGCCCAACGAGCGGAGTTGCGGCGAAACTGGGGGGTTGAATCCGCGTCAACCGCTGCGTCGATCAGCAACAAACCCATCGTCAGTCCATCGAATGAGGGAGCTGAAAAACCCCCTCTCCCTCCGGGAGAGTCGAAGACCTCGCCGTGGCGGGGGTGGGGTGAGGGCGTGGCTGCTTTTGGATACCCCACACTTCAAGACCTTTTCGCTCTTCGGCCCTCACCCAGCCTCGCCCCCGGGGGCTCGGCCACCCTCTCCCAAGGGGAGAGGGGGTTTTCAGAGGTTCCGAATAACAGCAACCCCAACGTCAGTAAACCCCTCGTCATCGGGTTACTGGCGGACCCGGTCTGGTCGGTCGATGCTCGACGGTTGGCCCTGATCGTCGGCCTGGCGGAGGAAGCACTTCGCCCCCGGAATGTGAAATTGCACGTCGTGATTCACCCTCGACAAATGCACCTGCCGCGTGCCCGTAAAACCTTGGAACAAGTGAACAAGGGGTATCAATTCATCATCGACAACCAAGCGGATGAACCCTGGGCGGTGTTACCCGGTTGTGATTTGGCACTGGCCATGGGGCCTAAGGCTGGGGGTTTATCGACGCGCTGGGGCATGGCCGGCAATGTGCCGATGGTCGGGGAAGCGACCTACGCCCAGTGTGAAGTGTTGGAAGATCGTCACTCGGCACTGCTTGTCAAACCGGGCGACTCGGTTCACCTGGCACGTCGCATTGCACAGGTGGTGACCGACTCGCAACTGGCCTGGAAATTGCGTGACACCGCCCGACATGAAGCGTTCAGTTATTTTTCCAAAGTGCGATACGGGCAATCATTGCAACAGGTGTATCAGCAGGTGATATCCGGGCAACAGGTGCAGGTGCCGGCCATGACCAGCACCGGGGGATTGCGGTTTGAGGCTGGCAGATGAGTGAAATGGATTGATGTAAGAACAAACACGCATATGCCAACTCTGAACATGATCCATACCGGGGGAGGTGTTGATGCCGCAGTTGTGCAATTGGTGTAGCAAGTTCAAAACAAATAAAAAAAACCGCCCGTGCAGGCGATTTTTCTTGATTGAATAAATTCTGGCTTTTATTTGATTGTACGATGCTTTGTTATCGGCATTTCAGAAACAAACGCAACGCCACTGTCAGCGATATGCCAGTCCGGGTTGATGGGTCGAGGGCGCTTTACAGGTTTCTGAAGATACGGCTCGATTGTTTCAAGAGCCTTTTTCAAGGACACCTGTGCTGACTTGTTTCGTCGGGTATTTATAGCATCTTTCATAACAATTCTCCTTCTACTTATACGCTTAACCATGAACCGAAGATCGGCTTGTTTCAATGATTTTCCTGAATCGATTACTCCTGCTGACAACCCAATCTGAGCGTACATAAAGTTCCCAAAGTGCTTTCCAGAGTGGGCTATGCAAACTAATACATTGTGTTTTTAGACCACATCGTTCCGATTCGGCTCGGTTAATCATGCGGCCATGCGAGCTTGTCCTCACTTGGGATAAAAAGACATCGATTGCCTTAACAATCTGCTGATCGGTTTTTCCTGTCATCATCGCCGCTTTGAGAAGTCTTACTGAAATTTCCTGCGATAGACGTTGAATCGATCTCAATTGTTCAATATAGCGAGCGTCATATTTTGTTAGTTGCTGCAAAAACGGCTCCAGCCGCCCAACTTTCCCACTACTGGCTTTGTCGATAAGCGTGTCGTATGACCTGATGTATTCTTCTGCCGAAATCCAATCCGGCTCTTCGTTCTCGTCTGACTTATCAAACCAATACGGAACTTGCGGATCAACCGGACCAAGCTCAGCGGTATCGCTCATGTGGATCGTGTTTGCGCCAAAACAAATCATGGTAGCCGCAGATTTGGCCATATGAGGGACAACTACCTCAAATTGCCCTCCACCATAAGCCCTACACACGTTAACAATTCTTTCCGCAGCCAAGGCCTGACCACCAGGCGAGTTGATAACAAGCACGATTTTTTCATTGCCCGTGGTCTCAACCTCCAAAAGACTTTCCAGCATTTCTGCATCACTGTCGGTAATCTGTGCCAATCGATGAGTGAACGATGTAAAAAACGTAACAACTTTGGCCTTCATCTGTTCCTCAATCGTTCTTATCAAACCTTGGCGCAAATCAGGCGATTGATTGACTTCCTTCTGTAAAGCGACAAATGGGCTACTCAGGAATGGTGATCGTGTTGTATTCTTTGCCATGCGGTCCCCGGCTTGTTAAGGTTATGAGGCTACTCAAGATTCTGTTTTTGCGGACCATCGGGCTTTCGCGGCTTGCTTGGCAATGGCCACGCGCTGTCGTTTGGTGAGTGCTTTGGCACGTGCATTCCCGCCCTTCAAACCACCCAGTCGACCAAGCACTACCGCGTGAGGATTCTTGATCGGATCAGCTTGCAAATCAGAACCTGATGCCTTCTCTGACGTCATGGGCGATCCCGGTGCGATACCATACACCAGCGTAGTAAAATTTTGTTTTTTGCTTTTAGACATCAAAACGATTTTACAATGCTTGAGCGGTCAAGTCAAAGCTCCTTGTGATATTTTATACAAACAAGTCCTTTGGGGAAGATTTCAGGCTGAATTTGTCCGATAAGGAACATGCGAAAAATGGCACTTGACGGTCCCGGTTTGAAATGGGTACGATTGGCAATACGCAAGGATGCGGGGCCGAAGCATGAATCATCCCCATCGGCAGCAGGCGAACAGGCTTGCAAATGCGGGTGGTGGTTTTGAGGTTCCGAACATTTCCTGCGTGGGATACAACCGGCACGAGACAGACGGCTTTTTCGTCTGGAGCGAAGCCGATCAGCCGGATCAGGGCTTGGGCCTTGGTCCTGCACGGGTTTGGGGCAATTCCCTGAACACGGATAGATTGACGATGCACAACCGGATTCGTTCAACCCGCGATTCGTTGCCCCCGGCCCCCGGCCCCGCCCCCTGGCTCAGGCTGGATGTTCGCCTGTCAAACGACGACAGCATCCAGCCCGACCTCATCGGTCAACCCGGTGCCCTGTGTCGCTACCCCGGCACAAGGTTCCCCTGTGAAGTGTACATGGGCGTGTTTGCCGGAGGATTGCCTTGACCAGCCATGATTGCCGGTCAAGCCGTCCTGTTTTTTCGGGTTGAATTTTTCGCGTTGATCACTCGTCAATCTTTGCTGATCCGCTCCAGTCATCACGGAACCCGTGACCTGTTTCCCTGTGCGTCACAACGGTTTGGTCCCCACGGCTTACCCGTTCTGATCGTGCCCCATTCAAGGTGACCCCTGGTTCCCCGATCGCGGTCGGTCGGCTCATGGGTCACTTGCAGAAAGGGGTTCGCATGATGGTTTCTATTTCCCCTCCCCCAGGGGCCTGGCTCGCCCCCACCCTGGCGGCTGTCCCCGTAGGCTACCTCATCGTGGTCGGTGTCGTGGCCCTGGTCGTCGGCATCGTGGCTGCGTTTGTGGTGATGAAAGTGCTCGGTGCTCAGACGATTGCCGGTGCGAAAAAGGAAAGCGAAGAACTGCTCAAAGCCGCCAAGCTCGAAGCTGAGAATCAAAAACGCAAAGCCGAGTTAGACATTCGTGATGAATTGGCCGGCAAACGGGTCAGCTTTGAAAAAGAAACCGAAGCCCTGCGCAACGAACTCAAGGAAGCCGAGCGCAGGCTGACCAAGCGCGAAGACACGCTGGACCGCAAACTCGATGTGCTGACCACCAAGGAAAAGTACCTTGATGAGTTGGATGCGGGCATCAAAAAACGTGAGGCAGCGGTGACGGTGAAGGAAGAGCAGATCGACCAGATGCTGGCGGAAAAGCGTGAACTGGTTGAAAAGGCTCGTGAAGAGCAGAAGCAGGCTTTGCTGCGCATCACCAACCTCAGCCCGGAGGAGGCACGTCGTCAATGCCTGAAACTCATTGAAGACGAAGTGCAGCACGAAGCGGCGCAACTGGTGCAAAAGCAGATGGCCCGTGCGGAAGAAGAGTCCAAGGAACATGCTCTGCGCATCACGTTGCAGGCCATTCAGCGTTATGCCAGCGAACACACCAGTGAAAGCACGGTGTCCGCGATTCAGATCGCCAGCGACGACATGAAGGGTCGGGTGATCGGTCGTGAAGGTCGCAACATTCGTGCGTTTGAAAAAGCGACGGGCGTCGATGTCATCGTCGATGATACGCCGGGCGTGATCGTGGTGTCATGCTTTGACCCGGTGCGTCGGGCGGTGGCCGCTGAGTCGCTGGCCAAGCTGTTGGAAGACGGTCGCATTCACCCAGCCCGCATCGAGGAAATCGTCGAATCGGTGAACAAGGATGTGCAGCAGCGCATCGTCAAGTTCGGGCGCGATGCCTGCATCGAAGCCAACATTCAAGGCCTGCATCCGAAGATCAGCGAAATGATGGGTCGGTTGCACTACCGCATGAGTTATGGGCAGAACATTCTGCGTCACTCACTGGAAACTGCGTACCTCTGCCAGGTGATTGCCGATGAACTGGGGCTGGATGGCACGATCGCCCGGCGCTGCGGTTTTCTGCACGACATCGGCAAGGCGATGGACCATGAAATGGAAGGTGGGCACCCGGCCATCGGCATGGAATTCGCCAAAAAATACAACGAACGCGAAGAAGTGCTCAACGCCATCGGCGGCCACCATAACGACATTCCGGCCACCAGTCCCTACACGCCGATTGTCATGGCTGCCGACGCCATCAGCGGGGCACGACCCGGCGCTCGTCGTGAAACGCTGGAAAAATATGTCAAACGACTGGAGCAGTTGGAAGGCATCGCCATGGACCAGGGCGGCGTGCGTCAGGCTTATGCGATTCAGGCGGGGCGCGAGGTGCGCGTGATCGTTGATCCCGAACGGGTCACCGATGTCGATTGCACCCTATTGGCACGCAACATCGCCAAACGGGTGAGTGATGAAATGACCTTCCCCGGCGAAATCAAAATCACCGTGCTGCGGGAAATGCGGACGGTGGAGTTTGCGAGATAAAATGTGGGGAACAAGGATGCAGCAGCCATGCTTACCGAAACACGCTTGAAGAAAATTTTGGATTTGAAGGGACTGCGTTTGCCTGCCCGGCCCAAGGTTCGCAAGATTCTCGCCGAACCGTATGAGGAGCAGAGTCGCTCGCCGGGTGACGATCGATCGGAGGCTTTGCGCGTCACGGTGTTGCTGGACGAATCCACCTCCGACGATGATCGATCCTGGAAAGCTGTTGAACCGATTGATCAGGCGATTCGTGCGGCGATCGGCAAGGCGGATGCGGACTTGTTTCCCTACATTGATTTTTTGAAGAAGTCGGAGTTGAATGAGTGATGCACGATCAACTGTTGGCACAAGCGCGTCATCTGGCGGAATTGGATATGGGAAGACCAACCTATGTCAATTTGCGTCGGGCGATCTCTGCTGCCTACTACGCCATGTTTCATTTCGTGATCGACAGGGCGTTGCGTTTTTTCATCGGCACAGGGGCGGTGCAAGGCTCGGCCGACTTACGAAACCTCATGGCTCGGGCGTTTGAGCATTCCGACATTAAAGGTGCCGCCAGGGCGTTTGCATCGGGAAATCCGCCCGAGTTGATCAAGCACGCTTTAGCCAATCAACCCATTCCCTCCGAGTTGCATCAATTCGCTGCCACCTTTGTGGAAATGCAGGAACGCAGGCATCAGGCGGATTACGATCTGTCCTCCAAATTTAACCGCAAAAATGTGCTCACCCATATTCAGCGCGTTGAGCAGGTCATCGCCAATTGGGAGCAAATTGATCAGCATCATGCCACCGGGGTTTTCCTTTTGTGTGTGCTGACGTGGAATCGAATACAACGGCGTTAACCCGTCAACTTTTTCTAAAAAAAAGGACACAAGAAAAAAAGGTTCAGTAGATTGTTAACGCACGATCAAAGCCCAGGCATGGCCATGTCTGGGCTTTGTTGATTCATACCGCATGACACCAGGCGAATTTATTGACCGATTGCATTACACTTTCACCCATGCAATCCGACATCGCGCAAATCCTCATCGACCGCACCACCATCGCTCAGCGGGTTGAACAGATCGCCAAGCAGATCACCACCGACCTGGTCGGCCCCGAAGGTCATGAAAACTTCCGCGAAGAACTCACGCTCGTGCCCATTCTCACCGGCAGCATCATTTTCGTGGCGGACCTGATTCGTCATCTGCCTCTGCGTTTGCGGATTCGCCTGATCTCCGTCACCAGTTACCCCGGCACAGCCACCACGTCCAAGGGGGCCACGATCGAGCAATCGCTCACCAACCTGCCGACGGACCTTTCCGGTGCCCATGTGCTGGTGCTCGATGACATTCTCGATTCGGGCCAAACCCTGCGCCTGGTTTGCGACACGCTGCAAAAACGCAACCCCGCCAGTCTGCGCACCTGTGTGCTGCTGCGCAAGGACCGACCCGAAGCGCAGGCTTTCCCCGTTGATTACGCCTGCTTTGACATCCCCGATGCCTTCGTCGTCGGCTACGGCCTCGATTACGACGGCTACTACCGCAATCTGCCCGAAATCGTCACCCTTCGCCCCGAACTGATCCGCTGACCCGGTACGTATCGCTGCGTAGAAATAACCCATGAAACAAAGGTTTTGATTCATGACCCAAGCCCCCCTCATGATCAGCATCAGCGGCCTGCGCGGCCTGATCGGCCAAAGCCTCACGCCCTCCGTCGCCGCCGAGTACGCCGCCTGTTTTGGTCAATGGCTTTTTCAACATCGCCGACCTGATGTTGCAAGCAAAACTGCTCGCACGATCAGTACCATGTCGATGCCGGGGGCCGGGGGCGGGGGCGTGACCGGGGGCGGGTCGCATGTGGTGATCGGGCGTGACAGTCGGCCATCGGGGGCGATGATTGAAGCCTCCGCCGTCGCGGGGTTATTGGCGGTGGGTTGCCGGGTGACGACGCTGGGCATTGCCACCACACCAGCCGTGGCCCTGATGGTCGATGAATTGCAGGCCGACGGAGGCATGGTCATCACCGCCAGTCACAACCCGATCATCTGGAACGGCATCAAGTGCCTGCGTTACGACGGCGTCGCGCCACCGGCTAATCAGGCACAGCAAATCATTGATACTTTTCACAAGCGACAAATCACCTACGCACCGGTGGAACAGTTGCAATCAGCGCAAGCAAACGACCAGGCTGGGCAGGTGCATTTGCAACGCATTCTGCCTTTTGTGGATGTGGCGAAAATTCGTGCCGCTCGATCAGCCGGTGGTCGCAAATTCAAAGTGGTGCTCGACAGTGTGTGCGGGGCGGGTGGCCCATCGACAGCTCTTCTGCTGCGTGAACTGGGCGTTGAAGTGATTCACCTGCATGGCGAACCCACCGGGCTGTTTCCGCATACCCCTGAACCGACGCGCGAAAACCTGGTGGGGTTGAGCCAAGCGGTGCGTGCGCATCAGGCCGACCTGGGGTTTGCGCAAGACCCCGACGCTGACCGACTGGCTTTGGTTGATGACCAGGGGCGATACATCGGCGAGGAATACACGCTGGCTTTGGGCGCATTGCATGTGCTGTCACAACTGGGCGACAAAGCCCGTGGTGCGACACTGGCTGCCAACCTGTCCACCAGTCGGATGATTGACGACATTGCACAAAAGTTCGGGGCCACGGTGTTGCGTACCCCGGTCGGTGAAGCCAACGTGGCTGCGGCGATGCGTGAACATCAAAGCGTGTTCGGCGGCGAAGGCAACGGGGGCGTGCTTTGGCCCAAGGTCGGCCTGGTGCGCGACAGTCTGGCGGGCATCGCGCTGGTCATCGAACTACTGGCCCAGCGTGGGCAGCCGTTGTCACAGGTGATGAACGACATACCGACCTATGCGATTGTGAAAGACAAGGTCGATGTGAATGCGCAAGCACTGGCACGCATGTCGGAGGTGATGCAAAAGACGTTTGCGGGGTTGAAGCTGGACATGCAGGACGGCGTGCGTGTCGATTGGCCGAACAAGTGGGTGCATGTTCGCCCCAGTAACACCGAGCCGATCATCCGCGTGATCGCCGAGGCCGGTGATGAGTCACAAGCCCGGCAGTTGATTACGCAGGTGAAACAGGCCATGGGGGTGTGAAGAATGTCGAATGTCGGATTTGTTTAGCGCGGACGCTTTGCGTCGGCGTTTTGGTTAGCGCCGCGATTGATCGCGTTTGATCTGAAAGGTTGATCAGTTGGTCGG
>CAZJMK010000060.1:0-23597 GCA_964547135.1 uncultured Phycisphaeraceae bacterium | reverse complement strand
AGCCCCCAGCCCCCAGCCCCCAGCCCCCAGCCCCCAGCCCCCAGCCCCCAGCCCCTATATTGCGATTGTTTTTTCATCACCGTTTCTTAACACAAATCTAACTGGACATCATTATCATTCCGCTACCGTTTCGTGACCTTGCGAGCGTGTGGTGTGGCACACGTCGGCACGATTCAAGGAGTATGGCCTATGCGTTGCATGTTACAGGCAGGTTTGGCGGTGGCGGCTGGTTTGGTATTGTCATTGACGACATCGGTTTTGGCGGCGGAGAAGCCGAAGGTGGACCCGGAACTGCCCGAGTACACGCCGGTGTCGGGGGTGTCGGGTAATTTGAAGAGCATCGGCTCGGACACCATGAACAACCTGATGACCAATTGGGCGGATAACTTCCGGGTTTTCTACCCCAACGTGCAGATCGAAATCGAAGGCAAGGGTTCATCGAGTGCGCCGGTGGCGCTGATTCAGGGCACAGCTCACTTCGGCCCGATGAGCCGGGAGATGAAGGACGCGGAGATTGACGCTTTTGAGAAAAAATATGGGTACAAGCCAACGCTTCTGCGCAGCGGCATTGATGTGCTTGCGGTGTACGTGAACAAGGACAACCCGATTGCGGGCATGAGCTTTCAGCAGGTGGATGCGGTTTTTTCCAAGACCCGCAAAGGCGGCCAAACCAACGACATTCGCACCTGGGGCGACCTGGGTTTGACCGGTGACTGGGCCGGTCAGCCGATCAGCTTGTATGGTCGCAATGCGGCCAGCGGCACGTACGGGTTTTTCAAGGAACACGCGCTGTTCGGCGGCGATTACAAAGATTCAGTGAAAGAACAGCCCGGTTCATCGTCGGTGGTGCAGGGCGTGGCCAGCGACAAGTTCGGCATCGGCTACTCAGGCATCGGGTACCTCACGGCTGACGTTCGGGCGGTGCCCCTCTCGCTGCGCGGCAGCGAGTATGTTCCTGCCAACATGGAAAACGCCTATTCAGGCGATTACCCCTTGACGCGATTTTTGATCATTTACGCCAATCATCAACCGGGCGGGCAACTGGACCCGCTGCGTCGTGAGTTCATCCGCTACATTCTGTCCAAACAGGGACAGGAGGAGGTGGTGAAAAATGGATACTTCCCTCTGCCGGCTGCGCTGGCCAAGGAAGAGCGGCAAAAGTTTGGCATTGATGAGTAAATGACATGATGACGCCGCGGGCTTTAGCACCGGATTTTGTGAATAACGACACAAACATCCGGCCCTGAAGGGCACGGCGTCAAAAATCGGATGAATCACTTTACAGGGTGACGGCTCACCGGCTTTCACCCTGATTCGCAATCAGTAACAGTCACTCGCAAGCAAACGAGGCACGGCGCATGACCGGTGGTCGGCATGACAGCGCGATGCGTGTCGTGTAAAACTAACGACTCGCATCAGCCCATGAGGCGATCTTTGTAACGCATGAACACCCCCGGTTTCACAGGACGTGTACGCCAACGGAAAACCAGCCCACGGGTTTTCTGGGTGGATCGCATCGCACGGGTGCTGATCATGCTCGGCGGCATCGGGACCATCGTCGCGGTGCTTACCGTGTTCATTTTTTTAGGTTCGGTGATTGTGCCCTTGTTCCGCGGGTCAGAAATTGAATCAGCCGGTCGCACGCAACAAGCTTCGCCCTGGCAGGCACGCCCCATCGCCACGCAGATCGATGAATATCAGGTCATGGGTTGGGCGCTGTTTGGCGACGGGCGATTGGAAGTGTTTCGCGGTGACACAGGCAAAGCTTTGGAAACCCGGCAACTGATTTCACCCACCGAAGCCGGGGGCATCACCGCATGGTCGGTGGCCTCACGGCGCGGTGATTTGGTGCTCGGCTTTGGCGATGGTTCGCTACGCATGGGCCGAATCAGCTTTGCCACCGATTTTGTCACCGCCAACCTCATTCCCGAAAACCTGCGCCGGGAGATGAACGACGGGCAGACGGTTGAATTCGAAGGCGGACTGGTGCAACGCACCAATGAAGGTGCGTACCGACGCCAAACCCTGCGCATCGAAATGCAGGACCCGGTCGAATCAGGCAATCGATCAGCCATCGTCAAGGTTGATCAATCAATTCGACCCACCGGCCCGATCATCGCTGCCCTCACCGCGGACCAGCGTCTGCTGATCAAATCGCTGGTGTCACGGCGAAACCTGGTCACCGGCAAAACCACCACCCGACTCACCGGCGGCGAAGTGCCCATCGAAAAACATGGCGACAAGGCATCACCGGATCACCTGCTGTTTGCCGGGGTGGCGGACACGCTGTACCTCATCTGGGAAGATGGTCATCTGGTTCGCTACGACACACGGCAATATGAAAAACCACAGGTGGCGGAAGTGTTGCAACTGATGCCGCAGGGCGATGCACGCATCAGTGCGGTTGAATTTCTGATTGGCAAAACGTCACTGGTGGTCGGCGACACCCAAGGCCGACTGTCAAGCTGGTTTCCGATCAAGCCTGCGGGGGCGACGACGGTGGATGGTGTCAACCTGGTGCTAGGGCATCAAATGTCGGAAGCTCAGGGCAGTGCGGTGACCTCATTGGCGGTGTCAGCTCGCAGTCGCATGATCGCCGCGGGGTTCGACAACGGCTCGGTGCAGTTGTATCAGGTCACCACGCAGCAACGGCTGGGCACGGGTCAGGTCACGGACAACAAGCCGGTTGTCAGCCTGGCATTGGCGCCCAAAGACGATGGTATTCTCGCTGTCACGCCCGATCACTTTTATCGGTGGAACATTGCCGCACCGCACCCGGAAACCACCTTTGCCTCGATTTTTCTGCCCGTGTGGTACGAGGGGTATGTTGCACCGGGGCACACCTGGCAATCGTCGTCCGGGGAAGATGCGTTTGAACCCAAGTATGGTTTGATTCCGCTGGTGTTTGGCACGCTCAAGGCCACGGTTTATTCGATGATGTTCGGGTTGCCGTTGGCGCTGCTCGCAGCCGTGTTCACCAGCGAGTTTTTACACCCACGGGTCAAGGCCCGGGTTAAACCGACCATCGAACTCATGGCCAGTCTGCCCAGCGTGGTACTGGGTTTTCTGGCAGCCCTGGTCATCGCCCCGGTGGTGGAAGACATTGTGCCTCAGGTGTTGGCAGCGTTTGTCACCATACCCTTCACGCTCGTACTGGGGGCACACCTCTGGCAAATGCTGCCTGTACAGACGCGCATTCGCCTGCAACGTTTCGAACGACCGGCTGCGCCGCAATCGACCGGTTTATGGTCGTGGTGGCATGGGTTGCTTGGTTTATTGGGTGGGGTGCGCCCGTTGTTGATGTTGTTGTGCCTGCCGATGGCGCTGCTGTTGGCATCGGGATTGGGGCCGATGACCGAGCACATGCTTTTTGCCGGCAACATCAAGGCGTGGCTGGATGGGCAAATCGGCAGCGGAGCCGGGGCCTGGTTGTTTTTGTTGTTGCCGACCAGTGCGCTCCTCGTGGCGGTATTGGTCAATCGACTGATCACCACGCCGACCAAATCACTGGTACGCGACTGGCCGCATCAAAAATTGGCCGCCTGGCAGTTGGGTAAGTTTTTACTGGGCTGTGTGGTCACGGTGATACTGGCACTGGTACTCGCGCACCTGTTCAACACGCTGTTGTGGGACCCGCGGGGCACGTTTGTGGGCACGTACATTCAGCGCAACGCGATGATCGTCGGGTTTGTGATGGGCTTTGCGATCATTCCGATCATTTACACGATTTCGGAAGATGCCTTGTCGTCGGTGCCCGAACATTTGCGGGCGGCATCATTGGCTGCGGGAGCCACACCCTGGCAGACAGCCATGCGCATCATTGTGCCCACAGCGGCCAGCGGTTTGTTCAGTGCCGCGATGATCGGGCTGGGTCGTGCGGTGGGCGAAACCATGATCGTGCTCATGGCTGCGGGCAACACGCCCGTGCTTGAATGGAATATTTTCAACGGGTTTCGCACGTTGTCCGCCAACATTGCCGTCGAACTGCCCGAAGCCGTGAAGGACAGCACGCATTACCGCATGTTGTTCCTCGCCGGTTTTGTGCTGTTTGTGATGACGTTTTTACTCAACACCGTGGCGGAAGTGGTGCGACAACGCTTCCGCAAACGCGCGTTTCGATTGTGAAGGAAGTGGCCGAGTGATATGAATTTCGAATTTCGAATTTCGAATTTCGGATTTCGGATTTGTTGAGCGCGGACGCTTTGCGTCGGCGTTCTGGTCGGAGTGGTTAATCGGTGAGTCGTAGAGTCGGTTAATCGGTTGGTCAGTGAGTCGGTTAATCGGGAAGAAATATACCAATACAATTTTGTCCGAGTAACCGAGTAACCGAGTAACCGAGTAACCGAGTAACCGAGTAACCGAGTAACCAATTAACCAATTAACCAATTAACCAATTAACCAATTAACCAATCATCACCATGCCCCCAGTGAATGACCCCGACAACCTGACGACCGTGCCCAGCGACACTGGTTCGCCGGGGTCCACTGTGCCGGTCCAATCATCGCGCCGTCGGCGGCAGAGTAGCGTGCGATCGTCAGCCTCGCTGCTGGCACAGGGTGAACCATTGGTTTGGCTCACCGGGGGCGGGCTGATGCTTTGTCTGGTGATGATCACCCTGCTGGCCGGGCTGATTTTCTGGCAGGGCATCGGCACGTTCTGGCCGCAGCCTGTGTATCAGGTGACCACCCATGCGGGGCAGACCTTTGCCGGCGAAGTGACGCGCATCAATCAATTCCGACCGGTCGAAAACGCCCTGTCAGCGTTGCCTGCCGAGGTCGCCCCAACCTGGCGCAGCAACATCGAAGCCGACGAGGGTTACGCCACCCGCTGGTTACTTCGCACCGGCAACTTCGACCTCACCGGCACGCACTTCAACTGGATCAACCTTTACGATATCAAAACCAAAACCAACCCCGATTGGATGCTGGTGATCGAACGTCAGTCATGGGGTCGGTTTTATGGCACCCCCAAAACCTTCATGCTCGACGGCCAACCCGCAGCCGACGCACCTGAAAAAATCTGGCAGACCTTCAACCAGCATCACCGCGAGGTCCGCAACCGCTGGCAACAGCGCACCAACCTGGAAACCCACGACACCGGCAAGGTCAACCGCAAACTCGAACTGGCACGCCTGGATGTCCGCAAAATCGAACTGCAATTCGGCAGCGATTCGCCGCAAGCTCAATCCGTCCGGCAAACCTTTGAACAAAAACGCGTCCAGTTGCAAATCGAGTTTGATCAAATCCGTCAGCGCATCGCCGAGTTGAATCGTGAAAACGATCGCTATCAAATGGTGCTGATCACCGCTGACGGCCGTGAAAAAACCATCGCCCTGGCCGACGTGGTACGTGCCTACCCGGCCAACCAGCTCACCTTTTTCCAAAAACTCGGCGTGTACATCAGCCGCTGGCACGAGTTTCTGCTCGACAACCCGCGTGAGGCCAACAGCGAAGGCGGCGTGTTTCCAGCCATCTTCGGCACCGTCGTCATGACCCTCATCATGTCCATGGCCGTCGTTCCCTTTGGTGTGTTGGCGGCCTTGTATCTGCGTGAATATGCCAAGGCCGGGCCGATGATTTCAGCCGTGCGCATTGCCGTCAATAACCTGGCCGGCGTACCCTCGATCGTGTTCGGCGTGTTCGGCCTGGGTTTTTTCTGTTACACCATCGGCGCGGGTATCGACGACCTGTTCTTCTCCGAAAAGTTACCCAACCCGACCTTCGGCACCGGCGGCATCATGTGGGCATCCTTCACCCTCGCCTTGCTCACATTGCCGGTGGTCATCGTCGCCACGGAGGAAGCACTCGCAGCCGTGCCCGGGTCGATGCGTGAAGGGTCATACGCCTGCGGTGCCAGCAAGTGGCAGACGATTCAGCGCATCGTGCTGCCCCGTGCCATGCCCGGCATCATGACCGGTATGATTCTGGCCATGGCCCGCGGAGCCGGCGAAGTGGCCCCGCTCATGCTCGTGGGTGCGGTCAAACTCGCCCCTGAACTGCCCATCGATGGGGTGTTCCCCTACATTCACCCCGAACGCAGTTTCATGCACCTGGGTTTTCACATTTACGACCTGGGTTTTCAAAGTCAGAATTCCGAAGCCGCCAAACCGATGGTGTTCACCACCACGCTGATGCTGATCGTGCTCATTGCCCTGCTCAACCTCGCAGCCGTCTGGTTACGCACCCGGCTGCGCAAACGCTTCCTTGTGAATCAATTTTGATATCCCTCGACAAACCCACCACGGAGTACCGCCATGGTGACCCTGATGACGCAACCGCAAACCCCACTCACCGGCAGCAGCAACGGTGCCGGCACGCCGCCCAACACCGGTCACGCCGTGAACCTCGCCGCCGGCAAACCCGACATCGGCTCGGTGCCCGCTGAGTCGGTCGGTCGTCTGGCCGCCATCGCTCGTGGTGAAACCGTTCCTGCGGAAACACACGAAGCCATCGGCCACGATGAAGCCGTGCTCGATATTCAAAACTTCGACCTTTACTACGGCCCAAAGCAGGCGCTTTTTTCCATCAACATGCGCGTGCCCCGCGGCAAGGTCACCGCCCTCATCGGCCCATCGGGCTGCGGCAAGTCCACCCTGCTCCGCTCGGTCAACCGCATCAACGACCTGATCGACAACGTGCGCATCACTGGCGACATGCTGCTCAGCGGCGACTCGATTTACGGGCCGGGCGTCGATGTGATCGAACTGCGCAAACGCATGGGTATGGTCTTTCAAAAGCCCAATCCGTTTCCGATGAGCATTTATGAGAACGTGGTCTATTCACTGCGCATCGACGGCGAACGCAACAAACGCGCCCTCGATGAAGTCTGTGAACGCTCGCTGCGCGGGGCCGCCTTGTGGGACGAAGCCAAAGACCGTTTAAGTGAATCCGCCTTGTCGTTATCAGGGGGGCAGCAACAAAGATTGTGCATCGCCCGCGCGATTGCCGCTGAGCCGGAGGTGCTGCTGATGGATGAGCCTTGCAGTGCGCTGGACCCGATCGCCACGGGCAAAATCGAAGACCTGATTCACGAACTCAAGGGTGAATACACCATACTGATGGTGACGCACAACATGCAGCAGGCCTCGCGTGCCAGCGATACCTGTGCGTTCATGTACCTTGGCCGACTGATTGAATATGGTCCGACGCTGGATGTGTTCACCAAACCGCATCTGCGTGAAACCGAAGACTACATCACCGGAAGGTTTGGTTAACAACGAGCCGCGACCGTCAGGGAGCGGTTCTGCCATCCATACGTTCATTCGAACCACCGCTCCCTCACAGTCGCGGCTCGTTTTGAGACAGAACCTAGTACCGCCTCGGTTGCCGCGTTTCCCATCCGCGCCAAAACCAGCCGGTTCAATGCTCAGCCTGGGGTTGGCCGATGTATAGGATAAGGACGAGGTTGGTTGTGTGACGCAGATGGGAGTAAGGAAGTATGACTGTGCATTTACAGCGACAATTTGATCGATTGAAGAAGCAGATTCTTTCGCTGGGCGCCTTGGTGGAGGAAAGCTTTGAAGGCGCGATTCGTGCGGTGCAATTGCGTGACCCGGTACTGGCCAAACAGATTGTCGAAGCGGACAACCGCATTGACCTGATGGAAATTGATGTCGAGGAAGAGTGTCTGCACACTCTGGCGTTGTATCAGCCGGTGGCTTTCGATTTGCGTTTTGTGGTGGCGGTTTTGAAGATCAACAACGATTTGGAACGCATCGCCGACCTGGCGGTGAACATCGCCGAGCAGGCGGGTTTTTTGTCACAGCATCCGAAAATCGAGCCGCTGCCCTTTGATTTAAGCACCATGACCCGCAAGGTTCAGTGGATGGTTAAAAGCAGCCTCGATGCCCTGGTGAACACCGACACCAACCTGGCGCAGCAGGTGCGCGACAGCGACGATCAGGTCGATCAGATTCATCGCCAGATGTATCGGTCGCTGCCTGCGGAGATGACCAAACACCCGGACAAGGTGGAACCCTTGCTGCATTTGTTGTCGGTGTCGAGGCAACTGGAGCGGATTGCCGACCATGCGGTGAATATTTCGGAGGATGTGATTTACATGGCTCAGGGCGACATTCTGCGTCACAGCCGTAAGCACGCTTTGCCGCGTAACGGCGGATGATGGTCTTTCGTCACCTATTCCCCCCATTTAGCCCCCGGTCATTGACCGGGGGCTAAGTGATGAGCCGAGCAACACTGATGCGACTCTATTTATTCCGACACGGCCCGGCGCAGGAACAAGCCCCCGATGGGGGTGATGATTTGCGTGCCCTGACCGCCAAGGGCATCAAACGTACCCGTGTATGCGCACGGGGGTTGGCAAGGCTGATCGACGCGCCGGAGGTTTTGCTCACCAGCCCGAAATTGCGTGCTGCCCAAACGGCTGACATCGTTGCGGAGGTGTTGAAAGTCAAACCTCATGCGTTGCCCGAACTGGCGCAAGGTTCGCCGCAAAAATTGCTGCGCAAACTGGCGAAGTTGAATCCGCCCACGGTGATGATCGTCGGCCACGAACCGATGTTGTCGCAGCTGATTGCGCTGGTGTGCACGGGCGATGCGAGTTGTGAATTTGCCCCGCTGAAAAAAGCCGGCTGCGCTTGTTTACAGTGGGACGACCCTTCCGTGAATCACGCCACCCCGGGTCGCCTGCTCTGGCTGGCACCCCCATCCATGCTCCGCAAGCTGGCAAAATAACGCGCCGGTGATTCGGTCATTCAATCATGTAATGCGTTGAATCGCTGTATGTGGCACCGCCGCCCTCGGCGGTGGGTTAAAAAAACAGCGGATGGTATCCGCTTTCTGCCGTCAATCACGCGATCATTCAGTGAAAACCACGAACCGCCGACGACCTCGGCTGCTTGACTCACCCGCCCGATACCACCCTGCTTACATTGAAAATCGGAAGCAGCAGCGATATCGCCACGAAACCCACCAATACGCCCATGAAAATCACCATCATCGGCTCAATAAACTGCGTCGCACTTTTCACCGCATGATCAAATTCCTCTTCCGTATGCACCGCCAGTTTTTGCAACACATCCGCCAGTCGCCCCGACTTTTCACCACTGCGAATCATCTGCACCACGCTGCGCGGCACGATTTTGCTTTCGCCCATCGGGTCCGACAATTGCAATCCCTGTTTGAGCGAATCGTCCACCTTGTCCCACAAGTCCTGAAAATAGGCATTGGGTGTCACCTGACGGGTGATGTCAATGGCATCCAGCACCGACACCCCTGCGGTCAACATCGTGCCCAACGCCCGGCATGAGCGTGACAGATACAACTGCTGGTACAACTGACGAATCACCGGTAAATGCAGTTTCAACCAATCGACCAGGCGCTGCACCGTCGCCATGCGCAAAGACAGCCACCCGGCCACCAGCGCAATCGCCAGTCCGATCAGCCAGAGTTGCCAATGGTCGATCAAGGCACTGCTGATGCCCATGAGTATTCGCGTCGGCGTGGGCAGAGCGGCTCCGCGTGAGGCGTAAATCGCTGTGAACCTCGGCAGCACAAACGTGAGCAGAAACACCGTCACCGACACCGCCACGCTCATCATGATCAGCGGGTACGTCAGCGCTGCCTTCACCTGACGCCGGGTGCGCTCTTCCTTATCCAAATATTGGCTGATGCGTTCGAGCATCGTGGACATCGTGCCGGAAATTTCACTGGCACGGATCAAACTCGTCATGATCGGCGGAAAGGCCCGCGGGTGTTTTTTCAGTGCCACCGACAACTCGCCCCCGGCTCGAACGTGGTCGGCCACGGCTGTCATCACCGCCTTGAAATGCGGGTTGCCCGCCTGATCGGTCACGCAGTCCAGTGCCTCCGATATCGGCACGCCGGTTTCAATCATGATCGCCATCTGATGGGCAAAAAAGATTACATCCTGCCGCTTGACCTGTCGGCTGTGGTCTGCCACCGACTGCACCTGCGGGTCGCTCTCCTCCTCATGCACTTCCTTCAGGCGAACGACATATTTGCCCTCGCCGCGCAGCATGTGGCCGGCAGCCTCGACCGTCGCCGCTGCGACCACGCCGGTGGCCAGTTCCCCCTTGTTGTCACGAGCATGATAAAGGTATCGGGGCATGAGTTTGGTTAATTGGTTAATTGGTTAATTGGTTACTCGGTTACTCGGTTACTCGGACAAAATTGTATTGGTATATTTCTTCCCGATTAACCGACTCACTGACCAACCGATTAACCGACTCTACGACTCACCGATTAACCACTCCGACCAGACGCGATCAATCGCGGCGCTAACCAGAACGCCGACGCAAAGCGTCCGCGCTAAACAAATCCGAAATTCGAAATCCGATATTCGAAATTCGTTTGCCACTTGGCCACTTCATCATCAATCCATCTCCGTCGCATTCAGCAGTTCTTCCATCGTCGTCAACCCGGCTTTCACTTTTTCCAAGCCGTCCTGCCGAAGGGTCACAAACCCATCCGCCCGCACCAACCTGCGCAATTCCTGCAACGGCGCGCCACGGCTGATCGCATCCAGCATTTCATCATTGGGCACGAACAACTCAAACACCCCCAATCGACCCGAATACCCGGTATTTCGGCACTTGGGGCAACCCTTGCCGCGAAAAACCTTTTCAATCACCGGCCCGGCTCCCTCACCCATTTGTTGCATCGTGCGCTGCACCGCTGGGGTAATCTCCACCGGCTCCTTGCAGTGCATGCACACCCGGCGCAGCAATCGTTGCGCCAGCACCCCGCGCAATGATGCCGCCACCAAATACGGCTCCACCCCGATATTGAACAAGCGCGTCACCGCACTGGGTGCATCATTGGTGTGCAACGTTGACAACACCAAGTGCCCGGTCAATGCCGCCTGCGTGGCAATGCGTGCCGTTTCCTGATCGCGCACTTCGCCCAGCATCACCACGTCCGGGTCCTGTCGCAGCAGCGAGCGCAACGCACCGCTGAACGTGAACCCCACTTTGTCATTGACCTGAAACTGATTCACCCCAGGCAGGTTGTATTCCACCGGGTCTTCCACCGTGCAAATGTTCACCGTGTCATTGTTGATTTCGTTGAGCGCTGCATACAGCGTCGTCGATTTACCGCTGCCCGTCGGCCCGGTGACCAGCACGATGCCGTTGGGCTGGGCAATCAGGTGACGGAACCGTTGCAACATCGCATACGAAAAACCCAGCGTTTCCAATGATGTCTGCGCATTGCGATTGTCGATGACGCGCATCACCACCTTTTCGCCGAACTTGCCCGGCATGGTTGACACACGCAAATCCACCGGCCGCTTGTTGATCAGTACCGTCATGCCCCCGTCCTGCGGAATCCGCCGTTCGGAAATATCCAGCCCCGACATGATTTTGATGCGACTCACCACCGCGGCGTGCATCTGATACGGCGGCTTCATCTTTTCAAACAACGACCCATCCACCCGAAACCGCACCCGCAGCCGCTTGTCGCCCGCTTCGATGTGAATGTCGGACGCACCCTCATTCACCGCACTGAAAATCAGGTAGTTCACCAGCTTGATCACCGGTGAGTTGTTGGCCCCATCCTCCAAACTCGCCAGGTCCGCAATTTCCTTTTCCACCACCGTCAGGTCGTCGGGCTGAATGTCCTCCACCAGTTCATCAATCACGAACACGTTGGCGGCAGGCAGATACACCTGCAAGGTGGAACGAATGTCCTTGGCCGTGGCCGCGACGATCTGCACCGGGTTGCCGGTGAGCCTTTGAATTTCGTCGATCAAAAAAACGTTGGTCGGTTCATGCACCGCCACCGTCAGTTTGCCCTGCACCAGAAACATCGGCAGCACGCAATTCTTTTCCAGAAAATCGCGCGGCAGCACTTCAATCACCTTCGGGTCGGCCACCTTCGGTGATACCCTCGCAAACGGCATCCCATACGCCATCGCCAATTGTTCCATGACCTGTTCTTCGGTCACGAATTTCAGTTCGACGACGATTTCGCCCAGCAGTTTGTTCTGTCCGCTTTCGCGCTGATGCGCCAGTGCCTGCTCCAGTTGAGCCGAGCTGATCAGCCCCTTTTCCAAGAGCAGGTCGCCGATGCGAACGTTGCGTTCGGGCAGCCGTTCTGATGAACGTTCCACCATCGCAACCGGACGGGGCGGGGATGTCGTTTTCACAGCAGTCATATCAAATCCTCAAACTTTTCAGTGCTGATTCGACATCCGGGTGTCGATCGAACCGCGGCAGCAGGCGTGTCACTTCCAGCACTTTTTCTGTATGGGCGCTGACCCCTGCCAATCGCACCTGACCCAGTTTTTCCCCACAACGTTCCTGCAACCACAGCATCGACTCCAGCCCCTGCGAATCCAGCGTGTCCATCTCCGACAGGTCCAGCACAAAATCGCGGGTCTGTTGACTCAGTCGATCTTCGATGAGTTTGCGAAACGTGTTGACATCATCGGCGGACAGGTCGCCATGCACCCGCACCACCGTGGTGTGATCGAAATCTTCGTGAGTCAGTCGCATGTTGCCTCGCTTGCTGCTGACATCAACCCGTCCGTGCCAGCCTGGGTCGTGTGTGAACCTTCTGCTGGGTTTGGTGTTTCTGGATCATGTCCACGAACGGCTGAAGGTCCAGTTGTAAAAACACCTGCGTCAGTTGCGGATCAAATTGCGACCCCGCACACCGTGCTATTTCATCCAACACACGCTTGTGCGTCAGGGATGATCGGTACGTGCGTGTCGAACTCATCGCATCGAACGAATCGGCCAGACAGATCAATCGACCGAAAAGGGGTATGTCATTGCCCGACAAACCATGTGGGTAGCCCTGGCCGTCCCACCGTTCGTGGTGATAAAGCACCCCTGGTATCAGGTCCTGCATCTGTCGAATGTCCTGCAAAATCCGCGCACCGATTTCCGGGTGTTGTTTGATGATCGCAAACTCATCGGGCGTCAGTTGTCCCGGTTTACAGAGCACATGTTCGGGTACGCCGATTTTGCCCACATCGTGCACCAGCCCCGACAGGTACACACGTTCCGCCGTATGCGCATCCAAGCCCGCAGCTTCAGCCAATTGCCTTGACAGCAGGGCCACGCGCTCCGAGTGACCGAAGGTGTACCTGTCTTTCGCGTCAATCGAGGCAGTAAGCGCATGCAGCGTGCCCATGAACATCGCTGACATGTCTTCGTACAGCATCAAATTATCGAGGAACATGGAAAGCGTCGCCGCCAGGGACGAACACAATTTGCTGTCGATGCTGCTGATGTGCTGACCGTCGAGCTTGTCCCCGCCGATGAGGATGCCCAGCAATTTATCCTCCCGCACCAGCGACACCACCAGCAGCCCCTTGGCCAGCCG
Source organism: uncultured Phycisphaeraceae bacterium (assembly GCA_964547135.1). Taxonomy (GTDB): domain Bacteria; phylum Planctomycetota; class Phycisphaerae; order Phycisphaerales; family Phycisphaeraceae; genus JAJXSS01. The sequence goes on along the minus strand of CAZJMK010000060.1, from coordinate 10,286 downwards.
CGGCAAATGCTGAATCTGCAACGTGCCCGTATCGTCCACGATCAAGGGCGGCGAATCCGGCCCCTGTCGCAACATCAGCATCGCGCCGATCCGTTTGAGCATCAGGTTGTCACAACCCACCGGCCCGGCGGTGATCACCTGCCCCGACAGCTCATTGAGCGCCGGCTGATCCTCCACCAGTTGAATCGCCATCCAACGCAAACCCACCGTCTGCTGCAAATCCTCGCAAGCCTCGGTCAAAAACTGCATCGGCGGACGATCCAGCGTCATCCCCGTTGACAATTTGTAAAGCAGGCTCAATTCTTCGTACGACTCGCCGAGTTGCGTCCCCATGGTTTGCAGTTCGTGATACCGCCTGTCGATTTCGCTCACATCCTGCTGCATCCACGTGATCGTCGCCGCCAATCGCTGCACCTCCGCACCGCCAAACAGCCGATCACGATTGACCCGTGTCAGCGTCAACTCGTAATCGAGTTTGCACTGGTCGCAAAGCAAATGAAACTGATCGCTGCTCAAAAACTCCGGCGTCACCAGCAGTGCCACCGGCATCGCCTGCCTGCGCCGTTCATTACTGACCCTTCTGCGTCGCGGGTTGGGCAACGGCACCAGCCAAAGCCCCGACCACATTTCCACCGGCAAGCCCTGCACTTCGAGCAGCGCCGGCCAAGCCTCGCGCAATGCCTGCACAAACATCGGTGCCTGCCGCAAAGTGTTTTCAAACCAGTAACAATCGTCCACCGGTTGCGTTCGTCCGTCGCTGTCCAGTGTCAGCACCGTCACCCCCAACGCGCGCAAGCGCTGCCGCAGCCGCGTGGGCAGCACATCCGCACCGGGTTGAAGGTGCATTTGCGTCAAGCTGCGTTCCCCGCATCCTCATGAGCCGGTTGACCCACCAGTTCCGCCACCCGTGCCAACACTTCCCGCGGTGAAAACGGCTTCGACAACACCCCCGTGATATTGGTCTGTTCCAGTGCCTCGCCCGGCAACGTGAACCCGCGGGCTGTCAGCATCAGGGCCGGTATGCCTGCGGTGCTGCTTTCCTGTTTGAGTTTCTGGCACAGCTCCAGCCCCGTTACAAACGGCATGTGAAAATCGGTGATCACCAAATCCGGGTGACGATTCACCGCCAGTTCAAACGCTTCTTCGCCGTCCTCCGCGGTGATGATGTCGTACCCGGCATTGCGCAGCTTCAAACTCACCACGTGCAGAATGTGCACCTCGTCGTCGGCGATCAATATCAATGGTTTCGATCGGCTCATCATGCAATACCTCCCCCTTTTGGCCTTTCACCATCACCTGACGTATCAACGACCCTAATATCCGTTGTCGGCCATTGGCAGGCCGAACGTGAATGTACTGCCCTTTCCGGCCTCACTTGTCACACTGACTTTTCCGCCGTGCACGGTTTCAACGATTTGTTTGACCAGGTTCAGCCCCAAACCCGTCCCTTTGGCCATCTTTTTATGTTCCGCCACGCGGTAAAACTTTTGGAATAAATGCGGAATCGCCTCCGGCGGAATGCCCACCCCCGTGTCCGCCACCGACACATGCACCAGTCGGCTGTGATCGTCCACATGCACCGACACCGTCACCTTGCCCCCCGCCTGGGTGTACTTCACCGCATTGCTCATCAAATTGAGCAACACCTGCAAAATCATGTCCCGGTCCGCAAACACCTGAAAAAACAGGGGTGTGGGCACATCTTCCAGCTTCACCTGCTTGGCGCGGGCCTGTGGTGCGATCACGTCCATCGCTTCCCGAATGAGTGCCGGCAGATTCACCTGCTCCCGTTGCACCTTCACCACGCCCGACTCAATCCGGCTCAAATTCAAAATGTTGTCGATCAACCGCGATAGCCGAGTCGCTTCCGCCTGAATGATGTTGTAAAACTCAAGGCGGGTCGTTTCGTCCTGTGCCTCCCCGTCGATCAGCATTTCCAGATAGGCCTTGATACTCGACAGCGGCGTACGCAATTCATGCGACACACTCGACACAAAATCACTCTTCATTTCCGCCACTTCACGCTCATGCGTCACATCACGCAAAATCGTCACCACCCCGCAAGGCTCGGTCGCCCGCTTTTGCGCTCCCCCGGCCACGCACTTGAGCGTCACATCGAACACCGCTTGCCTTCCCTCCATCGGCAGCCGATGTTCCACATGCCTGCGCAAAGCCGTGTCGCCGCCTTCACGCGTGTCCTTGATCAACTTGCCCAATGTCGTGTCATGCACCACCTGTTCCACCGGCTGATGCATCGACTGTTCCAAATCAAAACCCAGCACCCGCGCCGCCGCCTCGTTGGCCAATGCCAACTCGTTGAACGGGTCGGTCACCAGCACCGCATCCGCAATCGAATTGAGCACCGTATGCGCATGCTGCCGCTCCGCATCCGATATACGCAGTTGAATTTCCAGTTCACGTTTCTGGGCTGTCAGGGCATCCATCCGCTGCCGCAGGTGTGCCAATGCCCCCTGCACCGATTGCGCCAGTTCATCCAAACCCGCCCCCGGTCGATTGAGTGTTGGCACTGCGGTGTTTTTGGTGGTGCTGCCAATCTGCGTGGTCAGTTGACGAACCGCGGCTTCCTGCCGATTGGCGAAAATCGCATGCACCAACCCGACAATACAGCCCAACACCAGTGCTGCGCCGGCAAACGTGATGTAGTCCGTTACGTCCGGGTTGCTCGCGCAAAGCAATATGCACATCAGCCCGCCGCCCACCGCGGCCAGCGCTCCCAAACTCAGACTCAGTCCGCGACCCCAATCCACAGTCCTGCTCCTGTTTTACCCCCGCTCGCCACGCCTGAACTTGGAGTCTGCGAACAAGTTCAGGTTCATATTTCCCTGAAAAGCTCGTCATCAAAGACGCCGACGCAAAGCGTCCGCGCTAAACACATTCCAAATCCGAATTTGCCGATTCCATCACTCGTCCATTTCGCCTCAATACCCGGGCCATCGTCACACGCTGCGCTCGTGACTCGTACCCGACTTGATTCTTCAAATTCGAAATCCGAAATTCCAAATTCGAAATTCCAATCCCTCACCGCTCTTTCGCCGCCTCCAACCTCGACAGCAATCGTTGCGCGTTTTCCTGTTCCGGCTCGCGTTCCAATGCTGTCTGATACGCTTTCACCGCCTCATCGCTTCGTCCTGCCTGTTCCAACGCCAACCCCTGCAACACCAGCACCCGTGCATCCTTGGGGGCCAGTGCTGCCGCCTGCTCGAATGCCGTGATCGCCGTATCGAGTTTGCCCAGTGCCTGCGCTGAAAGTCCCGCCAACAGATGTGCCTCATACCGCCTTGGTGACAGCGCCAGGCAGCGCTGCGCCGCCAGGTGCGCCCCCTTGGCGTCCTTGAGTGCCCAGCAAATTTCCCCCAGCCGCAGCCAGTGATCCGATTCCTCCGGCTGATCCTTGGCCAACTTCAAATAAACGCTTTTCGCCATCGCCGGCCGACCCAACCGCTCATACCCCCGTGCCAGCAAACGCTGCAAATCCGTCCGCCCCGCATAATCCTTGCGCGCCAGCAACTGCTCCAAATGCTTCACACCCTGTTCCGCCTGGTCGGCTGCGATCTCCGCCAGCGCCAAATTTTCCAGCAATTGCACATTCTCCGGTTGCAGCACCAATGCCTGACGGAAAAAGTCCGCCGCCTGTGCAGGTTCATTGCGCATCAAATGAATATGACCGATGGCTGTGCGCATCGCTGCGTTCTGATCGAAATACGTCAGCCGACTGCGCAGCAGTTCAAGGGCTTCATCCCCTCGCCCGACATGAATCAACATTTCCGCCTTGGCCAGTTGGTACGCCGCGTTGTCGGGCGTGAGGTTGCAGGCTCGCTGGTAAGCCACCAATGCCGCATCAAACTGCTGCCAGCGTTGCAGCACCACGCCCTGGTAATAATGCGGCTCCGCCAGCTTGTCATCGGCGTCAATGGCCAGTTGCAAAAAGCGATACGCCTTTTCCAACTGCCCGCGTTCGAGCATCACCCGACCCGACAATAGCAACACCTGCGGGTTTTCCGTGTCCGTGGCCATGGCATCCAGCAAGGTCTTTTCCGCCTGGTCCAGGTCGCCGGTGTCGAACTGCCGTTGGGCCGTCTGCACCAGCAAACGCGAACGCAGGTCATACCAGCGCTGGTTGGCAGCGTTCACCGCTTCTTTGTGACCAGCGTCCACGGTGCTTGCGCAGCCGGTGAACCCTGCCACCGGGGCCAGCAGCGCGATTGAAATGAAAACCGTACGAGCCAGTAGCTTTTGCATGCCGTCATCTCCTTGCCTTCTCCTCTCACGAACCGGGGTCGAAAAATCAATCAGTCGTTTGGGGCGATCCCTCTCCCTTCGGGAGAGGGTGGCCGAGGTCGCAGAAGCGACCGAGGCAGGGTGAGGGCGTGACTTGGCAATTCATCGATGAATTGTTGTTCACGCCCTCACCCTGCCCTCTCCCGGAGGGAGAGGGGGCCGGTCAAGTGTCACAATCAAGGCAGTTCCGTCGGGTTCTGCGCTTCCGTCATCGTTTCCATTTGTTCACCAGCCGCTTCCACATTCACCGATTCATTGGCTGCTGCGGTCTCCGTCGTCGGTGCAACTTCCGTCGCCGCTGCCGCCGCTTCCGGCGCCGGCGTGGGCATCGGGGCTGCACCCTGCGTAGGTGCCGGCGTCATGTTGCCCTGATCGGGTGTTGCCGGGGTCGGTTCCATGGCCGGGGTGTTGTTGTGCAGCACTTCCCGCACCGTGTCTTCCAGCACACTGTCATAAGGCGTGAATACGCGCTGTTGCGTAATGCCCTCAGCAATTCGCCGGGCCTCGGCAAACGTCGGGTCCAGCGACAGTGCCATGTTCGCACTGTACAGCGCCTTGTCCTGATCGCCGCGTTCCAACGCATCGTTGGCGTTCTTCACGTGTGACGAAATCAGTCGGCTACGTGACCAGGGCAACAATCCTTCACGTGCCCCGACCCGTGCCAGTTCCACATTGTCCTTCATCCGTTCGCCCGCTGCGTAAATCGCCTGGTCCTTCACCACACTGGGCGTGAGCAAAAAGATGTATTCATCACGGGTCGTGTCATCGTTGCTACCCTTGAAGGCATTGCCCAGCACCGGAATATCGCCCAGCACCGGCGTCTGCTTGCGGATCACCGTCGTCTGTTCCTTGAACAACCCGCCCAGAATCACCGTCTGGCCCGAACGCACCATCACGTTGGTCGTCAGTTCCTGCGTGTCTTCCTGCGGAATTGTCAGGTTGTTCTCAATGCGCACTTCACCGGTCGAAACCTTGGGTTGAATTTCCAGTCGGATCATGTCGTCATCACTGACAAACGGACGCAGTGACAGTGTGGTACCCACATCCAAAAATTCCACGCTCTGATTGGTGCCCGATTCGGTCGTCGTCGTGTTGACGTAACCGAGCTTGGAACCGATCAACAGGTTGGCCTTCTGTCGATTGAGCACCAGCAGTTTCGGGTTGGCGATGATCGTTGTGTCGGTCACCTTGTCCAATGCTTCAATGAACGCAGCCACGTTCTCCGACAAAATGCCGAAGCGGAAGCTGTTTTCGGTGGCGACGATGTTGCCCCATTCCACACCCGTACCTGAACCGCCCGCACCCGCAAAGCCGGCGGCAGGGGTGGCCCCGAACACACTGCCGATGGTGCTGCCCAGTTCCCCAAAACCAAAGTCCGCCAGAATCGACAGGTTCACGCCGAACGCGTTGGCTTCGCTGAGCTTGGCACCCAGCACCGTCGCTTCCACCAGCACCTGTTTGGGCCGAACGTCCATCTGCTTGAGCAGGTCGGCAATCGTTTCATGATTCTCCGCATAATCCGACACCACAATCGTGTCGGTGTGTACATACGTGTTGGCTCCGCCGTCGGAAGTCGTCGGCAAAAAGCCGGGGTTGGCGGCCATGCTCATCTGTATTTTGCCCGCCGACGAAAGCAGCGGCGTGATGAACGTGTTGGCATCGGCTGCATTCAAATAGTTCAGCCGATACAACCGCATCACCGTTTTGCGTTCCGCATCCTTGATGCGTTTGATGTCATCTTCCGTGTACACATAAATGAAGTTGCCCTTTTCGATGTACCCCAAACCGTTGGCCTTGAGCAGGGCATTGAGCGCTTCGTAAAAATCAACGCCGTAAAGGTCCGCGGTGACCGTCCCGCTGACGCCCTTGTTGACGATGATGTTGCGCTGGCTCTGAATCGACAGCAGTTGCAATATCTTGGTCAGGTCCTGATCCTTGACATGCAGGTCGATCTGTCCGAACGACCCGACCTTCACGCCCTTGTCCAAATCCGCCGGCACCGCCGGGGCCGCAGGCGTCAGCGAAGTTCCCGGCCCTGCCTGACTTTCCGAATTATCCCCAGGGGCCGCGATTGCCCATGTGCTATAAACGCTACCGAGTGAGCAAAAAAAAACCGTGGCCGACATCTGCGTGAAGCGCTTACTCATGACGAGTTACTCCTGCCCCTGTCTGGGGCGAACCTCCGGTGCGTTGAGGGAGGACCGACACTGGTTCTTTGATCACATCTCCAAACGGACCTGGATGCCGTCCTTTTGGAGAATTACCTGCCGCTGTTCAATCTCCACGATTTCAAAGCCCTTGATCGTTTCGCCGGGGCCAAGCAATTGCCCGTCGATCATGGCTCGTGGGGGCGTCCCCAAAATCGTGGTCTGCAGCCGGAGCGTCGCCGCCGCCTGCTGCACTGCCCGTCTCTTTACTTCGCTATCGGATGTTTCCCCCACCGACTTAGCCGCAGGCGCACTTTCGGGAGTATTTTCCGTCCGTGCGAATCGGTGCTCCGCCATGGCGAATAAGTCACGTTTCCGATCCGTCGGCAGTTGCAAATGAATTTCACGGGTCAGCTCCGCCGACTGGCGCGTTGGTGACGTCTGTAACGCCACTTGCCCCTCCTTCGGGTCCGCCAGCGCTGTCCGCGGCGCGTTTTTCAAAATCAACCGACCCCACAACAGCAGCGCCACCGCTATCAACCCCAGCGCCACCAGCCCGCGCTTACGGTCAATCCCCCAGCGCTGCCACGGTATTTTCCTCCACCATGGTTTCATGGCTTACCCTCCCGCGGCGGGGCAAACACAGCCGACAACTCCAGCGTCGTCCGCACCCCTGACACCCTGTCCGGCGTGTCCCGGTTCATCTGCACCTTCATCACCCGTACCATCCGCGGCAACGCCTCGAGCTTCTGCAAAAACCCGTACACCTGCGGAAACATCCCCGTAAACTCCAACCGCAGCGGCATCAGGCTGTAATCCCTGCCATGCACAATCGCCTGCGTCACAATCTGCTGATCACTGAGCTGATGCTCATCCATCAACGTGCAAAGCGACCGCAGCAACTCCGCCACATCGTTATGCGTCGGCACCTGTCTCGGCCCCGCCGCCAGTTCCCGCTCCATCGCGCCGATTTCCGTTACCAGTGCCGGCAAATCGCCCACCCCCAACCGCTCGCTTTGCAACTTCGCCTGTGCCTCGCTGATGCGCTTGCTCAATCCGCTCTGCGCCCGCTGCGCAGGCCACCATGACCCGGCTGCAAACACCACCGCCAACCCCAATATCACCAGTAACAGCCGCGCTCGACTGCGATCAATTTGCATCGGCCACCCCCTGCCCCCGTACCTTCTCTGCCGGCACAATCCGTCGATCCAACGGTGCCTCCAACTCCACGCGAAATTCCCTGGCCAACAACGGCCCGATCCGCGTCGGTCGGCTGTAAAGCAACTTGCCATTCTCAAACACCGGCAACTCCACCAGTCCGCCGAAAAAGTCTGCCACTTCCACATCACTGGGCGCCAAACCCACCAACGCAATCTGCATCGATGACCGCACCCGCTTCACCGTCGCCGTCTGACCTTGTTCTGCGATTCCTTGCCCATCGCCCGATGAACCGCTCGCCGCTGCCTGTCGCAGGTTCGTCGGCGTCGTGTCCACCAGTGACAAACTCACCAAATTCGACGACTCCGGCAAAGCCTCGCCAATCAATGCCAATAACTGCGAAGGCGTCATCGGCGGCATCAATTCCTGTTGCAAACGCAAACGACGCATCAACTCCGTCCGCTGCCGATTCAATTTGACTGACTCCTGCACCTGCAACGCCAAAGCCTGTGCTTCCTGTTCCAAATAAGCCGCCTGGTCCTCCAGCCGAGCCGTCCGCCGATCGAGCACCACATGCGCCCCAACCAGACACAGCAACATCAACCCGACAATCACGCTTTGCCGTAACAATCGGGTGTTGCGTTCCTGTCGTTGCAAAAACGATGCGGGCAAAAAGTCAATCTGGTTCATGCCGCACCTCGCACCGGCCCAGCCGCCGTCGAGGCCTTGCGCATCGACAACCCCGCACACACCGCCCAGGCTGCGTGATGCGTATCTTTGTCATCACTCAATAAACTTAACTGCGCCAGGTCCGCTTCATGCAACGGGCTGCCCGGCTGCACCGTCACCTTCAACTCCTCCTCCAATACCTTCATCAATGTCGCTTCGCACGACTCGCCGCCGGCCAGTTCCAAATGTTCAGGCCGCCGACCGCGAAACGTCACGCTGTAGTACCGCAGACACAACCCCACTTCCGTTGCCAATTCCCCATACAACGGGCGAAGCGCCTCCTGCACCGCGCGATCAATGCTCTCCCGCCGTGATGACCCAAACATCGGCTGATCGCCTTCCCCCGCCGAACCTTGGCGCATCAACCGTCTGCGCAATTCCCCCGCTTCCTGCGCCGACACCCCCAGCCGGGTTGCCACCGCCTGATCAAACTTACCCCCGCCCAAATCAATCAGTTTGAAAAACAGCACTTTGCCCTGACGTGACACCAATACTTTGCTGGTGCTGTGGCCGACATCCAAAATCAATCGCGCCGGCGCATCAGGCCCGACATCCGCTGGGGGAGTCAGCGCCCTTGCCAGTGCTGCCGGCACCGCATCAATAGCTGTCGGATGCAATCCACAACGAAGCAACATCCGTGCGTGATCTTCGATCATCGTCCGCGGGGCCGCCATCAAAATCACTTCCTGTCGAAGCTCGTCACCTTGCCGAACTTCTCCCGCATTGAAAAATTGCACCACCGCCTGGTCCGCGCCCAATTGCAAACGATCGGTCGCTTCCCACTCCACCGCAGCGGAAAGCTCCTCATGCGGCATCCGAGGCAGACGTAAATTTTTGTATTGAACCTGATGCGCAGGCAGACAACTGACGACTTGTTTCCCGAAAAATTCCCCCTGCCCCAACACCTGCCTGATCGCCGCCTCCACCGCCTCCTCCCGCTCTTTCCCCGTCGCCGGCAACTCACCGGGCAACACCGAACAACCGGCACTCATCACCCGATAACCCTCGCCCCGCCGGGCAAGCTGCAAGGCGCGCACCGTCTTCCCGCCCACCTCCAGCCCGATCGGGCAGCGTGATTTTTCCAGCCAACGTAATAACACGGTGGTTGCCTCCGCACAGTCTCTACCCCGGCTTTACTTCGACCGACCCCACCCGGCACAATCATTCCCTGGTCAACAATTTTTTAAGGTGCTTGGGGCGGGTAGCTAGGGGCTAGGTGCTTGGCAGATTTTGCAATGGCCAAACCGTCTTCCCAGCTCCCAGCTCCAAGCTCCTTTGCACTTGGCCACGCGACCACTTGTCCGTCCCCTCTCCCATCGGGAGAGGGTTAGGGTGAGGGCGTCTTCCACATTCTTCACCCAGATACCCAAGCCCTCGTCCGCCTGCGGCGAGACTCGTTCTTGGCTTGATTCCTTCACTTGGCCGCTTGGCCACTTCCCATTCACTCCAACTTCCCCACCGACACCTTGCCCGTCATGTCGGTGACGCTGACCTGATACTTGAGTCCTCCGCCGGAAAGATCGATGGTTCCGCCCACGTTGGGCGTACCCAGTTCGTTGAACTCCACGACCACATCGTCATTGAAATCCACCGTCCCCAGCGTCACGCCCTGAAATCGGCTGTCGTTTTTAAAGTCCACCACATACGTCCCCGCACCGACCCCTTTCCAATTCGCATTCAGCGTGTTACCCGCCGCATCGGTGACGCGATAGCGGTTGCTCGCCGGTTCAAACACCACTCGCCGAACCTTCTGCTTGGCTATGGCATCGTTCTGGGCAAACAGCAAATCGGAAATCACCATGCGGGCTGCCGCCTGCACATGCAGCGATCCCGGTCGCAACATCGACGGCACCACCACCGCCGCTGCAATGCCGATGATGATGACCACCACCAGCACCTCGATCAGTGTGAAACCATGTAGGGGCCTGGGGCGGCACAATGAACGTGTGTGTT
>CAZJMK010000059.1:0-24345 GCA_964547135.1 uncultured Phycisphaeraceae bacterium | reverse complement strand
CCACCCTCTCCCGGAGGGAGAGGGGGCGCAAGACGCTACACTTGAACTGAAACCGTTCTATGTAACAATCTGTCGATGCAAGACCGACCATGATTGTGATGTTCAAGGTTGGTTGATTTACACACACCTCATCACGGGATCATCCTCATGCAGTCCGGCTCTGCCACCCTCAAGGAACTGGCCCATCGTGCCGGCGTTTATTTCGGTTATGCCCTGCGCAGCAGGGAATTTGCCGACCCGCGCTTTATGGATATCGTTCTGCGTGATTCCAACGCGGTGGGTTCTGAATTTGAAATGGTCACCCGGCATATCCGCTCTGAAGATGGCAAATACCAGTGGCAGGCAGCCGACGCTTTGGTAGCCTTTGCCCAACAGTATAATCTACCCTTCTTCGGCCACGATTTTCTACACAACGATCTGCCGGCCTTCATCACCGCCATCACCGACCGTACCAAGCTCATTGACACACTACAGGAGCATATTCATACCATCGCCGCCCGTTACCGCGGACGTGTTCCCTACTGGCACATCGGTACGGAATTGTTCACCCCCGAAGGTTTACGAGCCACGCATTGGGCGAGAATCATCGGCCCGGATTACCTGGACCTTGCCCTGCGTTTTGCCCATGAAGCGGACCCCGCCGCGATCCTCATGCTCAATGAAGCCCGCATCGACGAACTATCGCCCTTTTCCGATATCGTCCATGCCCACGTGGCCGGGCTGCTCAAACGCGGAATACCCCTTCATGCCATGGGTTTTCATGCCTTTCGAGATGCTGCCTGGGGCGCAGATATATCAAACATACAATCGATGAAGAAGAACTGGCAGCGATTTGCCGACCTGGGACTGTCCATCTATATTTCGGAAATGGGGATGACCATCAAAGACCCATCACAATATGAAATGCAGGCTCAAGCCTATCATAACGTGGTCAAGGCAGCTCTGGAAATGCGCCCGTTTTTCAAGGGAATGATCGTTTTCGGCGTGGCGGACCATCTGCATTGGACTGTCTGGCGATATAAAACCCAGACACGACCGCTGTTGTTTGATGAACACTATCAATCCAAACCGGCCTACGTCGCCGTGATGAAAGCCTTTGAGGAATCGCTCGGATGTTAATGCGAACTTTTCTGCTCCGTTACTAGAACAATTTGCGTAATTATTAGTCCACGCGGTGACGTATTCCGTCCCGTCTCCTGCCGGGAGAGGGATTTTTCAGAGTCCTCATTTGATCAACCATGCATGCTTCAATACTTACCGCATACCCGCGAGCGACGCTATTGATTCGCCAGATCGTGTAACAGGTTGACAAGTCCGCCGTATTGTTTGTCCCCGTTCATTTCCTCCTGCGCCCAGGTCAGGGTGTTATGCGACATACGCCGGCGAAGTTCGACATCCCTCATCAACTTTTCGACGCAATGGACAAACATATCATCATCGCCATAATCGGCCAGAAATCCTGTGTTTCCATCCTGCACCAGCCAGGGTATGCCGGCAATACGTGTGGCCACAATCGGCAACCCCGACACAATCGCCTCGGTAAGTACATTGGGCACCTTGTCAAACAATGTGGGAAACACAAACATATCGGCTGATGGAAATATATCGTGAACCAGTTTTTCGTTCTCTACTTTTCCAAGCCAACGCACATTCTTCGCCGTCGTCGGCACTGCCCGAGACGAAACAACAATCAGTTCCGCCCGATCCTTCCAGTAGTTTTGATGCCACGCCAGCAACTTCGGCCCACCTTTGCGTTCCCAGTCGTTACCGACAAAAAGCAACCGAACCAGACCTTTGCGCTCAAATCGCCGATCCAACTGTTCAACCGTCAGCACCGGCATTCTTCCGCAAGGGGCAAACACACTGATCCGCTGTGCGGGTATCCGGTAGTCACGAATCAACGATTCCCTGTTCCACGGACTGAGCGCGATGATATGTTTGGCGCTTTGGTAGATACGCTCTTCGTTATCCAATTCCTGTTTGGTATAAACATGATTTTCCGGGGGCAGCATGTTGGTCTTCAGTGTCGCATCCAGGCTGATCGTAAAATCCGTGTATTTTTTTTGGCACATGAACAGGGCTGTGTTGCCGGGGCAGAAATGAATCAGATTGAAATCGCGCAGGGGTTGGCGGATGCGCTTCAATCGATGGTGCGTAAAAGCCGACCACGCCGCATCCTGTTTCATCAGCCTGAAATTACGCGATCCGAGTTTCCATTCGTGGTTCATCAGTCGGAGCAGTCGTGATGGTCCAAGCAACACATGCGTCGTATCGAGACGCTTGTCACGTTCACTGTAATATTGCAAATGTCTGGCACAGGTCGCCCAACCCAGCGCATTGACCGAGGCGAAAAGTATCTTACGCGACGATGATGAGGGTTGGTGGGTTGACATCAATGCTGCTCATTAGAGCGGATTCAATGCAGACGTAGCGGATCGAGTTCTGTCCCCTCTTCCTCCGGGAGAGGGGGGCCAAGCAGTCTCGTTAATTCCGCGACTTGCTCTAGGCTTTCCATGGCAAGCTCAGTGACAGGCCAACCAATGCGATGATTTTACCATCACTCCTAAGCCCTTGTCACCGCATCAACAACTCCGGCCGAATGTTGAATCGCTCAGCCAGTTTCCGCAGATGATCGACCGTCAATGCGCGATCGCCCTTGAGTATCTTCGACCCCATACTCGCATGAACGCCCAACGTCCGGGCCAAATCCGAAGCATTCATATCATGCTCGGCCAACAGTTGGCGAAGCAGATCAATTCCCGTGAGGTCGGAGGTATCAATGGCATGGTGCCGGGCTTCATACACCTGCACCAACTGTACCAGTGTTTCAAGGTAGAGTTCCTGTCCCTTGGTAAGCCTGCTGACAGACATGAGCCGATCGATCATGTCGATGGTGTTTTCGTATTGCACATCATCTTCGATGGCTTGTGGGGGCATCTCCGCCACGAGGTCGTGAAAATTGCGCGGAAGTATCAGGTTGGCATTTTTTGTCGTCGGCATGGTTACTGTCTCCATTGGCCCCGGTCGTATTCCTGATGCGTCAGCACCGCCCGCACATTGATCAGTTGGTAGTCATATCGGATACGAGCCACCAGTCGATACTTGTTGCCGGCGATGTTGAAGACGGTCAGCGTTCCGCCATCGGATGATCTGACCCCGTCGGCATGAGGGTAGGTCCGACGTACCTCGGCCAGACTCGACCAATCCGCCTGTGTGGCAGTTTTGTACCAAATTCGAAGCGGCTCCCGCGCATCGGGGTGACGCAGCCAGAATTCGCGCAGCGGTTTGAGGCTGATCACACGCACTTAGACATTATGTCTAATATATACAGACAGGTCAAGGTAATTTGTACAAATCGCACCATGAAAAAACCCCGGTCATACGCGGGGTTTTGCGATCAATCACAGTATTTATCCGACCCTAGACAAATTGGCTGGTCCAAGCGATCAACCCTGTTTGGGTTCTTCGCTCGTCGGGGCAGCCGGGGCCGGTGCATCCGTGGCAGGGGCGGTTTCCACGGCTGGGGCTTCACTTGTTGCAGCCGCAGCCTTGTCACCACCCTTGCGCAATTTGGCGGCGAATTCCATCCTGCGGTTGGCCTTTTCACGACGGCGTGAAAACTGACCAGCCACCTGCGGCCCGCCGTCTTCATCACTGACCAGTTGCAGCACCACCAGGCTCGAACCATCGCCCACGCGATGCTTGGCCAGTTTCACCACGCGGGTGTACCCGCCGGGACGCTGGGCGAATTTGGGGGCGATTTCCTCGAACAGCTTTTTGACGATGCGTTGCCCGCCGATGATTTCGCCGAAGCTGTTGCGCTTGACCGATTCGTCCTTGTCGTTTTTGACGACGATCTGGTCACGACCAAGCTGGGCTGTCACCCGCCGACGTGCCGCGAGGGTCCCGGTGCGGGCGTCGGTGATGATTTTTTCGACGAACGGCTGCACCATTTTCGCCTTGGGCAGCGTGGTGGTGATCTGCCCATGTGTGAACAGGGCGATCGCCAGGTTGCGCCGATCCGACCAGCGCTGCTCCGAATCTCGGCTTAATTTGTATCCGGCTACTCGATGACGCATGATTCATTCTCCAGACTAAGTCGCCGACGCAAAGCGTCCGCGCTAAACAAAGACAATCACCGTTTGTGACGCCGAGCCTTTTTTGACGCCGTGCCCTTCAGGGCCGGATGGTTTTCATTGTTTCATCCGGGGCTAAAGCCCTCGGCGTCATCATGATCCACTGTCCACTTCCTCATTCCTGCGTCGCAGGCACATTCAACTCCGCCGGCAAAGTCATGCCCAAGGTCAGCCCCAGGTCCGACAGTTTACGTTTGACTTCACGCAGCGACGTCTTGCCGAACGAGCGAATCTTCAAAAGTTCCGCATCGGTCTTGCTCACCAGTTCGTACACAGCCGTCATCTTGCTCGATTCCAGGCAGTTGCTGGCTCGCACCGACAACTCCAGTTCCGAAATCGGCATCTTCAACTTGCGAATCAAATCCTCCTCCACCTTCGCAGCGGCGGCGGCGGACTCACTGGCCACCTGTGTCCCCAGCTCAAAATATTGCACGAACGGGTTCAGGTGCTTGCGCAAAATCTTGGCGGCTTCGACCAGCGCCATCTCCGGCGTGATCGTGCCGTTGGTCCAAATTTCCAGCGTCAACCGATCAAAGTTGGTCTTCTGACCGACGCGGGTGTCCTCCACCTTGTAGCGCACACGCGGCACAGGCGAGTAAATCGCATCCACCGGAATCCAGCCGATTTCCTGGTCCTGTCCGCTGGTGTACTGCTCGGTGGCCGGCACGTAGCCGCGACCCTTGGTCACCTTGAATTCCATGTCGAACTCAACGCCCTTGGTCAGCGTCGCCAATACCAGGTCCTTGTTGTGAATCGTCACGCTGGTGTCAGCTTCGATCAGGTCTGCCGTCACCTGCCCAGGCCCCTCAGCCTGCAACCGCAAGGTCTTGGGTTCATCCGAATCGACCGACACAATCAGGTTTTTCACATTCAAAATAATGTCGGTGACATCTTCCGTGACGCCTTCCAGGCTGGTGAACTCATGGCTTGCGCCCTTGATTTTCACCGAATGCACCGCAGCGCCTTCCAGACTGGAAAGCAATACCCGTCGCAGGCTGTTGCCCACGGTGGTGCCAAAGCCGCGTTCGAAGGGTTCGATGGTGAACCGGCCGTACGTGCCGTTGTTGGTTTTTTCATCGGGAACCACGCGAGTCGGAAGTTCCAGGCCGCGCCAACGAATACGCATGACAATGCTCCAGTATCAGCAGAACCCAAACGGGGCTGCCCGGAATCACGCGACTGGACCCACGCTGCTGAAAACCATGGGGGTCGCTTCTGTTCCAAGGCGATTTTGAAAAGTCGATTGAACTCCAACCAATGCGAGGGTGACGTTGCCGACTTGTCAATGATGATTGATCAGGCTCAACCGTTGCCGTCGGGGTCACACGATCGTGCGAAAATCACACGCGACGACGCTTGGCCGGTCGGCAACCATTGTGCGGAATCGGGGTACGGTCTTCGATGGCGGTGACGCGAATGCCTGCGCTCTGCAGCGCCGTGATCGCTGATTCACGACCCGCGCCCGCACCGGCCACGCGCACTTCCATTTCCGTCACCCCCATCTTTTTCACCAGCAGCGCCGCTTCCTCCGCTGCGCGGGTGGCGGCATAGGGCGTGCTCTTTCGGCTGCCCTTGAAGCCAATGGTCCCGGCACTCTTCCACGCCAGGGTTTCACCGTTCATGTCGGTGATGTTGATGTAGGTGTTGTTGAACGTCGCGCGGATGTGAGCAATGGCGCGACTGACGTTCTTACGAATCTTTTTCTGCTTCTTGGCCATGAGTCTCCTCGAATCTGCCGGCGTTGCCAGCTATTCCCCACAAGGGACGGGCAACTCGACTCGGGGTTGGTTTGTTAATCGAACAAAAACTATCCGATTCTCCGTCCCCTCTCCCGCCGGGAGAGGGTTGGGGTGAGGGCCAAATCGCCCGTTGTCACTCAATACCCAAGTCCTCGTCGTCGCCTGCGGCGAACTCCTCGTCCTTGGCTTGTCTTACCGCACTCGGCCACTCGGCCACTTCCCCATTACTTCATCGCTTTCACGGACTTCTTCACCGCCACCGTCTTGCGCTTGCCCTTGCGGGTACGGGCGTTGGTCTTGGTCCGCTGACCACGCACCGGCAGGCCGCGACGATGACGATCGCCCCGGTAACTGCGAATGTCCTTCAAGCGTTGAATGTCCTGGCCGATCTTCCGCCGCAGCACACCTTCGACCGGGAACCCGGCTTCGATGATGCCGGCGATGTGCGCCAGTTGCTCTTCGGTGAGCTTGTTGGCACGTGTCTGCCCGTCGATCTTCGCCTCGTTCAAAATCACCTCGGCATTCTTCGGACCAATGCCGTAGATGTAACGCATGGCGATGCGAATGGGCTTGTTGTCAGGGATGTCAACACCGGCAATACGAGGCATGGTGGGTTTCCTTCACACATCAACCCTTCCGCAAAGGCAGCAGGGCGATGTGGTCAAAATGTTCAGCCTTGACGCTGTTTGTGCTTGGGGTTGGAGCAGATCACGCGCACGACATTTTTGCGCCGCACGACCTTGCACTTTTCACAAATCCGTTTCACACTGCTACGCACTTTCATCGTTCACCTCTCTATCAGTCCAAAGTCACTGGTGCAAAGTCCAAAGTCCACGATCGTATTTTGACATTCAACCATCGACCTTGAACCCGTCAGAATACCCAAGTCCTCGGCTTGCCAGCCTCGTCCTTGGCTTGACTTCTTTCACTCGGCCACTCGACCACTTCCCACTAATGTCGATACGTGATTCGGCCCTTGGTCAGGTCGTAGGGGCTGATCTCCAGCGTCACCTTGTCGCCGGGCAGAATGCGGATGTAATTCATACGCATCTTGCCGGAGATATGGGCGATGATTTCCTTCTTGTTCTCCAGGCGAACACGGAACATCGCGTTGGGCAGCGCATCGACCACCTCAGCTTCGACCGTAATTTTGTCTTCCTTGGGCATGCACGCCTTTGCCTGTAAACCTTTGCCGATGAATACGGACCATCCGTCATCATCAGCCGGTGTCATCTTGTCGAACCTCTGTCAAACGTCCTCAGCGGGTCAGCACATCCGCACCATCCCGCGTGACCGCTATCGTGTGCTCGTAATGAGCCGAGGGCTGGCGATCTGCCGTGAGCACCGTCCATCCGTCCGCCAGGGTCAGCACTTCATACGACCCCAGGTTGCACATCGGCTCCACCGCCAGCACCATTCCCTCACGCAGCACAATATCATTCCGCTTCAACTCCGGCGTCACATAGTTGGGCACCTTCGGGTCCTCATGCATCTTCTGACCAATGCCGTGACCCACAAAATCCCGCACCACGCTCACGCCGTTCTGCTCCGCATAATTCTGCATCAGCCAGGCGATCTGGCTCCACCGCCGACCGGGGCGAATGTTCTCCACCGCCAGTTGCAGCACGTGTCGCGTCGTGTCCAGCAGTTGCAACGTCCTGGCCGGCACGTTGCCCACAGCGAAAGTCTCCGCTGCATCACCGCACCAGCCCCCCACTTCCACGCCGCAATCGACACTCACCACATCGCCGTCCCGAATCACCCGGTCGCCCGCAATTCCGTGCACCACTTCCTCGTTCACACTGATGCACAGGTTCGCTGGAAACCCCTCCCCCGCACGATACGTCGGGTAATTTTTGAACAAGCCCCTGGCACCCAGCTTCGTAAACAACTGGTAGGCTGATTCATCAATCTCCCGCGTCGTCACGCCCGGCTTGCAAAGCCCCCGACAGTGTTCAAGCACCTGTCGCACCACCTTCCCGGCAGCACGCATCCGCTCGATCTCTTCGCTGGTTTTGAGCCGAATACCCATCAACCTTTCGCCTTTGAACTCCAATCGCCCAAAGGCGACGTGAACCAAGCAGTATATCAAGCCCAAAAAAAGCTGCCAAACCAAGGCCGACGAGCCATTGACTCGCCTAATTGACTATGTGACGCCGTGCCCTTCAGGGCCGGATGGTTTTTCATCGTTTTCATCCGGGGCTGAAGCCCTCGGCGTCATCATGACTCACTGCCCACTTCTTCAACCGATTCACCAATCAACCACTTGAACCAGACGCGACAAGTCGCGGCGCTAACTTCCGAATACGACTCCGTCACTCGGCCTCTTTTCTGTACCCTCTCCCTCCGGGAGAGGGTTAGGGTGAGGGCGTGTTTTTTACTCAATCACTCGATCACTTTCCTGCAATACCCAAGTCCTCGTCACTGCGTTCCTCGTCCTTGGCTTGATAAATTCGAATTTTTTACCACTTGGCCACTTGACCACTCGGCCACTTCTTTGCATCACCCCGACGTGGGCATCGCGCCACGAATGCGTGGCCCTTTGCCGCCGCCGCCCGAAGCCAAAAAGCCCTGGTAATTGCGCATCATCAGGTTGGCTTCAATCCGCTGCACAAAATCCAGCATCACGCTCACGGTAATCAGCAACCCGGTGCCACCCAAAAAGCTCGAAACTTCCAGCGGAATGCCAAAGGCTGTGTGAATGATCGTCGGTATCACCGCGATCAGCGCCAAAAAGCCCGCGCCGACGTAGGTGATGCGTTCCATCACCACTTCGAGGTACTCAGCCGTGCGGGGACCGGGGCGCAACCCCGGAATGAAACTGCCATGGTCGCGCAGTTGCGTTGACATTTCCTTGGGCTGAAACTGCACCGTCGTCCAAAAGTACGCAAAGAAGAAAATCAACCCCACGTACATCAGCACGTACAGATAGCCGCGATCCATGTGCAGGTTGCGATCCAAAAACCCCGTCACGCCCATCATCCACATCGGCCACTCGTTGGCACGGGCCGCCTGATCGAGGTACCCCACCAGCATGGCCGGAAAAATCATCAGCGAACTGGCGAAAATGATCGGCATCACACCGCCATGGTTCACCCGCAGGGGCAGGTAGGTTTTCTGTCCGCCATACACCCGCCGACCGCGTGTGTGCTTGGCTTGCTGAATCGGAATGCGTCGCTGGCCCTGGGTGATGATGATCGCCCCGGCCACGACCACGACAAACGACATCGCCAGAAAAATCACCGTCATCGGCGTGTAACCGCCCTGCGTGCCGCCGCTCATCGAAAAGTTGGAGGCAATCGACCCGATGGCCTGCGGTATGCGTGCCACGATGCCCGCGGTGATGATCAAAGACGCCCCGTTGCCGATGCCGTATTTGTCAATCTGCTCGCCCAGCCAGACGAGGAACATCGTGCCCGCCGTCAGACCGAGAATCCCGCACATCCAAAATGTGGTCGTCCCGGCATATTCCGGGTAAACCAGTTGCCTTGACTGCACAAAGCTCAGCCAGAAACCGCCCTGCACCAGGCACAAACCCAGCGTCAGGTAGCGCGTCCATTCCTGAATCTTTTGCCGACCCTGCGGTCCTTCCTTCTGCATCTGCTTCATGGACGGCACCACCGTGGCCATGAGTTGCATGATGATCGACGCCGAAATGTAAGGCATGATGCCCAGACCGAAAATCGTCGATTGATGCAGCGTCCCGCCCGTGAAAATCCCCACAAACTGAATCAGGTTGCCCAGCGCCCCCTGACTGGCAGCATCCGCCCACTTGGCCAGTTCCGACTGATCCACCGCCGGCAACGGCACAAAGTACCCAATGCGGTAAATGGCCAGCATGCCCAGCGTGAACAAAATCTTGTTCCGCAGATCAGCGATTCGCCAGATGTTGAAAAACGCTTGCAGCATGGGTTAATTGAGCAGGTGAATCGGTTACTTGTTCTGTGACGCCGTGCCCTTTGGGGCCGGGTATTTTTCTTCGACTTATCCGGGGCTGAAGCCCTCGGCTTCATTATCATTACTTGGCGACAATCGCAGTGCCCCCGGCAGCGGTGATCTTCTCCATCGCTGACTTGGAAAACGCCGCCGCCGTGATGTTCAACTTTTTGCCGCAATCGCCCTCGGCCAGCACCTTGATCGGCAGCTTGGTGTCACGCACCAAACCCATCTTCACCAGCAGCTCGGGGTTCACCTCCGCCCCGTCGTCAAAGCGCTTGGCGATGGCTTTCAAATTCACCACCGCATATTCCGTACGGAACATCGCGTTGGAAAAACCACGTTTGGGTACCCGGCGGAAAAACGACATCTGTCCGCCTTCACGTCCCGGCTTGATCGATCCCGACCAGCCCGAACGTGACCCAGCCCCCTTGGTACCGCGGCCGCTGGTCTTGCCCAGCCCGCTGCCAATACCCTTACCACGGCGCTTTCGGCTCTTGTAACGACCGGCTTTGGGTGTCAATTCGTGAATCATCATGGTTCAGTCACCTTATCTTCAAAACACCAATATTCACTCGCATCACACACGCATCAGGCCTGAGCCGGGGGCGCCGCAGGTGCGTCACTTGCCGGGGCATTGCCCGCTGCCGCAGATTCCGTCGGTGCCTGCTGCTGTTGTTGCTCACCACCGCCCCGTCGTCCACGACCACCACCACCGCCACCACCGCCCCGTCGTCCGCCACGGGCCGACTGCACCTTGCTGACCGGTCCCTTGGCCTGCCTGGCGGCTGCGTCCACCACCTTCGGGGCGTAACGCTTTCCCTTTTCCAGCATTTCATCCACCGATGACGTTTCAATCGTCAACCCACGCAGGTCCGCCACCGTGTTGCGCATCCGCAGCTTCGACAGGGCATCGAATGTGGCCTTGGTCAGGTTGATTTTATTCGTCGAGCCGTAGGCCTTGGTCAGTGCATCGCGTACGCCCACCATTTCCAGCACCGCACGCACCGTGCCCCCGGCCACGACACCCGTCCCCGGCGAAGCAGGCACCAGTTTGACGCTCGAAGCACCGAACTTGCCCTGCACCGGATGCGGGAACGTGCCGTCCTGCACGACCACGTTCACCAGATGCTTGCGGGCTTCCTTCTGCGCTTTTTCAATCGCCGCAGGCACACCCGGTGCCCCGGCATAACCAATGCCCACCCGGCCGCGCCGATCCCCCACCACCACCAGCGCGGAAAAACTCATGCGCCTGCCACCCTTGACCGTCGTCGAGGTGCGGTTCACCCACACCGTCGTCGATTCCAGGTCGCCTGCGCCTTCAATGTTTGCCGACAGTTGTTCAGCCATGGTTCATCCTTCTGCTCACTCGACCACTTTCCTGCCTGCCATTTGACGCCGTGCCTTTTTGACGCCGTGCCTTTTTGACGCCGTGCCTTTTTGACGCCGTGCCCTTCAGGGCCGGTTGTCTTTTCTTTGATTTATCCGGGGCTGAAGCCCTCGGCGTCTTATCTTTTCAATCCGATACCCGAGTCCTCGTCGCTCCGCTCCTCGTCCTCGGCTTGCTTTTAAATCCGAAATTCGAAATTACCCGCCACTTCCCCAATCACACCTTCAACCCCGCTTCACGCGCTCCGCCGGCCAGGGCCTTGACCACCCCGTGAAACTTAAACCCATTGCGATCGAACACCGCTTCGCTGATGCCCGCCGCCTTGGCCTTCTCGGCCAGTTTCTTGCCGACCTCTTTGGCCGCAGCACTGTTGCCGCCCTTGGTCAGATGCAACTCGACCGAGCTGGCGGCTGCCAGCGTTTTGCCTTCCAAATCATCAATCAGCTGCGCATACACGTGCAGCAGGCTGCGATACACCGACAAACGCGGCTTGACCGCCGTGCCAAACACACCCTTGCGGACGCGCAGTTTGCGACGGCGACGGCGAACCTGTTTCAAAAAGACTGTTTTCATAACTGACCCTGTTCCTGCTCGTAACCCATCCAATGATCACAACCACCCGATCATCCGCTTCATCATGCACCCGAGGCACCGGCAAACGCCTTGCCCTGCTTACGAATGATCACTTCATTGACATACTTGATGCCCTTGCCGTTGTAGGGTTCGGGCGGACGCTTGCTGCGAATTTCCGAGGCCACCTGCCCGACCGCCTGGCAATCCGCCCCGCTGACCTTGATCTTGTTCTGCTGTACTTCCACCTTCACCCCGGCAGGGAAGTTCACGATTTTCGGGTCCGCGTACCCCACATTCAAAACAATTTTGGTGCCCTGCACCGCAGCCGTCCAACCCACACCGTTGATTTCCAGTTCCTTGGCGAACCCCTTGGTCACGCCCTCGATCATGTTGGCCAGATGCGCCCGGGTTGTCCCGTGCAGGGCCTTGGCTTCCTTGGTGTCGCCTTCGCGGGTGACGACAACTTCTTTGGCCTTGTCGTCCACCTTCACCGCCACCAGGTGCGGTATGGTGCGTGACAGCTTGTTTTTGCCGCTCTCCACCGTCACGGTGTTGCCGCTCACAGCCACCTTGACATTGGCGGGTATCGCCACGGGTTTTTTTCCAATACGGGACATAATTCCAACTCCATCAACCGGCAGGCGGTGCTCCGCCCGGGTCGTTATTCAAGGGTGCAAAGCAGTTCGCCGCCGATTTTCTGGGCACGGGCCTGACGATCCGACATCACGCCTTTGGACGTGCTCACAATGGCAATCCCCAGCCCCGCCAGCGGCCGAGGCATCGTCTGTACCCCCACGTACTGCCGACGACCGGGCTTGCTCTTGCGCACCAGCGATTGAATCAGCGGCTGGCCCGTCGGACCATAACGCAGGTTCAAACGAAGAATCCCCTGACGCCCGTCCTCGATGACGGAATAGTCGTTGATGTAACCCTCATCCTTGAGCACCTGAGCGATGCCCTTGCAGATGTTGCTGTTTCGGCAGTCAACCCGCTCAGCCTTGGTCCGCACTGCGTTGCGGATGCGGGTGAGCATGTCGCTGATGGTGTCATTAAAGGACATTCGACGATCTCCTGCCGGCTTAGGCCGGACTTGTGATCCCTTGATTCATTGACGCTTGGCTGATTCTCATACCCTTGGCTGGTTCTCAAAACTTCCGGGGGCCGGGGGTTTCCGGGGGTTACCACGAGGCTTTGCGCATGCCGGGAATTTTGCCTTCCAAGGCCAGTTTGCGAAGCATGATGCGCGACAGTTTGAACTTGCGGTACACGCCGCGGGTACGCCCCGTCAGCGCACAAATCTGCCGATAGCGCGTCGGGCTGGCATCACGGGGCAACTGCGACAGTGCCGCGTAATCGCCTTCATCCTTGAGCTTGCGCCGAATCTCACGGTACTTGGCCACCGTCCTGGCGATCCGCTCGTTCCGTATCTTGGTCGATTTCGTGGACATAACTCTGACTTCCTTATGCGATGCTCAACTTCGTGGAGCTAGTAGCTAGTGGCTTGTAGCTGGGGCGATCCCGTTTCAGTATGTACTTCCCAGTGCCTATCTCCCAGCCACTTTCACTCGGCCACTTCTTAATCCGATTAACCGACCCACCGATTCACCACTCCTATCAGACGCGATAAATCGCGGCGCTAACTTTCGAATTCGATTCCGTCACTTGACCACTTGACCACTTGACCACTTGGCCACTTGGCCACTTGGCCACTTCCAATCAGTTCTTCTTCCCCGGCTGATTATCCTCGGGCCTGGTAAACGGCACGCCCAATTCCTTGAGCACCAACAGCGACTTTTCATTGCTGCTGTTCTTGAACACCACCATGATGTTCATGCCATGCGTGAACTCCGCCTCCGCCATGTTGATTTCCGGGAAAATACCCTGCTCGGTCACGCCGAACGAATAATTCCCGCGTCCATCAAAACTTTTGGGCGACAAACCGCGAAAGTCCTTGATGCGGGGAATCGCCAGGGCAATCAGCCGATCCAAAAATTCCCACATGCGGGCGCCACGCAACGTCACCATCGCACCAACTTCATAACCCGCTCGCAGTTTGAAGTTGGCCACGCTCTTTTTGGCCTTGCACATCACCGGCTTCTGCCCCGTGATCGCAGTCAGGTCCTTGAGCACCTGCTCCTTGGCCTTGGGGTTGAGCTTGGTGCCTTCCAGCGACTTACCCAGACCCACCGTCACCATCACCTTGGCCACCCGTGGCAGCGCCATCGGGTTTTCAATCTTGAACTCTTCCTTCACCTTCGCGCACACCTGCTGCATGAACTTGTCACGCAAACGCGGCGGCGGAGCCGGCTCAACCGGACCCTTGGCCTTCTTCTCAACCGGGGCGGCAGCCTTGGCATCGGCCTTGGGTTTCTTGGACTGCTGCTGCGGCTTCTTGGGGGCTTGTTTCTTTTCTTCGCTCATGTTTTCACCAAACCATCCGGTACGCGATTGTCCATCATTCCGGCTGTATGACGTCGCACCGTTACAACGTCCCTTGAATTATCCCATTCAAAACGCGGCAAGCCGCGGCGCTAAACATTCAAATCCCAAATCCGAAACTCTTTCTTCACTTGGTCACTCGACCACTCGGCCACTTGACCACTTCTTTCACTTCGCCTTCCGCAATTCCTGTCCGATCACCGCACCGCCGCGGGCCGCCGTGCGCACCTTGCTGCCGTCAGACTTGGTCGCAAACCGCACCCGGGTCGCCTTGCCATCGACCACCGGCTGCACGTTCGACAAATCAATCGGCAGTTCCTTTTCCACCACCCCGCCCTGCGGGTACTTGGGGTTGGGTTTCACATGGCGACGCACCACGTTCACCCCCTGCACCACCACCTTGCCCTGCTTGGGCATCACCCGGAGCACCTTGGCGCTGCGCCCGCGGGCATCCCCGGCAGTCACCATCACCAAATCGTTCTTGCGAATGTGTTGAGCCATGATGCTATTCCTTGGTCGCAATTTTTATCTGACGCCGTGCCCTTTTTGACGCCGTGCCCTTTAGGGCCGGTTGTCTTTTCTTTGATTCATCCGGGGCTGAAGCCCTCGGCGTCAACTCAGCCACTTGATCACTCGGCCACTTCTTCCCTCACACCACTTCCGTCGCCAGTGAAACAATCTTCAAATAATTTTTTTCACGCAGTTCACGGGCCACGGCTCCGAAAATGCGCGTCCCTTTCGGATTGCCTTCATCATCAATGATCACCACGGCATTGCGATCAAAACGCACATAGCTGCCGTCGTCGCGCCGCACCGGGTACTTGGTTCGCACCACCACCGCCTTGACCACCTGGCCGGTCTTCACATCGCCGGTGGGCAGCGCCTTTTTGATCGAACACACCACCCGGTCGCCCACCGTCGCCGAACGACGGGTAAAACGACCCTTGGCCGTGGTGCCCTTCAAGACGTTGATCACGTAAGCGATGCGGGCGCCGGTATTGTCGGCCACATCGACTCTGCTTTCGGGTTGAATCATGGTCTATGCCTTTGCACACGTAGCTTGCGGTTCTATTTCACGCCCGACAACATCGGCCCATCAGGCCGGCACCTCGGTGGGCAGCGGCGAAATCGGCGTCGGAGCCGCCTGCACAACCTTCACCAGGCGCCAGGTCTTGGTCTTGCTCATCGGTCGGCACTGGGCGATTTCCACCTTGTCGCCCAGCTTGGTCCCGTTGGCTTCATCATGCACCTGGTACTTGGTCGAACGACGGATCGACTTGCCGTACTTGGGGTGCACATGCACGTATTCCACCGCGACCGTGCGGGTCTTGGTGCGCTTGTCGCTGATCACGGTCCCGATCAGGGTGCCCGTCAGACGACGAACCTGGCCGACTGCTTTTTCCACTGTGCTGCTCATGATTGATTACGCCTTTACCTGAGTCTGGCGGAGTTTCTGTTCGGTCAGAATGCGGGCGATGTCGCGGCGCATCTGTGTAATCAAGTGCGGCTTTTCGAGCTTCTGCGTCACCATCTGCGTCTTCAAATCAAACAACTTCTTGCGCAGCTGCTCCTCTTCGAGCTTCAGCTCCTGCACACTCATTTTGTGAACTTCACTGGCTTTCATATCTTGCCACCTGCTTGCTTGGTGAAACCGAGCCTTTTTGACGCTGTGTCTTTTTGACGCCGAGCCTTTTTGACGCCGTGCCCTTTAGGGCCGGATTTCTTTCTTTGACTTATCCGGGGCTGAAGCCCTCGGCGTCATCACGACCACTTGGCCACTTCATCCTCACACATGCCGACGTTCGACCAATCGGCACTTGAACGGCATCTTGTTGGCCACACGCGCCAGCGCCTTGGCTGCCACCGTTTTGGGCACCCCCGCCACCTCAAACAGAATCGTGCCCGGCTTGACCACTGCCGCCCAGTATTCCGGCTCCGCCTTACCGCCACCCTGACGGGTTTCCAACGGCTTTTTGCTGATCGGCTTATCGGGGAACACCCGGCAATACACCTTGCCTTCACGCTGCAAAAAGTGCGCTGCCGCCACACGCCCCGCCTCGATCACCCGGGCGTTCAGCCAGCCGGTTTCCAGGGATTGCAGGCCAAAGTCACCGAAGGAAACGTAATTCCCCCGTGTGGCCACGCCTTTCATCTTGCCGCGCTGCTGTTTGCGGAACTTGACTCGTTTGGGCATCAATGCCATGACTGTTCACCTTCACAAACGGGCTGGTATCAACCCGATACTTTGCATTTCAATCGCTTCTCTGTGCCTCTGTGTCTCTGTGGTGCATCCTCTTTTAACGACGACCACGGGCACGCGGCCTGGCACCGGCAGCCTTGCTTTCCAATTCCGCCTCAGCCACTTCCTGGTACATGCCCTTGTAAACCCACACCTTCACGCCGATGGCGCCGTAGGTCATGTTCGCCTCCGCCACCCCGTAATCCACGTTGGCCTGAAGCGTCTGCAGCGGAATGTTGCCCACGATCAACTTATCCCGGCGGGCCAGTTCCGCACCACCCAATCGACCCGAAATCAAAATCTTCACACCCTTGGCGCCCGCCGCAATCGCGCCATCGGCCTTCATCTTCAACACACGCCGAAAGCTCGCTCGCTTCTGCAACTGCTCGGCAATGCCCTCGGCGATCAGCTTCGCATCAATGTCCGGGTTGCCGACTTCGATGCACGAAATCGACACGTTACGCCCGGTCAGCGTTTGAATGTCACTGGTCAATCGTTCCACTTCCGCGCCCTTGGGCCCGATGACCAGGCCGGGGCGGGCGGTGCGAATGATCACCTTGAGTTCCTCACGGGTGCGCTCAATATGCACATCCGACACGGCGGCAAAGGGCGGCTGCCGATTGAGCCGTTTGTCGATGAACTGACGAATCTTCTGATCTTCAATCAGCAGTTCGCCGTAAAGGGCCTTGGGCGCGTACCACCGGGACTTGTGAGCCTCGGTGATGCCGACGCGAAAGCCAAAGGGGTGTACTTTCTGTCCCATGTTGAACCTCAGTTAGCGACCTTGTCAAAGGTCACGGTGTTGACCCAATCCCACTGTCCGTCCCTCTCTTACCTTGAAAGCGGGCTGGCGTGAGGGCGTCTTACCTTACCCATCTCATACCCGAGTCCTCACGGCTACGCCGTTCGTCCTCGGCTTGTATTTCTTCACTTGGCCACTTGACCACTTGACCACTTCGTCCTTCAACGTTCGTCCACGGCCACGGTAATGTGGCTGGTGCGTTTCAAAATCCGATGCGCCCGACCGCGGTCCTTGGGTTGAAAGCGCTTCATCATCGGCCCGCCGTCCACACGGGCATCGATCACCACCAGCCGACGTACATCCACCTCGGCCTGATCCGCGTTGGCTTTGGCGCTCTTTAACACTTGCAGAATGAACTTGGCAGCCCGCTTCTTGGAAAGCGACAGCGTGGTCACCGCCTCGTCGATCCGCTTGCCGCGGATCAGGTCGATCACCAAGCGTGCCTTGGTGGGGCTGATTCGTGCCCCGTAATGGATGGCCTGATAAGGCATCGTGAAACTCCCTCAAATCAAACGGCGCCGGTGGCGCGCTGGGCCTTGGTGCCTGCGGTGTGCCCGCGGAACTGACGGGTCGGGCTGAACTCGCCCAGCTTGTGCCCCACCATGTCCTCGGTCACGAACACGTTGTGAAAAATCCGACCGTTATGAACCATGAACGTGTGACCCACGAACTCCGGCACAATCGTGCAGGAACGCGCCCAGGTCTTCACGGATTCCTTCCGCCCCATCTGATTCAACTTCTCCACCTTGCGGTAAAGCTTGAAGTCAACATAAGGGCCTTTTTTCTGCGATCGTGGCATGGTCGTCTCGCTGCTAACTTGGTTTATCAATCAACCTCAAAGCACCAGTTGCCCATATCGTGTGCTGAAACGACGGCGAATGATGCGCTTGTTCGAAGGTTTATCCGACTTACGAGTCTTGCCGCCCTTGGCATGCACACCCGTCGGCGACGCAGGCGGACGGTTACCCTTGCTGCGCCCCGAACCACCGCCCATCGGATGGCTATGGTGACTCATCGACATACCGCGCACCGTCGGTCGCACGCCCAGCAATCGTGCCTTGCCCGCTTTGCCGAGTTTGACGTTCTGATGATCGGCATTGCCAACCACCCCGATCGTCGCCCTGCTGTTCACGCTGATCTGCCGCATTTCGCCCGACGGAAACACCAAGGTCGCCCAGTCGCCTTCCTTGTTGGTCAGTCGTGCATACGTACCCGCCGATCGACACAATTTGCCCCCGCGACCCGGTTCGATTTCAATGCAGTGCACCGACAAGCCTGCAGGGATGAACTTCAGCGGCATCGCATTGCCCGGGTCCGGGTCCACCGCTTTGTCCGATGACACAATGCTCGTGCCCACCTTCAGTCCGCCCGGTGCCAGAATGTAAGCCTTGTCCCCGTCGGGGTACTCGATCAGGGCGATGTTCGACGAACGATTGGGGTCGTATTCGATAC
The DNA here is from genome assembly GCA_964547135.1 of uncultured Phycisphaeraceae bacterium. Classification (GTDB taxonomy): domain Bacteria; phylum Planctomycetota; class Phycisphaerae; order Phycisphaerales; family Phycisphaeraceae; genus JAJXSS01. The sequence goes on along the minus strand of CAZJMK010000059.1, from coordinate 5,639 downwards.
CCACCACCTTGGCCGGGGCATCGAGTTTGACCCGACGAAAATCAATCACGCGGTAACGCCGTTTGTGACCCCCGCCGATGTGCCGGGTGGTGATCACGCCCTGGTTGTTGCGACCGCCGGTCTTGGAAATCGGCGCCAGCAGACTTTTCTCCGGCGACTTCTTGGTCACCTCGGATTGCAGGTTGACCGATGCGTTACGCCGGCCGGCACTGGTTTTTTTATAAAATCGTATGGCCATGATTCATAGTTCCCATCTCAGCCTCAGGGCGATCATTTCATTCTTTTTGACGCCGTGCCCATCAGGGCCGGATTTTTTCATCCATTGATCCGGGGCTGAAGCCCTCGGCGTCATCATCATTTATTCGGCCACTTGACACTCGGCCACTTCCTCAAAGCAACTCAATCTTGTCATCCGGGTGCAGTTCCACCACCGCCTTCTTGAAGTGCCGGTCCTGCGTCAGCCCGAAGCGGGTCTTGGTGTATTGGCCCTTGCGAACCTGCGTCCGCACGTTCACCACCCGCACGTTGTACAGCTTGGCCACCGCATCCTTGATTTCCGTCTTGGTGGCGAGCATGGCCACTTCAAACGAATAACGGTTGCGGGCGGAGCCTTCCCACGTGGACTTTTCCGTGATCAGCGGACGCTTGACAATATCGTTGGGGGCACTGGGCATGTTCAGGCGACCTCCTTGCCGCCGGCTTGCGCCAGGCCGCTCAGGTACGTTTGAAAATCACTGCGGGGCACCAGCAGGTAACGGTGATTCAGCAGGTCGAAAGCGTTGAGCTGATCGACTCGCAGAATGCTGACTTCATCCATGTTGCGGGCTGACTTGGCCACCGATGTGCGGGTGTCGGCCACGGCCAGAAGACACGAACGGGAAATGTTGAGCTTACTCAGCAGCGATGCAAATTGCTTGGTCGAGGGCTTTTCAAAATTCGGCAGCGCATCCACCAGCTTGATTTCACCATCCACCGCCTTGGCCAGCACCGCATTGCGATTGGCCAGACGACGCATTTTCACCGGCATGTCCTTGCGCCAGCTATGCGGAACCTTGCCATGGGCCCTGCCGCCGCCCCGCATGATCGCGGTACGCACCGCACCACGACGCGCCCGACCGGTGTGTTTCTGTTTGTACAGCTTACGAGTCGAACCTTCCACATCCTTTCGGCTCTTGGTCTTCACCGTGCCCAAGCGCTGGTTGGCATGAATGGTGACGTAGGCTTGTTTGAGCAGGTCAGGGCGAACCTCGCCGCCGAGCAGTTGCTCGTCAACTTGCAGGCTGTCCACCTGCTGACCATCGACATTGAGAATGGGTATTTCGATCATGGTGTTCACCTGCGAGCCTCGATTCAACACAACTCTATTGCGAGTCGGAATGAATCGGGTACGTTTGTTTTCGCCGCCAAACACGCCCGCTGGGGGCCGATCGCTGTGCTTGGCGACTCGGCATCACTTGGCATGTCGCGGCATCGCAGTATCTTGCCGGAACCCTTGCACCCTCATGGATGTGACGTTCCGCCACAACCATCAGGGTCACATGCAGGCCCTCGACTTACGATGCCTTGGCGAGCCTGGCCTTACTCTTGTAAAGCCGCTTGGCCTCCGATATCGCAAGCATTCCGCTGACGGCTCCGGGCACCGGCCCTTTCACCAAAAGCAGATTTTTTTCCTTGTCAAACCCGATCACTTCCACGCTTCGCACCGTCACGCGGTCCACGCCCATGTGACCGGGCATCCGCAAGCCCTTCTTCGGCCGACCGGAAAAACCACGGTTGGTCGCACGGGCTGCAATCGAACCGGGCGAACGATGCTTGCGTTCGGTCCCGTGACTGGCACACATACCTTTGAAGCTCCAACGCTTCATCACACCTTGAAAACTTTTGCCTTTGCTGGTGCCGACGATGTCCACGAACTTCACCTTCTCGAACACATCGACTTTCACTTCCTGACCAGCCGTCACTTCTGCAACATCCTTGGCCGAGGCTCGAAACTCACGGTGAAATCGTTGCGGGGCGGCGATCCCCGCCTTGGTGTCGTGACCGATGATCGGATTGGTCGAGTTGCGCGGCTTGACCTCGTCAAACGCCAGTTGCACCGCATCGTAACCATCGCTGGCCACGGTCTTCACCTGGCTCACAAAGCAAGGCCCAGCCTCAATAATCGTGACCGGAACGTTCTTGCCTTCCGACGTGAACACCCGTGTCATCCCGACTTTTTTACCTAAAATCGCAGCAGGCATCGAATCAAACCTCCCAGGGTGCACGCGGCGGATCATGCCATCGGCAGAGGATCACGACCCTGTTTGATTGTTTGAGTTGCTGGTGGCTTGGAGCTAGGGGCTTGGAAAACAACCCTAACCCGCCTCATCACCAATCGCAACCAACTTCATTTACTCACTGATCACCGCAAATACTTCTGCCCAGCTCCTAGCTCCCAACTACTAGCTCCCAATCCCATCACGCCTTGATCTTCACGAACACCCCCGCCGGGACGACCAGTCGATTCAAAGCCTCGACGGTGCGGGCGTTGGGTTCGTAAATGTCAATGATGCGTTTGTGGGTGCGAATCTCAAACTGCTCCCGGCTTTTCTTGTCCACGTGCGGACTACGCAGCACCGTGTAACGCTCGATCCGCGTCGGCAGCGGCGTCGGCCCATGCACCTTGGCGTTGGTACGCTTGGCGTGCTCGACAATTTCCTTGGCCGAGGCGTCGAGTGCCTGATGGTCGTAAGCCTCCATCCGAATTCGAATCTTGCCCGTGGTCATCGACTGTCCTTCACCAAGTCCGCTGGTTGACCGACCCTTTCACTTCCCCGACGCAGGGGAAGCCAAGTAGTGTAACGACTCCCATCCGCCTGTCAAATCGCCGAAAAATCCAAGTGCGATCTTCATTGTCTCTTCCCACGCCTGAACTTCACGTCCGTGTGAAGATCAGCATGGTTTAAACATCAAAATGACGCCGAGGGCTTTAGCCCCGGATTTCACGCCTCAACCATCATTCGGCCCGCAAGGGCACGGCATCATCAACGCCGACGCAAAGCGTCCGCGCTAAACATTTCATATCACTTATCCCCGCCTGATTTCGTCGCCCCAACCTTACTCGCCGTCGATTCCGTCTTGCTTGGTGTCGTCTTGCCACTGTTGGTCGTCGCAGCCGGGGCATCACCCCCTGCTTTTGCACCGCTCTCTTTGGTCGCAGTTGTTTCCGTTGCCTTCACCGTGCCATCGCCACTGCCAGGTTTATCCGCCTTGGCAGCCGACTTGTAACTATCCGATCGGTAATCGGTTTCATAGAACCCCGAACCTTTGAAAATCACCCCCGCCCCGGTGCCGATGAGTCTTCGCAATTTGCTCTTGCCGCACACGGGGCACTTGCGCAGCGCCTTGGCGGTAATGGACTGAAACTCCTCAAACCCATGTTCGCAGGCATCACAGACATATTCATACGTTGGCATGATTCGAGCTTCCTTCCCAATTCACATCGCCGATATCGGGTGCCACACTGCGTCCCGCGCCGCGGGCGCTGTGCGCTCTTTATTCCAATACCCAAGTCCTCGTCCGCCTGCGGCGAGACTCGTCCTTGGCTTGACAAATCCGATGGTTTCAACAGCGGGTCCTCCCGCTAAATTCGAAATCCGAAATTCGAAATTGACTGCCACTCGACCACTTCCTCTACCCCGTCACACTCACCTTCGCAGGCCGAAGCACCCGTTCCCCCAGCATGTACCCCGGCTCAAACACCGCCGCCACATGATGGGCCTCCAACCCCTCCACTTGCTGATGCAACATCGCCTCGTGATGCTCCGGGTTGAACGCGTCGCCGGTTTTCACTTCCATCACCTTCACGCCCAGTTCCCCCAGCCGCTTCAACAGCTCCGCCCGCACCAGCGTCATCCCTTCCAACAGCGCCGCTGCACTGGTCTTTTCCAAATCCACCTTCAGCGCCTTGTCAAACAAATCCAGTACCGCCAGCATCGGCTTGGTCGCCTCCACCAATTGATACTTACGTGCCTCCTCCACCGCCGACGCTGATCGCTTGACATAATTTTGATAGTCTGCCGCCACCCGCAGCAATCGCGTTTTCACATCGTCCAATTCCCGTTGCACTTCCTCCATCTGCTCCTGCGTCACCGATGCCTCCCCCGCATCCGCCATCGGTTCCACCACCCCGTCCCCGTTCTCCCCCGGCGGAGGAACGTTCCCATTGATAATATTGTTACTATCCTGCATACGTCACCTCATTACATCAACGCCGACGCCAAGCGTCCGCGCTAAACATTTCATATCACTCGGCCACTTGACCACTCGACCACTTGGCCACTTCCTATTTCATCGCATCCTTCAACTTCTTCCATATTCCCTTGTTCGCCGGCAGCACATTCACCTTCTCCAACTCCGCCAACTCACGCAGCAGCTTCTCCTGTTTCTCCGGCAACCGCTTGGGCACTTCAATCATCACCACCACCACCAGATCACCCCGCTCACCCGACCGCAAGTTCGGCAAACCCTTGCCTTCAACCCTCAACAAATCCCCATGCTGCGTCCCCGGCTCGATCGTCACCTCTTCCTTGCCTTCCAGTGTCTTCACCTGCACCTGACTGCCCAGCGCCGCCTGCGTGTACGTGATCGGCAAGCGCACAATCAGGTGATCCTCTTCCCGCTCAAAGTTTTTGTGGGCCGCCACCCGCACCACCACATGCAAATCCCCGCGCGGCCCGCCATGGGTTCCAGGCTCGCCCTCCCCCTGCACACGCACCGCCTGTCCATCATGAATCCCCGCCGGAATCTTCACATTGATCACCCGCTTTTTGGGCCTCTTTCCCGTACCTCTGCAATCCACGCAACGATCCTTGATCACCTTCCCCGCACCCTGACAAGCAGGGCACGTCGTGATCATGCGGAACATGCCCCCAAACCCCGATTGCTGCACCTGCCCCGCACCGCCGCAGGTCACACAAGCCGTCGGTTCCGACCCCGGCTTGGCGCCCGACCCCGTACACGTCGGGCAAATATCCTGCCGGGTGAACTCAATGTCCTTTTCCACCCCCTTGGCGACATTTTCCAGCGTGATTTCCAACGTGTATTGCAGGTCATAACCACGTGAAGCACGAGGCCCGCCGCGTTGCCTTCGTCCAGCCCCCCCGCCGAAAAGCTGTTCCAAAACGTCATCGAACCCGAACTGTGAAAAAATCGACTCCGGGTCCATCGACGAGTAATCGTGCATCGACACGCCGCGCAGTCCATCATGGCCCAGTTGGTCGTACCGCTGGCGCTTTTCGGGGTCGGACAATACCTCGTACGCCTCCGCCGCCTCCTTGAACTTTTTTTCCGACTCGGCATCGCCGGGGTTGCGATCCGGGTGATACTTGAGCGCCAGCTTGCGATAGGCGCGCTTGATATCGTCGGCACTAGCCGCCTTCTCCACCCCCAGCACTTCGTAGTAATCGCGTTTATTACTCATGGCTCATACTTTTGAATACCATTTTTTCACCACAGAGACACAGAGGCACAGGTGCTAGGGGCTGGTAGCTAGTTGCTTGGAAAAACAATTGAGCCCTCTGAACAATCCCCTCTCCCCTTGGGAGAAGCAGGAGACCTGCTTCGCAGCAGGAGACCTGCTTCGCAGTAGGAGACCTGCT
>CAZJMK010000058.1:0-24692 GCA_964547135.1 uncultured Phycisphaeraceae bacterium | reverse complement strand
GTGAATGCAGCCCTTATACACGATGAATCACCCATGGAAAACCCGGAAGGACCCATTTTTTTATCTGCTCATCATGAGCTGTTGAGTACTGTTGCCAAAAATACTTACTGAAATTGTCAACAATGTTTTTTATTGATTCGTTTTTTTGCGAATCCAGAATGTCTGAAAATCCTGCAATTAGCGATCTGTGACTTGTTTGGCCCACCCGCCCAAGCCCCCACATTGTTATGCCGAGCGTGCTTTTTTCTCCTATTTCAAAGACTTTTTGAGCATAATTCAGATGATGCAGACCATTTGAGTGACCATCTGGTCCAGTAACCCACATGGTCGATGTGCTGTCAGCGCCAAATACGACGCCTTCGGATGACAAGTAACAGGCTGCAATGGTCATAAAATTACCTATTATGTGATGTGAAAATGATAGCAACTGTTTGGGTTTTCATCATCACCCCGCGTCCGGCAGTGTTCCCCCCATGCCAGGCAGGCCGCCCATGCCGCCCAACCCTGTCACACGCATCATTTCATCCCGTGCCAGGGCCTGTGCCTTCTGAAATGCCGCGTTCACTGCCGATGCAATCAACTCCCCCACCATGGCTGCGTCCGCCTCGGTGCCAGTCCCGGCCAGGGTCGCCACCAGGGGGCGATCGACGGTGACTTCCAGCACCTCAAACTTGCCGTTCATGCGCACCCGCACCGCGCCCGCTCCTGCTTCGCCCTCCACCTCCATCTTCGCCAACTGGTTCTGCAACTCTTCCATCTTGGCGCGCAATTCCTTGGCCTGTCCCATCAGCCCGGCCAGGTTTTTCAGGTTGTCAAACATTTTCATCCTCCTCCGTGAAAGGTGAATCTTCCGACCCGTGACCGTCCATCAACCCACCGGTGATCAAGCCACCGGCGAGTAAACCCCCAGCCGCCGCCCCCCCCGTGGTTGAATCTGTTGCCCCAGTGCGCGAAGCCTGTGCATCATGAGCACCCGCCCCCGACGAATCATTTTCCGTGTCCGTGGCCGATGCCGCTTCAATGCTATTTTCCGGGCGGACCTCGACAATCGTCGCGTCAAACAAATCCATCACCTGTTTCACCAGGGGCAAACGCATGGCTGCCTGTCGATCACTGAGCGATGAACCAGCCGAGGGGATGACACCACGAGGCACCCCCGCTGATACCGGTTGCGGGTGCATGTTTGCGGCGCTCGTGACACCGGTGGTTGAGGGCGGGGTGCTGCCGACGGGCATGGTGGAAACGCGACCTGAACCTGCCGGGGCGGAGGGCAGCCACTCGATGCGCAACGGATGCCCCAACACCTGCTGAAAAAACCCGGCCAACTGCTCACGGGCGTTTTTCTGCGCAGTGATGAACTTCATCAAATCACGCGGCCCGTCCCCCGGCCCAAGCCAAACTGTTTGCGCATCTGCTTTCACCAATTGCAAATGACTCACCCACACCAACGGCGCTTTTTGTGCCGCCAGGGCCTGCACTTGTGACCAAACTTGTGCTGACTGACCCGGCCAATTGAATTTCGGATTTCGAATTTCGAATTTCGAATTTGAATTTGAATTTGAATTTGAATTTGAATCGATGTTAGCGCCGCGGTTTACCGCGTCTTCTTGCGTTCCTTGGCCACTCGACCACTCGACCACTCGACCACTTTCTTCCGCACGTCCGCCCCCTCTCCCTCCGGGAGAGGGTAGGGGTGAGGGCGTGTCTTCCACTCGACCACTCGACCACTTGGCCACTGGGCCACTTTCTTTGCTCACCGGGTCATTTTTTTTTTAGCGTCGGTGACCGGCGTCGTGGTCGAACTGTTTTGCAGCAGGGCCGTGACATCCGCCATGTTTTCCGCCAGCGCCAGACGCACCATGGCCGCATCAAGCAGCGCCCGTGGGTTGGCGCTGGTGCGCAGACTGCGCTGCAAATTTTCACACAGCGCGATCATGTACACCAGCCCTGCCACATCAAACAACTGTGCCTGCTGCAGCGCTGCCTGCCTGGCATCGGCGGGCAAATCGATCAGCTCGCTGTCCGTGCCGCATGAAACCAGCAACATCAAGGTGCGCAGGTGTTCGATGAGCACATCCAGCAACTGGTCCTGCGCGATGCCCCCGTCCAGCAGCCCGGCTGTGTGCTTAAGCGTGCCCTTCACATCGCCCCCGGCCAGGGCTGCCACCAGTTCCATCACCCGCTGCTGCGGCGGCAAGCCCAGCACCTGTTCGAGCAGCGCATCACTCAACCCTTCGTTCCCCGCAGCAGCAATCAAGCGATCCAATAGCGACAGGGCATCGCGCATCGACCCGTTGCCCAGACGCGCAATTTGAAAAACCACCGCCCCTGATGCTTTGACCTTTTCCTTTTGGATCACTTCCTCCAGGTGGGCGGCGATGCGCGGGGTTGGAATGTTACGAAAATCAAAACGCTGGCAGCGTGATTGGATCGTCACCGGCACCTTGTGCGACTCGGTGGTGCACAAAATGAATTTCACATGCGCGGGCGGCTCTTCCATGGTTTTCAGAAGCGCGTTGAACGCTTCCTTGGTGAGCATGTGTACTTCGTCGATGATGTAGATTTTGAAACGGGCCTGGGCGGTGGGGGCCATGCCTGCACTGGCGATGAGCTGACGGGCGTCATCGACACCACGGTTGCTGGCCCCGTCGATTTCGATGACGTTGAGGTCGTCGCCGCGCATGATGGCGGCAGCGGCACGCTCCTGCACGTCGATCGGGGGGTACGCAAAATCGCCCGGCGGCTTGGGGCAATCTTTCATCGTGTCCGGGCAGTTGAGCGCACAGGCCAGAATACGCGCCATGGAGGTTTTGCCCACGCCACGTGTTCCGGTGAATAAAAAGGCGTGAGCGATCCGGCCGGTGCGGATGGCGTTCTGAAGCGTGCGCGCAATGGGTTCCTGCCCGACCACCTGGTCGAACGATTGCGAACGGTAACGACGTGCCAGAACGGTGTAAGCCATGTCAGAGAAAACGAGGGGCTAGTAGTTGGGGGCTAGGGGCTGGGCAGATTCCAGAGGCGGTTACCCCCACCCTGCACTTCATCATGGTGCCACTCGGCCACTTGACCACTCGGCCACTTGACCACTTCTTTTCCTCCGCGTGGGGCAGACGGCCAGGTCACCGACGGCACCGGGCAGGGACACTTAGGGCTGCTCCGATCAAGGCCTGACCCGGTTCGTGGACATACCCGTGCATCGGGCCCGGCCGTCTGCCCCCAGCGGATGTGCCGACTATATCAGGTTCCCGTAACCTTCGACAACTCCGGTCATGACGCCGAGGGCTTCAGCCCCGGTTTTTCCGTTATAAGCAAGTGCAATCATCCGGCCCTGAAGGGCACGGCGTCATCAACCCCGGCTGACTTAAAGAAACTGCCAATCCCCGGTGTGCAGTGTGTAAGCCCAGAGCAGGCCGTTGGTGATCGCATGGGCCCACACCACCGGCCCAAGCCCCTTGTCATGGGTCGCACGCAAAACCAGACAATACATCACCCCGCAAAACAAACACCCCGCCCAGTCGCGCGGCAGGTGACTCAACATGAAAATCAGACTCGACACCGCCACGCCGAACAGCGTCAACTGCCCCAATGGGTTGCGCAAAAATTCCGGGCCGAACACCGGCCCATGCTTGTGCGCCCGATGCCCCAAACCCGTGCGCTCCAGCAAATCACCCATCAGCGGCAGATCGTAAAGCACCTGCAACAAACCGATGGCGGTCGGTCGCGGCCTTAAAAAACTACGCAGAATCAGCGAACGAATAAACAGTTCCTCAAACAGCGATACCACGATCGTCATGCCCACCAGTCGCAATACCATGGTCCCCCACGCCAGTTGCACCGGCAGGGTGTCGAAAAAGGTTTTACCCGGGTCACCCGCCCAGGCTGCGGGCAAAGGTTCCGCTGGGTGAATCATCCAACGCACCAGTTCCACCATCGACGGCAACCCCGGGTTGGTGACTTGTGCTGGGTTGTCGGCAGGCACCATCGTGGCATCAAAAAACAGGGCGTTGTAGGTCATGCCCAGCCAGACCCAGCCGAAAAAGACCATCGCCCCGACGGGGATTGAAAGCCAGTGAAATTTGAGGTTCAACTCCGGCAACAGTTTGCGATAGCGCCAAAGCAGCGCACAAACCAGCCCGCATTGCAGCACATACACCACCGGGTACAGCACGGGAACATGTTCGCGCACCAGTCCGACCAATAGCAACATCGCCCCGTACACGGCAAAGGGCACCAGGCGCGGGTGCCAGGGGTGTTGGGCCATCCATGCGTCAAGGTTTTGCAGCCAATGCGGTGATGACGAACCCTGGTTCGTTGGCGGTTGCGGGTGTGATGTGCTCGGCCCCTCGGTCACGCGCTGGGTTCCGCTGCATGGGTGAGTACGTTACTTGGCGTTGTAGCCATAAGTGTAACGATAAGCGTAACGCGAAAGGTCGGGGCGAAGGTGAGTCAGAATCACGCCCGCCAATTCACAGTTGCTGGCACGAAGCAGGCGCTTGGCACGGTCGATCACCTGCGAAGCGGTTTTATTGAGGCGGACGACCATGATGGTCTGGTCAGCCATGGCCCCGAGGATGCACGGATCGGTCACCGTCACCACCGGGGGCGTGTCGATGAAAATAAAATCATACCGATCACGCAACCGATCCAGCAATTGCACCATCCGCGGGGACGAAAGCAGTTCGGTTGATTTCACCGGGTCGGCTTCGCCGGCGGGCATGAATTGCAGGTTGTCGTACACCGAAGGCTCAATGATGCTGTCGATATCGTCGGTTTTGCCGTGCAGGTAATCGGTCAGCCCCAGTTTGTACTCATGGCCGAAGTAGCTTGCGAAGGTGGGGCGACGCAGGTCGGCTTCGAGCAGCAGGGTTTTTTGATTGCGGATTTCGGCAAAGGCCATGCCCAGGTTGAGGGTGCTGATGGTTTTGCCTTCGCCCGGTGCAGCGGAGGTAACCACATGCACCTGCAAACGTCGGTTTTTGCAGCGTGCCAGTACCTGGGTACGAATAGCGCGATATTGTTCGGTGACAATCGAGCCACGATCGTGATGCACCACGACCTCAGCGGAGTAGCCGTTGAGGGAGGATGCCCCGGGCATCGGCGATGCACCAACAGCCCCTGTGACCGGTGATTGATGATTGACGATGGCGGGGTTGATACGGTCGGTGACGATTTGTTCGCGGTTGCGTTCCACGGCCACGGCCACCGGTGCGGCAGGCAGTTCGGGGGCATCAAACACGTTGGACGGCGATTCGGAATCGCCAGCCGATTGGCTGGCGCTGTTGGCGACGGGCGACACTTTGGGTAGTGGCAGAGCGCCGCCGGTTTCATGACGGGAGGCAGTGTCGGGTGAAACGCTCTGCCCCTCCGCTGTCGATGGCGACATTGCGGGCAGGTTACCGGGGGCGCCGGAAGCGGAGCTTTGCTCCTGCTTGGCGCGGTTCATGGCATCAAAAACGTCACCCATCACTAAGCTCCGTGACTGATGGATAAGGGATCATGTTTAGAGTAGAGGTCATCGTGACCTAGAACCAGCAACTGGAGCCTCTGAAAAACCCCTCTCCCCATGGGAGAGGGTGGCCGAGTCGGCGAGGCGGGGTGAGGGCCGAAGAGCGATAAGGTCTTGAAAGATCGAATAACCAAAAACAGCCACGCCCTCACCCCTGCCCTCTCCCGGAGGGAGAGGGGGTTTTTCGGAGGCATCTCCTCTGACATTATCCTTTATCCATTATCCTTTATCCATTTCGTGAGTTTCACTGGTTGCTGAATCCCGGCGTAATTCGTTCGCAGTATTGGAAGTCGGTTCAATCACTTCGAACGGGGCGGGGGAAAGCTCTTCCATGGTTATATCGGACATTCCGCCGTTGAAGTTCGGAAGCATTTGCGAAACAGCCCGTTTGACCACCGCGGAGTCGATCAAATGCGTATTGCCCGAATAGGCCACCAGCAGGGCATTATCGCACGCCAGGTTGATCAAACGGGGCACGCCCTTGGCATATTCGTAAATCAGTTGCAGGGCTTCACGGGAAAAATCAACGTTGGGCCGACCTGACTTGCTGGCCCGCACCAGGCGAAACGCAATGTAGCGCGTCGCGTCGTCAAAGGTCATGGGCTTTAAGTGCATGTACATCGCAATGCGTTGAATCAGCGGCGCCAAGCGCGAGTGTTTCAAGGTTTCGCGCAACTCCGGCTGACCGAGTATCAGTAACTGCACCAGCTTTTCGGTTTCCGTTTCCAGGTTGGTGAGCAGGCGCAATTCTTCAAACTCATCAATCGACAAACATTGGCCTTCGTCGATGATCACCACCACCGCCCGGTTCATCGCAGTCTGCTGTTCGACATAACGACGCAGGTGAGCCAGTAGCACGGTTTTGTCGCAAATGCCCGGCAGTTGGATTTGAAAGTCGGCGGCCACGAGTTTGAGCAACTGCTGGGCACTGACACGGGTGTTGTTCACCAGGGCAATGCGGGCATCGGAACCCAAACGACGCATCAGGGTGCGTGACAGGGTGGTTTTGCCGGCCCCGATTTCGCCGGTGATCAGGGCAAACCCACGCCGCTGCCGCACGACGTATTCCAGTTTCGCCAATGCTTCCTTGTGCTGCTCGGTTTCAAAGAAAAAGCGCGAATTGGGCGTGTTGGCAAACGGCGCGACCGCGAGGTTGAAGAAGGTTTCATACATCGGATGGATAATGGATAAGGGATGATGGATAATGGTCAGAACACGCGATCTGACAACGATGGTGTGTATAAACACCCAACCGACATCAACCCTGTATGCTCTTGTATAGCCCCCTCTCCCTCCGGGAGAGGGTTAGGGGTGAGGGCGTGTCGATGATTATGATTCTTTTTTTTCATGAATGTCAGTGATTAGTTCGGCCCTCACCCGGCTTCAGTCACCAGTGCGACCTCCGCCACCCTCTCCCACGGGGAGAAGGATTTTTTAACACGCGATCAGATAACGATGGTATGTACATCCATCCATTATCCATGATCCATTATCCATGCTTTTACACGCCCAGCACCCTTTGCGCCACGTTGCGCACCGGGCTGACCACCTGATCGTAGCGCAACGGGTCCTGCAAGCTCAGGTACACCAATCCCATACTTGTCAACAGCACCGCCACCATGATCACCGCCAAGGACGGATACACACCAAAGGCGATGATGCGTTTGCGTAGGGCCTGCTGGGGTGTGACGATTTCATTGACCGCCCCCAGCACCGGCAGCTTCAACCCATCGACCGCCTGTTCCACGCTGTGATACGAACCGTCGAATAACTCACTGAGGAACACCACCCCCGCACCCACCGCCAGCCCGGCTGCGATCGCGGCCATGAGTATTTTGCTGACCGTCGGTGAACTGGGCCTTGCCAGTTCCGTGGCCCGCTGTTCAAACGCCAAACGCACACCACGCTGCCCCACTTCCGCTGTCAAAGCGGTGATCACCCGACGCAGGTTGTCATCCCAAAAAACCAGTTGCCGTTGGGCCTCAGCCAGTTCACGTTCCTGCGCGACATATTCCAATCGTTTGACACGGAAGTTGCGGTCCATCACTTCCAAGGCATCGAGCTGCGAACGTAACTCGGCCCGCCTGCGTTCCAGACCGGCCAATTCGCCGGTGAGTATGGTCAATTCCTGTTCCGCCTGAATGCGTCCCGTGTTGGGCACCAAATCCTTGTTGAGTTCGACTTCGGGTTCGAGTTTGGCGATTTCCGCATCCAGTTCCACCAGGCGTTTCTGAGCCTTGACCACCATGGGGTGTTCATCACGTCGGCCCAATGCCCGGTGGTTGTCCAACTCATCTTCAATGCGTTTGCGCTTGTCCAATTGCGCTGAAATGAGCGGGTTTTGGCCCCGCCGTTTGTTTTCCAGAAACTCCGGCTGATTTTTGACGAACTCCTCCAACCGCAGCCGTTTTTGTTCGGTGACCATCGCCTGCTGTTCCGCGGAACTCAGGTTGGCACGAGTCTCGGCCAGTCGGTTACGGAGGGCAAGCGGGTCGTCGGGCGACAGGCCGGGGTTGTTCATCGTGAACAACATTTTGTTGCTTTCCAGCTCATCGACCTTGCTCTTGTAATGCGTCACCTGATTCTGAAAAAAGTTGCGGGCTTGCAAAAGCATTTCATCAAGGCGCAGACGGGTTTTGCGAATGTAATTTTCCACCGCCTGGTTGGCCACGTCGGCAGCGAGCTTGGGGTTGTCGGCTGTGTAACTGACCACCACGATGTCCACCGCGTCGGCCTGAATCTGGTAATACACGCGCAGACTGCGACCGATCGCACGAATCATGTCGAGTTGTTTGAGTTGACCTTCCGCAGTGAGTTGGCCGTCGGCGGTGTGCGGCAGGTCACGGGTCATTTGCAGATCGCTGATCAGCCGTTCAACCCCCACGCGACCGGTGATGTCCTCCCACATTTCCCGGCGAACGGTGTCGAGGTTGGACAGGTTGGTTCCGCCACCCATCTGCACCAGGGCCGGGTCGTTTCGCCGGCTGAACTTGGCCTCCGCCTTGTACTCACGGGGCAAAAACTTGCTGGACCATATCACCAGAATCATCACCACGATGGCGGGGAAAAAGAAGCGCGCCTTGTGACGCAACAATAACCCAAGCCAGTCGCTTACATTGGTCGGTTTCTGCCAGGCCATCCGCTGTTACTCCCTGATCGTGATCGTGAAGGTTTGATGCGTTCCATCTTCCCCTGCATCAAACGCCTACGACTTTACTTTTTTCATCACCACGGGTGGTAACCCGCGTTGCTTTTTCGATACCCAAGTTGTTGTCATCCGCCCCAACGAACCGATTTTCGAAATTCGAAATTCGAAATTTCATTCACTCGACCATTTGGCCACTTTTCCGCCCCCTCTCCCTCCGGGAGAGTGGGAGTGCTCGCTTCGCTCACATAAGGGTGAGGGCGTGTCTTTCAAATGACCACCGCCCTTCCCCATCGTTTACGGCAAGGCGCCAAAGGTGCTGACCTGAGCCGGGGTACGACCGGCACGAATGACCGGGTCCACCGGAGACAGCAGGTTTTGCACAATCACGCCGACGGCTGCAAACGGGTTGATCGGTATGTAAATGATGTCGCCTTCCTCCAGCACCGCGTTGTATTTGAGGTCGCCGCGCTGATACAGGTCACGCACGTCAATGGTCATGCGGCGAATCAGTTCGCCCTCTTCATTGGGGCGAAGCACAGCCGTGTACTCCGGCCAGGCACTGCGCGGCACGGAGCCGATCACCGCATCCAATATCGTGTCCTTGCCGGTGTAAGCCCGCCGCCCCGCCGCGGTTTCCCCCGCCATGTAGTACACCTTCGAGTTGAACCCGGTCACTTCAATCTGCACCGTCACGTCTTCGTAATATTTGAGCAATCGCTCTTCCAATTCGCTGGCCAGTTGCGTCGGGGTTTTACCAGCCACGAACACATCACCCAGCAAAAAGTAAGTCGAGTAACCATCCGGCCGAATCGCGTACACCTGATTGTGAACCTCCGGCACGTTGGGTGCAATGATGCGATACGTATCCGGCGGCTCGATCACATACGGCTTGCCACCCACAATCGGCTTGGGCCGTTTGACGAACGAATCAAAATCGGTGTACTTCGGCGGGCAGCCGACCAGCAGCAAACACGTCAGCCCCAACCCCATCGTCCACTTCCAACCACCCGTTTGGCACAACATCATGTCTCTCCTTGCGGTCCCGTTTGGGGTTTGCTGCCCGACCCACACGTTGCCTTTTGCATTCTTCAACACGAAGACCGGCCTGTCATGACAGGTCGGCCCAATGCCTTCATCGTAAGGCACTTTTCCCATACATGACGATTATCGGTCAATTCCCGCCCCAGGTTGTGCATCATTGCATCTTTACGACTGACGCCGTGCCCTTCAGGGCCGGATTGATCAAGTGTGACATCAAGCCAATCCGGGGCTAAAGCCCTCGGCATCATCGACCACTTCCACTCACCGTGCCCCTGAATCATTGAACTTGGCGATCGTCGCAAACATCAGCTTCATGTCCAGCCCCAGGCTCATGCCATCGATGTACGCAAGGTCATATTCCAACTTGCGATGCACGGCTGCGATATCCGTGTCATACCCATTTTTGATCTGTGCCAGGCCCGTCAACCCCGGCTTGACCGCCAATCGTTTTTCAAAATCGGGCACCTGTTTGCACAGGGTTTCAAACATTTCAGGCCGTTCGGGTCGCGGACCCACCAAGCTCATTTCCCCGCGCAAAATGTTCCATAACTGCGGCAACTCATCCACATGGCTCTTGCGCATCCATTTGCAGACCGGTATCACCCGTGGGTCATCTTTCCCCGCCCACTGGGCTTTGCCATGCTTTTCGGAATCAACGTACATCGAACGTAATTTGTAAATAGTGAACAGCCGACCGTTCAGCCCCACGCGGACCTGACGATACAACACCGGGCCTGCCGGGTCCCATATTTTGATCAGGGCAGCGGCCACCAGCATCACCGGTAAAAAGATGGCAAACGCAGCCGCTCCGCCGACGATGTCCAACAGTTCCTTGCAAATGCGATATTGGCGACGTGCCAATTCCAGCAGCACCCCGCCTCCGCCTGCACCCACCATCACGACCGTAATCGGCTCTGGCATAAACTTTACCCCGCTCCTTTTGTATCAACGACTTCACCCGCCCAGTTCGATAGGGCAAGGCTTCGCACCCTTATCTTTCGGGCCGACCACGCCGAAATCAAGCCCTATTCATGCTTTAACTCAAAAACCACAGGTCCCGGTGCCGCCCCAGTTCGTATAAACCCCGCAGTTTGACACGTTCAGGTGATGATGAACCTCGATCAGGGAAGTTCACCAACCTATCAGCCTACCTCCGATAACGGACAAGTCAATGCTTTATCGTGGGTTTTTGGTGAAAAAGCCAAGCCAAGAACGAGGCCGGCAGGCCGAGGGCTTGGGTATTGAATGAGTGAATCGGTGAGTCAGTGAATCGGTGAGTCAGTTAATCGGCGACTCGGCCAGATCCGCCTTTGCTATTACCGATCAACCGATACCCCGACCAACCGATTAACCACTCACCGTTTGCCCATGCGTCTTTATCAGCGCAGCCGTGCCCTCCGCTCCGACGTACTTCTGCAAAATGCGTGGGTCGGTCTGCATCAGGTCCACCAATATCAAACCATCGGTCACATCGCCAAAGGCCGGGTCCACATTGAACCCCAACATCCGGGCGTTGAGCTTGAGGTACTGTTTAAGCAAAATCGGCACGCCCTTGTGGTCCAACTCAATCTCCGACACCATCGTCGAAACGTCGTCAATGTCCTTCACCACCAATGACAACCCCGTCGCCCCGCCCCGCACCCCCCGCAACTTCGGCGGGTTTTTGGGCTTGACCATTTTCGCCAATTGCGGGTCGAGTTTATTAGCCTTCAAAAAGGCGATGATCAATTCCCTGCTGACGCTGTGATATTCATTGTTGATGCTCACCGGCCCCAGCAAATGTCGGTACCTCGGCTCACGGGTGATCACCTGCCCAATGCCCTTCCAAAGCAGCATCAGCGGTGAATACGAGCGTTGAAATTCCGGGCGCACAAACGCACGCCCCAACTCAATCGCCGGGCCGACCTGATCCAATAACTCGCGCGGGTAACCAAACAAATCGCTGGTGTACAAACCCTTCAACCCCTGCTCACGCAAAATCACATCCGTCAGCCCCAGTCGATACGCCCCCACGATCTGTCGGGTCGGCTGATTCCAAATGAACAAGTGTAAATAATGCGGGTCGTACTGATCCAAATCGATCGACAAACCCGTTCCCTCGCCCGCCCGACGGAATGTCACCTCACGCAATCGACCAATTTCCCGCAGCACATGCGGGGCCTGTTTTCCCTCCACCAAATACACCGCCTGCGACCCCGCATCCACCAGTTTTGCATTCGCCGGCAAATGATCGATTTCCCACGCCAGCGTGTGCTCCTCCACCGCCTGCACAATCGGCTCATGCTGCCTGACGCTCCCCGTTTCAACCGCATTCACATCACCAGCTGAAGTCGTCGTCGCCCTGGCCAGTCGATGACCCAGAATGTAAGTACGCAAACGCAGGTAATCGACCAGGGGCTGATCATCGTCAAAGGTTTTTATTTTCCCCGTCGGAATCGGATTACCCACCGCCATGGGCAACGCACTGTGCTGTTTGTTGAGCAGTTCACGCGGCAACATCGCCGTCCGCAAAATCGGATGCACCAGTCCCGCCAATTGAAACATCGGCCCGTTGTTCCCGCCGAAAAAAATCGGCACCACCGGCGCCTGTGTCCGCCGAATGATCCGACCAATGCTCGCGCTCCAGGGTGGATCGACAATCGCCCGCTGATGCAAATGCAAATGAGCCACCGCCCCGGCTGGAAACACCGCCAACAGCCCGCCCTTTTTCACCCAATCCACCGCCCCGCGCATCGACTTCAAATTGCGTGACACGCTCTCTTTTTTGCCAAACGGATCGACGTACAACATCACATCGTCCAGTTCAGGCAGACGCGACAACAGGTAGTTGGCCATGACCTTCACATCGGGTCGCACCCGTCGCAACACCGATGCCAACACCAACCCCTCAATCGCCCCGAACGGGTGATTGGCCACCACCACCACCGGCCCGCTGGTCGGTATGCGTGCCAGGTCGTCGTCGGAAACGTCGGCTGCCACGCTCATCGCCGCCAGCACCTTGTCAACAAAGTGGCGATCATCGTGCATGGCATGCACCCGCCGATAGATGTCACGCATCTCCGGAAAGTGCAGCATTTTTTCCAGTGAACGTTCCAGTGCCGAGCCGATCGGCCCCTTGGTCCAAACATGATTCCCCGGCAGGTCAATGCGAAACGGCTGCGCCTTGGCGGGCGCTGTGCCGGCACGTTGATTGCCAACCGCACCCGCCTGACCGGCGCGACGTGAACGCTTGACCGCGATGCGCCTTCGCGCCGCAGTGCGTTTGACTTTTTGACTGGCCCATTTGGTAAGGGTCATGTGCCACCACCCTAGCGCCAAATCACGAATTTCCGGTCAGCAACACGTCAGAAAAGGGTTAGCCGGTTACCTTCATTTTAACCAAAAATCGGCCACGAAGCACTTGGCCGGTCCGCATGATGTTCTGAGCATATAAAAGCACGGAGTTATTTTATTCTGAGCCGCGAACGGTAGTGAGCGGTTCTTGGTTTTGCAAAGAACCACTCGCTTCCGCTCGTGGCTCTGAACTACATCAATGTCCGCTCGTGGCATATCAGCGTCAACAACATGTGTGCCATTGGGTGAAAACAATGACACTTGATGTGTCATCAGCCTTGGTTATACTTTTGGTATGAAAGCGGCGATTTCCATCCCGGACGATCTTTTCAAAAATGCTGATCGGCTGGCCGGTCGCATGGGGACTTCACGCAGTCGGCTTTACACCCGCGCCATCGCCGAGTTTGTCGCCCGGCATGATGCGGACCATATCACTCAGGCGATGAATGCGGTGATCGATCAGGTCGGCGGAAACGATAATGAGTTTGTGAAACAAGCTGCACGTCGAACCTTGCAGGGGACCGAATGGTGATCGTTCAGGGCGAAGTCTGGTGGGCGGACCTGGGTGAACCCGTGGGTTCAGACCCCGATTATCGACGACCAGTGGTGGTGATTCAGGCCGATGCTTTGAATCGCAGCCGGATTGCCACGGTTTTATGTGTGCCGTTAACCAGTAACCTTGTTTGGGCGGATGCACCGGGCAATGTGCTGCTCAAGGCAAAACAAACCGGTCTGAATAAAGATTCAGTCGCCAATGTCTCGCAATTGGTCGCGCTGGACAAACAACAATTGATCGAACGCACCGGCAAGCTTTCCGTCCGCACCCTTGAAGTGATCTTCCACGGAATTGATCTGGTGCTGGGACGATGATTATTGAATCGCGCTATCGGTCAACGATCACCACCGACCGCCGATGCCATCGGCGGCTTGATCGATCATTGGCAAGACACCGAGGGCTTCAGCCCCGGATGATTTCTCCCTGAATGACATGCCAAACCATCCTGAACTTCATTCAGACACGAAGTCCAAGCGTGGCTTTTTTCTGCACTTGACCACTTGGCCACTCGACCACTTCTTTTTAATCCTCCTCCGGCTTCAAGTCCCCCAGTTGTCGAAACGTCGCCTCATACGCCCGCAGAACGGCCAGCAGCAGCGCGACAGCCTGGACATCGTCCGACCAACTGACCTTGGAACAAAACGTGTAAAGTTTGTTGTCATCACGATAATGTTCGACCGTCAGTTGCAATGGGTTGCCCAGGTCCACCAGTTCATCTTCCAACAGTTCATCGAGGCTGTCGCCGGTGTGCATGAGGTCTGCTTCGATCGATTCAGACACCCAGCGATCCGCGCTGCGCAGGCCGACCTGTGCTTCATGCGAACCGGTGATTTGCACGTAATAGTGAGCGCTGACCTCACCGGGGCGGGCGCTGGCCACGAGTGTGTCGCTGGTCGTGCTGATCGACGCAAAAACGTCGCAGGCTTGTGCCTGTTGCGCCAAAGCGGAAAGTAGGTCGCTGCGGGTTGGCATGATCTTGGTGTCCTTGGTAAGGCTTGATTTTACGGCCACACCGCCTAGCGTGTTGGGTGTGCCAACTGCTTTTCCTTTCGTTCACCGCACCCTTTCAACCGCCCCGATCATGATGGGCAGGGAGTGACCCGAGTATGAACACCGCGCGTGACATCGTGACCGCCAAGGGTCAGAAGGTTGTGTCGATCGGTTCAGTCGCCAGCGTGCTGGACGCGGCACTGCTGATGAATCAGCACAAAATCGGCTGCCTGGTGGTCACCGAACAGGGCCGAATCGTGGGCATTTTCAGCGAACGCGATGTGCTGGTGCGGGTGGTGGGCGAACGTCGTGACCCGGCTGCCACACGCTTAAGTGAAGTGATGACCCGTGAGGTGATTTGCTGCCGACCTGAAGCGCCGCTGGATGAGCTGCGCAGTGTGTTTCGCAATCGACGGATTCGCCATCTGCCGGTGATCGACGAACAAGGCCGACTGCTGGGCCTGCTCTCCATCGGCGACCTCAACATGGTCGAATCACAATTGCAGGAAACGCACATTCACTATTTGGAAGAATATTTGCAGGGCCGGGTGTGAAAAGAATTTCGAATGTCGGATTTCGGATGTGGAATTTTGGATTGACCAAGCCAAGGACGAGTGAGACCGGTTCGACGGCCGAACGAGGACTTGGGTATTGTTCATGGTTAATCTGCGGGGCGACGAATCTGTTCATTGGTCAGATGAATACCCGCAAATGAAAATACTCGGCTTGCCCGCCTCGTTCTTGGCTTGATGAATCCGTCATTTGACCTGTGCGAACTTTTCTATAATGCTGTCATGACCGCCACCTTCTCCGCCCCATCGATTGACATGCCTCCCTCCGCCCCGCAACGCCCCTTGCTGGATGTGCGCGACCTTTGCACCTACTTCCCCGTCAAGCGCGGCCTGTTGCAACGCATCGTCGGCCATGTTCGCGCTGTCGATGGCGTTTCACTCACCCTGCACAAGGGGCAAACCCTCGGCCTGGTCGGCGAATCCGGCTGCGGCAAGTCCACCGTCGGTCGTTCCATCCTGCGCCTTGTGCCGGCCACCAGCGGCGCAGTCCGCTTTGACAACACCGATGTTTTTGCCGCACGCGGAACCGCCCTGAAAAACCTCCGCCGGCGAATGCAAATCATTTTTCAAGACCCCTTCGGCTCACTCAACCCACGCATGCGCATCGGCAGCGCCATCGCTGAACCCATCCTCGTTCACAAACTCGCCCAAGGCTCGGAAGTTCACGACCGCGTCGCTCACCTTCTCAAAAAAGTCGGTCTGTCCCCCGATTACGCTCAGCGCTACCCGCACGAATTCTCCGGCGGACAACGCCAGCGCATCGGCATCGCCCGTGCCCTGGCGCTCGAACCCGACTTCATCGTCTGCGATGAACCCGTCTCCGCACTGGACGTTTCCATTCAGGCACAAATCCTCAACCTGCTTTCCGACCTGCAACAGGAACTGGGCCTGTCGTACCTGTTCATCGCCCACAACCTGGCGGTGGTGCAACATTTCTGCGATCAACTGGCGGTGATGTACCTGGGCAAAATCGTCGAAATCGGTTCGCGTGAACAAGTGATCAACAACCCGCGCCACCCCTACACACAGGCGCTTTTATCCGCAGCCCCGATGCCCGACCCGACCCGGCGCAAAGCCCGCATCATGCTCACCGGTGAAGTACCCTCGCCCATCAACCCGCCCACCGGTTGCAGCTTTCACCCGCGCTGCAACCTCGCCCGAAAATGCACCGAGCATCACCCTGAACCGGAAATCGTCACCCTCACCCAACGCCGGCTGACCGAGCGTGTCATGCGCCGCTGCGTGGAACAAGCGCCCCGACTGGAACCGGTGGAACAAGCCTCACTGCATCAGGTCGCCTGCTGGTATCAGCACGAACAGAAATGAAGCACATCCGGCCCTGCCCCTGGTGGGCACGGCGTCATAAGCCGACGCAAAGCATCCGCGCTAAACATTTCAGACCACTCGACCACTCGACCACTTGACCACTTCTTTATCACTCATCCGCTTTTTCGATGAGCCAGTGTTCGAGTTCGATGGGGGTTGATCTGCCGAAGATGGTGACCACAACGCGGACTTTGCCCTGATCGGGCAGCAGTTCATCGACGGTGCCTTCCATGTTCTCGAAGGGGCCTTCCTTGATTTTGATGTGATCGCCCTTCTTGAATTCCATCTTGACGGTGGGCGTATCCTCGGCGGGCTTGCTGGCGGCGAGCATTTTCTCGATTTCCGGCACACTCATGGGCGAAGGTCGGCCGGCGGTGCCGATGAAGTCGCCCACGCCGGTGGTTTCCTTGATGAGGAAGAAAATGTCCTGCGGAATGCGACCGTCGGCTTCGAGTTTCATTTCCACGAACACGTAGCCGGGGTAAAGTTTTTTGAGGGTGATTTTCGACTTGCCCGCCTTGATGGACTTGACCTTTTCGGTGGGTACGAGGATGCGGTTGACCAGGTGCGTGAAACCTTCGATCTTGATTTTGCGCAGCAGGGTTTCGCGCACCGAGTCTTCCTTGTTGGAGGCGACGCGGAGCACGAACCAGTTCATGCCGGGGGTGATCATCGGCTCATCGGCGGCGATCTGGTCCACGCGTTCGGTGACTTGTTTTTCAGTATCGGCCATGGTCGGCCATCCTCGCAACAGGGGTGATGCAAAACCGGGGATCGTTCAAAATCGGTCGCTTACGGATTGAAGAATTGCTGGAAGATCGATTTACCCTCCAGCACGCGGATGTTGATGAACAGTTCGGAGAAGGCCATATCGACCACCAGCAGCACAAAGGCCATGAGGAACGTGCCGCAGATCACCACCCATGTCGAACCGATCACTTCGCGTTTGGTCGGCCAGTTGACCTTGCGCATCTCCGCTTCGGTGGCGATCATGAATTCAACCACCCTCGGCTTGTTGAGCACCCAGAAAAGCACCCCGCCGAAAAGAAGAATCACCCCGACCGCAGTGCCCGATTGAATGTAAAGCCGATTGCGATGGGCAAACGTCGGTATGCCGGCGAAGTTGACATTGTCCCCCACCACCGACACCCGCTCGACATCCTGCAAACGCAGGGCAGCGCCGCGGTCCAGCGGCGGAAGCCCGGTATCGACCAATACGTTGGCGGCATCGAATTGCGCCGCTTGAAGGGTGAAACTTCGCCCCAGGCTGTCGATCAGGCGAATTTGTCGCACATTGTCGATGGTGGTGAGCGAGGCTTCACGCAGGTTTTGCAGGCCTGCGATCTCGTGATTGTTGGCCTTGCCCCAGGCGGCGAAGCGGGCGACCAGTTCGGTCGAACCGCGCTGACTGGTGCCCTTGCGACCGATGGTGTCCAGTTCGCTCCACAACCAGGCGACCCCGGCCAGCACCAGCAGGCCGAAGCCGATGGCACTGAGCATTCGCACCCAGTAACCCTGACCGGGCTTGTAGATTCCAAACGACATAAATTACCCTTTGCCCCCTGATACACATGCGGCGGGGCGACCGACTTGGTCCCGATCCGTCGAAGCACGCCGGGAGGGAGTCGAACCCCCAACCTGCCGCTTTGGAGACGGCTGCTCTGCCAATTGAGCTACCGGCGTAACGCTATCCGCTAACAGACCGCGATATCCAACGAGCCGCCGGGTGCCTGTGGGCAGGCGTTTTCGACTGCCCACAGCTTTGATCCCCTGTGGCACAAAGTCGTGCCACAGGCACCCGATTCACCCACCCAAGGCAAGCCCCTATTTGCGCTTGATCTTGTGAATCGTATGCTTGCGCACGCGCGGTGAATACTTTTTCAAACCTTCCTTGAGTTTTTCCGTAATGCCCAGCTTGGCGTTGATGCGCGTACGGTAGTTCAGGTCTCCGGTTTCGGAGCACTGAAGCCAAACCCACTCGGTTGCACTTGATTTTTTAGCCATCGGTCCAATTCCTGCTTCAGCCCACCGGCCAACCAGCCCTCCGGGACGACCGCCAAAGGGTTCATCCGGGAGGGCTGGCGGCTGGGGTATTGCTTACGCTTCCAACAAGGTCAATCAACAACCGTCGATCAACCCCAACTCAATCTTACGCCAAAATCTTGGTCACCACGCCCGCACCGACCGTGCGTCCGCCTTCACGCACCGCAAAGCGGAGCTGCTCTTCCATGGCGACCGACTTGCCGAGCGTGACTTCCATCTGAATGTTGTCACCGGGCATGCACATCTGCACGCCGTCGGGCAGTTTGATGTCGCCGGTCACGTCCGTGGTACGGAAGAAGAACTGCGGCTTGTAACCGGTGAAGAACGGCGAGTGACGCCCGCCTTCCTCCTTGGTCAGCACGTACACCTCGGCACTGAACTTGGTGTGCGGGGTGATGCTGCCGGGCTTGGCCAATACCTGACCACGCTGCAGGTCATCCTTTTCAACGCCACGCAGCAGGCAGCCGACGTTGTCGCCGGCCTGACCGAAGTCCAGGGTTTTGTTGAACATTTCCACGCCGGTGACGACGCTCTTTTTGCTGTCGCCCAGGCCGACGATTTCAATTTCTTCGCCGACCTTCACCACGCCGCGTTCGATACGACCCGTGCCCACGGTACCGCGACCCTTGATGCTGAACACGTCTTCCACGCTCATCAGGAAGGGCTTGTCGGTCAGACGCACCGGTTCGGGAACGAACGAATCGATGGCGTCCATCAGTTCCTGAATGCACTTGGTTTTTTCCGGGTCCTTGGGGTTGGTCAGTGCGCCCAAAGCCGAGCCGCGCACGATCGGGGTCGTGTCGCCGGGGAACTTGTACTTGTTGAGCAGGTCACGAATTTCCATTTCCACCAGGTCCAACAGTTCCGCATCGTCCACCAGGTCCACCTTGTTCAGGAAGACCACGATGGAGGGCACGTTCACCTGACGCGCCAGAAGCACGTGTTCCTTGGTCTGGGGCATGGCACCGTCGGCAGCCGAGACCACCAGAATCGCACCGTCCATCTGGGCGGCACCGGTGATCATGTTCTTCACATAGTCAGCGTGACCGGGGCAGTCCACGTGAGCGTAGTGCCGCTTTTCGCTTTCGTATTCCACGTGGCTGGTGGCGATGGTCAAAATTTTGGTCGGGTCGCGCCGGCCTTCTTTTTCCGAAGCCTTGGCGACTTCGTCGTAGGCCTTGTACGTGGCCAATCCCTTGGCGGCCTGCACTGCGGTGAGTGAGGCGGTGAGGGTGGTTTTGCCGTGATCGACGTGACCGATCGTGCCGACGTTGACGTGAGGTTTGGTACGTTTGAATACACCAATCGCCATCGGAATCTCTCCACTACAGGGGGTAAGAAACCTATCGCCGGTATTCCAGAGGACCGGCCGATGTTTACCGAATCATGTCCGTCGCGGCACACACGCACCACGACATGCTCTGCGAGTCGGAACGGCTAACTATAACGTAAGCCGGTGACGGCATCAACCCGGCTGATTGTGAAAATGAAAAGCGAAAGTGGCCAAGTGAAAGAAACAAGCCAAGGACGAGGAGTCACCGAAGGTGATGACGAGGACTTGGGTATTGTCTGGTGAATCAGTTGGTCGGTGGGTCGGTTAATCGGCAAGAAATAATGCAGTCTGACCGAGCAACCGATTCACTGACTCACCGATGAACCAACAAGAATACCCGAGCCCTCGCGGCAAAGCCGCTCGTTCTCGGCTTGGTTCTGACACTCGGTCACTCGACCACTGGGCCACTTCTTCAACCCATTTTGGGGAAACCCTGAAAAATGGGATTTTTTCACGTTGGGTCTTGCAATGTGCCGAAAAACAAGGGACAATCGACGCAGCCGTCGGGGAAACGGCGGTTTCGAACGTGTTTTTCGTGTGTCGCGTGTCACGGATGGACTAGCACCCCCAGCCAAGGAGAGGTTTTCACCATGGCAAAAACCAGCAAGGCTCCGACCAAGAGTGAAGTGTACAGCGAAATTTCCAAGGTCACCGGTTTGTCACGCAAACAGGTGTCTTCGGTGTTTGAATCGCTGTCCGGCGTCGTCAAAAAATCGTTGAGCAAGAAAGGTCCCGGTATGTTTACGGTGCCCGGCCTGCTCAAAATTCGCGTCGTTCACAAGCCCGCCACGCCCGAACGCAAGGGCATTGATCCGTTCACCAAACAGGAACGCGTCTTCAAGGCCAAGCCGGCACGCAATGTCGTGCGCATCCGCCCGCTCAAGGCCCTCAAAGACATGGTCAACTGATTCAGCCGGAATCGACCCTGTGGTTCGCGGTTCGACACTCCCCAGCCGAACCTTACATTCGATCCTCATTCGGTTCCATCGTGACAGCCCCAGAACCCTCGGCTCAACCGCCGGGGGTTCTTCGTTTTCACAAACACCACCTCTTATCATGTTTCACGCGGACGCCAGTGTTGCTCGAAGCCACGAGCGGACATCGGTGTAGCTCAGAGCCACGAGCGGAAGCGAGTGGTTCTTCATATATACCGCTCACTACCGTTCGCGGCTCTGAGCAACTCGATTGCCGTTCGCGGCTCTGAGTCGTTTCGTTGCAGTCCACCCACACTACCTGGGCTTTTTGCGGCGCTGGCTCGTCGGCTTTTTGGGTTTGGTTAACTTCGACATTTCGAGCAGATAGTGAACATCCACCAGGTCTTGTTTGCGACCCACCGCCTGTTTGTTGGCGATGAGGTGTTTTCGACTGATGACACAGACTTCATAACCGGCAAACTCGACCCGGTGACGTTCACGCCAGGCCTCGTCGAACTCAACGCCCTCAATACTCATCGTCAAATCAATTCGATTGGGCGCTACTCCGATTTGCAAAAAGTTGGCAGGGTTGGCCAGATCGCTGACTTCCAGTTGCTGCAAAGGAGCACCAAACTCCGCCAGGGCCTTCCAAAGTTTTTGAGCATTTTCCGAAGTGGGGCGTATAAAAAAATCAATGTCTTTGGTAAAACGCGGAATCGCATAAACCCCATACGCGTGGCCCCCGATGAGCAGAAAATCAACGTTGTGTTTTAACAACAGGCCAAGCATGTCGCGGAAGTCTTGGTTGATCACGATAGGCGGGGACGATGTCATAGGCCTGTGCCCTCAAGTATTCGACCAGCGCCAGTTTGTCACTATCGCTCATACGTGCGTATTCGAGCAAGTCCGCCGCCTCAGCCTCGGCGTGAGAGGAAAATTTTCGCACAATCCAGTGGCTGCGATCGGTTTTTTTCATACCGTTATTTTACCACACATCACCGGCTCTTTTTCTTGCGCTGTTTGAACTTGGGCTTGTTCGACTCCGCCCTGGCCGGGGGTAAACCGGGCATGCCGCCGCCGGGGCCTGAAAGGGCGCTTAGGTCCATCGGTGACAGGCCTGCCATGGCCTTCATGCGCGACAACATGCTCATGCTCGCCATCTGTTTGCCCATCTGGGCCACCATATTGAAACCCTTCACCAGATGGCTGATGTCTTCCGTGCGTGTGCCCGAACCGCGTGCCACCCGCCGACGACGTGAATTGTCCAGCTTGTCCGGGTCCTTGCGCTCGTCGCGCGTCATCGAACAGATCATCGCCTCGGTGCGATCAATCTGCGATTCATCCATATTCAAGTCTTTAAGCTGATTGCCAATGCCCGGCAACATGCCCAGCAAATTTTTCATCGGCCCCATCTTGCGGATGCTCCGCAGCTGATTCAAAAAATCGTCCAGCGTCATCTTCCCCTTGGCGATTTTTTCCTGAAGCGCCGCTGCTTCCTCCTCGCTCACCTGTTCCTGCGCCTTTTCCACCAGGCTGACCACATCGCCCATGCCCAGTATCCGCGAAGCTGCCCGCTGGGGGTGAAACTCTTCCAAAGCATCGAGCTTTTCACCCACGCCGATGAACTTGATCGGCTTGCCGGTGATCTGCCGCACCGACAACGCCGCTCCGCCCCGCGTGTCCGAGTCGAACTTGGTCAGAATCACGCCATCGAGTTCGAGTTGGTCATTGAAAGCCTTGGCGCTGTTGACCGCATCCTGTCCGGTCATCGCATCGATCACCAGCAAAATATGGTGCGGCTGAACCGCCTGATTCACCTGTCGCAGTTCGCCCATGAGTTCATCATTGACGTGCAACCGGCCTGCGGTGTCGAGTATCAATACATCGACCTGTTGCGTACGAGCCGACTGCACCGCATTACGTGCCACGGTGACGGCGGCACCGACGGCTTTGCCGTACTCAGCCACCTTGTCGGGTTCTGCGTAAAACAAAACCCTGCCCGAACCCGGCGCATCGTTTTGCACCTGCGTTGCGAGCACTTCCAACTGATGCACAGCGGCGGGGCGTTGCAGGTCCGCAGCCGCGAGCATCGTCTTCAAACCCTTTTTCTTGAAATAGGCAGCGAGCTTGCCGCAGGTGGTGGTTTTGCCCGAACCCTGCAACCCCGACATCATCACGATCGTCGGGCCGGGGGACACGAGCATCAGCCCGGCATCGCTGGACGATACTTCGTCGGCTTCCTCAGCCGAGCCGGCCATGGTGGTGACCAGTTCGTCGTACACGATTTTGATCATCTGCTGCCCGGGTTCGACCGCTTCGAGCACCTTGGCGCCCAAGGCTTGTGCCTGCACCCGTTCGCAGAACGATTGCACCACCTGATAATGCACGTCGGCTTCCAAGAGTGCCGTGCGCACCTGTTCCATCGCCTCTCGCACATTGCCTTCGCTGATTTTGCCGCGACCCGAAAGCGTGCGCAATACGTCATTGAACTTGTCGGTTAGGTGTCCAAACATGAAGGGCATGATACCGCAGATGGATGAGGAAAGAAGTGGCGATGAATTGTGGTGATGTTGACGCCGTGCCCTTTAGGGCCGGATTTTTTCAGAATGACATCCGGGGCTGAAGCCCTCGGCGTCATCCACCCAATCGCGACCACTTCTTCCCCCAACGCAACCTACCACCGCAGCAGTCGGCCACCGGCCAGGGCACCGATGATCATGGCAATCAGAATGCCCGTGACATACCAGACGCCGACGAAGGCGGGCTGATCAACGCTGCAACTCATGCCATACACCACCGCAGCGCACATGCCCCCCAACGCCCCGAGGCACGCACCTGCGAGCATCGGGCGCGTGGCTGCACCACGACGCGCATAGCCCCACAACATCACCAGCCCCGGCAGCGAAAGCAGCGGAATCGAAATCACACACTTCATCGCAATCCAACGGGTGACACTTTCCATCCCCTGCATCGCCAACCCGGCAACGATGAAGCCGACCACCCCCAGCCCCCCGGCAATCAGCAACACACTGCCCCACACACTCACCCGACGACCGGGAACCATCACATCGCGGGCCAATAAACCAAAGCCGACCAGCCCCAAAACAAACGGCCCGACCTTCAGCAGCGAAAACAAGTTCATACTCGGATCACCGGCGATCAGTCGGTTGCCCAATAGCAACCAAGCCAGTACAGCCATGATGACAATGCCCGACAGCACCCAACGCCACACGCCCCAGTGTCGTGCTTTGGGGGTGGGCTTAAGGTCGTTCACGAGGGTGTCGATCAATGGTTGGCTCATAATGACGATTGCTGCACTTTCTCCGCCAGGGTTTTCAAACCGCGATGCACATTCACCTTCACCCACGACAGGCTGCGTGAAAGTTTCAAGGCAGCTTCATGGACGCTATGCCCTTCGAGTTTGACGGTGCGAATCACCTGTGCCTGTTCGCGGGGAAGCTGGGCCAATAGTTTTTCGATCTGTTCACGATGTTCGCCCATCCGTGATTCATTGTTGTTCAAGGCAGGCAACGGGGCGTCATCGTTGAGTTCGGTTTCGCGCAGACGCTGACGGTGACGGTAAAAGTCGATGCGTTTGTAGCGGGCGATGGCAGCAGCCCAGGGCATAAAAGGTTGTGCAGGGTCGTAGGTATGACGCTTCTGATGAATGGCCAGCAGGGTTTCCTGCATCAGGTCGTCGGCATCGGCGGGCGAACAGTGCTGGGCGTGCAAGGCCCGCAACCATGGGCCGATGGCTTCGAGCAACAGCCGATAGGCAGCCGTGTCCCCGTTCAGGGCTGCCTGCATCCATGTTCGACATTGCTCGTCCACCACCATCATTCGTTGTCCATCATGGTTTGGTTACATCGATTGTTGGTGCTGGGTGCTGGGTGCTGGGTGCTGGGTGCTGGGTGCTGGGTGCTGGGTGCT
>CAZJMK010000057.1:7335-24992 GCA_964547135.1 uncultured Phycisphaeraceae bacterium | reverse complement strand
ACCACTCGACCACTCGACCACTCGACCACTTCTCCGCTTCGTGTCTTGTATGTTCCATTCCGTAATACAAACAAGCAAACACCCGTTACAATCGCACCATGCGTATTCTTCTGACCAATGACGACGGCATTTTCGCCCCCGGCATGGCGGCGCTCCATCAGGCCATGCTCGGTTTGGGTGAGTTGCATGTGGTCGCTCCGCTTTCAGTTCGTTCCGCCATGAGTCATGCGGTGACCTTTCATCGACCGATGGAAACGCGCAAAGTCACCGTGAACGACGACAAAGGCCAACCGCTATTCAACGGCATCGCGGTGGACGGTCAGCCCGCTGACTGCGTCAAACTGGCAGTACATCACCTGGTCCCGCAACCCATCGACCTGGTGGTCAGCGGCATCAACAGCGGCGCCAACGTCGGCGTCAATGTCTTTTATTCCGGGACCGTCGGGGCCGCCCGTGAAGCAGCGATTTGGGGCATGCCCGCGATCGCCGTGAGCCTGCATATCGCCCGCCGTGATGTCATCGATTGGCAAACCGCCTCGCAACTGACGCGCTCCATCCTCAATGACATGCTCAAACATGTCATCGAACCGCACACCCTGTTAAACCTCAATCTGCCCGTGCTCGACGATGGTCGAAAACCGCAGGGCGTGCGCGTCGTACCCCTGTGTACCAGCCGCATCGTGGAAGATTATTCACTCACCAACGAACCGGTGACGGGCGAAACGGTGACTGATGCGTCGGCCGTGAGCCAACCAGCCGAAGCACCATCGGGCAGTGCGATGTCGCAGCGTTACATGGCTTCCGATGTTTTCGATTTTCACAGGCGTGACCCCGACACCGATGTCGATTGCCTGTTCGCTGGTTACGCGACCATTACGCCGTTGTCCTTCGACCCCACGTGCAGCAAGGGCGTCAGCCTTTGGTCGCAGCGCTTGCACGGAACAACCCAATCATTCAAGTTATTGTCGTAAAATCGTCGTCACCCATGGCAAAGCGTAGTACTGACAACCCGACCAGCCCCGCCGATGTCACCGATCAGGTACGCCTGTGCGTCATCTTCGGCAGCGAAGAGATGCTCAAATACGAACACCTCGAAACCCTGCGCAAAGTCATGCGGCAAACCCATGGCGACTTCGACACCGTTTATTTCGACGGCGAAAGCGCATCGCTGGCCGACGTACTCGATGAGGTACGCACCTTTTCCCTGTTGCAATCATTCAAGTTCGTCGTCGTCGATGAAGCGGACAAGTTCGTCAAACGCGAAGGTCATCGTGAAGCCCTGCACCGATATGCACAAAACCCGGTCGAGCAGGCCGTGCTGGTGTTGCGCAGTTCATTGTGGAACAAGGGCAAACTCGATGATGCGATTCAGGCGGTTGGGTTTATTGCCCGATGCGACCCGCTTTCAGCCAATGAAGTGAAAACCTGGCTGGTGCGTCGCGCCAAAGCGGTGCATCAATGCGTGTTGAGCAGCGACCTGGCGGGGGTGATGGTCGAACGACTGGGCACCAACCTGATGCGCCTGGACAGCGAACTGGCCAAGTTGGCCTTGGGTGGTGACAAGGGGGCATCGATCACGCTGGCGATGATCGAAGAACTCACCGGTCGCAGCAGCGAAGAAAAAGCCTTTGCGATTCAGCAGGTGATTTTGCAGGCCATGCTGGGGCAGACGCAGGGGCAAAAACCCGGGCGGATGATGCTGGAAACGCTTCATGAATTGGTGGACCTGGCGCGTAATGATGAAGTGCCGGTGCAGTTTGCGGTGACGGACCTGATGCGCAAAATTTGTTTTGCGACCATTCTGCGCGCCAAAAAAGTGGGGGATGGGGCCATCGCCAGCCGTTTGAAGTTGTGGGGGCCGGCGAAGGATGGCGTGCTGACTTTGTCGCAGCGTATCAAACCGATCGATGCCCGCCGATGGTACGACCGCATGATGGACGACATGCTCAGCGAGCGACAGGGCGTGGGCGACCCGCTGCGCCACCTGGAAACTTTTTGCGCACAATTGGCGGAAGAAGTCGCTGTCGGTCGATAAAATAGATAACAGTGATACCGCACACGCATCGACACGGTTCAGGATGAACCGCCCTCAACCCATGCAGGAGGCAGACGGGTTGTCTTTGACGGACCATTTACCACACCCGATGACGCGACCCATGCTGCTCATCAGCATGATGCTGTTCGTTGTTGCCTGTGAAAGCACGCCCAGCACCACATCACCCGGCTCATCAAGCAACCCAAACGCGCAACCACCATCATCAAACGGTCAGGTCATCAACCTGTCACGTGATGCGACAGGCCAACCAGTCATTGCTGACGACCCTGCTTCGCAGCAAGCGCAGAAGCGCAGCGAACTGGAAGCCCAGCGTTTGCAACAGGCCTTGCAAAAAACACCCCGTGCCGGCGAATCATTTGCTGCGACACAGTCAGCCGGCACGCAACCAACCGTCACGAAACCAGCACCGCCGTCAACCGATGCACAAATTCGCTGGCTGGAAACCCAGCGACCCCGGCCGATACCTACACCCGCTGCCGACCATTCGCTTCCGACCATCACCGTGCCCGATACACCGGCTGGTAATGCGACCAACTCAAACACTACAACGATGCCAGCATCGTCAGTGACCCTGAGCGACGCAACACCAACCGCGAGTCGTTCGGCAAACACAGGCAACGCTGCCAGCCAGTCGCCAACTGCATCATCGACGGTCAACGTTCATGATCGACAGGCATTGCTCGACCAACTGCGCACGGTGTTGCGTGAGGGTGATGAACCCGCTCTGCGTCGCGCTATCACCGCTGCCGGTTTGTCACTGGCGGACCCCTCACGGCAACTGGCTGCGACGGACCTGCAAGGGCTGACCCCGACCCAGCGCGACATGGTCACCCGTTATCACCAGATCATCGTGCAACTGGGTCAGCAACTCATCGGCAAACCGACCGACCTGTCGCGCCGTGATGTTGAAAAAATGTTGCAGGGGTTGTTACCTGAATCATCGCTTAAAATCAGTAACGTGCAGTTATGTCGGCGGGTGCGCAGTTTCGGGGTGTATGAACCATTCGAAGGCACCAGCTTTATGGCAGGGCGAACCCATCGCGCCATTGTGTATGTTGAGGTCGATCACTTTCGCAGTACCAGTGCCACCAACGCTGGGCAGAATGTTTTTCAGGTGAAATTGCAGCAGGAAATTTCGATCATCAACCAGGCTGACGGGTTGGAAGTCTGGAAGAGCGCCCCGGCCAACATTGTCGATGAATCACGCCAGGAGCGCCGTGACTTTTTCGTCGTGCAGATGATCGACATACCCGCCAACCTGGGCGTCGGCCGGTATCAACTGCGGGTTCGGCTCACCGACACCCAAGCGCAAACGGTCGATGAAGCGGTGCTGCCGCTTACACTCGTGGCCGACCCGACATTGCTCAATGCAACGACGCCGCGTTGATGGTGTCAGAACAACAACTGACGCCCAGGGCTTCAGCCCCGGATTTCATGATCAAACATCCGGCCCTGAAGGGCACGGCGTCAAGCATATGTTTGCCATCTATCATTGATCATGGCCCAGCGCGACCTCATTTTTTACGATGCGGAATGCGGCTTCTGTCAACGCTGGGTGATGTTTGTTTTACGCCGTGATTCAGCGGGGCGATTTCAATTCGCTCCGCGACCCGGCGTCACATTTGAAAAAACCTTTGACGTAACGACACGTGAGCAACTGCCTGCAAGCGTGGTGGTTTTGACCCGTGAACAGCAGGTGTTGATTCGATCAAACGCAGTGTTGTACATCATGCGTGAACTGGGCGGAATAACCCGCGTATCGGCAAGCATCGCCGGCGTTATGCCTGCAGGTGTCCGTGATTTTTTTTACAACGGTATCGCCCGTATCCGTCGTCGCCTGATTCGCCCGACCACGTGCACACCACTCGACCCCGCACAGCAGGCTCGCTTTTTGCCGTGAAGCAAATGAGCCGGATAGGCAGTGCAGCCACGAAGAAGAATATGACGTGAAGCACATGGTTTTAGATTTTGCCGCAGAGGGCGCAGAGAACGCAGAGACAACCGGAAAAATGAACATACCAAATAACGCTTTGATTCAAGTTCCTCTCTGCGATCTCCGCGATCTCTGCGGTGAAATTAGTTTGATATGACGTAAGGCGGCAGGTGTTTATGTTGGCCGTCGATTGTCTGCCAATCGCAACTCAAAATTGTCTGCGTTGCCGGGCGGGCAGAATGTGCAATTGCTTGCGGTACTTGGCGATGGTGCGTCGGGCGATGTCGATGCCATGTTTTTTCAGTTCGACCACCAGTTCATCGTCCGACAGCGGGTTGCTTTTGTCTTCGGTGTTGATGATTTCGTTCAACTTGGCCTGCACTGCCGCCCAGCTCATGGATTCACCGTCCTGCGTTTCCGTGCCGCCGGAAAAGAACATGCGCAAGGGCAGCACGCCGCGCGGGGTCATCATGTATTTTTCCGACACCGCTCTGCTGACCGTCGCCACGTGAATGCCCAACTGGTCAGCCACCAGCGTCATCGGCAGTGGTTTCAAATGCTGCGGGCCATGGTCGAAAAATTCACGCTGGGCTTCGAGCACCACATTGATCACCCGCAGCAAGGTGTTCTGCCGTTGCATGATGGCATCGATCAGCCAGCGGGCCGAGCGCAGGTTATTGTTGACAAAGTCCTTGGTTTTGCGGTCCACCGCCGGGTCCCGGCTCATGCGTGCATAGCGGGCGCTGATGGTCAGTGCGGGGGTGCGGTCCACCGTCAGCCTTGCCACGTATCGGTCGGTAATGTCGTCATACTCGACAATCGCATCGGGCATGATGGTGCGCGGCACATCCTCCGCAAGCAGTCGCCCCGGGTGCGGGTGAAACTGACGCAGGTTGTTGATCGCAGCCTTGATCGCGTCCAGTGACAGGTTGGTTCGCTGCGCGATGCGTGGTAAACGATTGGCTTCGATATCGCGCAAATACTCACCGACCAATGTGCGTTCGACGGTTAAATCCGGCTTGCCGGCCATGCGCGCCTTGGCATCGATTTGCAACAACAAACATTCGCGTAAATCACGTGCCCCCAGCCCGACGGGCTCCAGTGATTGCTGAATCAATGTGATGGCTGCTTCGAGCAATTCACGGGTGAACTCGGCTGGTGCCTGGGTGAGCAGGGTTTGCATGTCAGTGCGCAGGTAGCCGTCTTCGTCGATGAAGCCGATGAGGTACTCGCCCACAGCCCGCAGCAATGGGGTGGTTTCCACCAAATGCCATTGATCCAGCAGTTGATCGGAAAGTGATGCAGGGCGGGCAGCAGTGTTGTTCATCGCCTCCATTTTGGGGTCATGGTCATCGCCGCTGCCGCTGCTTCGCCGATAGGTGTCGCCGGTTTCGTAGGTGTTCGATTCCCACGCATCACCATATTCTTCCGCCAGGTTGTCCAGCCGTTCAAAATCATCACGGTGATTCGGGTCCGCGTCCTTGACCACCAGTTCGCGTTCGCCTTCGGTCTTGGTGCTCACCGGTTCCTCCGGCGGCTTGCCTTCCAATTCATCATCACCATCGCTGCCGGGTTCGCGCAATTCCAGCGTCGGGTTGGCAGCCAATTCCTGCTCGATGCGTTCCTCCAACGCCTGAATCGGCAGTTGCAGAATTTCCATCGATTGAATCATGCGCGGCGCCAGCTTCATACGCTGGTCCATCCGCAGATGTTGTCCGGCATCAATTCTCATGCTGCTTGCAAACGTCCTTGTAAGTCGAGTCGCTGCTGCTTTCCGAAATTAACCACGTCCCTACGGCACACATCGGCATATCACGCTGTCGGCATCAACCTTTCATGCTCTGTCGGCCTTGTATTGCGTCAGCCAGTACCGCCTTTGCCGCTGTTTCAAGCTGATAACCCGTGGGCAGACCTCGTGCCAACCGGGTCACTTTGATGTTGAGTTTTTCCAGTTCCTGCGCCAGGTACAAGGCGGTGCCGTCGCCTTCGAGCGTCGGGTTGGTGCCCAGTATCACCTCACGCACCCTCCCGGTCTCTGCCCGCTCCAACAGCCCGCTGATGGTCAATTCACCAGGCCCAAGCCCGTCCAACGGGGACAATCGGCCCATCAATACGTGATACACCCCGTGGTACAAGCCGGTGGCCTCAAACGCAGCCACATCGTTGGGTTGTTCGACCACCAGCACCAGCCCCTGATCGCGCGATTCGTCAGCACATATGTCACACGGGTCAGCGAGCGTGAGGTTGCAACATACCGAGCATTGCCGACTGTTGTTTTTAAGGTCGATGATCGCTTGTGCCAGGTCGTGTGCCTCGTCGCGGGTAACTTTGAGCAGGTGCATGGCCATACGCTGGGCACTGCGGGTGCCGATACCGGGCAAACGGGCCAATCGTTCGACCAGTCGATTCATCGGCGTATTGGGTGCACCATTGCGACTCATACTGCTATTGTAAGGCAACAGCGAACTTCAAGGCGCAAACCTCATGCACGATGATGATCAAGTTTGTCTTTGTTTTCACGTCAGCAAGCGCAAGGTGGTGAACTTTTGCCGCCGGGAGAAGCCGCCGGTGGTGAGTCTGATCAGTGAGTGTTTGTCAGCGGGCACGGGTTGCGGTTGGTGCGTCCCGTTTTTGAAAAAGCTGCATGAACAGGTCATGGCTGATGCACCCAACCCCGACCTGCCTGTGTCACCGCGTGAATATGCACAACGCCGATCGCATTATAAAAAAACCGGTCAGCGTGATGAAATGTGATTGCGTACCTCGGCAAGGCTTCGCAGCACCAGGGCAACCGCATTCTCCCTGTACCGTCGATAGCGCATCGCAGAGAACTCACGGCTCGATTTATTACGCCAAGTTGCCAAGGGAGTTAGCGCCGCGATTGATCGCGTCTATGAATGTGGCACCGCCCTCGGCGGTGGTTATTCATGATGATTTACCCAGCCGGGGGCGGCTGGGCCACAAAGTCACCCATGCGACCAATCAGCTGCAAAATGTAAAATCACTCGGCCACTTCTTCAACCGATTAACCGACGCACCGACCAACCGATTAACTACTCCGACCAGACGCGATAAATCGCGGCGCTAACATTCGAATACGGTTCCGTCACTTGACCACTTCTAGTCTTCATGTCACGGATGGTTGGCCGCATCGGCTTGTGATCTGGTAATCTGTCTGCGCCGCCGAGGCGATGGGGCGTTCACGTCGCATGTCGGCACCACAGGGCAACGGATGACCCTGTTGGGTATGTTCATAGTAAGCCACGGAGGGCCGACCTTTGGCCAAAAAGCGTAAAAACGAAGATGACTTGTTCAGTGAAGTGAACGGCACAGCCGGGCAACCGTCGGGGGACAGCAGCGAACCGGTTGGTGGCGGGCCGTTGTCCGTATCGGCCTCGGCATTTCCGTTGTCACAAAATAATGACAACACCGCCGGGGGCGGCGGTGCCACATTCAAAAGCACCGCGGGTGGCGGTGGTTCGTTCAATCATGGCGGTGTTGGTGAAGGCGGTATCGCGCTGCACGAAGCGGCGCAGGACAAGTACCTCAATTACGCCTTGTCGGTCATTACCAGTCGTGCCTTGCCCGATGTGCGTGATGGTTTGAAACCTGTGCAGCGGCGCATTTTGTTCACCATGTGGCAGCAGGGACTCACGGCTGATGTCAAACATCGCAAATGCGCCAAGGTCGTCGGTGATGTGATGGGCAATTATCACCCGCATGGCGACTCGGCCATTTACGAAGCGCTGGTGCGCATGGCCCAGCCGTTCTCACTGCGACACCCCTTGGTCGATGGTTCGGGCAACTTCGGGTCGCTGGATGGGGATGCGGCGGCGGCAATGCGTTACACCGAATGTCGCCTGGCGCGCATCAGCGATGAAATGTTGACCGAGTTGGACCAGGCCACCGTGCCGCTGCGCCCCAATTACGACGGCACGCGGGAAGAGCCGGTGGTACTGCCTGCAAGGCTGCCGAATTTGCTCGTCAACGGTTCGATGGGCATTGCGGTGGGCATGGCGACCAATGTTCCGCCGCACCATTTGGGGGAAACCTGCAAGGCTTTGCTGAAGCTGCTGGATGACCCGGAAATCAAGGTGTATCAGCTCGTCGCCAACGATGCGATTCAGGGGCCTGATTTTCCGACCGGCGGACAGATTTTGAACAGCCGGGAGGAAATTCGTGAGGTTTACAAAACCGGTCAGGGAGCGATTCGTTTGCGGGGCACGTGGGAAAACGGGGCCATCACACGCAGCGGGAAAACCGTCATCATCAAAAGCATTCCGTACACGGTGAACAAGGCGCTACTGGTGGAGCGGATTGCCCAGGTGGTGTTGGAAAGGAAGCTGCCGCCGCTGGTGGATGTGCGTGATCTGTCCACCGAGGATGTGCGGATTGAATTGACGTTGAAGAAGGATGCGGACGAAGCGATGGTCATGGCGTACCTGTGCAAGCACACGCCCTTGCAGACCAATTTCAATGTGAATCTGACCTGCCTGATACCGACGGAAAAGCCCGAAGTCGGTCGGCCGGAACGGCTGGACCTCAAGGAAATACTCTGGCATTTTCTGCACTTCCGCCTGGATGTGGTCACCAAACGATTGGCCCACGAACGCGAACAACTGGGCAAACGCATTCACATTCTGGAAGGCTTTGCCAAGGTGTTCGATGCCCTGGACGAAATCATCCGCATCATCCGAAAGTCGGAGGGCAAAGCGGACGCGGCGAAAAAAATCATCGAACGCTTCAAACTCGATGAAGTGCAGACCGATGCGATTTTGGAATTGAAACTGTACCGGTTGGCACGATTGGAAATTCTGCTCATTCAACAGGAACTCGACGAAAAACGCACCCGCGCCAAGGAAATTGACAAACTGCTGGCCGAGCAAAGCGCCAAGGGTCGGTGGAAACTGGTGCGGCAGGAAATTGAGGAAATACTCACCAAGTACGGCAAGCCCGAAAAGCGGCGCACACTCATCGAGGAAGTCGTCGAGCAGGAGTTCAAGGCGGAGGACTTCATCATCGAGGAGGACAACGTCGTCATCGTCACCCGCGACGGTTGGGTGAAGCGTCAGAAGGAAGTCAAGGACGCATCATCGACCCGCCTGCGCGAGGGCGACAGTGTGCTGGCCATGGTGCCCGGCAGCACCCGCGCCACCGTCGCTTTTTTCACCAACCTCGGTACGGCTTACACATGCCTGATTGCCGACGTACCGGCAAGCACAGGCTATGGTGAACCGATTCAGAAACTGTTCAAACTCAGGGATGGCGAAAAACTGGTGGCTGCGGTTTCATTGGACCCGCGCATCACCCCCAACATCAAGTCGCCCGGTAATGATAAGGAAGGCTTGCCCCTGCCCGCACCGACGCACGCGCTGGCAGCCACGAGCGATGGTTATGCCTTGCGCTTCGGGTTGGAAACGTTTGTCGAACCCAGCACACGGGCGGGAAGAAGGTACGCACGCCCCAGCGCAGCCGGCGAACCAGGCGGGGCGGAGGTCGTGGGCATGACGCTGATCAAGGGCGATGAAATTGTGTTGGCAGCCACCAAACAGGCTCATGCCATGGTGTGCAAGGTCAGCGAGATCAATCACCTGTCAGGCCCGGGCAAGGGTGTATTGCTGATCAAGTTGCAGCAGGATGATGATCGGCTTTTGGGCTTCATGACGGTGCAGGAAGGCGAGCGAAAGCAGTTGGTGGTGGAAACCAGCCGAGGGGCGCAGCAGACCATCAGCACCGCCAAGTACGAGGTGACAGGCCGAGGCGGCAAGGGACGCGAAGTGATGAAGACGGGTACGTTCGAACGGATCGTTTGGGAAGCGGCGGGGGAGGAAGTGGAGAAATAAAAAGTGGTCGAGTGGTTTGGTGAAATGACACGCCCTCACCCTAACCCTCTCCCGGGGGGAGAGGGGACAGAGAAGTGGTCGAGTGGTCAAGTGTAAAAACCAAGCCAAGGACGAGGAACGCAGTGACGAGGACTTGGGTATTTTGAGTGAGCCCTCTGAACAATCCCCGGTGCGGGTGTATCACTGGTATTACCGCAGCAAGGGCAGGGAACCCATCACGCTCCCGCCTTTGCCTTGGGTCATCCTCTGGTCCTGCCGGGCGCCGTGGAACGATGAGCGTTGCGGGCACATCACACGCCTGCGTGTGACCCACTGCGGCCTGACCAGCCTCGATGTCCGGGAACTGAATCGCCTGGCTCATTTGAGTTGTGCCGGCAACCTGCTGGAGCGTTTGGATTGCTCCGGGATGAGCCAGCTTCAATCCTTGGACTGCTCCGGCAATGACCTGGCCCATGTCAACGTGGAAGGTTGTGTTCGGCTGCAGCGCCTCCGCACGGATGGCAACCGCCCCTTTCGCCAAACCGCCAGCGAGCTACTGGCCCTCGCCCGTGGCGAACCCAGAGTCATTCGCCGCCCCCGTCCCCGGCTCACGGCGACGAGTCTGTTTGATTTGTAGAGCGTTTCTCCCACCAACGGAGTTACGGTGATTCAAGGGAAGCCGGTGCGAATTCACTTGAAACCCCACAGGAGCAGACCATACGAGAATAACGGGGAAAATGGAGCGCTGAGGAAAGGATCGTCAGAAGCTTTCGGCTTGCGATAGGCCTGTAACCCTGCTGACATGATGGGGTGCCGGAAAAGGGTCTGTTGCTTCAGGCCGTTCACAATCCTGCCTTGCGGGAGAAGTTGATCGATGGAAACGTTCGGGGGGAGGCGGAAGAGGATAATGCCCCTTCATTTTCGGGCTTGACGAGCCGTTGGAGGGGTGCCAGCCTGCAAGACAGACAGGGGCAGGGCTGTTTGGGACACCTTCCAAACCGTGCTATCCTTGTTCCGCTTGCATTCCGCAGGCAAAAACAAACAAATGAATATGATTAATCATTATAAAAACAACGGGAAAGCATTTTCCCTGATAGAGCTTTTAGTGGCTCTTAGTATTCTTGCAGTTGTGGCCGCGATTATTGTGCCCAGATTCTTGAGCGTAAGAGAAAACGCAGCTGACACAGTGGCCACTGCACAAATCAAAGCTCTTAACAATGCCTACACACAATGGCAATCTCTCGGAGGCACACTAGGTACTGGCACCGTGGCGAATGTAATGACCTTCCTAACAACGCAAGGTAGTACAAGCTCTACTACTCGTGCTGGTTTGGCAGCTACTGTAATCTCTGATACTACAGGGAACTTCGGGTCATGCACTATATCAATATCTGGGGTTCCGTATAACTCAACCGCAGCCGCAATTACTGGAAGTTCTACCGATGGGTTTCTTATAGGTAATGGAACACCAACGACTATACCAAACGGTACCCTTGTTTTTAAGTCTGGAAACAGGGCTTATCCCGTTACCTTTACATCGGGTGCTGCCACCCCATTTGCCTTGGGCTCTGGAATTAACCTGTAGTAAATAATAAAAATAATTATAGAGAAGCAGCAGACCGTACGGGTACTGCTGCTTCTTTATTATATAAAAACCTATATATTATTACTATATGTGCGTAACAACAAGGTTATTTTTTTGTGGGCGTCGCGCGAGAAGCAGGGAAGACGCCATACTTCCAAGTAGAAGTGCCGTGGTTGGTTCCGGAATCGGGGCTGGAGAAATCAGGATACGCTGAACATTGCCAAAAGACGTATCTACCCACCTACTATTGTTAATGTAGGAAGTCTTAATTTCAAATCGTTCGTTAAAATCGCTTGCAGTAAAAGCTGAGTGCTGTGTTAAGGCTTGTGTTTTGTCTGG
The DNA here is from genome assembly GCA_964547135.1 of uncultured Phycisphaeraceae bacterium. Taxonomy (GTDB): domain Bacteria; phylum Planctomycetota; class Phycisphaerae; order Phycisphaerales; family Phycisphaeraceae; genus JAJXSS01. The sequence goes on along the minus strand of CAZJMK010000057.1, from coordinate 13,257 downwards.
GCCATCAAGAAGGGCAGGGTCAAAAATATAGCCGGGGAGGTTATCAATTGCGTACATTTCAATTAGAGCCGTGGCGCCGCTCGTAAATAAAAAATCGCGGTTTAGTCCAACATATAGCTGTTGTCTTTCGTTTTGCGTATTATGACCCAAATTGCCGTAGCCAACCGTAGTTTGTTGCATGCCACTTTCTGAGTAACTCCCCATTTGAAATGAATACGGACGACTTGGGGATATGATACTCAAAAATCCAGTCTCATCGTCAGTATCGAAAGATGTAGTAATGGTAATTGGATCACCTTCAAGAACGCCATCAAAATAGCCTGGAACTATACCTGAAACAGTCCCTTCGATTGTCATATTGTATAGTGCCCCATGTGCCTGCTGGGTACTTACAACTCCGGCAGCGAGTGCGAGACCCGCGAAGGTGGTGGCAACTTTACCCAAACGATTCGTTTTCATAAATCTGCCTTTATTCAAAACCTTCCCCGAAGGCAAGTCAACACTATTCGTGCAATTTTTATACGGTCGCAACTTCTTGCCTGTCAGAGACCTCGACAACCGCCTGGCGAACGTCAACATACTTCTCTCCCTTTTCCTGTTGATACCATTTCGATGTCAAACGTATTGTTTTAGCGATACTCATATCGGGACTCAGAGCCGCGAGTGGTAACGAGCGGTGTATTTGAAGAACCACGCGCTTCCGCTCGTGGCTCTGAGCAACACCAGTGTCCGCTCGTGGCTCTGAGCCTGTTTCGACTCGATCAAAACGATACGTATGACGTCAAATTAGTATCAAAACGCTTCTTCGCCCCGCACTCCGGTAACACCCCGAAGGCAAGGACGAAAATATCAAACCGATACAACATACCCCGCTTCTGCGAAAAAAATACAACCCTCTTGATGTATCACGGAAGACAGGATCATCAATTCTTAACAAAGGCCTGCCTCCTCTCCCACCGGGAGAGGGTGGCCGAGTGTCGCTGCGGCGACCGAGGCCGGGTGAGGGCGCGATGCAGAAAAGGCCATGAATCAACAGGTTTTAAAATACAAGGCACGCCCTCACCCCAACCCCCGCCACGGCGAGGTTTTCAACTCTTCCTCCGGGAGAGGGATTCTTCAGAGCCATCGATCATCAATTCTTAACAATCGCACTCGACTTGCTGGAGCCTGGCGAAGACCAACACGGCCAGTTCCAGCCGGTCGCTGACCCCCAGGTGCTGGTAGGCGTAACGCAGGTGCATGCGCACGGTGGGGAGGCGCAGCCCAAGCTCGGCGGCGATTTGCTTGTCGCGCTTGGCTTGCAGGGCAAGATGGACGACCTGCGACTGACGGCGGGTCAGACCCAGCTTGCGGGAGAGAACCGCCCATTGTTCCTCACTCATCACCTTGGATAGGCGGGCCAGGTGAGCCTCCGGAGATTGTGACCGCATGACGGGTTCCCCCAATAAAAAGAGCGCCGGTCGGGACGCTCAGAGCCTGTATGAAAAGCCCATGGTCTTGACGAGCCGTGCCCGTCAGGAAGCGGTTTTCGGAGTGCCTGCCGCTTGGGAAGACCGCTCCCTCACGGTCGCGGCTCGTTCAAAGGGACTTTTCGTACAGGCTCTGAAGCCAAAGGCGCCTTTGTTCTGAATATCGCCGTGATTTATCGTCTCTATTATTGATGATGTGATCGGGTGATTTTACATTTTGCAGTCACTTGGTCGTTCAATTCCGTAAAACACCAAATCGCCAGATTACCAGATTGCCAAATCACCAAACAGACGCACTCAGCTGCGGCACTAACGGATGAATATTGTTCCGTCACTTGGCCACTTCGATCCGTAACCTGTGCCTGCAACAGGCATAAAACACCAATTGGACCGATGTCAAACTGGGAACCCGCTTTTTCGCACTATTGGGTCGTTTTCACGCAAATGACACAATGTCTTTTTTTGGATTAAACACGTAAGTCATTGTTTTATAGGTGTTTGAATAATTTTAACATTTCTCGCGCAAATGCTTGCCTTATGCGGGGACTGCATTACAATTCATGCGTGTACGAGGATGGGGAGCATCTCCCGTGAGGGGAGAGCACCATACGAAGTTGGAAAACCACGCAGACATGTTCTGCGATCCCTGAGGAAGGGACTTTACAAGGAGAGATGGGGATGAAGACGAACCTTTTGGCTGGATTGGTTGTGGGCGGGGCAATGATTACGACATTGGCGGTGACGCCGGAAGTCAATGCATTGCCGACGATGGATGGCTCGATTGCCTTCGGCGCATTCGGAGCAACGGTAGTTCCGAATAACATCTCGCTGCCGAACTTGGTCATTACGCCATTTGCTCCCTTGGCTGGTACCGTGGTTGTGTCTCCCAACAGTGGCGTTTTTGCTGATGGCGACTTCCTTGAAGTTTCTGGACCTGCCGCTATTTTTGTCTCCACCAGTGCTATTAATCTGGCTGCGGGCACTTTCACCTTCTCAGATGCTGTGTTTGGTAGCTGGGTTACCACCAGCATCGCCAACATTGCATTCAATCCGATTACGACCACTCTGTCGTTCAACATCTTTGGCACATTCACACCTGGCACGCTCTACCCCGGATTTGACCCTGGTGCTGCTCGCATCGCGGTCAGCCTGACTCAAACCGGTGGTCCGAATACTCCTGTGTCGTGGAGTGCAACGCTGACCTCCCCGCCGTTCCGCACGGCTGTCCCTGAACCCATGACCGCGGGCTTGGGACTGCTCTCCCTCGGCGCTCTGGGCGCGTTTGCCACCCGCCGTCGGCAGGCCTGAGGCAACGCTTCGATTCGATGACTCTTACAACTTGATTTTTCAAAGCCCAGGCATGGTCATGCTTGGGCTTTTTCTCATTGCTGGGTGGGGCAGGCGTCCCGCCTGTCAATGAGCCGAAGGCTCCTATGAATGCATGGGGTTATTCGAAATGGCCTTACCGCCGGTTGGCCGGTTGCCACAGACAACCGGGGGCGTACCGCTGGCGGTCGCTGGGTGTTGTCTTGGATGGGTGCCACTGCCCCCGGCGTCGGTGATGAACAATACTTCATTGATTTAAATGTGGCACCGCCGCCCCCGGCGGTGGTCAAGCGCATCTTGTCAACCCACCCAGCCGAGGGCGGCTGGGCTACAACATACGCCGACGCAAAGCGTCCGCGCTAAACGTTGGCAATCAACGACCATGGTTATTCGCGCCCAGCGCCCGCCAAGCGGTACGCTCCCCGATTGTGTGTGGCACCCGGCCGTCAGAGCCGGGGCGTGTCGCCCCGGTATGATTGCTTTGTTGCAGCAAGATAGACCGGGCCGACACGGCCCGGCTCTGTCCACACGCGGCTCATCCACGGCCCGGTTCTTAGCCGACTTCATGCCCCATCCACTTGGGTAACATGGGTAATCCAACCTTCCGCTTTTTTGACGAAATACACATGATTTTCTGATTTTTCCCGTTTTTTTCCACTTGCTTGATGTCGGAAGCCGGGTATAGTTTCCCGTACATGAGAGTGGAGAAGCAACGGCGCGTACGCGCCAAGACCTGCCTCGTGGTTTTCACAGAGGGGATTGCCATGGATCGTCGCATGGTTTCGAGTTTCGCGGCTCTTGGAGTCGTAGGCCTGTTGTCCACTTCCGCACAGGCAATAGCACTGGTCAGCTTTGACTTTCCTCAGACCGTCATCCGTGGTCTGCCTTCCTCCGCCCCTGCTGGGGTTAACACCGGCACAGTGTCCGATCCGAGCATTCTCGGCGGTCATCGTGATGTCTCGGCCCGCATCACTGGTTTTCAAGGCAATAAAACCCGCGGGTACATCGTTGCCAACATCAATGCCAACCCGATGGATTCGGAAAACCTGCTCGAATCCACCTTGGACCGCGCGGTGTACGGCGTCACCACCGTCATCTGGGACGGCTCACCTCTTTTCTCGGGTGACACCGCTGGCGGAAACTTTGCTACTCCAGCAGCTTTCAATCTGGGTGGTGCCAGCGGCCTGGACATCACCGCTGGCTTCGGGGATCGCTTCGAAGTCGTCACCTTCAGCGACATCCCCAACGTCGGCGATGTGCGTATCGGCCTGTGGGATAAAAACGGTTATTTTGCAGAATTGTCCAAACCCCTGGCGGGCGGCAACACGTTCGTTGCGCAGGAATTTTTGTATCTGGATTTTGTGCTGAGCAACCCGTTGTTTGATTTCACCCGCATCGGAGCCATCGGTTTGCAGATCGATGGCCGACTCACCGCCACCGGCGGCAGTCAGGTCGCCGGGCTGGACGCTTCGGTGGATGAAATTCGTATCGGCAAGGCGATTCCCGAACCGATGACCGCTGGTTTGGGTCTGCTATCCCTCGGCGCCTTGGGTGCGTTTGCCACCCGCCGTCGGCAGGCCTGAGGCAACGCTTCGATTCGGTGACGAATACAACCTGTTACTTCAAAGCCCAAGCATTAACATGCTTGGGCTTTTTCTTTTCATCATTACTCCCGGCCCCCGGTCATTGACCGTGGGCTAAGAAATTATTTCACAACTGGTTTGGGTGGGGCAGGCGTCTCGCCTGTCAATGAGCCGAAGGCTCATGTTGATCGACCATGGTTGTTCGAAATGGGCTTACGCCCATTGGCAGGCGGGACGCCCGCCCCACCGTGTACTCAGTTATGAAACAGTTGCTAAGTGTTTGTTTCTGTACCGGCAATATTATGACTTTTTTATCTTCATTAAAATAACTTATAAAGTCACCTGTTGACATCAATTTTACTTATGTTTAGAATACGTGACTTCGATGCACACGATCCGACTTATTTGCGATGTCGCAGTGATGCGCAGCTTCAGTCAGGCGGCGGGCAAGCATGGTATTACCCAGTCGGCGGCCAGTCAGCGGGTGAGTCAGTTGGAACGTCGGCTGGGGGTGACGCTTTTGGATCGTTCGGTGCGCCCGTTGGAACTGACCGAAGCGGGGCGCGAGTTTGTCAAAGGTTGTCGTGAACTACTGGAACGGTATGACCAGCTTGAACAGCGCATCGCCCGACAGCGCCCGGAAACGGATGAGCCGGCGGGCGAGGTTCGGGTTGATGCCATTTACTCGGCGGGCATCGACCTGCTGAATCAGGTGAAGGAAAGTTTTGAAAACAAGCACCCGAAGGTGAATGTGCTGGTGGAATACAAGCGGCCGGAACAGGTGTATGAGGCGGTGCAGGGGCAGCGGTGCGACCTGGGTATTTTGTCGTTCCCCAAACGTTGGAAACAGGTGGGCGTGATTCCGCTGCGGAATGAACCCATGGCTGTGGTGGTGGCGACGGGGCACCCCTTGGCGCGGCGCAATCGTGTGCATGCCCGTGAACTGGGTGAGTGGCCGATGCTGACGTTTGAACCGGGGTTGCCGGCGGGACGGAGCATTCGCAAATATCTGCGTGAACAGGGCGTCGAGCCGACGATCGCAGCGATGTTTGACAATGTGGACACGATCAAAAGTGCGGTGGCGGTGTCGGAAGACCATTACGCGATATTGCCCAAACGGACGGTGATGCGGGAAGTGGTGATGGGTTCGCTGGCTGCGGCGGACCTGGAACCGGGGTTGGTGCGACCGATGGGCATCATTTACCACCGGGCGACGCATGGGCATGTGTGGCAGAGGCATGATGATGAGGGTGAGGCAATAGTGACCACGGGTTTCACCCCGGCGGTGCAGCGGTTTGTGGATCACCTGTTGGAACTGGCCGGGCCGAGGGTGGATTTGGTGGCTGCGGTGGAACAGGACATGCGCACGCCGGTGAAAACATGATGTTGCGAAGAGCGGTTGAGGTGGTGAATCCATGAATCACGGGTAATAGAAAAGGCGGTCACGCCCTCACCCCTACCCTCTCCCGGTGGGAGAGGGGGCAGAAAGACGCCCTCACCCCTACCCTCTCCCGGTGGGAGAGGGGGCAGAAAGACGCCCTCAC
>CAZJMK010000057.1:0-7235 GCA_964547135.1 uncultured Phycisphaeraceae bacterium | reverse complement strand
CCCTACCCTCTCCCGGTGGGAGAGGGGGCAGAGCAAGATATGCGATACATCAAACAATCATGCCAATTGCCATAAAGTTTTTTGGCTGAAATTGAACGACGGTTTTTCATGTTGGATGGTGATTGAGATTGCGGAGTGAATGAAGATGAAATTCGACCCGAACCAGCCCGTTATGACGCAGTCTGTGAACTTACGTGAGCAAACGCCGGCGTTGTCAACCAGCGACCAGCCGCACATGCAACCAGTTGCGAGCGGGTTGTACGACCCGGCGATGGAGAAGGATTCGTGCGGCATCGGCTTTGTCGCCAACATCAAGGGCGTGGCATCGCACAACACGGTCGATGATGCGCTGACGATTTTGGAAAAGCTGGCACATCGCGGAGCCTGCGGCTGTGAAAAGAACACCGGCGATGGTGCGGGCATATTGACCGCACTGCCTCATGCTTTTTTTCAGCGGGTGTTGCGTGATGAACTGGGGGTGAAGCTGCCGGAGCCGGGCAACTACGGCGTGGGGTTTTTGTTTCTGCCGCGGGATGAAGCCGAGCGACAGGCTTGCAAGGGTATTGTCGAACGGTACATCGCGGTACAGGGGCAGAAGTTGCTGGGCTGGCGAAGGGTGCCGACGGATGCGGACAAGGCGGACGTAGGTCCGACGGCCCGTGCCAGTGAGCCGGTGATGGAACAGGTGTTCATCGGCGCCGGTGAGAAGTGCGACCGCACTTCGTTCTGTCGGCAGTTGTACCTGATTCGCAAACAGGCGTACCACACGATACGAGCCACGAAACTCAAGCAACTGAGCAGTTATTACTGTGCCTCGATGAGTTCACGGGTGATTGTGTACAAGGGGCAACTGACCAGCGAACAGGTGCGGTTGTACTTCCCCGATTTGCAGCAGCCCGATTTCACCAGCCACCTGGCGATGGTGCATTCACGGTTCAGTACCAACACGTTTCCGTCGTGGGAGCGTGCCCAGCCGATGCGCTTCATGTGCCACAATGGTGAAATCAACACGCTGCGGGGCAACATCAACTGGATGCGTGCCCGCGAGGGGTTGTTTGAAAGCGAAGTGTTCGGCGGGGAACTGCGGCGACTGTTTCCGATCATCGACCCGGAAACCAGCGACTCGGGCATTTTCGACAACGTGATGGAATTGCTGCTGCTGACCGGTCGCCCGCTGCCTGAAGCGGTGATGATGATGGTGCCCGAAGCGTGGGAAAACCATGAGTCGATGCCGCCGGCCAAGCGTGCGTTTTACGAATACAACTCGTGTTTGATGGAACCGTGGGACGGCCCGGCGAGCGTGGCGTTCACGGATGGTCGCTACATCGGCGCGGTGTTGGACCGCAACGGACTGCGCCCCAGCCGATATTACGTGACGCATGATGATCGGGTCATCATGGCCAGTGAAGTGGGCGTGCTTGCGGACATTCCGACGGAGGCGATCAAGGCCAAGGGGCGACTGCAACCGGGGCGCATGTTTTTGGTGGATTTTGAGCAGGGGCGAATCATCGCCGACGAGGAATTGAAAAAGGATTTTGCCAACCGTCGGCCTTATGCGCAGTGGCTGCAAAACCAGCGGCTGGAGTTGTCGGAACTCAAACCCAATCAGGAACCGCATGGCTTTGCACCCGATACGCTGCTGCCACGCATGCAGGCGTTTGGTTACACCGTCGAACACTTGAATGTGATATTGGCGCCGATGATCACGCAGGGCAAGGAACCGCTGGGTTCGATGGGCAATGACACCGCGCTGGCGTGCCTGTCGGACAAGCCCCGGCTGATGAGTGATTATTTCAAGCAGTTGTTTGCCCAGGTGACCAATCCGCCGATTGACTCGACGCGCGAGTCGATCATCATGAGTTTGGAGTGTTACATCGGGCCGGAGGGAAATTTGCTGGAAACGACGGAGAAGCAGGCGCACCGGCTGCGGGTGCAGCATCCGATTCTGACCAACGAACAATTGGCGGCGATCAAGCACATGAACCAGCGCGGCTGGCGTGCCAAGACGATTGACATTACGTGGGACAAGGCGGAAGGGTCGTGCGGGATGGTGCCGGCGCTGGATCGGATTTGTCAGGAAGCGACGGACGCGATTGATGAGGGGTTCAGTTTGATCGTGTTGTCGGATCGAAACACGGGGGCGGAGCGTGTGCCGATATCGGCGCTATTGGCGACGGCGACGGTGCATCATTATTTGATTCGCACCGCGATGCGCACGCGCATCGGTATCGTGGTTGAGTCGGGGGAACCGCGTGAAGTGCATGATTTTTGCATGCTCACCGGTTACGGTGCGGATGCGATCAACCCTTATCTGGCGTTTGAAGCATGTTGGCAGATGCAGCGCGAAGGCAAGCTGCCTGCGGAGTATGACGATGACAAAATCGTCAGCTATTTCATCAAGGCGGTGGGTGCGGGCATGCTCAAGGTGATGGCGAAGATGGGCATCAGCACGCTGGCCAGTTACAAGGGCGCACAGATTTTCGAAGCGGTGGGCTTGAACAGTGAAGTGGTGAATCGGTCGTTCACGGGCACAGCCAGTCGGATTCAGGGCGTGGGGTTTGAGGTGCTGGGCGAGGAGGCGATTCGTCGTCATGAAATCGGGTATCCGTCGCGGGATGCGGTGCGTTTGCCGGTGCTGCCCAACCCGGGGGAATACCACTGGCGGGCGGAAGGCGAAGCGCACATGTGGAACCCGCAGACCATTGCGTCATTGCAGGTGGCGGCTCGCACCAATAGCAGGCAGGCTTATGAACAGTTTGCCAAAATGGTCAATGAAGAGGCACACAAGCGTTGCACGCTGCGCGGTCTGCTGACGTTCAAGTCGGCGCAGCAAGGCGGATATCAAGCAATACCGCTGGATGAGGTCGAATCGGCAGCGGACATTGTCAAACGCTTCCGTACCGGGGCGATGAGTTACGGTTCGATCAGCAAGGAAGCGCATGAGTCACTGGCGGTGGCAATGAACCGCATGGGCGGGAAAAGCAACACCGGCGAAGGCGGCGAAGATTATGAACGCTTTGTGCCGCTGCCCAATGGTGACAACAAAAACTCGGCGATCAAGCAGGTGGCCAGCGGTCGGTTTGGTGTGACGATTTACTACCTGACGCACGCCAGGGAATTGCAGATCAAAATGGCGCAGGGTGCCAAGCCCGGTGAAGGTGGTGAACTGCCCGGTCACAAGGTCAGTGTCAACATCGCCAAAACCCGGCACACCACGCCGGGCGTGATGCTGATATCGCCGCCGCCGCACCATGACATTTACTCGATCGAAGATTTGGCGCAGTTGATTTACGATTTGAAGAATGCCAACCCCGGCGCCAATGTGTCGGTGAAACTGGTCAGCGAAGTAGGCGTGGGCACGATTGCTGCGGGTGTGGCCAAGGCCCATGCGGACCATATTTTGATTTCGGGTCACGAAGGCGGCACGGGTGCATCGCCCTTGACGGGGGTGCGCCATGCGGGGCTGCCCTGGGAATTGGGCATTGCCGAGACGCATCAGACATTGGTGCTCAACGACCTGCGCTCACGGGTGTCGCTGGAAACCGATGGTCAGCTCAAAACCGGACGCGACATCATCATGGCGGCGATGCTGGGTGCGGAGGAGTTTGGTTTTTCGACGGCCCCGCTGATCACGCTGGGCTGCATCATGATGCGCAAGTGTCACCTGAACACCTGCCCGGTGGGCGTGGCGACGCAGGACCCGGTGTTGCGTGCCAAGTTCAATGGGCAGCCGGAGCATGTGATCAACTACCTGTTCATGGTGGCGGAGGAAGCACGGCTGATCATGGCGAGTCTGGGGGTGCGCAAACTTACGGACCTGGTGGGTCGGGTTGACCTGCTGCAAACCGATGCAGCGATTGCCCATTGGAAGGCAAAGGGCATTGACCTGTCACCGCTGCTCACGCCGGCAAAAAAGCCTCATGCCAACGTCGGCTTGTTCAAGCAGATTGAGCAGGACCACGGCCTGGAAAAATCATTGGACCGTGAATTAATTCGACTGTGTGCCTCGGCCATCGAACGCAAGGAAAAAGTCAGACTCAACCTGCCGATTCGCAACATCAATCGCACGGTGGGCACGACCTTGTCGCATGAACTGGCCAAACGTCACGGGCCTGAACCGCTGCCCGATGACACGATACACATCAAGTTCACCGGCTCAGCGGGGCAGTCGCTTGGTGCGTGGCTGGCCAAGGGCGTGACGCTGGAAATCGAGGGCGATGCCAATGATTACTTTGGCAAGGGACTATCGGGCGGCAAGCTGATGATTTACCCGCCCAAAAACAGCACCTTTGTGCCGGAGGAAAACATCATCATCGGCAACGTCGGTTTTTACGGGGCGATTGCGGGTGAAGCGTACATTCGCGGGGTGGCGGCGGAACGGTTCTGTGTGCGTAACAGCGGGGTGCGGGCGGTGATCGAGGGCGTGGGCGACCACGGGTGCGAATACATGACCGGCGGCAGGGTGGTGATACTGGGCAAAACCGGTCGCAACTTCGCGGCAGGCATGTCCGGTGGCGTCGCCTACGTGTGGGATATCGACGGCACGTTCCTGCAAAACTGCAACCTGGGCCTGGTGGAACTGGAAAAAGTGGACAACCCGGAAGACGAAGCCGAGTTGAAAACGATGATCGAAAAGCACATGGCTTACACCGGGTCATCGGTGGCGGCAAGGTTGCTGACGCAGTGGCATTTGTATCTGCCGCAGTTCGTGAAGGTGATGCCGACGGATTACAAACGGGTGATTATGGAACAGAAAAAACAGTCGGCGATGGTGATGGCCAAGTGAGCATCGAAGCAGCCATGCTATCGGTCCCCTCTCCCTCCGGGAGAGGTAGGAGACCCGCTACGCGGGTAGAGTGAGGGCGCTCCGCGTCCCCTCTCCCTCCGGGAGAGGTAGGAGACCCGCTACGCGGGTAGAGTGAGGGCGCTCCGTGTCCCCTCTCCCTCCGGGAGAGGGTTAGGGTGAGGGCGCTCCGTTACTGATCTAAAAAATGACAACCAAACCACGTGACATTCCGAAAACAATGACCCAACGAGCGCGGTCATTGCGTCGAACATCGACGATGCCTGAGCGCGTGCTTTGGCGACTGTTGCGTGGGGATCGATTGTTTGGACTGAAATTTCGCAGACAGTACCCATTGCCTCCGTATGTGTTGGATTTTTATTGTGCAGAGCACCACACTGCCATTGAATTGGATGGTGAATCACACACTTTCACGGGTAAACGTGATGCGGCAAGGGATGCGTTTGTCAGACGGCATGGTGTTCGCGTGATTCGGATCACCAATGACGATCTGCTTCACGACCCGGTGTTGGTTGCGGAATGGATTGCTGAACAAATACAACCGGGAATTACGCAGTATAAGACGCCCTCACCCCTACCCTCTCCCGGAGGGAGAGGGGGCAGAAAGACGCCCTCACCCTAATGCGAGCGAAGCGAGTACTCCGACTCTCCCGGAGGGAGAGGGGGCAGAAAGACAACAACTCACGAGTAACCGATTCACCGAATAACTGATTCACCGACGCACCGATTAACGAGGTTTCATCATGGGCAAGCCCACCGGATTCATGGAATACCCGCGCGAAACGGTCCCCAATCTGCCTGCGAAGCAGCGGTTGGCCGACTACAACGAGTTTCATGCGCATGTGGAGGAAAAGCATCTGCAAACCCAGGGCGCACGCTGCATGGATTGCGGCGTACCCTTCTGCCAATCGGACCATGGCTGCCCGATTGACAACCTGATTCCCGAATGGAACGACCTGGTTTACAAGGGCCAGTGGCGCGAAGCACTGGACCGGTTGCACAAAACCAACAACTTCCCGGAATTCACCGGTCGGGTGTGCCCGGCGCCGTGTGAAGGGGCGTGTGTGCTGGGCATCAATGAACCCCCCGTGGCGATCAAAAACATTGAAGCCGCGATCATCGACAAGGGGTTTGAAGAGGGCTGGGTTTCGCCGCAAGCCCCGACGACACGCACAGGCAAAACCATCGCCATCGTCGGTTCAGGTCCAGCAGGTTTGTCGGCAGCGGCACAGCTCAACGCAGCCGGCCACAGCGTCACCGTCTATGAACGAGCGGACCGCATCGGCGGACTGCTCATGTACGGCATCCCCAACATGAAACTCGACAAACATGTCGTCGAGCGCCGCATCCAACTGCTCAAAGACGAGGGCATCACCTTCATCACCAACACGGCGGTGGTGGCTGAAACTAAATCCGAAATTCGACGGCCTCAACAGCGGGTCCTCCCGCTAAATTCGAAATTCGAAATCAACCCCAACGGATACCAATTACCCAACAAATCCAATGAAATTACACTGAATGAATTACGCTCCACTAATGATGCTGTGTTGCTTGCCACGGGTGCGACCAAGCCGCGTGACCTGCCCATCCCCGGTCGCAGTTTGAAGGGCATTTATTTTGCGATGGAGTTTCTGCATCAGAACACCAAGGCTTTGCTCGACCAAAACGCAAGCGCCCCCGGCTTCATCAGCGCCAAGGGCAAACACGTGATCGTCATCGGCGGCGGCGACACCGGTTGCGACTGCATCGGCACATCGATGCGGCACGGGTGCAAAAGTCTGGTCAATTTTGAATTGCTGCCCAAGCCCCCGGAGAAGCGGGCACAGAACAACCCCTGGCCCACCTGGCCGCGCATTTATCGCACCGATTATGGTCACGAGGAGGCGGCGGCGGTGTTCGGCAGCGACCCGCGCGAATACGCCATCAGCGCCAAGGAATTCATCGACGATGGCAACGGCAACGTCAAGGCAGTCAAAACCGTGCGCGTTGAGGTCAGTTTCGACGGCCCGAAAATGAACCTCAAGGAAGTGCCCGGCAGCGAGCAAACCTTCCCCGCAGACCTGGTGCTGCTGGCGATGGGTTTCGTCGGCCCGGAGGATGCACTGGTCAAGGGCATCGGCGTCGAACTGGACGCACGCGGCAATTTCAAGGCGGAGTACGGGCGGTTTGCCACCAATGTGGAAGGCGTGTTCGCCGCAGGCGATTGCAGGCGCGGGCAAAGTCTGGTCGTGTGGGCGATCAATGAAGGTCGGGCAGCGGCGCGTGAGGTTGATCGTTACCTGGTCGGCGCGACGGTGCTGGTGTGATGCGGGGGAAGTGTGGAGCTAGGGGCTGGGGGCTTGGAACTGGGAAAGACATTCGATGATGGAGGTTCTGCCCAGCTACTAGTGTTTCATTGCATCTCGATTGATGGATATAGTTTTTTGAGCTT
>CAZJMK010000056.1:0-25513 GCA_964547135.1 uncultured Phycisphaeraceae bacterium | reverse complement strand
ACGCCTTTTCTTCATCGGCCCTCACCCGGCCTCGAAGACTCGGCCACCCTCTCCCGTGGGGAGAGGGATTTTTCAGAGCCCTCAATTATTTTCATCGATTTTTCCCAGCACCTAGCCACCAGCTCCAACCTACTTAGCGACTCTGTGTTAAAAAATTGTTAATAAGTTTTCGCAAAAAGACCCAAGATGGTTTCCCACCCTGGGTCTTGATTGTCAATCTTCAGTGAATGCTTCATCCTCACGACACCGCGCCGGTTTCCGCCTTCTTTTCATCCTTCAATTCAGTCACCAGCACATTGGTCGTCAGCATCAGCCCCGCCACGCTCGCCGCGTTGGTCAAAGCCGTGCGACACACCAGTGCCGGGTCGATGATCCCTGCCTTGTAAAGGTCCACGTATTCCCGTGCCCGTGCGTCAAACCCGAACGCGCCTTTCTTCTCCAGCACATTTTCCACCACCAAATCCGGGTCTTCGCCGGCGTTGGCAGCGATCTGACCCACCGGGGCCGACAGTGCCTTGGCGATGATTTCAAAGCCCAGTTTTTCATCACCCTTGGCTTTGCTGCGTGCCGCTTCCACCGTCGCCGCCGAGCGCAGGTACGCCACGCCCCCGCCGGGCACGTACCCTTCCTTGGCAGCCGCCTGCGTCGCATGCAGGGCATCATCCACGCGGTCCTTGCGTTCCTTCATCGCTGTTTCCGTCGCCCCGCCCACATGAATGATCGCCACCCCACCGGTCAATTTCGCCAAACGTTCCTGCAACTTTTCACGGTCGTAGTCGCTGGTGGTCGTCTCAATCTGTTTGCGAATCTGGTCGATGCGCTGTTCGATGTCCTTCTTCTTGCCCGCGCCTTCGATGATGGTCGTGTTGTCCTTGTCGATGCTGATCTTCTTGGCGCTGCCCAGTTGTTCCAGCTCGACCGATTCGAGCTTGATGCCCATGTCTTCGCTGATGAACTGTCCGCCGGTGAGGGCTGCGATATCGCCCAGCATCGCCTTGCGTCGATCGCCAAAGCCCGGGGCCTTGACCGCCGCCACCTTCAGCACGCCGCGCAGCTTGTTGATCACCAGGGCTGCCAGCGCTTCGTTTTCCACTTCCTCGGCGATGATCAAAATCGGCTTCTGCGCCATCGCCACCTTGTTCAGCAAGGGCAGCAAATCAGGCAGACTGCTGATCTTCTTTTCGTGAATCAATATGAGTGCATCTTCCAGCACACATTCCTGCGTGCCCGGGTCGGTCATGAAATAGGGCGACAGATAGCCCTTGTCAAAACGCATGCCTTCGACGTAATCCAGCGTGGTGTCCGCCGTCTTGCCTTCCTCGATCTGCACCACCCCGTCAGCCCCGACCTTGTCAATCGCTGAGCCGATGAGTTCACCGATCTGCGTGTCACCGTTGGCGCTGATGCTGGCAATCTTGATCAGGTCATCCTTGCCCTTGACCTTCACCGCCATGTCCTGAATCGCCTGCGCTGCGACCTCGGCTGCGTTGTTGATGCCGCGCTGCAATGCCACCGGGTTGGCGCCCGCCGCGACATAGTGAAGCCCCTGCAGATAAATCGCCTCCGCCAGCACGGTCGCCGTCGTGGTGCCGTCGCCGGCCTTGTCGCCGGTCTTCTTGGCGACCTCGACCACCATCTTCGCGCCCATGTTCTGGAACGGCTGAGGTACTTCAATTTCCTTGGCGACCGTCACCCCATCCTTGGTCACCGCCGGGCTGCCGAATGATTTCTGCAACACGACATTGCGACCGCTGGGTCCCAGCGTCACCTTCACCGCGCCGGCCAGGGCCTCCAAACCCTTTTTGAGTTCGACCCGGGCTTCATTGCCGAAAAGTAACTGTTTCTGCGCCATTGGTAGGGTTCCTATATTGCGATTGTTACCACAGAGGACATCGAATCAGGCCTTGCGTCAATTCACCCATCGACGCATGGATAATGGATCATGGATAATGGATAATGTGAAAGACCTTTTCGCACACGACTGCTTTCGAACATCATCCTTCACCCAACATCGATCATCCATTTTCCTGGTATTCCCAAAACATTTGCGGATTGCCTCCGCGATCTCTGCGTTCTCTGCGTTCTCTGCGGTGAATGTTTTTCTTTCCATCAACCGGCCCTCAAGGGCACGGCGTCAACCGACCAACCATTTCAACCTTCCAGCACGCCCAGCAATTCGCTTTCGCGCATGATCAGGTGTTTTTCGCCGTCGATTTCAATTTCCGTGCCCGAGTATTTGCCGTAAACAACCGTGTCACCGGGTTTCACAGCCACGGGGGTGCGCTGACCTTCATCGCTGAGCTTGCCCGGTCCGGTGGCCACGATCGTGCCGCGCAGGGGTTTTTCCTTGGCCTGCTCGGGCAGAAAAATACCCGACTTGGTGCGCTCCTCCGCCGCCCCGGGCTTGACCAGCACGCGATCTTCCATCGGACGAACCGTCGTTTTGCTTGCAGTTGCAGTAGCCATGATTCCTGTGAACCTCCATCAATAATGGGTTGCGTTTGATATCAATTCAATCTCAAAGGAGTTTTGTAAACTCTTCCACGCTCATACCGGCATCACGAATCAGAGTTCTGAGTGTTCCCTTTGCCAGTTCCTTGTGATTCGGAACCGACAAATGAATGTGCGGCGGGTGACTCAATCGAATAATCATGTGACTGCCGGTTTGATGACTTAGTTGGTATCCAACCTTGTTAAAGGCTTTCACCGCCTGCAAACCTGAAATCACCGGCAGCTTCGGCATCGTCAGGCCACCTTTCCCATGTCAATGTCAATGACCTCATCCGTCAACGACGGCGGAATCGGGTCGCCATGTTTTTTCATGCTCACCAAACATCCCTGAATCGCATCGGCAATGTTGGCGCGGGCTTCTTCATAGGTGTCACCCTGACTCACACACCCACGCAAAGCCGGACAGGTGGCGATGAACTTGCCGTCTTCATCGGGTTCAATGACCACGCGAAATTTCATGTCGCACCTGTCCTTTCTCAATGCCGGGATTGGTTTCCAAAAAGCACAACGACTCGCCTGCCAACAGCCGCCTTTTCCCACAATCATTCTGCTTGATTATCTCTCCGTGAATCGAGTTTTATCGGGTTACTACAAATTCGAAATCCGAAATTCCAAATCCGAAATTCTTACATCATCCCGCCCATACCACCCATACCCATGCCGCCCATACCACCCATGCCCCCGCCCATCCCGCCGCCATGCCCGTGCCCGGCGTGCTCATCCTTCTCCTGCGGCTTTTCCGTGATAATGCAATCGGTGGTCAGCAGCAGCGTCGCCACGCTCGCAGCATTTTCCAAAGCGGTGCGGTCCACCTTCGTCGGCGTGATGATGCCCTTGCTCACCATGTCCCCATACTCCAGCACCAGCGCATCAAACCCGAACGCGCCCTTGCCCTCAGCCACTTTACGAACAACAACCGTTCCCTTTTCACCGGCATTGTCCGCAATCGTCTGCAACGGCACGGCCAGTGCCTTGCGCACCATTTCAATCCCTGCGTTTTCGTCGTCGTTGCCGCCCTTGACATTTTTCAGGGCATCAATGGCGCGAATAAACGACACGCCCCCGCCGGGCACAATCCCTTCTTCCACCGCGGCACGGGTCGCATGCAAGGCATCTTCCACGCGGGCTTTCTTTTCCTTGAGTTCCGCTTCCGACGCAGCGCCCACAAAAATCTGCGCCACGCCCCCAGCCAGCTTCGCCAACCGTTCCTGCAACTTCTCACGGTCGTAATCGCTGGTCGTGGTTCCGATCTCACGACGAATCTGCTCAATGCGGGCCTGAATCTTTTTGGTATCGCCCGCCCCTTCGATGATCGTCGTGTTCTCGCTGTCGATGATGAGCTTCTTGGCCAGACCCAGGTGACTGATTTCCACCTTGTCCAGTTCGACGCCCAGGTCCTTCATGATGGCTGAGCCGCCGGTCAAAATCGCAATGTCTTCGAGCATCGCCTTGCGACGATCCCCGTAACCCGGCGCCTTGACCGCACACACATTCAGCACGCCGCGCAGCTTGTTCACCACCAGTGTCGCCAGAGCATCGCTTTCCACATCTTCCGCGATGATCAATAGCGGCTTCTTGGCCTGCTGAATTTTTTCCAGCAGGGGCACCAATTTCTGTATCGAACTGATTTTGTCCTCGTACACCAAAATCAGACATTTTTCCAATTCAACCACCATGTCATCCGCATTGGTGATGAAGTTGGGCGAAAGGTAGCCACGGTCAAACTGCATGCCTTCGACGACATCGACATAGGTTTCCAGGCTTTTGCCTTCCTCGACGGTGATCACGCCGTCTTTGCCGACCTTGTCAAACGCATCCGCCATGATTTTGCCGATTTCGGTGTCGTTGTTGGCGCTGATGGCTGCGACCGAGGCAATGTCCGCCTTGCCGCTGATGGGCTTGCTCTGCTTTTTGATATTTTCCACCACCGTGGCCACGGCCAGTTTCATGCCGCGTACCAAAGCCATCGAATCAACCCCAGCCGTGACGTACTTCAAACCTTCCTTGAACAGTGCCTCCGCCAGCACGGTTGAAGTGGTGGTGCCGTCGCCGGCCTTGTCACTGGTTTTGCTGGCAGCCTCCTTCACCAGCTGGGCGCCGGTGTTTTCGAACTTGTCGGACAGTTCGATTTCCTCCGCCACGGATACGCCGTCTTTGGTGACGGTCGGTCCGCCCCATGACTTATCCAGCACGGCATTGCGACCGCGCGGCCCCAGCGTTGCCTTCACCGCCGTGGCCAGTTTTTCCACCCCGGCCAGCAGCTTCTGACGAGCGTCCACATCAAAGACCATTTCCTTGGCAGCCATGCGTCTGTATCTCCATGACAGGCGTGCGTGTAATGAAAGGATGAGGAACCCAGCCGCCCTCACCACGATTGACAAACACCCTGACCATCGGGTGTCACCCCATGATAAGCAATGCCAATACCTTGTTGATGCCGATGACCCTGCATGCTGGTTGGGGTTGATTTACGCTCAAAGGCTTGCGTGTAAGTATTTCATTTAATCATATTTATGTGAAAAATCGTGTAAAAAAACTGGCCCCTGACGTCACCCTGAATCGGTCGAAAGCTGATAGCGTCAACTGCCACGCTGACAGACGGGGTTGGTTGCGGGTGTCACTTCTGCCAGACTGACATGCGGGGGAGCTGGCCGAACGGGTCATGCAAATCCGCAATCGGGGTCATCACTACGATCGATGGATAATGGATCATGGATAATGTTCAGAAACAGCAATCGATCATCGCATCGTTACGGTCTAAACATGATCCATTATCCTTTATCCATCATCCATTCCACTTCCGGGGGTCACGCCGCGCTGCCACTGAGCACCGGCAGCGATGTCTTGCGTCCCTCTTCTTTTTTCTTTGTTTCCAACTCGGTCAATTTTTTCGCCGCCGAGGGGTTGGCGTAGGTGTTGAATACCGTGGCCTTCACGGTGGACCAGAATCCCCCGAAGCTGCTGAACGTGTGATTCACCGCGCTGGCTTCATACCCGCAGTGCACCATGCACTGCTGACAAGCCGGGTTGCCCGATTCACGCCCATAGCTGGACCAGTCGGTTTCGTCCATCAACTCGCGGAATGTATCCACATAACCATCCTGAATCAGGTAACAAGGCTTCTGCCAGCCAAACAGGTTGTACGTCGGCATACCCCAGGGCGTGCATTCGTAATGTCGCATGCCCATCAAAAACTCAATGAACAACGGCGACTGATTGAACTTCCAATGTTTTTTCCGATTCGAAAGCAAATTGGTAAACAAGTCGATGGTGTTCTGTCGTTCCCGTAAAAAGCTCTGCTGATCGGGGGCTTTGGGGTACGCATAACCCGGACTGACCATCATGCCTTCAACACCCAGGGTCATCATCTGATCGAAAAAACGACGAACCTCGACCGGGTCCGCCCCGTCAAAAAGCGTCGTGTTGGTCGTCACGCGAAACCCTCGGCTAACCGCCTCCTTGATGCCTTCATACGCAATGTCAAACCCGCCCTCACGACACACCGCAAAATCGTGCATGTCTTTGGTGCCGTCCATGTGTACGCTGAAGGTCAGGTATTTACTGGGCTTGAACAGGTCAATTTTTTCCTTCAGCAACAAGGCATTGGTACACAGATAAATGTATTTCTTCCGCGCGACCAGTCCTTCGACGATTTCGTTGATTTGCGGATGCAGCAGCGGTTCGCCGCCGGGGATGCTCACCATCGGGGCACCGCACTCATCGACGGCTTTGAAGCACTGCTCCGGGGTCAGTTGCTGTTTCAAAATGTGCGCGGGGTACTGAATTTTCCCGCAGCCGGCACACGCCAGGTTGCAGCGAAACAACGGTTCGAGCATCAGCACCAGCGGGTAGCGCTTCTGGCCGGACCAGCGCTTTTTGAGCACATACGTGGCAACCGTCCACATTTGCGAAACAGGTACAGCCATGGTGATGATCTCCGATGCCGAGGTTCCGCAAGTTCCGCGTGAGTGAAGCAGCCGACATTCCAGCGGCGGAGCTTGCGGGAATTTCGGAACCACTGGGTGAAAGCCAGTTGGAGGTTGATGCGTGCTTGAACCGTGGGTCTGACTTGGCCACATTGTAGGGCAGAATCGATATCAGGGAAATCGAGGAAGAAAGAAGTGGTCAAGTGGCCGAGTGGGAATACATTTTGCAGTGAATTGATCGGTTGGCTTTGTGGCCCAGCCCCCGGGGCGCCCCCGGCTGGGTGAACCACCGTGATCAACCTCACCGCCGAGGGCGGCGGTGCCACATTCAAAGACGCGATAAATCGCGGCGCTAACATTCGAATACGGTTCCGTCACTTGGCCACTCGGCCACTCGGCCACTTCTTTAGTCGATATTTTCCTTCATGGCATCAAGGTTGCATGTCCGAACTACCGAAAATAGATGTGAGGCTTCCCGGTATGTGATCCGGGAACGTGGCTATGCTTGTAGGGTGAAACCGTGATCCGTTTCACCCGCGAGCGTAACCAGTCCATGCACTTGGCAAGGGGATTGCCGGTTCATGCGTACGACGTGGTGATCCGTTGTCCTTTTTTAGATCAGGGAAAATCGAAAATGTTGAATCCAAGCATGGCTCGCATCCGGGCATTTGATGTCGTTCCATCACTGCCGCAGGCCCTCGAACCGCTCCGTGAAATCGCCAATAACCTCTGGTGGACCTGGCACCCCGAATCCATCGAACTGTTCGTCCGCCTGGACAACAAACTCTGGCAGGAAACCCACCACAACCCGGTGAAACTGCTGGGCGCCTGTGCGCAGGAAACCCTCGATCAGATGTCGCGCGATGAGGCCTACCTCACCCTGCTCGAACGTGTTCACTACAACATGAAACGCCACCTCGAACGCACCCCCTGGCTGGAAAAGGTGGGCAAAAACCCCAAGGGCAATTTCACCATTGCCTATTTTTGCGCCGAGTTCGGCCTGACCGAGTCCCTGCAGATTTACTCCGGCGGCCTGGGCTGTCTGGCTGGTGACCACCTCAAATCCGCCAGCGAACTGGGTATCCCACTCGTCGGCGTCGGCCTGCTTTATCGTCACGGCTACTTCCAGCAATACCTCAACGCTGACGGTTGGCAGCAGGAATATTACCCCGACCTGGATTTTTCCAATCTGCCCGTCCAACAGGTGCGCGACGACAAAGGCAAACAGGTGAAAGTGTCGGTCAACCTGCCCGGACGTGCGGTGCATGTCGCGTTGTGGAAAACCACCGTGGGCAAAATTCCGCTCTACCTGCTGGATACCAATCTGGCGGAGAACGACCCGATGGACCGCACCATCACCGGGCAGCTCTACGGCGGCGACATGGAGGTGCGCATCAAACAGGAAATCGTACTGGGCATCGCCGGGGTACGTGCTCTGGCAGCCATCGGCATCGAACCCGATGTCTGTCACATGAATGAAGGTCACTCAGCCTTTTTGGCGCTCGAACGCATTCGCAACCTGGTGGACAAACTCAACATCAGTTTCGATGAAGCACGACAGGCTGCTGCCGCCAGCCATGTGTTTACGACGCACACCCCAGTACCCGCGGGCATTGATCGTTTTCCGCCTGAAATGGTGCAACGCTACTTCAAACAGTACATCGAAGAGCTGCGCCTGGATATGGAAGGCCTGCTGGCGCTGGGTCGTGAAAATGTGTTCAACAAAAACGAATTCTTTTCGATGGCGGTGCTGGCGATTCGCACTGCCGACTGGTACAACGGCGTGTCACGATTGCACGGGGAAGTGAGTCGTGACATGTGGCACGGCATATGGCCGGGCGTCCCTTCGCATGAAGTGCCCATCACCCATGTCACCAACGGCGTACACGCCCGCAGTTGGCTGTCGGGTGACCTGACCACTCTGCTGGATCGTTACCTGGGCGGACGCTGGCAGGCCAGCCCGGTGGATCAGAGCGTTTGGAAAGCCGTGAAGGAAGTGCCCGATGAAGAACTCTGGCGGGTGCATGAACGTCGGCGTCATCGCATGATCGTCTGGTGTCGGCGTCAGTTGCGTAAACAATGCGAAGCTCGCGGTGCCAGCCCGACGGAAATCGAAGCCGTGTCCGAGGCCCTGGACCCCAGCGCCTTTACCATCGGCTTTGCCCGTCGCTTTGCCACCTACAAACGCGCCAACCTGCTGTTCCGTGACCGGGCGCGCCTGATATCGATGCTCGGCAACGCCAAGCGACCTTTGCAGATCATCATCGCCGGCAAGGCTCACCCGGCCGACGGCGGCGGCAAGGACCTGATCCGGCAGATCGCGCAGTTCGCCCGTGAAGCGCAGGTCAATCATCGTGTCGTGTTTATCGAAAATTATGATATTTCCGTGGCACGCTACCTGGTGCAGGGCTGTGACATATGGCTCAACACACCCCGCCGGGGCATGGAGGCATCGGGCACCAGCGGCATGAAGGCGGCCATCAACGGCGTGCTGAACTGCTCGATCATGGACGGGTGGTGGGACGAGGCGTTTTACAATGAACTGGGCTGGGCCATCGGTCGCGGTGAAACGTATGTGAACCTGGACACGCAGGACGATCTGGAAAGCCGATCGTTGTACGACCTGTTGGAAAAGCAGATCATTCCGCTGTTTTATGATCGTGATGACATGGGCGTGCCGCGCGGCTGGGTGGCACGGATGAAAAGCTGCATTGCCACGCTCGCTCCGCAGTTCAACACCAATCGCATGGTGCAGGACTACACGGAAAAATTGTATTTGCCGGCGTTGCAGCGCACGACCATGCTGCGGGAAAACAAGCTGGAAAAATCAATCGCGCTGTGTCACCAGAAGTATCGCCTGCGTGATCGCTGGCATCAGCTCAAGGTGATGGATGTGACCGCCAACACCAGCAAACCATTGGGCGTGCGTGAACAGCTCAATGCCACGGTGAAACTGGCGCTGGGTGAACTCAAACCCGATGAATTGAAGGTACAGCTTTACGTCGGCCCGCTGGACAACGACGGGCAGATCACCCAGGGTCAGTCAGCGAATTTGAAGCATGTCAAAGACCTTGGCAACGGGGTGCATGAATTTGCCGGCAGCACGGCCATCACCAGCAGCGGACGACATGGGTTTGCCATTCGCATTCTGCCCGGCGGCGAACTGTTCGAAGGGATTTACGAACCCGGTCTGATTTACTGGGACACCGTCGGCGAACCGGCACCAACCCCTGCCGCCAGCAGCGCGGCGTGATACCATGCGAAAATAATGTCAACCTACGGGTCAATCAATTAGCCCTCGGTCAATGACCGGGGGCTATATTCATGAAGATGACTTTCACTCACGCAGCGAAACGACCCGCCAGGGGTTGCAACCGTGCTTCGATTTGATGTAAAGAATCGGGCAGAGCGCCACTGCCGAAGCGCGCCCACCAATTGACGATCGTTAAACCGATGGGCCGATCGTCGCTCTCACGGCGAAGCAGCAGCAAACCATCCGGGGTTTCCTCCCCGACTGCGGCATCGTTTCGAGCGTCAGCCTGACGCAGGTACAAAACATCACTCACCAGGTCGTAATGAAACCAGACCCTTTCGTTGATCACGCCTTCGATGGTGTCGGTTTTCACGGCCATTCAGTGCTTCCGCTTGCTCGTCGCGCCAGGTAGGCGGTTTTTACAAGGCCCTCTGCCACATCCGCAATGACCACCATTATAACCGTCACCCGTGGTCCGGCTGCGACATATTTGCGGCAATGGTCATCGCTGCTGCTCCGATGAATCGCATCCGGCTTGACAATGGCCTGTTCCACCAAATGGCGATAGGCGGCAACTTCCGGGTGACCCTTGATGATGTGGCCGAACCACGTCCGATCATGCAACGTGATGACCCGCCCCAGTGGATCAATCAGTTCGATGTCACCCATGACTGAATCGTAACAAAGAAAGATCAATCATTTAGCACCCGATCAATGACCGGGGGCAATGTTTTGAAAATCAGAGCCGGGCCGTATCGGCCCGGTTTATTCTTTCTTTCAGAGCCGGATCGTGTCGATCCGGTTCTTTTCTTTGTCATCATGCAACGGGGTTTGAAATATACCGGGGCGACACGCCCCGGCTCTGACGGCGACACGCCCCGGCTCTGACGGCGAGATGCCAAGGCTACGACTTAACGGCCGTGTGATGCTCGTTGCCGCTCTATATACGCATCGACCGCTTCGAGATATTTCTGTTCCCAAACCCATTTGACACTACCACCCTCCGCCCACCAGCTCGCCCCCTCCGGCAGCTTCCATCGCTGACTCAATTCCTGCCCCAACCAGCGTTTCAACCAGCTTCTCACAGCCTTGCCCTCCGCCGACGTGCTCAGCAGCAAATGCACATGATCCGGCTGTGCCGCCCCCTGGTGATACAACCATCCACCCCGCTGGCAAATCATCGGTAGCAATGCTTCAATCACCATCCGCTGCGACAACACCAATTTCACCGGCTCGAATCGCAAGGTTTGTTCTTCGAGCGCTTCCCATCGCGTGTCTCGTCCGATGATCGGCTCGCCGAACTCGTTCTGTTGGCGACTCACCGTCCCTCTCGCGTCTCCATGCAACCGCATGCCGTATGTACCAAAGGTAATGTGATACGCCAACGGCCGGTCGGACACGTTAACGCTCCTTATTCCAACTCCCATCAAGCCGTGAATGGAGCCGGGCCGTGTCGGCCCGGTTTATTCTTTCTTTCAGAGCCGGATCGTGTCGATCCGGTTCTTTTCTTTGTCATCATGCAACGGGGTTTGAAATATACCGGGGCGACACGCCCCGGCTCTGACGGCGACACGCCCCGGCTCTGACGGCGACACGCCCCGGCACTGTCGGCGACACGCCCCGGCACTGTCGGCGACACGCCCCGGCACTGTCGGCGACATACCCCGGCTCTGTCAAACTCATCATTTCATCAGAAAAACCGGCGCACGGAGAGCTTGCGGCCGACCTTGCGTTTGCGGCTGAGCAGTTTGCGACCGGCCTTGGTCCTCATGCGGGCGCGAAAACCCCATTTGCGGACGCGCTTGGTCAGACTCTTTTTCTTCTCGTAATGCGTGGTCATGGTCGAAAGCCTTTGTACGAATCAGGGTTTAATCTCCAACATCACGGCATGAAAACGTACCTGCCCCATGCCGTCGATGGCCCGCAACGTCAGCACCTGCTGACCGGCGCGAAGACCGAAAAGTTTAATGGTAATGCGTTCATTTGTCGAGTCGAATATTTTGTCATCGGGCAACACCGGCTGCCAATCTTTCGTTGAATTGAGCGCGTAACGCACTTCGCTGATCGGTGACAAGGCATCGAAAACCTCCGCAGTCAGCATCAATTGGCCTTTGTCAACCTGCATTTGCACGTTGCGGAATTCGGGCGGCGTGTTGTCGATTAATATCGGATCGCTTTCGCGCACAACGGTCATGGCCATGCTCGCTGGGTTGTCGAGTATGTCGCCGGCGGTGACCCGCACCCGATACCACCCATCGGGCATTCGCCGAATCGCCCATTCGTAACGCGGGTCGGTCAGTTCCTCTTCCAACAACACCCATGTCGTCGCGCCCATCGGCTGATATTCAACCTTGAATTGAAGCTGATCACCATTGGGGTCGGAAGCGTCCCACTCGATGGGCAATGATTGCGGGGCTTCGGGTACGTCGGCCACGGACCCGCCGCCCACACCACCCCCGCCCATATTGCCCTGACGAGCCTGCATCATGGCACGCATCATGGCCGGGTTCATGCCCGCAGGCATACCACGCCCGCCACCGGGGCCGCCCCCGGGGCCACCGATTGCCGGACCACCACCTGAACCACCCGGAGCGCTGCCTTCGTTTTGTTGATGCGGATACGTCGCCCGCACCGCGGTGATCACCGGTTTCTGATTGGGCGTGATGTATGCCAGTTCAATGCGTGAAGCCGTCGGGGTCAGCGTCGGGGTACCGGTCAGGTTCAATCGATATTGCAGGAACCGGGCGGGCGGACTGGTCACTGCAAAACGTCGCGGCAGGTGGCTGGGCTGATGAACATCATGCACCCAGGCAATCGGCTCGGACCAGGCGGACCAGGGTGCGTGTTCCGGGTCCTGCACATTGCCCGAACGGGTTTGCAACGTCAGCGTCGTGTCGGCGGGCACGTCGGCAAACAGCACCAGTTGCCCCCACAGACTGATCTGTGTGGCATCGAGGCTGATGCTGGTGAAGTCGCCCTTTTCCGCGTACCCGGCGTGCAGTCGAACCAGGTGAACTGGGTTGGCGGTGCCCAGTAAAAACTCGCCATCGGGTAACGCAGCCAGCGCGGGTATTTGCTGGTTTTCAAGGTCCACCAGGCGCAGGGTTTCGCCGGCGACCGGGTCGATACGGAAAATCATGCCTTCGTTGCCGGTGGTCACCAGCAATTGGCCGTTGATTTGCGAGAGTTGCAGAATCATCACCGATTCACGGAACAGTTCGGTGACAAAGCCCTGCGGGTCGATGCGGTACACAGCATTACCCTGTTGCATGCCCATGCCCTGCATCATGCCGGCCATCATCGCTCCCATGCCCATGGGTCCGCCCGGCCCCATCGGACGACGCGGCCCGGGTTGACGTGGTTGTCCGGGGCCGGGGGCAGGCTCACCGGGGGCGGGGTTACCAGGGTCACCGGGCGCGCCGGGCGGGGCGGGGTCTTCCTGCATGTCGAGCATCGGGGCTGCTTGCTCGGCAGCTTCACCCTGATTCATGCGTTGACGAATTATTTCGCGCAATGGGTCCGCCCCGGTCGCTCGGCGTGGCGAAGCATCACCGTGATGGTTCGCATCATGGCCATCGTGCTTTTCACCCGTCGCCTTGTCTTTTGCATCGGCAACAACCACGCCCGTCTGGTCACCCTGAACTTGCCCCCCCTGCGGCTGCGCCGGCGGCTCATGCGGCGTCGGTTTGGGCGGCACTGATGGAATGTCATCTCCGGGGGCGGGGGCGGGGGCATCGCCTTCAGGCCCCGTCGAAGGGGAACCGGGGGAACCAGGTCGGCCCATCGGCATACTGCTGGCCTCGGTCATGCGACCGGGTCGCGCCTGCATCGCATCAGCGGTGCCCACATACACCGTGCCATCGGGCTGCACCAATATGGCGCCAATTTCCGGTTCGGCTGCGTCGAGTAACACAAACACATCAAACCCAGTGTCTGCTTTTTCGGATGGTGTCAGTCGATACACCAACCCATCGCTGTCGGAACCCGCGTACAACCGCTTTTGACCGTCGATGCCCAGACAAAGCAGGTTGGTCTGCTTGGCGTGAAAAATTTCCCGCACCCCGGCTGGTAAATCCAACTTGATGTCGGCCTCGTCCGCATCGTCGGCGTCATCCGCTTGGTCAGCCTTCGCCGCCGATTTTCCTTTTTCGGCATCACCCCCTCTCCCTCCGGGAGAGGGCAGGGGTGAGGGCGTTTCCGTTTTTTGATTGTTGGCTATTTCAGGGCCAGTGGTCACTCGGCCCTCACCCGCCTCGGTCGCCACGGCGACCTCAGCCACCCTCTCCCGCGGAGAGAGAGGCTTTTCGAAATTCGAAATTCGAAATTCGATATTCCCTTCTTTCACCGGCTCCAACTTGTCCAGCGTCACCTCCAGCAATCGGCCCTCAACCCCCGTGGCCAGGTACACCTTGCCCTCCACCACCAGCATGTCCCACACATAACGCACCCCGTCCAACTCAACCAATGTTTTGCTTTCGCCCTTGGCAGACAGTGCGATCAGTCGGCTGGGTTCACCACTGGCAGCGACCAATACCTGATCCTTATCCAACATCGCCAGCGCGAAAACCTGATGCTCCGGCAGTTCCAGCAAGGTATCAAGTTTGTCACCGCTCAACGACAGCACCCGTCCCTCCGGCCCGGCGGCAATGACCACCCTGTCCCCCAGTTTCATCACATCGTTCACCAGCGTCAGCGGATCGGGCAACTCCGCCAGTTTGGTCGTGCCCGTGGCCAGCTTGATCTGATTCAAATTGGTGATCACCACGTTCTGCGTTTTACCCTGGGCAAAGTCTGACTCGGTGCTGTGTACCCATTTGCCGGGCTTCACGGCTAAAACCGGGGTGGTCATAACCCCCAACAGGGCGACATTCATCAGCACGGTAACCACTCGTCGAGGCATCTGCATGGGTAGTTCCAAAAATACGTTTTAGCCACGGAGGCACGAAGCACACGAAAGAAGACAAATCAACGAACAGTATTAACTTTGAGCAATTTGCATGTTTTGTTGGAGTGGCGAGTGCCTTGTTCCGTCCCCTCTCCCACCGGGAGAGGGTGAGGGTGAGGGCGTGTCTTGGTGATTGAATAAACCTTGTTTCATCGCATTTTGTTTATCGGCCCTCACCCAGCCTCTCCCATGGGGAGAGGGGTTCAATTTACTCGACTCACCGCGCCGGACCATCGCGGCGCACCTGAATCATGAACGACAACGCCCCCTGCATCACCGCTTCCATCGGCACCACTTTTTCAATCCATGAACCCATCGGTGTGGTCGAAGTGCCCGACGGAGCCGTGAGCATCGCCCGCCGACTCGAAGGCAGGTACGGCAACTCCGCCCGGCCCACCGCCAACCCTTCACCAGGCGTTGGCATCGTGACATACAACGCCTCATCACGAATCGCTGTCATTTCACGCATCATGCCCAGCAGGTCATCGATGTTGTTGATACGCAAGAGGTGCGGGCGATACTGCATCATCATGCCCTGATAAGTCCGCGCATCGCTGACCGTCAGCAGGTAATCACCATCGGGCAGATTCACCGGCAAAGCAAAATCAACCCTGCGCGTGAACGAAGGCTTGCCATAGGGTTGCAGCGTCAAATGAATGCGCACGTTTTTGCCGGGCTTGAGTTCGGTCTGCTCAACCCGTGCTTCCACCAGCGACATGGCCCTGATGCCCGGCTGAATATCCAGCGTCAGGTCCATGCGTTCCAAGCGCAGCGATTCAAACGGGTTTTCCGAAAGCGTCATGATCGGCATGAGCAGTTGAAACGCCACCGCCATGGGTGATGCCGCCGGCGTGATCGAATGCACGGGTAATTCACGTCCCCCACTGAATCGCAATTTCCCGTTGGCAACCAGGGTATTTTCCGGCGGAAGCCCGACCTCCGCATTGACACTTTCC
This sequence comes from uncultured Phycisphaeraceae bacterium, assembly GCA_964547135.1. Taxonomy (GTDB): domain Bacteria; phylum Planctomycetota; class Phycisphaerae; order Phycisphaerales; family Phycisphaeraceae; genus JAJXSS01. Next base: position 9,922 of record CAZJMK010000056.1, on the reverse strand, counting down.
AGCGCCAGTATCGCCGCAATGATCGGACTGATGCGCCGCTGATACACCATGTTGTATTGATAATCACGGGCGGGTCGATCATCACGCATCACCCGAATTTTTACCGGTGAAGTGGTGAAGCGTGTGACAGGCCTGCCCAGCACCGCGGAACTTTCATCACGCACGATCGACCCGACAATGTTGCCGCTGCCCGCCAGTTTGAAGCTCGCCAGGTGCGACGGAACCACGTAATGCACAAACCCGCTGGCCATGGGCAGTGCCGTCTGCCCTTCGCCGAACATCGGGTGACCAAACCCCAGCACCCGCCCATCAGGCAGCACTTCCGTCACCGTGCCCACCGCTGATAAATCAACATCACCAAACGCCAGCGGAATTGCCAACGTCGAACCGGGCGCAATGTGCAGTTGATCGAGTTTGATTTCGCCGGGTGGTTGACCAATCGGCAACCCCTGCGGTGCTGCTGCCAGTGACAACCCCCGTGCAGCCAGCATCGGGTTGAAAAACTGCGCCACTTGCGCACTGCGCACCGTCATCGGCAGCAACATCGGCTGCGCCTGCTCTGCACTCAACGTCATACCACCGGGTGTGATCGCTGCGTGAAGGGGTTGTCGTGATGCGAAGTTCGTCGGCGAATTGTTCACGCTGGTCGTCGTGAACGTTGCAGGCAGCGAACTTGACAACATTTGCAACAGCGCTTGTTCACGCCACTGGTGCGCCAGGGCCGGGGCATGTTGCTGCAACAGCGCACTCAATTCGCGCTGCGCGTTCCACCAATCGGTTGACTGTCTGGTTGGGTTTGTTGTATCCGCAAGCACGGGTTGTGCCGCATCGACCTTGGCCACCTGGCGCATTTGTTCGATGGGTTGCACGCCGACGTAGCAATCCTTGGTGAGCATGAAACCGTAGGCAAACGCCCCGATGAGTTTGCCCCCCTGCCCCAGGGTTTGCGGTTCGTCATCGTCCCAAAGGTAAATGGGTGAACCACTCATGCCCTGCACCGGGCCGAGGGTCTGCATGCGCTCATCGGGGCAGCGAATCCAAATCACGTTGCGCTGCGGGGCGAAGTTGCGCATCACACTGACAACCTCGACCGCAAAGGGTTCGATTTTGTCACCATGAAACACCGACAAACCGTAGCCCTTCATGCCGATGCGCACCTCATCAATCGACAGAATCGCCGTCGGCGTTTGCGGGATGACAATACCCTGCTGCCCCTGCTGATTTGGCGCGTTCGTTTCAGCAGCATGGACACCCGCACTGGTGTACCAGCCCGCCAGACTCAGCAACATGAACATCAACAAGTGCAGCACCGACGCAAGGGTGAAGCGATGTCGTGGCATGAAGGCAGCGTAGTCCGCCGACTACCCGTTGACAAGTGTGGTTTTTGCCTTCATACTCGCCGTGTCGGATGATCGACCCGGTTGTTTTGCGCAAGTGCGTGACACAGTCGGCTCCATCACCCGCCTGGGTGACTGCCTTTCATGCTCGACCAAGCCGAACGTATTCTCGGTTATCGTTTTCAAAACCCCAAGGTGCTGGAGGAAGCGCTCCGTCACGCCTCCAGTGCCGACGATCGGCTGCTCAGCAACGAGCGACAGGAATTTTTCGGCGATGCCATCCTCGGCTTTGTCATCTCCGAATACCTCTTTCAAACCTACCCGCAATACCTCGAAGGCGAACTGACCAAAATCAAAAGTGCGGTGGTCAGCCGCAAGGTCTGTGCGGTGATCAGCCATGAGTTAAACCTGATTCAAATGCTGACGCTGGGCAAGGGCATGAGCAGTCGCCCTTCGCTGCCCTCAAGCATTGCAGCCGGCGCACTTGAGTCGATCATTTCAGCCATTTACTTGGACGGCGGCATCGACCCGGTGCGCACCTTCATTCTGAAAGTGTTCGCCCCGCACGTCCGTGAACTGGCTGAATCGACCCATCAGAACAACTACAAAAGCGTGTTGCAGCAGTATGCACAAAAGTGCTGCGATGGTCAGCCCTATTATTTGCTGCTGGATGAAAAAGGCCCCGATCATTCCAAGGCCTTTGAAATCTGCGTTGAAATCGCCGGGCGACGGTTTCCCTCCGCCTGGGCCAACACCAAAAAAGAAGCCGAGCAGTTGGCCGCCTTCAACGCCCTGCGCGAATTGGAACAGGTCGCAGGGTGAATATCAAATGTCGGATTTGCCAAAAAGTTAGCGCCGCGATTGATCGCGTCTGACCGAAGTGGTTAATCGGTTGGTCAGTGAGTCGGTTAATCGGTAAGAATCAATACCGTTCTAACCGAGTAACCGATTCACTGACTCACCGATTAACCAGCCAAGATACCCAAGTCCTCGCCGCTGACGGCTCGTCCTTGGCTTGGTCCTGCAACTCCGATGGCTTCAACAGCGGGTCCTCCCGCTAAATTCGAAATCCGAAATTCGAAATCCGAAATTATCGCACGCCCAATTCGCGTTCGGCGTCCTGCCAGTTTTCCAAATCCTTGCCGATCGGCCGACCTTTGCGTTCCCAAATTTCATACGCTTTGCTGGCGATCATCTGATTCGTCACCGTCGATTTCACCACCTTGGGTGTTGCAGCCACTTTCACCGGTTTGGGCGCAATCGCCGGTGCGGCTGCCACGGGGGCCGGGGCCGGGGTCGCTGCGGGGGTCACCGATACACTGCTCGCGGCGGCGGTCGTCTTTTTCGTGGTCGTTTTGGGGGTGCTGCTGGTTCGCTTGGCCATGCTCAGACTCCTTTCTACAAATAAAAACGTCGAAAACCCGGTGCAAACAACGTACCAATCACAGGCTTGCCCCTTGGGGATTCACCTGTAACAAGGCCATCATAGCCCAAGTCACTGTTTTTAGGCACTACTTCCTACGCGAAATACTAAAAATAGGTTCAATTTTTTGAGACTGCACAACAAACCAGCGCCTGCCTCACCAATAGACATACCTTTCAAACATCGCCCGCTCCTTACTCGCAAGCTGACTCACATCCGGTATCACAAACCGATTTTCCTCCACGTCGATCAGCAGCTTGCCCGTGGCGCCGTAATCAATCGCTGCCGACCCGGTGTAACGCATGATGAACTTCATCAACCCATGATCCGTTTCCACTTCAAACTCAAGGTAATTGTGAAACTGTTTGATCGATGCGATACGCTGCACCACGTGCAGTAAATATCGGCGTGACAGCGCCGCTTCGATCAACTGTCTCGCCTCACCAGGCCAATCATTCAAATTGCGGATCAACCCGATTTCCTGCTCCCGATTTTCCGAATCGTGATATCGCAAACTGATATACCGATTCGGGTCACGCACCGGCATGCAACGCAACGCAAACACCCCGCTGTAAATCCGTTCATTGGTCACCGTCACGTGCAACGCATTGTGGTTCCCCAAATGAATCCGCGCATGTTCAGGCATCAGCCAGCGCGGGCGATGCCCCGTCACCGGCGTCAACCCCGTCACCGCATCGGCCACCAACTCCGGCCGCACCACCGGTGCCTCCTGTGTACTTGCCATTTCCTGCTGTATCACCTGATCGACACTTTTATCCTTGCTCACCGATGTTTGAATCCGCACCATCCTTGCATACTTGCCATCGAGTTTCATCAATTCACCATGCGTGCCCGACTCGATGATTCTGCCCTCCTCCACCACCATGATGTTGTCGCAGTTGCGCAGCGTCGATAGCCGATGGGCAATGATGATGCTCGTTCGCCCCTTCACCAGTTCCGAAAGCGCCTGCTGAATCTGCAATTCCGTTTCGCTGTCCACGCTGCTGGTCGCCTCATCCAAAATCAACACCCTCGGCTCACACAACAGCGCCCTGGCAATCGAAAGCCTTTGCCGTTCACCCCCCGACAGCCCCGCCCCGCGCTCGCCCACCCAGGTGTCATACCCATGCGGCTGACGCATCACAAAATCATGACTGTTCCCCGCTTTGCTGGCCGCCAACCCCTGCTCGATCGTCGCATCGGTTCTGCCATAAGTCAGGTTGTCCCAAATCGTCCCGCGAAACAAAAACGGCTCCTGCAACACCACCCCCACCTGGCGCTGCAAATCCGCCTTGGCAGCCTGCCTGATATCCACCCCGTCCAACTTGATTCGCCCCTCATCAACATCATAAAAACGCGACAGCAAATTGATGATCGTCGTTTTCCCCGATCCGCTGCGACCGACCACACCGATCATCTGCCCCGGCTCAATCGTAAAACTCACGCCCTTCAAAATCGGGTTCTGCCTTGAGTATCCGAACACCACGTTTTCAAACTCAATCCGACCTTGCACATTGGGCATGGCTGTGGGCTTCTGCGCATCCTGAATGCTCACCGGCGTGTCCAACACCTCAAAAATCCGATGCATCTGCGTCGTGAACTGCGTGATCCACGAAGTCAGATGCGTCAGTTGATTCAGCGGCCCGTAAAACATGCCCAGGTAACCGAAAAACGCCATGAGCGTGCCCAGTGTCAATTCCCGATTGAGCACCTCGCCCCCGCCGACGTACCACACTATCCATCCGCCGATTTGAAACACGATGCCCATCAGCGGGTAAAACGTCGAAGCCGAGGTATCGACCTTGTACCTTGCATCGCGCAAGGCTGCTGACGACTTTTGAAACCGGTCCAGTTCACGTTCTTCCTGCGCAAAGGCCTTGACCACACGAATGCCCGACAATATGCCGTTGAGCATGCCCGCCTGTTTCGACGAGCGATCCCAAAAGCGACGGAAGTGCGGGTGTACATAGTGATAAAAAATGAACGTGCCGCTGAATACGAACGGTGCGGGCAGTAAAGTCCAAATCGCCAGTTTGGGTTCCAGGCTGAACATCATCAGCGCCGAAAACACGACCAGCAATATTTGCATCAAAAACCCGCCGGTGAGTTGGCCCATGAAGCCCTGCACCGCTTCGGTATCGTAAGCCACGCGACCGACCAGTGAGCCGACCTGTTGTTTGTCGTAGTAACCCAGCGACAATTTTTCCAAATGATCGACCAGCCGACCACGAATGTCGTAGGTGATGCTCGTACCCACCCTGCTGCCCAGTCGTCCGTTGAGCACATTGATCAGTGCCCTGCAAATCTGCACCAGCGCCAACGTCGCCACCACCATCATCAGCAGCGTGGTTTTGGGGTACTCCTCCAACATCGGTATCGGGTTCGGGCCGACCTGTCCATCAACCTTGAGCACATGATCGACCAGAAACTGCGTCAGCCGTGGTCCGATCATGTCCAGCCCGATGCCGATGAGCAGAAATGTCATCATGATCGAGGCACGAAACCAGTACGGGCGCATCAACTCCAGCACCCGCCGCAAGGCCTTGCCCCGGTTGATGCACCGCGGACAACTCTCCCCCACAAACTCGAGCATCAATCCGCAGTTGCGACATCGCCGGGGGTCGTGTTCATCGACTTCATTCTCCAACAAGGTTTCGTTCTTGCGCCACTGATTCAACCGCTTGGCGACCCGGCCGAAGTCATATTTGTACCGGTTGGAAAAGCGCAGCACATCCAGCCAGGCATCGTCGATTTTCACCTGCAAAATGCCCGCCCCCACCACGCCCAGGGTGCGCACATCCTGCACGCTCGCCAGCCCGATTTGCAGCACCGGTTGTGCAGGCGCTGCCTCATCGAACACCAGCATCCGCCGGCCGGCGGCGTCGGCAAACAACCATTGCGCCCGATACTGCCCCAACGGGTCGATATCAGTGCGCACGCCGATCACCAGTTTTTCAGGGTCGATACCGTGCCGATGCAAACTGTCCGCCATCGACGCGGGGGGTACCTCACGCAGTTTCATAAGCCGGATATGCTAATCCCGCTTAACCGCAAAACGCAACTGTGAATGAAGTGGCGAGTTTGATCAACATTGACGCCGAGGGCTTCAGCCCCGGTTATCTTTGGGTTTGTCAATCAAACCATCCGGCCCTGAAGGGCACGGCGTCATTGGCGTACAATCACTCAATGCGTCATTTACACCTGGGTTGTGTCAGTTTCCTTAACGCCAAGCCGCTCATCGACGGACTGGTACTCGGCGAACATGAACACCTCGATTTGGCCGTGCCCAGCCGACTGCTCGATGGGTTGGAAAACGGTCAGACGGACATGGCCCTCTGCCCGGTGATTGATTTTCAGCGCAGTAAAGTGCCGCTCGTGGTTGTCCCGGTGGGTGGCATTGGTTGCGATGGGCCGACGCTGACGGTGCGCTTATTCAGCCGGGTGCCGTTGGACCGCATCACGCAGGTATATGCCGACACAGACAGTCACACCAGCATTGCCTTGCTCCGTGTGCTGCTCTGGCGTTTGCATCAGGTCAAACCCATGTTGATCGATTTACCGAATGTGTCGTCACGCTCGGATTGGTTACACAAGCAAACCCCCGAAGCGGTACTTTTGATCGGTGACAAGGTGGTGACGCAGCGCCCCGAAGCAGCGGGCTACCCTTACGATGTTGATTTGGGCGATGCCTGGCGAAACCTCACCGGTTTGCCGTTTGTCTTTGCCACCTGGTTGGCGCGTGCGGATGCAAAGCTCAATGACCTGCCGGGCAAACTCAACGCCCTGCGCCTTGCCAACGAGCAACGCATCGACGACATCGTCGCCCGCCACGCCGGCGCCGCCGGTTGGCCTCATGATTTAGCTCGTCAATACCTGGGGCACTGGTTGAAATACGACATCGGCCCGCGTCAGTTGCAGGCCATGCAGCTTTTCTGGCAGTACGCCCACCAAGCCGGGGTGATTGGTGCATTGCGACCGATGAAACTGTGGCCGAGCGTTTGAATCATTTCGGATTTCGAATTTCGGATTTCGAATAGACATACCCAAGCCCTCGGCCTATCGGCCTCGTTCTTGGCTTGGCAAATCCGATGGCTTCAACAGCGGGTCCTCCCGCTGAATTCGAAATTCGACATTCGAAATTCACACGCCACTCGACCACTTCATCCTCGTTTGCCACCTGCGCGCCATTCCCGCACAATATGGGCCTCTTTATTACGAAAGGTTTTTTTATGTCACAGGCTGACATCCGTATCGGAACTCTCGCCGGGCCGGCCACCACCAAACCCGAACTGCTTGGCAAACTTTGCGCCCTGGGGTTTGAGTCGTTTCAACTGAACTTCTGGAAATACCTGGGCGATGTCGATCTGAAAAAATTGGCCGCACAGGTGAAAGACGTACTGGCCGAGGCGCAGGATTGTTCCCTGCTGGGTCAAAAGCCGATCATCAGCAGCACGGGGTTATTCGGCAACCCGCTGATGGATCAAAAAACCGCCAAAGACTGGGCCAGATTGATCGATGCCACCCCGTTGTTCGGGTGTGACCTGGTGTGCGGTTTTGCCGGGGCGGTCGAAGGCAAGCCGGTGCCTGAAAGCATGAAGGCCTTCAAAAAGGTTTGGGGGCCGCTGGTCAAACGCGCCGGCGACAAAGGCGTGCGCATCGCTTTTGAAAATTGCGACATGGGCGGTCATTGGCACGCGCCGTTATGGAACATTGCCCACGCGCCGACCGCATGGGAAATGATGTTTCACGAAGTGCCCGCGGACAACCTGGGGCTGGAGTGGGAACCCTGCCATCAGATGAATTCACTCATCGACCCCTTGCCGCAGTTGCGTCAGTGGATCAAAAAAGTGTTTCACGTACATGGCAAAGACGCCAGCGTGCAGTGGGACGTGATTCGCACCAAGGGCATTCGCGGCGGCGTGCCCTTCGTCCAACATCGCACCCCCGGCTTCGGCGACACCAACTGGACCGATGTCATTTCCATTTTGCGCCAGCATGGCTTTAAGGGCAGCATCGACATCGAAGGTTGGCATGACCCGGTGTACAAAGGCCACCTGGAAATGACCGGCCAGGTGCATGCCCTCAAGTACCTGCAACATTGCCGGGGCGGTGAGTTTGTGCCCAACATTGCCTGAAACGCACGGGGTTGATCGGAATCAATCATGATGACTCACCCAGCCTTACCACTCACGAAAATCGGCTTCATCGGACTGGGCATCATGGGCCGATCGATGGCGCTGAACCTGCGCAAAGCCGGGTTTGAGTTGACGGTTTGGAATCGCACAGCGGAAAAGTGCGCCCCGCTCATCGCTGCAGGTGCCAAGCAAGCCCACAGTCCGCGTGCCCTGGCCGAGTCGGATGTGCAGGTGGTTTGCCTCAACGTCACCGACAGCGCTGATGTCGAATCGGTTTTGTTTGGAGAGCAAGGCATCGCGCAGTCAACATCCTTCAGTGATCGTCACAGCATCGTGATTGATTTTTCCACCATCAGCCCGCAAGCGACCATTGAATTTGCCCAGCGTCTTGCACAACAGCACATCACACTGCTGGACAGCCCCGTCTCCGGCGGCGACATCGGCGCGCAAAACGGAACCCTCACCCTCATGGTCGGCGGACCCGCCGCTGCCTTTGATTTCTGCCAACCGATTTTTTCAGCCGTGGGCAAAACCATCACCCACGTCGGCCCATCGGGCATGGGGCAGATGTGCAAGGCCTGCAATCAGACCCTCGTCGCCGCGACGCTCATGGGCGTCTGCGAAGCAATGACCCTGGCCCAGCGCAGCGGACTGGATGTGAACACGATGATCAAGGTGGTCAGTGCCGGGGCAGCCGGTTCGTGGCAACTGGCCAACCTGGGCCCGAAAATCGCGCAGGGTGATTTTGCCCCCGGTTTCATGATCGATCTGATTTTGAAAGACCTGGCGATCGTGGCTGACAACGCGCAGGCCTTGAACCTCAAGCTGGAAGGTTTGCAGGCAGCGCGCCACTATTTTGAACAGGCCCGCGCTGCGGGGTTGGGTCGTGAGGGAACCCAGGCGATGGCCAAGGCGGTGGGGTTTGAGCCGGGGTGATTGCGTACTTGCAGATGCGGCGTAGTCATGATGTAGATCGATTTCGAATATCGAATATCGAATTTCGGATTTATAACCAAGCCAAGGACGAGTCTCGCCGCAGGCTGGCGAGGACTTGGGTATTGCCGAGGGTTCATCGGTGATTCAGTGAATCAGTTACTCGGTCGGAATTTTATATGAGCCCTCTGAACAATCCCCTCTCCCCCCGGGAGAGTTGAAAACCTCGCCGTGGCGGGGCAGGAGACCTGCTTCGCAGTAGGAGACCCGCTATGCGGGTAGAGTGAGGGCGGAAGAGCGTTTGGTCGTACTGTATTTCAAGGCTTTTTCTTCATCGGCCCTCACCCGGCCTCGCCCCCGGGGGGACTCGGCCACCCTCTCCCAAGGGGAGAGGGATTTTTCAGATCCCTCATATGTCTTTTTCTTCCCGATTAACCGACTCACCGACCAACCTATTCACCACTTCAATCAGACGCGATAAATCGCGGCGCTAACATCCGAAACCGGTTCCGTCACTCGACCACTTGGCCACTCCCGCTTTAGGTCTGACTTTCCTCGTCTTCGCTGGGCTGGTCGGCGCGGAGCACCTCGTCCAACACATGGTCTTCCACAAAAATCGGAACGTCATTGGCGACACCCAGGGCCAGGGCATCGGAGGGGCGTGAGTCGAGGTCGATGAGTTTGCCATGCTCGTTTTCGAGGACGAGGCGGGCGAAAAAGGTCTGGTCCTTCAGGTCGCAGATCACAATGCGATTGAGCCTGGCATTGAGCGCAGCTATCACCTGAGCCAATAGTTCATGGGTATAAGGTCGGGGCGGTGCCTGACCCATGAGTCTGCGTTCGATGGCCATGGCTTCGTTGAGGCCGATGACGATGGGGAAAATGCGCTCACCATCGACCTCGCGCAGCTCGACAATGTGCGCGTCGTTGTTTTCGCGGATGAGGATACGGGATAGTTCCATACGCACAGCCATGCGGTCACCTTTACGTAAGGCCGGTTGACATTACTTACTGGTATTGTAATCCATCAGGGCATGGGGAATTTCGGATTTCGAATCAGTAGTGTCCGGTTACAAGTCGAACAGGGACAATTG
>CAZJMK010000055.1:0-25803 GCA_964547135.1 uncultured Phycisphaeraceae bacterium | reverse complement strand
GGCCCCTACATGGTTTCACCCTCATCGAACTGCTGGTGGTGATTGCCATCATCGCCTTGCTGGTGGCTTTGCTATTACCTGCCCTCAAGGCGGCACGTGAGGCAGCCGGTAACACGGGTTGTTTGAACAACCTTCGGCAGATCGGCGTCGCCTCGGCCACGTATGCCGGTGATTACCATCAGGCACATGTCCCCATCGGGACCAGTAGCCCGCCGCCGGGCGTCAGCCTGCAACCCAACTGGCATTTTACCTTGCGCACCTACCTCAACGCCGAGGCCCCGGCCACGGGTAACTTTGACCACCTGAAGGTGTATCAATGCCCGCTGGATAAAAGTGAACGGCCCGGCTTTGCCGACCAGCAGGCGAACTTTCTTTCCTATACCGTTAACATCGGACAGTACCCATTGGGTATCACCAATGCCGAAGCTTTGGTCATGCCGCGTAAGCCGGAAAAAATCATACCACTGGGCTCGACGGTGAACTTCGTCGCCAGTGAATCCAAACTCATCAACATGGTGGACAGTCACTGGTGGGGCAGGCAATCCCGTTTCGACACCAATAATCACTTCCGATTCAGCCAACATTACAACGGCGGGTTCGCTGCTGACTGGTACTCCGACCACAATCAAGGCGAAAAAGCCAACGCGCTTTTCTTTGACGCTCATGCCGCCATGGTCGAACGTCGGACTGATCTGCAACAGTTCAGCGGTCGCATTCACTGGCGCTTTCGCCCCTGATTGCTGAACGCAATCGTCACTCCCCCGGTTCACTGCTTTTAACCTCAACCCTTTACGCCGTCGCTCACCCCGGCAAGGAATCACTCCACCATGATTGCACACCAATTACCTATTTTCGCTCGGTTGATCGCCGCCATGATGAGTTTTGCATTGCTGGTCGGCAACGCCTGCGCACAAACCACCCTCTGGCAGATCGGCATCCCCGACGGCGCGAGCGCCGAGTTCACCGGGAATTACCCCGGCAACTACACCATTCCCGATGACTGGCAACAGCGTCTGCAGACCGCAGTGGATCAAAGCCCGGTCGGTACCTGGCACGACTTCAACAAAATGATGGTCGCCAACCGCAGGCAACCGCTCAACCTGCGGTACACCCTCGCACAGCTTCCGCCCCACGGCCTGGAACTGCAACTGGGCATTTTTGATTCCACCAAACTCGTGCCGCAATTGTCGGTGCACAGCAACGGCATCATGGCCGGGCTGATTCAAACCTGGGGTGTCAAAGGCACCAAGCATGAAAAAACCCACAGCTACCAGCGCACCTACCGTGTTTACATTCCCCGTGAAATGCTCGCCGTGGGCAGCAACGAACTGCGCCTGGACATGGTGGCACAGCCCTACGGGAGCAACCTCGGCATGGATTATTTTTCATGGGATTTTCTCCGTCTGGTCACCAACGATCAGCCGGTGGAAACCCCTGTTCACGGTGCCGTCGTTCACACCGGCACCAACCTCACCCTTGGAGCCGACGGCCCCAAAGCGTTCCGAATCAACCAGCACAGTGTGCGCATGGCCGAACCCCTGCTTGAATGGATGGGCATCGCCCACAGCGGCAATTTCATGCGTGCCCCCTACTGGTCCAATGTGTCGAAGTTGCAGACCCATCGCCGAGAGCTGTTGGAAAAATACCGTGACCTGAACATGCAGGTGGTGCTCAACACACTGTACCTGGGCAACTTCAAACCTGAAGCAGACGGATCACTGCCCGCAGCGCAGCGTGAAATGTTTGATGGATACATGAAGGACCTGGGCGACCTGGTGCATTGGGTGGAAGTTGCCAACGAACCGGGCCTGATCGGTCCGATCCCTTTTGAAAATGTGCTTTCTTTTACGAAGTACGTGCGTCAATCCGTACCGGCGAATGTCAAAGTGCTGGGGCCGGGGTGGGCATACAACACCTGGGCGGGTGAGGCGGAGAAGCGCCGAGCCATTGAAGACCATTGCGATGCCATCGGCGGTCACGCCTACGGCCTGAGTTTCAACAACACCCCCGGCGGCAACTTCATCGAAAACCTCATGACCTACCACCCCATCACCGATGGGTTCCCCAAGCCCTTCATCAACACCGAGTTTGGTTCCAACGAATGGCACTTCGACTGGGACGCCAAGGAAATCACCACTCAGTCACACGCTGCTGCGTTTGACCGCAACATGCGTGCCCACGTGGCGGTGGCACAGGGTTTTTTGCAACATGCAGCGTTCTTCAATCATCAGAAAAAGGAATTTGAAAAGTTCAGCATGTTCGCCGACGTCGAAGGTGATGACTGGGACAACCCGCACGACCCGCTGGACACCCGCGCCTGGCCGGGGGTCAAGGGACAGGAATCGCGATTACAGACCTACCGTCGGCTCGCCCTGGCGTATTGCACCCATGGTTCGCCCCTGAGTTGGACGCTTGCCAATCGCGATGCCCTGGCAAACCAGCTTGTGTATGTTCGCTGTGTCAACACGGCCACGCTCAAGCCCCTGCCCGGCAGTGGTGCGACCGCCAACAAAGTGTTGCTCAATTTCGTCAACTTCAGTGATGTGGAGCAGACGGTGCAGGCGCAGGTGACGTTGCCGTCGGCGGGCACCTGGCAGGGCAAGCGCATCGGCCCGGGCGATCGCCTGGGCGATGCAATGCAGGCGGTGGAACTGAGCACGGGTGCAGGCGGGCAGGTGAACCTGACGGTGACGCTGCCGGTGCGTCAGAGTGTGCAATACATACTCACGCCGACGTCGGCACAGTGATCACCGCTTCGCCCATGCACGACGTTGCAACGCCCGGTTGATGAAAAGTCACCGGCAGTCGGCTTGCCTCGATTTTGCAGATATGAAAAGCCGGTTTTCGCATATGAAAAGGGATTTGGTCGATAGAATGGTCGAATGACCACTTCAGTGCGTTCCATGGATGTGTTGATGGAGAACGCCAGTCAGGCTTTGGGGGCGCGGGAATATCTGGCTTGTGAAGCCCTCTGTCTGGAAGCCCTGAATCTGGCGCGCTCGGAAAAGGATTGGGGCTACTACGCCCGCATTTTGCTGCCCTTGCAGGAAGCCAGGCGACATCGGCGAACCATCTGTGCCGAGGGTTTTATTCGCTTGGGTATCACGGCGGATGATCTGACGACGTTGGAAAAAGCCCTGCCTGATCAGCCGTTTTGTCTGGTGCTGACTTCGCCTGCAACCGCTGAGTTGGCACAGCGGTTGGAAACAATCTGTCGGCGGGAGTTTCGTTTTGCGGAAATACTTTGGGTTGAAAATAGCGCGGATCAATCGCCCTGGGTGTTGCGCAGTTTCCATGGGGCGCCCGTGCGTGTTGCACAACCTGCTCCGCCCAAGACCTGGCAGAACCGTTGGCTCAGTCCGCTAGAACAGTTGCCGACGGAATCGCAAAACCCTGTCAGTACCCCCGGTTCCCCCGGTTCCCCCGGTTCCCCCGGCGATTGGGTCATCAATGCCACCGAAGCGCTGGGCGATGCAGCGCTCAAGCAAGTCCAATCACCGCTGGGCAGCGTGGCACGGGTGCATGAATTGGAAGCATGTCTGCAGGCGATCACCGATCATGAAATTCTGCACCAGCGCCTGAGCGATGCAGCACTCGCACTGATGAAATGAATGTTATTGGCGCGTCAATATTGTTGACGCCGTGCCCTTCAGGGCCGGATGGTCATGATGTGGTGTGAAATCCGGGGCTAAAGCCCTCGGCGTCGAATGTGAAGTTCAGACGTGACGCATTGAAAACAAACCATCCTTTCACGACGCTTGTTATCTTTGTGTCCATGAATGCAACTCACCCTGCCAACCATCATGCAGCCCATTCATCCACCAACCAACTACCCCGTCGGCGAATGCCCTGGTGGCAGAAAATCGCCATCGCGGCGGCGGGGCTGACGCTGCTGGTGATATTGGTGTTGGTAGCCGGTGCTGCGCTCTTGTATTACCTTTGGTCCGCTCCCCCGGCTCATTGGCAGCGACATCAAGCCTGGCTGCAAACCACCAGCATCCAAGAACGGCAGGCACTGGCCACCGGGTTGGAAAAACGTTTGTTGCAGCGGTTGTCACAAGTACCCTTGCCGCCGCGTCAAACACAAGGCACGGGTACTTTGCCCCCAGTTTCGCCCCCCGTTGATTTTTCCATCACCACCGATGAAGCCAACGCCTGGTTGGAACAGCGATTGCCCGAAGTGCTCGCCAATCAGCATTTGCATCTGCCTGACAATATCAAGGGGCTGATGCTCGCGGTCGAAGGGCAAACACTGTTGCTGTCGTTTCAATATCAATCGCCGAAGATTGATCAGGTGTTCACGTTGGAAACGCAGCCGGATTTTGTGATCGGAGCGGATGGCGTTCCGCAACTGGATTTCAATTTGCAATCGTTGCGCGGTGGACGCATGCGCATCCCCAACGGCTTGCTTGATCGTGCCACACAACAGGCCGAGCAACAGGGCGTTGACAAGGCGGTGGAATCGGTCATGGCGACGCTGCGCGGCCGGGCGATTGATGCTGCCGTGCCCTACCCCGGCGACCCATCCCGCACCGTGCGCATCACCGACATCGACCTCAAGCAGACAGCGCTGGACCTCAAAGCCCGTGTCGAAGCGAAAACAAAGTGACGGTGAAATATTCGAGAGTTAGCGCCGCGATTGATCGCGTCTGGTCGGCGTCGTTGATCGGTGAGTCAGTGAATCGGTTACTCGGATAGAACGGTCTTTGCTCTGGCCGATTAACCGACTCACCGACCAACTGATTAACCACTTCAATCAAACGCGATCAATCGCGGCGCTAACTTCTGAAATCGATTCCTGCACTTGACCACTTGGCCACTTGACCACTTCTTGCTTCGTGTCTTCATGGCTCGAAACCGAAGCGGCGGACTTATGGCAAAGGCAGCGCCCAGTGGGCAAATTGAGCCGACCACCAGGGGGTCAGCAATTCACGTCGCCAACCATTCACCCAGCGATGATGGTTCACGCATTGGCCTCGTTGCAGGTCGATCAGCCATTGTGATAGCTGACGCTTGCTGCCGACGAGGTTCACCGCGATGTGCTGGGTCTGACAATACGTTTCAAGGCTCGACCAGATTTCACGGACCAACGATTGGTGAGCATCGGGGTCGTCGGGGGCGGCTGCTTTGCAGGGCAGGGGGTCATTCATCCCCAGGGCGACGGCTTCGACGAGTTGTGCCCCGTAAAGTTTTTCAACATCGCGCGACAGGCCACGAATGTTTTTCAAATCACCCAAACAAGTCATCGGGCGATAGGTCATCGCACAGAGCACACCATTGTCCACCAATGAACGTGGCGGAATATCCAGTTCACGGGCGCGCTGTTGTCGCCAGATGAGCAGGCGTCGGAGGATCGCCAATTCGCGCGGTGACAAACGTTCCATGTCGCGCGGTTTGAGGGACAGGTTCATCGGGTCATCGTCGTAAAGCAGCGGGTCTTCCAATTCCTTCATCGCGGCGCAGGCCCAGTTGCATCGACCAGTGGTTTGTAATTGGTCGTGGAGCACCTGATGCAGCAATATCAGATAGCGCACATCGTCGGCTGCGTAGTGCATCTGCGCAGCACTCAGGGGGCGATGGTCCCACTGGCTGAACTTGAGTGCCCTGCCGACGGGGGTTTGTAAAAAATGCTCGGTGATTTTCGCCAGGGAACTGGGGTAAGGCTGACTCAAAAAACCGGCTGCGATCTGCACATCAAACAGGCTGACCCCCGGCTTGCCCAGGTGACGATACACCGGTTCCAAGTCCTGCAACCCGGCATGCACGATTTTGGTGAGCTTGGCATCGGCCACGAGTTCCCAAAAGGGGGTCAGGTGGATGTTCGCCAGGGGGTCGATCAGGGCGATGTGATCGCACGTAGCCACCTGCAACAGACAGAGTCGGGGGTGATAGGTGTGCTCGCCGATGAACTCGGTGTCGAAGGCGAACGTCTGTGTTTGTTGCAGTCGTTGGAGCAGGGCGGTGAGTTGGGCGGAAGTGTCAATCCATTGCGGCGTGCCGGCGAAAACAAGGGGGTGTTGGAGGACGGGGGGCGGATTGTGATCACGATCGTGAGCCTGTTCGTGCTGCCGGGCACGATGATGCGCGTGGTGCGAGGTGCGTGCCAGGCGCGGGCGTGATGATGAAGGTTGATGATCCGACGACATGCAGCCGAGTCCGTTTCAGGGGTGATATGAAAGTGTACCGATGGCAATGGGGGCAACGCAATGCTGAAGTGGTCGAGCGGTCGAGTGGTCAAGTGGTCAAGTGGTCAAGTGTCGGAATTGTATTCGTATGTTAGCGCCGCGATTGATCGCGTCTGTGAATGTGGCACCGCCGCCCTCGGCGGTGGTACATGGTGGATAATGGATAATGGATAATGGATAAAGGATGATGGATCATGTTCAGAAAAGGCTTACGTCCATCAACTCCGTGTTCGAACATTATCCATCATCCATAATACCTCATCCATCAATTCAGTGGTGGGTCCGCTCGCGGACTCGCTTGACCCACCCTACAACATCACTCAACCACTTCCTCACGGCTCACTGGTCAGCAAAATCACACAACGAAAGCCACCTGGGTCAAAATGAAATTCACAGGTGCCCGCCAGTTCGAATTGACAAAATCCCTGTATCAATGACAACCCCTGGCCAAAGCTCGCCGGGGCGGTGACCGTCGGCCCGTGTGATTCAACCCAATCAATCTGCACGCGATTCCCCGAAGGCGTGGCGTGAATGATCGACCAACGCAAATGCACCTGTCCTTCGCTGCTTTTGTAACACCCATGTTTCAGGCAGTTGGTGAACAATTCCTGCAACACCATCGCCAGCGGCCCGACCTGCCGCGGGGCAATCGACAACCCCGGCCCCTCGATATGCAAACTTCGTTCCCGCCCATGGTCCCCCACAAACTGTCTGGCCAATGAACGCACCAATGTCGCCAAATCAACACTGTGCCACCCGGCATCAGCGATCTGTTCATGGGCCGACTTCATCGCCAATAGCTTGTCGTGCAGTGCCTGCGCCAAATCCTGCACGCTGGCAGATCGGCGGGCGTACATGTCCACCAATGAAAACAACCCCGCCAGATTGTTTTTTACCCGATGATCCAGTTCACGCAATAGCACCTGCAACCGTCCCGCCAATTCGCGTGCTCGTTCTTCGCTCTGGCGCAGCGATTCCTCCATGCTGCGCCGGTCGTTGATGTCAATGATCACGCCTTCCAGGTACATGAGCTGCGGGTTGGATTTGGAAGGCACGCCCGTGCCCTGTTCCCAGACCCATTTCACTTTTCCGTCAGCCGTCTGAATGCGATACGAAAGCTGATAGGGAAGTTGCTGCGCCACCCGGGCGTGAATGATATCTTTCACCTCGTTACGATCTTCGGGAACGATGATGTCGTTGTAGGAACATTTCTGGTTGTGCAACAGGTCCTGTGCCGTGTAACCGGTAAGCTCACGACACCCGGGGCTGACGTAGGTCATCGTCCACCGTTCATCCAGTCGGCAGCGATACACCAAGCCCGGCACACTGGCCAGTATCGAACGCAATTGCCTGCGGTGATCCTCCATCACGCGCTGGGTCTGCTGACGTTCATGCAGGGCACTGCCAAGCAGCAGTGCGGAAATATTGACCACCGCCAAGAACAGCCAGAGTTGCTCCCATTGGGTGTCGTCACGGGCGTTGGTAAACGGGCCGCGACTGGTCAGCGTGCCGATGATCGAAAGCATCACCACGATCAGCATCAGCGTCACCGCACCATGTCTGCCGAAGCGAAACGCTGCCACCAGCACCAGCGGAAAGACCAGAAAGTTCCACGGTCGCGGACTGACATCCACCATGCCCCAGCCGTTGAGATACACCAGCCAACCCACCAGCGCTGTGATGATGCACAAGCCCGCCAGTTCACGCCACCGCTCCAGGTATTGATGCGGCAAAGGCAGTTTCAGCCAAATCAGCAGAAACGGCGTCATCACCAGCACGCCCATCGCATCGCCCAGCCACCAGGTTTCCATGACATGCAACCAGGGCACATCAATCAGATGGTCCTGCCAAACCCATAAAGCGGTGGTTCCGATCATTGCCGAGACCATCGGCCCAAGTGCCGCACCCAGCACGATGAACGCCACCACATCCCGAATGCGCTCCAGCGTGAGGGAACAGTTCGCCCAGTGCCGCAGCGTGTACGCCGAGGTCACCGCTCCGCCTGCCACACCCAGTGCGCAAAAGAGTGCCATCGGCAGACTGCCGCGGGTCACATACACTTCAAAAATCACCGCCAGCATCAGCCCCGGAAGCAGTCGATACCCACCCAGTAAAATGCCCGCCAACGCCACCCCCGACGCCGGCCAAACCAGCGACACATACCCATCGATGCCCGCCAGCGTCAAACCCACCCGTGCCGCCAGCAGATAACTCACCAGCAATAACAGATTGCCGCCCAATAAGCGCAACATCAGGGTCCAGCGCAACTGTCCCGGATGCCTCCTGCCATGGGTGACCACATCGCTCATGATGGCACAGCATACCCGCCCAAGCCAAGTACGAGGCCGACAGGCCGAGGGCTTGGGTATTCTGCATTGAGTTATTTGTTGATCTGGTGATTGTTGCTTCACCCACGCCTGAACTTCACGTCCGCGTGAAGTTCAGGATGGTTTTCAAACAACCCATTGACGCCGAGGGCTTCAGCCCCGGATCATTTGTATCAGCCAAACGCAGTCATCCGGCCCTGAAGGGCACGGCGTCATTTACGCCGACGCAAAGCGTCCGCGCTAAACATTACAAACCACTCGACAACTTCTTTCATCACCTTCGTTTCTTTCGATCGCGCGGGTTCCCTCGGCTGCCCTTGTTTTCACGACCGCGCAAGGCTGCCGCCGCTCGGCGCTCGTGCCGTGACATCACCTCCGCCGACTCCCCTTCACCACCCTGCCCTGTGCCGCCCTGGGCAGTTCGCTCATCATCACTTCCCGCCGCCCCGGCCATTGGGCTGTCGGGGTCGGGTTGCTCCGCCCGCTGCGCCCCATACACATTGCGCACCTGCGAACCCTGCGTGAGCCTTGCACGGAAAATCAAATCCGTCACCCGATCACGCACCAGGCCGAGCATTTCCTGGAACTGCCTGGCTCCCTCGCGCTTGAACACAATGCGCGGGTCCTGCTCCGCATACGCTCGCAGGCTCACCGAGCCACGTAATTGATCCATCAGGTACAGGTGATCCTTCCAGGCTGCATCCAGAATCGACAGCAACACGAAACGCTCCAACTGCGTCAATTCCGCACGGAAGAACAACCGCCCCTTGTCGATCATTGTCTGCCGTCGTTTGCCCGTGTCCGCCAGTTCTGCCGGGGTCACTTCCATCATGAAGCGTTCGCGGGTCCACTTGGCCAATTCCTCGACATTGCCGTTGTGTTTGGCCAGTGCTTCGTCCACCGCTTTTTCAAGCTGACCTTCGTGAATCCACTGTCGTTGGGCTGCGGCGAATTTTTCCCGCAACTGTTCGCGTGGGGTCTTCAAAACATCCTCCGCCGGCAACTCCATGTCGTAACGGTTCCACGCCCAGTTGGACAATTGCTGCGCCACCAGGGACCCATTCTGTTGCGCCATCGAAAACGCCAGGTCCAAAATGTAATCCACCGGGTACTCGACCTCGCGCAAGCGATACGCTGCCCGTGCCTGCTCCAAAATAAAGGGTGTCAGTTGCTCCGTCGGCATCTTCGCCAGCGCCTGCGGGTCCAGCGTGATGTCGAACTTGGTCCGTGCCCAATGCGCGATCTGCCCATACGGGTACAACTTGTCCAGGTACAACGCCAGCGGCTTCAAATCCTTCTTTTCCAGTTGCGCCAAAGCCGCCTCGGTCAACTTCGCCTTGACCTGCTCCGGGGTCATCTGCCTGAGCTGGTTGATTTTCAAATCCACCGAAAATCGGCTCATCGCCCACTGCGACAACCCGCGCAGGTCCCACTCCTCCGTCGGCACATCCGCCGACATGTATTCCCCGATCGTCAGGTCCACCGTCTGCCTTGTGTCATCGCGTGCATTATCAAAAACAATCCGTTCCAAAATGCGGAAATTGTCCTCGCGCAATTTGTACGTTTCGATCATCACCTCCAAATTCTGCACGCACCACTGGCTGATCTGTCCCGGCACGTAATCCTTGTTCAAGTACAAATCCACCGCATCGGCCACCGCATCGCCGATGTAGTCGAAAATCAGCTTTTCAATGTTTTTGCCTTCCAGCACATCCTGCCGAATCCCGTAAAAGTGGCTCCGCTGATAATTGGCCACCTCGTCATATTCCAAAAGCTGTTTGCGGGTTTCAAAGTTGCGTTCCTCCACCTTGCGCTGGGCGCGTTCGACGCTTTTGGTGATCCAGCGATGTTCGATGGCCACGCCTTCCTTCATGCCCAGCTTCGACAGTGCCGTCAGCACCGCCTTGTTGGCAAACAGTTTCATCAGGTCGTCTTCCAGGCTGATGAAAAACCGTGACGACCCGCGATCGCCCTGACGCCCAGCTCTGCCGCGCAGCTGATTGTCAATCCGCCTTGATTCATGCCGCTCGGTCCCGACAATGTGCAACCCGCCCATTTCCTCGATGTGTTTGTAAGGCTTCAACCGGTGATGCACGAACGTCGGCACACCGTCCAACTCGCCCATGCACCGCTCCAAATCAAACTTGTCCACCTTGGCCGGGTCATTGATCGTGTGCTGCTTGGTCCACTGACGACACAGCGCCAGTTTGATCGCATCATCGCTCATCGTTTCCATTTCAGTCGGTTTGTAACCCAGCACCATGCGTGCCTGATGCCGGTACGACAACTTCAGCAGGTCATCATCGCTCATGTCCGCCTTGGCTTCCTTGGGCAGAATGTTGCGCAACTGCCAATGCCGAACCAGGGCAGCACGATCAATCATGTTGAGTTTGATGTCCGTGCCGCGACCGGCCATGTTGGTGGCGATCATCACCGCGCCCAGTTCCCCCGCATGAGCCACGATGTTGCTTTCCCGTTCCGCTTCGCTCACCCGCGCGTTGAGCACCTCATGCTTGATGCCGTATTTCTTGCTCAACATGCCCGACAACATTTCCGAATTTTCCACGCTCGTCGTGCCCACCAGCACCGGCCTGCCGATGTCGTGCATCCGCTTGATCTCATCAAGGATGTTGTTCCACTTGTCACGGGTATTGACGAAAATCACATCGTCCAGGTCCGCTCGAACGCATTCCACGTTGGTTGGTATTGACACCACTTCCAAACTGTAAATATCCTGAAACTCCTGCGCCTCGGTCATCGCCGTGCCCGTCATCCCCGCACGTCGCTTGTACAGCTTGAAAAAGTTCTGAATCGTGATCGTGGCCATGGTCTGGGTTTCCTGCTTGATCTTCACCCGTTCCTTGGCCTCGACCGCCTGATGCAGACCATCCGACCATTGCCGCCCGACCATCAGTCGCCCGGTGAACTCATCGACGATCACCACTTCGCCGTTCTGAACCACGTAATCCTTGTCGCGCTGATACACCGCATGGGCGCGCAGGGCATTCTCCAACAGGTGCGGCATGTCCATGTTGTTGCCCACGTAAAACGAACCGATGTTGGCAATCTTCTGCGCCTCCGCCACGCCATCATGGGTCAGGTGTGCCGCCTTCTTGTCGCGTTCGACTTCATAAAACTGGGTATGCCGATCGCGTGCCTCCTCCAATGCGGGTAAATCCTGGCGCAGCTTTTCCATCTCCGCCTTCATTGCCGGAATGGTCGCCTTGTCCGCCGTGTTGCGAATGTCGCCTTCCAGACCTTTCAACCGCAGTTGCGCATCGGTCAGCCGCTGATTGGCTGCGTCCCAGTCGCGCTGTTTCTGCATCAGGTGACGTGCCAGTTGGTCGGCCAATTCATACCGTGGCACATCCTCATGAGCCGGCCCTGAAATGATCAGCGGGGTGCGGGCCTCATCAATCAAAATCGAATCGACTTCATCAATGATGACGAACTCACGCTTGCGCTGCACCTGCTCCGCCACCGACATTTTCATGTTGTCGCGCAGGTAATCGAAGCCAAACTCACTGTTGGTGCCATACACCACATCGCACAAGTACGCCTGTTGCTTTTCCTCCGGGGGCTGCACATGAAACGGGTGAATCGCCCCCACCGACAACCCCAGCCAATGGTAAAACGGAAACACCCAGTCCCGGTCACGCTGCACCAAATAATCATTCACCGTCACCACATGTCCGTGCAGCCCTTCCAAACACGACAAATAACACGCCAGCGGGGCGACGATGGTTTTGCCCTCACCGGTCTTCATCTCCGAAATTTTGCCTTCGTACAACACCATCCCGCCGATGAGCTGCACATCAAACGGCCGGGCGCGAAACGGGGGCTTGCTCAGCGGATAAAGCTCCCGCACCGCTGCATAAATCGCCAATGGTATGTCTATCTGCATCCATCCTGCCACGGGCAAACGCCCCCCGCCCATCACCGCAATCGGGGCCGTCGCATCCATCTGTTCCCTGGTCTGCTGATACAACGCCTGCACCTCGGCTGGTAATGTCGCCGGGTCAAACTGATATGCCGGGTTGAAAATGTTGCGAATGCCCACTGCCCGGTCCATCGCCTCCCGTGCCACCGCCAGTGCCGTCGGCAGCAGGTTCGCCGGTTTTTCTCCCTTGCTGATTCGTTCTCGTAATACCTGCGTCTGTTCGCGCAGTTGGGCATCGGTGAACTTGCGCACCTCCGGTTCCAAGGCGTTGATCTGAGCCACCCGCCGATGGTAGCCCTTGATCAAGCGGTCGTTGCGCGAGCCGAACACTTTGGTGAACGATTTGCTGACAAAAGCGATAACCATGAACAACCTCAAAATTAGACAGGCTCAAACCCTGACGGGTGACAAGCCTTGTGGAAGGATGATGCGTGAGCCGACTGCAAACCCATGACCAGGCCTGCGTCGCACAGGTGACAACGTGAATGATTGAACCCAATGCCGACAAACCCCCGACATACGCCAATGCAGCGTCAAACCATCGAGGGCGGCGGCAGGTTGACGTGATGAGCCGACAACAATCGCGCCAAACCCCCGGCTTGATGATGCAACAACCCCCGCACATCATTCTGACCACTCAAAAGCGAAGGTTCACAACCCGGCAGCAAGGCGATAAATGAACTTGACCCATGCAGCCACCAGTCCGGGGCCGGGTGCAGGCGAAACTGACGGGCTGCGAGTTTGAGGTGACCCTTCCACTGTTCAATGCTGCGCAGTTCCCCCTGCGACCCGCTGCCGCCCAGTCGTGAACTTCCGCCCGTGGGGGTCAGTAACGTCGAGGTTACCGAGGCATCGGCCAGGGCACACACCGACCAACTGACCACCATCGCCAGCGCCAGGGCTTGCGACAACGGGGCATGGTTGGATCGGGGCTTGCTCGGCATAGGTGAATTATCGGCCATAACCCGGCCAACGTCCAGTGATGCGTCAAAGGCTAGGCTTGCGTGATGTCGGAAAGATGAAAAACTTGATCTTGCATTCAGGTCATCAACATCAGCCGATTCCCCTTACAATCACGGTAATGGTGATAACGAATACAATCCCTTTGCACCATGTCGAAATGCTCCGCGACATTCAAGCTGCCGAGCATCAGTTGGCACTACGATTTACTTCAAAGATGCACGTGAATACGGACCTTGACCGCACGCTTGTCAGCTTTCAAGCCAATAAACTGGAAATAGGCCATCGTTGGTGCAAATACCGTGAAGGGTTTTCTGCGGAGTTAATACGGTATCTGTTTTCGAAGACAAAGCTGTCAGGTCGAATACTTGATCCGTTTGCAGGCAGCGGTACCTCTCTTTTTGTTGCAGCAGAGCTTGGCAACGATGCCACCGGAATTGAACTTCTACCATCAAGTGCTGAAATCATCAGGGTTCGGAGTGCAGTGCTTGGCGCGGACAAGCAGCGTATGGTAAAGGGCATCAGCAGGGTGCTGGCTTCACGAACATGGTTACTGCCCGGTGTAACAGAGTCTTTCCCGCACCTTCGCATTACTTCGGGTGCTTTCCCGCAAGAAAACGAGCGACAGCTCGGTCGTTATCTGCACGATACTGCAAAAGTATCCGACAAGTTACTTTCTCGGCTGCTTCGTTTTGCCGCGTTGTCTGTGTTGGAATCCATCAGCTATACACGTAAGGATGGGCAATATCTGCGCTGGGATCAACGATCAGGAAGGTGCCTTGGAAAAAAAGTTTTTGACAAGGGACGAATCGATTCATTCGATGAGGCAATCACCAAGAAACTGAATCAGATCGCCAAAGATATTGAGGGTTATGAGTATCAACCGAAGTTGTTTCAATTTGAAGCCGAATCACCTTCGCTTGGTACTGTTGAAATACAAAG
This sequence comes from uncultured Phycisphaeraceae bacterium, assembly GCA_964547135.1. Lineage (GTDB taxonomy): Bacteria > Planctomycetota > Phycisphaerae > Phycisphaerales > Phycisphaeraceae > JAJXSS01. The sequence continues at coordinate 11,449 of CAZJMK010000055.1, read as the reverse complement.
CGGTTCGTGTTTGGAGTTGGTTCCGCGCTTGGAGGCAAATTCCTTCGACGGACTTATCACTTCGCCGCCGTACTGTAATCGATATGACTACACGCGGACCTATGCCTTGGAACTTGCCATGCTGAATGTTGGCGAAGAAGGCATTCGTCATCTTCGGCAGGCGATGCTTTCCTGCACCGTTGAAAACAGAGACAAGCCCGACCTCGCCGCAAAGTTTGGCGAGTCGGTATTCATTGCAGCGAATCAAGCATTCAACGCGCAACACCTGCTTGGGCTGATCCTTGATTACCTTACGACTTCGAAAAACGATGGCACGATCAATAACCCCGGTATTGTTCGGATGGTGAAAAACTATTTTTATGAACTGGCCTTGCTCATCTTCGCAAGCGCCAGGGTGCTTAAGCCGGGCGCGCCGTTTGTGATGGTGAACGATAATGTGCGTTACGAGGGTGCTCATGTTCCGGTGGATTTGATTCTTTCCGATTTTGCAGAACAGGCGGGCTTTGAAGTGGAAACGATCTGGGTGCTTCCCAAAGGCAAGGGAAACAGCAGTCAGCAAATGGGAAAGCATGGCCGACAGGAAATTCGCAAGTGCGTGTACGTTTGGCGAAAGAGGTAGTTCATGACAAAACCATATCGGCATCATCTTAAGAGTAGTAAAGACCTCATCACAACCTATGAAGCGATCCGAGCGGGGTTCGTGGCACTCGCCATTGAAAAGAACCGCCGAGCAACGCCTTTTGTTGCCGAAGCCAGAGCACTCAAATCAGCAGCATCAACAGCCAAAACGCCGTTGGATTTGCTCAAAATGAAATCCATTCGTGCAGGCATGCTCACGGCTGCGGGTGTCTCAGAAAAAGCCGCCAACCACCTTCAGGAATCGGATAAAAACCAAGCGATTGGGGGGCTGGTCAAAAAGTATCTGAATCCGGCTGGGGAAAATTTTGTCGAGGAATTGGTTTTTCGTTTTTTGCTTACACGAGGCGATACCCTTGGTGGATCGATGCGCAATGCAGGCGGTTTCATGGCTCAGTGTAAGTTGACACGTTCCCTGATCGCGCATTTGAATCTCGGTGGAATCAGGTACCTTTGGCTGCCTTCGGATACAAAGACTTGGGTTGAAAAACCTGATGATGACACCGATATCGAACTGAAGCTACGTGGACTCGCTTGGCAAAACAATCAAAAACCAAGGACTCTTCTTTACAACCTGACTGCTCCGCTCTTCGGAAACAATGTCGATCTGTGTCTTTTTGATTGTGTACCGAAGGAGATGAGCAAAAGTATTCTGGCAGAAGCTGGCAAGTACGTGGCACTGGGAGAACTCAAGGGAGGTATTGATCCTGCCGGCGCCGATGAACATTGGAAAACGGCTCGAACGGCATTGGTTCGAATTCGAGACGCGTTTCACTACAAAGGTTGTAAACCCTATTCGTTCTTCATCGGTGCCGCGATTGAAGAAAAGATGTCCAGGGAAATATGGACAATGCTTGAAAACGGTGATTTGGAGAACGCAGCGAACCTCACCAATGATGAGCACGTTGCCGCGCTGTCTCGATGGCTCTCCTCTCTTTGAACTTCGTAACAAAAACAATTGTTCCGTCATCAAAGTTACGTATTTGGCGTTCATCCGGCTCCTCATGGGTGACGCCGGCCTACAGTTGGAAGCTACCGTGACGGATATGTCGCCTGATGTTTGAGCGGTTCGGTGAGTAAACATGGAGGAACCCATGACAGCACCGACGATTGTCTGGCTGCGTCGTGATTTACGGTTGGCGGACAACCCGGCGTTGCACACGGCTGTTGCCCGTGGTGGGCCGGTGGTCCCGGTGTTCATCTGGGCACCGCACGAAGAAAAACCCTGGTCGCCCGGCGGCGCGGCCCGATGGTGGTTGCATCAATCCCTGAGCGCCTTGCAAACATCATTGCATCAACTCGGCTTACCACTGGTGATTCGTCAGGGTGATTCACTGGCGGAACTTCGACGACTGGTCAAGGAAACCGGGGCGGATGCGGTGATGTGGAATCGGCGTTATGAGCCGGCCGTGGTGCAACGCGATCTACACATCAAACGTGAACTCAAGGCTGACGGGTTGTTGGTGGAAAGTGGTAATGCGTCGTTGCTGTTTGAGCCGTGGGATGTGAAGAACAAGCAGGGTGGCCCGTTCAAGGTATTCACGCCGTTTTGGAAAACGTGCATGACGATGCCCGAGCCGGCGCTGCCGTGGCCTGTGCCCAAAAAAATCAAGGCCATGACATCACCGGTGCGTTCGCTGTCACTGAACGATTTGCAACTGGAGCCGAGGGTTGATTGGGCGCAAGCGATGCGCGTGCATTGGTCAGTAGGTGAAACGGGGGCGTTACAAATGCTCGAACGATTTACGGAGCAGGCAGCGGGGCGATATGGTGAGCAGCGGGATCAGCCGGGGGTGGTGGGTACGAGTCTGCTGTCGCCCTATTTGCAGGCGGGATTGATCAGCCCGCGCCAAATATGGCATCACCTGCGTGCAGGTACGCCGCAGGGTCGCATCAGTGAACTGGATCAAGGCGCGCTGCATTTTTTACGGGAAGTCGGGTGGCGTGAATTTGCGTATCACCTGCTGTATCACTTTCCGCATACGACCGATCAGCCGTTGCGGGATGAGTATGCAAAATTTCCGTGGGTGGAAAATGACACCGCTTTACGCGCCTGGCAGAAGGGGCGGACGGGTTACCCAATAGTCGATGCGGGGATGAGGCAGTTGTGGGCGCTGGGCTGGATGCACAATCGCGTGCGCATGATGGTCGCATCGTTTCTGGTGAAGGATTTACTCATTCCCTGGCAGGCGGGGGCCAAGTGGTTTTGGGACACGCTGATTGACGCGGACCTGGCGAGCAACACACTCGGCTGGCAGTGGACGGCTGGTTGCGGTGCCGACGCAGCACCCTACTTTCGCATTTTCAATCCGATTTTGCAGGGGGAGAAATTCGACCCGCAAGGGGCGTATGTCAGGCAATGGGTGCCGGAGTTGGCGAAGTTGCCCGATGATTGGATTCACAAACCGTGGGAAGCGCCGTCGCAGGTGTTGCAAACGGCAGGCGTGACGCTGGGGGGCACGTACCCATATCCAATCGTCGATCATCACCAGGCCCGCACCGCAGCGCTCCAGGCCCTGGCGACGATTGCCCACCAAGCAGACAGGCATACGTGACACGCACATGACCAGTAGCCCGGTGATGGAGTTGTGTGCGTAAGTTGGCGCCGCGATTGATCGCATTGTCAGAAGTGGTCGAGTGGCCAAGTGGTCGAGTGGGCAAGTGACGGAATCGTACTCGGTGGTTAGCGCCGCGATTGATCGCGTCTGGCCAAAGTGGTTGATCGGTTGGTCGGTGAGTCGGCTAATCGGTCAGAGCAAAGACTATTCTGTCTGAGTAACCGATTCACTGACTCACCGATTAACGACGCAGAATACCCAAGTCCTCGTCGCGGGCTCCTCGTCCTTGGCTTGGTTCCGACACTCGACCAGTTTAATCAGCCAACGTCCGCTTGATCGAACCCGACAGATGGATACACTCAACCTGTCAGGTCCACATTGAGGTTGTCGCTTGCCCAAAATCGGACTCTTGTCGGATTCGCACGGCCGAGCCGGTACCACCCGGCGGGCTGTCACCACCCTGCAAATTCAAGGGGCCCAGTTACTCATTCACCTGGGCGACATCGGCTCCATGGAAGTGCTCGATCAACTGCTTGCTCAGCACCCTTCCAACGGCTCACCAGCCGGGCTTATTCCGGCACACCTGGTGTTCGGCAACGTCGATTGGGACGCGGCCAGCATGACCCGTTATGCCCAACACCTGGGGCTGCACGTGGCGCACCCGGTGGGCGAACTGGTCATCGACGGTAAAAAAATTCGTTTCATGCACGGCGACGACCCGCAAGCCATGGGCAAGGCTCTGTCCGATCAGGTCGATTACCTGTTGCACGGCCACAGCCACCGTATGCGTGATGAACGGCAGGGAAAAACCCGCATCATCAACCCCGGAGCACTCTTCCGTGCCCAAACCTACAGCGTGGCCCTGCTGGACACGCAGACCGATCAGTTGTCGTTTTACGAAGTGACCGAGCCTTGAAATTGTGCCTTGATGGTCATGGACGAAGAACGGGTCGAACGGTTATATTGGATTCATCAGAGCTTGTTTGGCGTCATGAGTGATCAGGGGCCAGGGCATGTCCAACTTCAGCACGACCAACACAGGGGTCACGCATCACCCAGCCGATTACCCGGTCGTGCGTTCGTTTCAACTGACCGATCAGCCGGCTGTGAACGAACTTTACACCACCGGCCTGCTCATCGGCGAAATCGCTGCCAACGACACCGGGGCTGATATCGAAGACATCAAGGCTGCGTACCTGGCCAACCGACGCACCCATTTTTGGGTGGCGGAACTCAATGGCAAAGTATCGGGCATGATCGCGGTCGGGCAGGATGACAACCACACGGCTGAAATTCGTCGGCTGCGTGTGGCCCGTGAGCATCAACACAATCAAACCATCGCGGCACGGCTCATCGAAACCGCGCTGCAGCACTGCCGATATCACGGGTATATCAAGGTCATTTTGGACACGCGCTACGAACGCTCGGCCACGATGGATGTGTTCACCCGCTTCGGCTTTCAGCACACACGGACCAAAACCTATCAGGGGCGCGATGCGCTGGAGTTTTACCTGGACATTTACCGCCCGCGCAAAAACACCGATTGATTGACCGCTCACTCAATCCAACCGAAACAATAAAAACTCGCCCGGTTGCACGCTCTGCAATTCAAACTGCTCAGCGGCAAACGAAGCCCCATCGCCCGGTTCCAACGTCAGGTCCCCCACCCGCACCTGTCCGCTGATCATCTGCACCCACGCATACGGCAGGCTTGCATTCGTCGGTACGCTCACCTGTTGCCCTTCCTTTAACTGCCCCAACCAGACCTGCGCCTGTCGGCGAATTTTCATCGAACCATCGGCTCCGTCGTGTGAAGCCAATAACGTCAACCCCTGTTGATTGGACAAGCGATTGACATTCATGTCCGCATACAACGGCTCGCCGCCGGGCTTTTCGGGAACAATCCATATCTGTAAAAAATGCACCGGCTGATCGGCGGAGGGGTTGAACTCGCTGTGTCGCACGCCCGAACCGGCACTCATGTATTGCAGATCACCTGCTTGAATAATCCGCCCGTTACCCAGACTGTCGCGGTGTTCGAGCTGCCCCGACACGACGTACGACAAAATTTCCATGTCACGGTGGCTGTGCATGCCAAAGCCTTGGCCGGGAGCGACCTGATCGTCGTTGATGACGCGCAGGCTGCGAAAGCCCATGTGGGCCGGGTCGTGATACTGCCCGAAGGAAAAGCTGTGACGACTGTGCAGCCAGCCGAAGTTGGAAAGCCCCCGCTCTTTGGCGGGCCGATGGGTGATGGTGAGGTTCATGGACAAGTGTAGGTCGTGACAGGTGAAAAATGAATTGGGTTTCACCAGTCCCTCGGCTCACACTTTGCCCCCGTTCTTCGTGTTGTTACCGCTTGGTCGTATGCACGGGCAGACTGGCGATCATCGCCCCACCGACACCCACCCCGGCATCGAGTATCGACCGCACCCGTCGCGCAATGCCCGCCGGGTCCAACCCCACCTCCGCCAATTGCGCCTTGCGGGTGTCGGGGGTGATCCACTTTTCCGGCATACCCAGCCGATGAATTTTGTCCGTCGGCAAACCGGCCTCGTTGCACGCTTCCAAAATACAGGCACCAAACCCGCCTCGCAGCAGGTGGTCTTCCACCGTCAATATCGGTATGCCCGCTTCGATCAACCCGCGCACCAGTTCCATATCCAATGGCTTGGCAAAACGTGCATCGTACAGCGCGATGTCATAACCCTGTGCATCCAGTTCACGGGTGATCGCTTCAAACGCTTCGTACACCTGCGTCCCGTAAGCCACGATGGCGAGGTTGGGTTTTTCACCCGCGCGACCTTGCGTTGAAAGCGGGTCAGCCTTGCCCCCGCTGCGGGTGATGAACACACCCTTACCCAGCACGAAAGGCTCGACCCTCGCCTGCACCGTCTGCTCGGGCACATTGGCACGCGGGTAACGCAACACCGTACAGCCGGCGTCGTATGCACGCATGAACTCCAGCGCTGCCACGAGGTTCAATTCATCACTGGCAGCCAGCATCACCACGCCCGGCAGCGGCGCGAACATCGAAATATCCATAAACCCGTGATGCACTGCTCCGTCTTCCCCGACAAACCCCGCACGGTCCAGCGCAATACGCACCGGCAACCCTTGCAGCGAAACTTCCTGAAACACCTGGTCCAACGCCCGCTGGGCAAAGGTCGAGTACACAGCCATGAAGGGCTTCAAGCCCGACTTGGCCATGCCCGCAGACATGTCCATCGCATGGCTTTCGCAGATGCCCGTGTCAAAGGCGCGATCGGGGAACTGAGCCATGAGTTTGGTCAAGCCCGTGCCATCGGGCATTGCTGCGGTCACGGCTGTCACCTTTTCGTCACGCTTCATCATGTCCGCCATGGCATCCGCAAAAGCCGTGGTGAACGCACGCCCCGACTTTTTCATTTCCACCCGGCAGCCCTGCACCGTAAACGCACTGGGCGAGTGAAACTTGGTCGGGTCGCCCGTCGCAAAATCAAACCCCTTACCCTTGATGGTTTTCACATGCAGCAGAATCGGGTGCTGATAATCCTTCACCTCGTTGAGCATGTCGATCAGCGTCGGCAAATCATGCCCATCCATCGGCCCCAGGCAGACCAGCCCGAACTGTTCGAACATGTGACCGGGCATGATCGCGGCCTTGAGCGCTTCACCTGCCTGTTGTGACCAGTGTTCGAGCGCTTGAGCGTAAGGCAGACGCTTGATCACTTCATGCGCCCGCTTTTTGAATTCGGAAAATTCGTTGCTGACGCGCACCCGGTCAAAGTATTGTGACACAGCACCCTGCGGCTTGGCGATCGACATGCCGTTGTCGTTGAGTACGACAAGGAATTGACGTTTCAGCGTGCCTGCGTTGTTCAAGCCCTCCATCGCCAGACCGTTGACGATGGACGAGTCGCCGATGATGGACACGACCCGACGATGGTTTTCACCATTGATGCTGTCACCCCGTGCCATGCCGACTGCGGTGGAAATCGCAGTACCTGCATGACCGACGGAAAACAGGTCATAGTGCGATTCACGCGGTTCGGGGAACCCGGCTGCGCCGCCCGCTTGGCGCAACTTGTCAAACAAAGGCAGCCGACCGGTGAGCAGTTTGTGCGAATAGCACTGGTGGCCGACGTCAAAAAGCAATCGGTCGGAACCGAAGTCAAACACGTAATGCAACGCGATGGAGAGTTCGACCACCCCCAGGTTCGGTGCCAGGTGACCGCCTGCGCGGGATACGGATTGGCAGATGACCTGGCGCATTTCCTCCGCCAACTGGGGCAACTGATCGATGGGGAGTTTTTTGAGGTCTGTTGGGGATTGAATCGACGAAAGCAGTTCCAGGTCCTTCATGAATGCATCCTTAAAAAGGGGCTGCCCTGCCCCTGATGAACCCGCAGCCGCGTCACCGGCATGACACCGGCAGGGCCACGGGGCGATTGACCGTCACCCTTGCGTGGTACGTTGCAAACAGCTCACCGCCTTGCCCTTGACCGCAACTCGGCGGACGGCAGGTGAGTCACAAGGAACAGCACTATTGCGCCAAGCGCATGGCATAGTGCAGCATTGTAGTCAATCGATGGTGAATTGGGTAGAAAAATCAAGTGGTCGAGTGACGGAACCGTATTCGGAGGTTAGCGCCGCGATTGATTGCGTCTGGCCAAAGTGGTTGATCGGTTGGTCGGTGAGTCGGTTAATCGGTCAGAGCAAAGACCATTCTGTCCGAGTAACCGATTCACTGACTCACCGATTAACGACGCAGAATACCCAAGTCCTCGTCCGCCTGCGGCGAGCCTCGTCCTTGGCTTGTTTCTGAATATTCGAAATCCGAAATTCGAAATTCGAAATTGCTTTCATTCCACCGTCACCTGTGTGCCGTGCATTTTGCCGCTGACCACCTCGGCAATGTGTCCCGGAGTTTTCATATTAAACACCACCAGCGGAATTTTTCGTTCCATCAGCATCGCAAAAGCGGTGCGGTCCATCACGTTCAGGTCCTGCGCCAGCGCCTGTTTGTAGGTGATTTTTTCATATCGCTTGGCATCGGGGTATTTGTGCGGGTCTTGGTCGTAAACGCCATCGACCTTGGTGGCCTTGAGCAGCACGTCGGCATTGATTTCCGCCGCACGCAGAGCCGCAGCCGTATCGGTGGTGAAAAAGGGGTTGCCCGTACCGCAGGCGAAAATGACCACGCGATTTTTTTCCAGGTGACGCAGTGCCCGTCCGCGAATGAAAGGCTCGGCCACGCTGGTGAGGTTCAAGGCGGTGAGCACCCGGGCCTGCACACCGACCTTATCAAGGGCTTCCTTCAGTGCCAGTCCGTTGATGGCGGTACCGAGCATACCCATGTAGTCAGCCGTGGCCTGACTGATGATGCCCTCCTCGGCCAGGCGTGCCCCACGGATGATATTGCCCCCGCCCACGACGACGGACAGGTGCGAACCCATTTTCGCTGCGGCTGCGATTTCGTTGGCGATGAGTCGAAGTTCATCGCTGTCGATGCCGAAGCTTTTGGATTTGCAGAAGGCTTCGCCGCTGATTTTCAGCACCACACGCTGATAAAAAGGTTTGCTGGTTTTGCCGGCGGATTTGGGGGCGGGTTGGCTCATGGTGATGGTCGCGGGGGGGTTGATGATCGGCAGTGTCATTGATTTCACGGGCTAAGCGGGGTTTCGTCAAGTGGTGCGGCGATGGATGATGGATAAAGGATAATGGATCATGTAAAGAATGATTGATCGCACGACTGCGGTTTTGTTTCTGCACATCATCCATTATCCATCATCCATTATCCATCTACCTCCGTTTATTCCATCTGGGCAAGGCCCTGTCTGCGGGAAACTTGGGACCTTTGCGCCCTTTGCTGGACGCAGGCGGTTGGGAATGGTTGATTCAAGGGGATCGCCAAGGCAAACGGGGCGGTTGCGGAGATCGGGGGAGCGGGGGGTCTGATGAGAAATTTTGCCGAATGTGGCGATCGGGAGGTGTCGAGGGTTAAGTCGGACGCTCAGCCGGTCGAAAGTCAGTGTTAGGTCAGGCAACCTCATGGCGACGTTCGCCAGAAACACACCCGGATCGGATCGCGTGATTCCGACGGGTCAACCAACAAGGGTCGGTCACAGGAGAAATCTCATGTACGCAGCACGCAAAGGTTTTACGCTCGTCGAAATTCTGATCGTGGTGGTGATCCTCGGCATTCTGGCCGCGATCGTCATCCCCCAGTTCACCAGCGCCAGCGAAACAGCCAAGGCCGGCAGCCTCAGTTCGCAGGTGCAAACCATCCGCAGCCAGCTTGAACTCTATCAGGTTCAGCATGGTGGTAATTACCCAACGGTTGTTCAGATGTGGGGCAATTTGACCGGTTACACCAATGAAGCTGGCACCACCAATGCCACCAAGTCGGCTGAATTCAAGTTCGGCCCCTACCTCCAGCAGGCTCCCGCCAACCCCTTCAGTCCGGTTGATAGCAAGATTGGCGTGGGTGCGGCTGACGCTACGAACACCGCGTGGGCTTACGATGCCACCACCGGGGCCATCAAAGCCAATGTGAAACTCCCCGGCAGTCACACCTTGGCCTCCCTTGGAATCTCGGCTAACGATGCCAATGTGATCACGGCCCCTGCCGAATAATGTCTAATACTTGGTTCCTCGGGCTTAACCGCCCGGGGAACTTTTTCACGAGCCAAGCACCCCGGGCGCACAGCAACCAGGCTCGTGCGCCCGCGGCGTTTCATGAGGAAGTGGGCGAGTGGCGGAATCGGTTTGAACCCTCTCCCCGTGGGAGAGGGTGGCGAGCGAAGCGAGACGGGTGAGGGCCGAGCAAACAGGGGCCTCGGTAACCAACTCGCTCTTCCGCCCTCACCCTAGCCCTCTCCCGGTGGGAGAGGGGACCGGATTCACGAGGAGGCAACATGGTGAACCTTGCGCCAATGCGAACAAGATGGCGATGTGCGGTTAAGTCCGGTGGCTTTTCACTGGTCGAACTCATCATCGTCATTGCCATCCTGGGCATCCTGGCGGCGATTGTGGTGCCCAGGTTCACCAACGCCAGTGAAGTGGCGCAGAGCAATGCGCTGAAGGAAGACCTGCGCATATTGAGGACGCAGATCATGGTGTATCGAGTGCAGCACAACGGCAATCCGCCGGGGTACCCCAATGGTGATCTTTCCGCCAGCCCGACCATGGAATCATTTACCCAACAGATGACGCTTTATTCCAACGCGGAGGGTAAGACCTCGGCGACGCCCAGCACGCAATACAAGCTTGGGCCGTATTTGCTGAAGATGCCGGTGAATATGAAAAACGGCAGCAGCGAGATCAAGTTCATCGGTGATGGCGCAGCGTTTCCGTCCGCAGCCGACGGGACCACCGGCTGGGTGTACCAGCCTTCGACGGGCTTGTTTGCCGCCAATGCGACTGGCAGTGATTCGGATGGGAAGAAGTATTTTGATTATTGATTCGGATGGGTTAGCGCCGCGACTTGTCGCGTCTGAAGGAAGACGCGGTAAACCGCGGCGCTAACAGGAAATCGGGCAACTGCAATTTATGGAGTTTCACCATGCGACAGATCAAATACCTCAACAGTGTGCTGACGGTCATTGCAGTGCTGCTGACCATGAACCTGTGGGTGATGTGGACGCAGTCATCGGTGAGCGTGTCGGATGAAGCTCACGCCCAGGCGGGGATATCACTGCCCGACCCCGGAGTGCAGCGCAACGACATGATCAACCAGCTTAAGACACTCAATGACAAGATCACGGAGTTGAACGCCCAGTTCAAGGGTGGCACCGCCCGGGTGCGGGTGGAGAGTATGCCGGAGAAATGAGAAGAAGAAGTGGCCAAGTGGTCGAGTGGCCAAGTGGCCGAGTGACGGAACCGGTTTGACCCCCTCTCCCTTTGGGAGAGGGTGGGGTGAGTGCGGAAGAGCGATTTGAGCCCCGAATACACCGCATCTGGTCATTCGGCCCTCACCCTAACCCTCTCCCGGGGGGAGAGGGGACGGACAAGTGGCCGAGTGAAAAAGAACTTGGTGCTTGGAGCTGGGTGCTGGGAGATGGGAAGAAAGATATGCGAAGGCAAAATCTGCCAAGCACCAAGCCCCTAGTTACTAGCCCCAAGCCCCTAGCTACTGAGCATTGTGAGGCGTGGATGAACCTCATGGCAACACAGACACAACGCCGGGTGCGGGTACGGTCGGCTGGTATGAGCCGGGGGTTCAGCTATGTAGCGACCTGTCAACCCGGGTCGGGTTGTTCATCGTTGATCGA
>CAZJMK010000054.1:24409-27471 GCA_964547135.1 uncultured Phycisphaeraceae bacterium | reverse complement strand
GCCCCAAGCCCCAAGCCCCAAGCCCCAAGCCCCAAGCCCCAAGCCCCAAGCCCCAGAGCGTTCACCAAACGATGAGGTCAACATGCCGCGTGTGCTGGTTGAAACCAAACATTTTTCGCTGGCCAAGGTGTTACGGGAGGAATGGCGCGACCTTCGTCCGGGCGAGGCGGTGGCCACGGTGGCAGCCTTGCGCAGCCGGTTTGGTGTGTCACAGGCGACGGTGACAAGGGCGCTGGAACGATTGCAGCGGGAGGGGTTGATTCATCGCCCAGCCGGTCGTTCGCGGTTTGTGATGTCGCAGATCGGCCCGCGTGCCCTGCATCACGTGGCCATCATTCGACCGACCTGGCCCTCGCCGGATTACGATGCGTTGACCCGTGAAATCATCACAGCCGGGGAAGCGCGGAACTGGGCCTTTGAGGTGTACGCCAATCAGAATGACTTGGAGGATTTGGACCTGACCCGTGCCATCGGGGACAACGATGGGGCGATCACGCTGCTGACCGGTGGCCGACTGCCCGATCATTTGCAGACCGCGTTGCGCAAGCCCAGTCGCCCGGTGGTGTGCGTGTTTGAAGCGCCGGATGACAAAGCGGTGCCCAGCGTCAGCATTGATGATGTGCAGGTGGGCAAACTGGCGGTGCAATACCTGGCGGGCAAAGGGCATCGACGCATTCTGGCGGTGTCCAGTGAGCCGATGAGTCGAACCAAGTTTGACCGGTTGGCGGGTTGGCGCAGTGCGCTGCGCGAACTGGGCGTTGAGGACGTGTCAACGTTATTGGTGGACAGTCCGACCAAGCCGACGCAAAACAGCATTCAGGTGACGCATGAATATTTGACCCATTGGCTGGACAACCGGCCCACCGATTTCAGCGCGGTGTTCTGCCTGGCGTGGACCGGTGCCCTGGCGGTGACGCACACCTTTGCCCAGCGGCGAGGCTTGCGCATCCCGGAGGATGTAAGCCTGCTGACCTGTGCGGGGGAGTCGTTGATTGTGCCTTACTTGAACCCGCCCTTGTCGTCGATTGAAGTGGATATGAAGGCTTACGCGCAGCGGGCGCTGGATTTGCTCGAACAACGTTTCAATGAACCGGAAAGTGAACCAGCCCAGTGGCGGATGGATTCGTTTGTCGTGGAGCGGGCGAGTGTGCGGGATATCGCTTGAAATGAATTTCGGATTTAACGGGACGACTCGCTGTTGACGCCATCGAATTTCGGATTTGCATCGTGGGTAGATTTTGAATCGATGTGGCCCAGCCGCCCCCGGCTGGGTCGTGAACAGAGCATCAAACACACCGCCGAGGGCGGCGGTGCCACATCAGTGTCAAACGAAAAGGAGTTCATCATGCAAACCACACGTCAGGGATTCACGTTGATCGAACTGCTGGTGGTGATTTCCATCATCGCGCTGCTCGTGGGCATCTTGCTGCCGGCGCTTCAGGCGGCTCGACAGACGGCGCAGGACAGTCAATGTTTGAACAACCTGAAACAGATCGGCTTGGCGACGGCGATGTATGCGGGGGACAATCATGAGTCGCCGCCGTTGCAAATCGGCTGGACATTAACGTTGGGTTCGGCCAATCATTTCGCCAACTGGGATCGGTTGCTCGCCAAATACATGGGGATTGAGGAATTGAGTATGACCGCCAACGAACTCAATCCGCCGCCGCAGCGGTCAAGGGCACTTATCTGTCCGCGTGAGGTGCGAGCCGTGGCTGTGCCAGCCGGTTTTCATGCTCGTTCGTACACGGCCAATGTGGTGAACAATGGTGATCGCCGATACGGTGTCATGTTGGGTAGCGGCGTATTTTTCAGTACTTCACCGCCGAATCCGCCACCGCTTCGCAAACCCTTCACCATCAGCCAGATTGCCAAACCCAGTCAGACGATTCAAATATTCGAACGGTACGACACCGCACCCACCGCTGTTTACAACACTCAAAACGTGCAATGGTTTTTCGTCAACGGCGGATCGCTGGGTTTTCACAACCTTCCGCCCATTTCGGTGGCTGGTCATACCTACCCCGACGGCACCGTCGCTCATCATGGCAAAGTGATGGCCATCCTTCTGCTGGACGGTCGCGCCACCCTGCAAGACCCCAATACTTTTCACCATAGTCCCGGCGGGTCGATGTGGGATCGGGAATGATGCGTCAGATGGCTGATGGATGATGGATAATGGATGATGTACAAACCAAGAGGCAGTTGATGTACACCATCTCTGTACATGATCCATCATCCATTATCCCTTATCCATCAATACTCACCACGGAGTCATTGAATATGACTTGTTTTCGTCCCTATCCCTGTTCCATCATGGGCATCATCACCACCCTTTTGGGGTGCGTTTTGACCATGACGACTTTCGCCCAAGCCAATGTCAACCTGCAACAGATCATTGACGATGCGGTGAAAACTGGTGCGGGTGAAGTGACGTTGCCGGCTGGGGTGTACCGTCTGGCAGCCGATGCCAAAACACGGGCGGCTGTGACGATTCGTGATGCGAAAAACCTGACGATCAACGCGCGGGATGTGAAACTCATCGTCACCACGCTGGATCAGGGCATCAAACTGATCAACTGCGAAAATGTCACGCTCACGGGTATCACGGTTGATCACGACCCGCTGCCGTTCACGCAAGGCGAGGTGACAGCCAAGGGCGATGATGGCACCTGGTTTGAAGTCAAACTGGACGAAGGCTACCCGGCCCCGCAAGAGGGTACCAGCCGAGGGCGGGTGATCATTTACGAGGCAGCGATGCGCAACGTCAAGCCCGATACCTGGACGCGCTATGGTGCGAATATCACCCCGGTCGAGGGTCAACCGCGCATGGTACGGGTGACTTCGTCCAACCCAATCCGTGATGCCCTGGCGGTGGGGGATTTGGTTTCAATATCACTGCCCACACGGACACCGCACGGGGTGGTTTTGGAAAACTGCACAAGGGTGACGTTGCAGGAGGTGACGGTGCACGCAGCCACGAGCTTTGCGATTTACGACCGGGATGGCAACGCCAATCGTTACCTGCAATGTCGAGTCACGCCCGGGCCGGCGCTGATGGA
>CAZJMK010000054.1:0-24391 GCA_964547135.1 uncultured Phycisphaeraceae bacterium | reverse complement strand
GTTGCTTGCCAGCCAGGCCGATGCGTTTCACAGCAAGTTTGCGGTGCGCGGCCCGGAGGTGCGCGGCTGCACCTTCGAACGCATGGGCGACGACGGGATCGCCATCAACGGGGATTACGCACTGGTCGTGGCCATGCAGGGTGACAAACCCATCATTGCAGGCAAACTTCATTTCCCGTTTCGTGTGGGTGATCGCATTCGCGGACTCAACCCCGATGGTATTCCGACGCAGGATGTCAGAGTAAAAAGCATCAGCCCGGCCCCGGCGTCGATGGTGGAGGAAGCTCGCAAAGTGCAGGCACGGGTGTACCCCAGACTCAGTCGTGCGGCCAATTTTTTCCAGCAGCCGATGGTGGTGGAATTGGAGGCACCGCTGCCGCTCGAACCGGGTTGGGTGACATGCAGCCCGGATCGCACGGGCAACGGGTTTATCGTGGCGGACAATGACATTCGCCACCACCGCGCCCGGGGCATTTTGATCAAGGCCTCGGAGGGCGTGATCGAGGGCAACCGTGTTGAAGGTTCATCGATGGGCGGCATTGTGCTCTGCCCGGAACTGCGGTTTTGGATGGAAGCCGATTACAGCCATGATGTGGTGATTCGCGGCAACACGCTGCGTCATGTGCAATATGCAATCCCCAATGTGGACTCGGCGCAGGCGGGGGCGATCAGCGTGACCTCGGATGTGATGTCACCCGCGGGCGGCCACCAGCGCATCACCATCGAAAACAATGTCATCGAGGACAGCAGGGGCGTGCAGGTGCTGGTGACCTCAGCGGTGGACGTGACAATCCGTGACAATCGCTTTGTACGCACGCACCCCTTGCCCGATGGTGCAGGGACACGATTGAACGTGGACCCCTCGGCCATGATCTGGCTGCATCATGTCAAGGGCGTGATGATCGAGGGCAATGTTGTTGAGGGCAAAGGCGCACATGCCGGTTCAAAACTGGTGGTGACCACGCCCACGGCGGTGGACGTCAAGGGTGTTGAGGATGGGGTGAGGGTGAAGTGATGGATGATAAAGTGGCCCAGTGGCCCAGTGGCCAAGTGGCCAAGTGGTCGAGTGGTCGGAATCGTATTCGATGATTAGCGCCGCGATTTATCGCGTCTGAATATGATTAAAGACACACAGCGCCCTTCGGGACGCTGTCTGGCACCCGGCTGGGTGAATCGCCATGAAGATACCCACCGCCGAGGGCGGCGGTGCCACATTCATGATCAACGGTGGATACCATCCGCCGCTTTGTCAAACTCACTCACCGATTCACAGATACACAATCCAGCGGATGTAATTGCTTGCCATTCGCCCGGCCCAGTCGAATAAAAAACCGCTGAAGAGAAAGAAGAGGGCAAAGCCCAGCATGAACAGGCCCTGTTTGGAGGGGTCGGCCACGAGGTCGGCATACCGGCGGTCGAGGCTGGCCAGAATGGTGCTGCCGTCGAGAGGCGGAACAGGCACAAGGTTGAAAAAGCAAAGCACAATGTTGGTGACGCCGAACAGGTAAATCGCCAGCCGTGCGTTGTCGTGCATCAGGGTTGGGTCAACCGCAGGGAAGTAACGCCGCCACAAACCCAAGGCGGTGAGTGCGAGTAGTGCCAATACGATGTTGCTCAAGGGGCCGGCCAGGGCGACGTAGGCATGGGCATGTCGGCCGCGCATCCGTGAGGGGTTCACCGGCATCTGCCCCCAGGCAATACCCACCAGAAACAAAAACACCAGGGAAAAGCCGCCCATGTGCACGATGGGGTTGAGGGTGATGTGCCCGGCCAGTCGAGGGGTGTCGTCACCAAAATAAAGCGCTGCCAAACCGTGCGCCAGTTCGTGGACGACGATGCTGATGATGACCGTCAGCACCACAGCCACGTAGTAAAATCGGCCATCGGGTTCGAACAGGTTTTGAATGAAAAACATGCCCAGTGTCATGCCGCAACGATAGCAGCCAAGCGGGTGTTTTCAAATCGGTGGCAATCGTGGTGTACGTCATTTGATGACGCCGTGCCCACCGGGGGTAGGGCCGGATCATCCGGGGCTAAAGCCCTCGGCGTCACATACACGCCGACGCAAAGCGTCCGCGCTAAACATTTCAATGATGTCGAAAAACTACCTTTGCACCAGACTCGGCGGGGTCGCATGCAAAGTGCGGTAAATGTCACCATTCACCCGACGTGCGGTGTCGCGCAATTCCTCATACGGCTGATCGGTCACGTTCACAAACCCCGCATTGAAGTTTTCACCATCAAAACGACCGGTCAGCGGTTGATCAACATATTGGAACCAGTGTGCCCCGACGTACATCGGCATCGCCAGCGCACTTTGCAAGTACGCTTCCATGGCCGAGGCCCGCTCGCTTTGACTCATACGCGGGTTCAAACCCGGATGGAACATGCCCCGGTCGGTCGCACCAAAGTGGTATTCACCGATGATGACGGGCTTGCCGAGTTTGCCCAAAAACTGCCACTTGGGCGTGTCGATGCGTGAATCGTAAATGTTGAACGACACGACATCGTTGTATTGGGCGGACACTTCAACGACCGAAGGTTTGTAAGTGCCGAAGCGCGAACCCAGGTACAGGTGATTGGGGGCTTGCTCCTTCATCGCTGCTGCGACGACCGAGTAGTAACGATGCGCCAGGGCGAGCAAAAAGTTTTGTGCATCCTCGTGCGCCTGCGCGGTGAGGGTTTGGGCATCAGGCAGTGTAAAAGGGGTGTGCCAATCGGTCACTTCACTGGTCACGCCCCAGGCAGTCAACCACGCGGCGGGGGTTGGGTAACGTTGTTGCAGTTGAGTGACGAACGCTTTTCGTGCCGGCTTGCCAGCGTCGGAGGCGAGTACCGCCCGGGGTATGTTCAAATTGTTTTGCCAGGCACCCCAGTTGATTTCGTTATCGACAAACACGCCCAACAGCATCGGGTCATCACGTCGGTCTTGCATCACGTTGGCGATGGCTTGCGTGACGACCTGCGGGAAGTTTTCGTCAAAATAATCGGGCAGGTTGGTACCGGGGAAGTGGCCGGGCAACCCGTAATGCACGGGCAGGGTGTAAGGGAATCGCTGAGTCTGCGTGAGGGTGGCCTGACTCCAGTTGCCGATGGTGTTGAAGCCCCATGCGGTCAATCGTTCGAGGGTGAGTTGCAGCCACTTGGCTTCCGAGCTGGAGCCGAATTTGCGTTGCAGGTTGAGGGCGTAAAAGTCAGCTTGTCCGTCGGTACGGGTGGACGGGGGCAGATCGGTGAACATGAATTCACGACCGAGGGTCGGGCCGGGCGAGTGCGGGTAAATGCAGGTGATGCCCGTGCTCCAAAATAGGGAACCCATCGGTGTCACCAGCCACCAGCGGGCACCGGGCGGCAGCGATTCACCCCTGGCCGGGGGCGTGATTTCCATGTCATTGATCACCAGGGCGGTACGGAAGTAACCAGTCGCATGCAAACGAGGCCCCGATTTCCACCCGCCGAAATTGTCACGATCATCGAGTGCGGGGTTGGCATCCAGCCATTGTCGTTCGGTTTGATTGGCGGTGGTGAATTGTGCATCATCGGTGACTTTGCCGGGCCAGTGGCTGCGGGTGAATTGGCCGAAGCGATCGACGATGCCGTGCATGTCAGGCCGGGGGAGCCAGCGAATGTCGTGCAGCAGGGCGTGATGACGTTCCTGGGCATCAACCAGAAAGATTTCAAGACGGATGACGTGATCGAGTGTGAGTTTTGGGCCGTACAAGGCAAGCACACGTGCCCCTTGTGAAGCGGGGTTGGGCGGGCCGGCTTTCATGTCCATGCCCAGGGCAAACAGCGGCAACAACAGTTTCGCTTCTTCACCGGGTTCGAGTCGCACATACGCATACACGCAGTGATCGTCAGCCCCGGCACCAAGTGTGTCATCAATTCGGAAGCACAAATCGATCGGGTGAGCATCGGGGTTGGACATGGAAAGCAGCAGGCCGTCGGTTTGCGACCAGTCGCTGTGGGCAAAGCCGTAGCCGGGCTTGAAGACGATGTTGGGCCTGGCACCGGGGTCAAAGGTGAGTTGCCACCCGGTGACGGGCAGGGTTTGCACGGATACTTTTTCGGTGCGGGCACTGCGCGGGTTGAATTCGTTGTCGCCCAGCCCGATCAAACTTTGCCCCATATTCAAGGGTGACAAAAGCAGAAGCAGGCAAACCATCATCAGGCACAGGGTGCCCAGGTTGGTCTCGAAATGACATCCGGTTTGTGACACGACTCAGTTCCCCATGCAGCGGACGCCGGTTGTCGAACCCGATCGAAATGCGTTTCTTCGACCCTCTACTTATGGTTTAGGTTCCGACCGTAAAAACGTCCAGTAAAAAAACGATGGACGTGAAAAAAACTACAAATTCCGCCTTTTGGCGTGACTTATTCGGACGTTGAGGTGAACTGATCTGACGGCTGGATCGTGCCTCAATCGAGGCTTTGTGAGTGAACTGGGCGTGACGGTTGTAGCACGTGTCACGGTGCGACGGTGGGGGGCGATGCCGAGTCCACGCCGGGCAATATCGGTTGCCCCAACGGGTCACGCTGAGCATGATCGATATCGCACTGCACCAGAAACAAGGTGCCGATCAACAGCAGAATCACACCCAAAGGCAGACCGACTTTTTGCAGAAATGTTTTGTTCATCGCTGACCTCGCCGTGGTTGTCAACGGTAGCGTAACACGCGGCGGTCAAGGGCGAAATGATGATATTGATTGTATTTGTTTCGCGCGGACGTTTTGCGTCGGCGTATTGACGCCGTGCCCTTCAGGGCCGGATGTTTGAAATTGAAAACCGGGGCTAAAGCCCTCGGCGTCATTGATTCTTTGAAAAATCACCAAATCACCAAATCACAATAATAATCACGCTGCCGTCGGCAACCACTGATCACCCCCACGCACGCCCAACCGCGACCAGAACTCAGTCACATGATTCAACCGCATCGGCGAACTCAACTCCGTCAGCGGAAGCACCAACACACGCTGGTTTAATTCGCCTTCTTCCAACATGAATCGCCGCTCAGGCAATAGCACCCAATCACAATGTTGCTGTAATTGTGCGATCGCTTCGCGCTGCATCGAGTTCATTTCACAACTCACATCGCACACCCGCTGCCCCCCCGGCAGCACATACCCCAACAGCGCCAGCTTCGAGTGCGTACACACCACCACCTGAGCCGACTGACTCCATGCTTGTTGGTGCAACACCCTCGCCAATCGACGCACTCGGCGCTGCCGAGGTTCCGACATACATCGACCCACCCAGGGCAACCTTGAACGCAGACTCACGCCAGGTTCCACCCACATCCGACTTGCCACGTGATGCGCCCGTCGATACGTCTCCCAGTGCATCGGCCCATGCGTCAGACAAAATAAATCCACCTCACACCGTTGCGCCAGCAGAGTCAGTAACTGCCAACTGCGGCGCTGAGCCGAGTCGCCCGATTCATCGGGCAGACAATGACTGATCAGTACCGCATGGTTGTGTGACGCACCGACGTTCACCTTTCACCTCTCCCTGCATTGGCGACCGTTTCTCCCCATCCGCCCCGTGCCGCTGTTCTCCCGTGGTGACACTTCCCATGTCACGCGACCCCGCCCCGCGGTCTCTCTTTTCCCAAGGCAACCCCAGCTCCGACCGGGTTCACCTGATGCGCTCTTTTACCCACCTTTTCTCCCGCAACGCCCCGTATCAAGCAGCTCGTTTGTGCCTGTTCTGATACCGATAGCGATAGCGGTATCCATATTTGTTGTAGTAGCTGCTGCGCTGTTCGTGTCGATCCGTGGCAATGATGCCGCCCACCGGTGCGTTGTAATTCTGCAGCACCCGCACCGCCTGTTGGAACAACGGCTTGGGCGTTCGGTCCATCCGCACGATCAGCAACACTTCATCACTGAGCGAACCCAATATTCCCGCATCCGCCAATTCGACCACCGGCGGCGTATCGATAATCACATGGTCGTACATGCGCCTGAGTTTGGGGATCAGGTTCGCGGCATTCGATCCGCTGAGCAGTTGCACCGCCTGATCGTTGGCGCTGCGCCCAGCCGGGAGCACATGCAACGCACTATCACCCACTTGATGAATCGACTCGCTCAAACTCGCCTTGTCCTCCAGCACATCCGTCAAACCCGTCGAAGCCTTCAATCCCAGCAGGTGCGAAAACTGCGGCAAGCGCAGGTCCGCTTCCACCACGATCACCCGCCGATTGCGCAGCTCAGCAAAAATCAGCCCCAGGTTCAAACTGGTGATGGTTTTGCCTTCCTGCGGCGTACCGCTGGTGATGGTGTGAACCAAATGCCTGCGATTCTGCCAGCGTGCCAGAATGCTCGTGCGAATGGAGCGATATTCCTCCGCCATGACACTTGACGGGTCCAGCAGTCCGACCAGTCGCTCATCGACGTTGGTCATATCGGTCTGCGTATGTGAAGGCGTGGGCATTGCATCGCTGCCACCGACGGTCGTGCCGGCCATTGACAGACTGGGGCTGATGGTTTGATTCATCACCGCCGAGGTCGAGTCATTGACCATCGGTTTGACCGCTTCACCCTGCACCGCATTCCAGGTGCCCGGCTCACTCATCACCGGTGCATTACCATCGCTGCCTGCGTCGGGGTTACCGGGGGTTCCGGGGTTACCGGGGGTACCGGGGGCGGGGGTTTGTGTGTTGCCAACAGGGCGGGCAGCGGTCGCCTCACCACGTTTGGCACGGTCCATGGCATCTGATAAGTGTCCCATTACATTCCTCCCGCCAAGCGTAACGACCCGGTACTTCGTTGCGGCGCTGCCGACTGCGCCGGCCAGGGGTCATCGGCAAAGTTCGGAACCATGTCCTCAATCCCGCGCTTCACAATCGCAGGCGTAATCACTTTTTCCTGTCGCACAAAACCCAGCAGCATGCAGTTGTCGCACACCGCATTGATCAACCTCGGAATGCCCGCGGTATACCGATGCACTTCCGCTGTCGCTTCCGGGCTGAAACTCACCTTGACATCCGCACTGTCCACGCTCGCAGCACGCAGGCGATGTTCAATGTATTCGCCGGTTTCCTGACGCGACATCGGACGCAACTGCTTGGCGAGCACCACCCGCTGTCGGAGGGCTGCGAGTTTGCTGCTGCGAAACCGATCGCGCAACTCCGGCTGACCGATCAGCACAATCTGCACCAGCTTTTCCGCTGTCGTGTCAAAGTTCGACAGCAACCGCAACTCTTCCAACGTTTCATCCAGCAAGGTCTGTGCTTCATCCACCAGCAGCACCACCGGTCGCCCCTGATAAAGTTGATCCAGTAATTTCTGACGCAACTTTTCCAGCAGCCGGGCGTGATCGTCACCAGCGTCGATGGGCTGTTCCAGGTGGCGCATGATCTGTTTGATCAGGGTTTGCCCATTTTCGTGGCCGTGCAGCACCTGAATGATGTGCGCCTTGTCGGAGCAATTTTGAATCATGGTGCGTGCCACGGTGGTTTTGCCCGAGCCGATGTCGCCGGTCACCAGGGCAAAGCCCTTGCGCATGCGAATGACGTATTCGATGGCTGCCAGGGCTTCACGATGATGCTCGCTGGCGTAGAAAAAACGCGGGTCGGGCGTGTTTTCAAAGGGCAATACCTGCAGGTTGTAAAACTCGTGATACATGATGCCTCCGTTTACCAACCCCACCCTGCTTGACTGTTTGCCTTGCGTCCCTGATTACCTGATTCACGGTTGAACTGATTTGCTGTCGAACACTTTGTTCATCAAAAACTGGACCGGTTGTTTGCGCAGCTCATTGAACGTGGCTGGTTTTTCCAGGTTCAGATACACCACCGTCGTCAGTGCCGCCATCAAGAGCAGCATGGCTGCCGCGTTGAGCGGGTACACAATGCTGCGCATCAGTTTGCGATGCTTACGGTCGCTCGCCGAGATGATTTCACTAACGCACCCATACAACGGCAGGCTCACGCCCTCGGCCAATTCCTGCGGATGTCGGCAAACCACATCGTGACGGTACGACAGATACACATTGAGCGCCCCAGCCGTCAACCCCATCAATATCGCCGCCAGTATCGCCTGTTGCAGACGTGGTGATTCCGGTCGTGTCAGCCGAGGGCAGGGCATGGTGAAGTTCAGTTGCACCCCACGATTACCTGTTTCCGCTGCCACCGCCAGTTCCACGCGGCGCAGGTTGTCCTCCCAGAACGTCAGTTGCCGATGGGCTTCCGACAATTCACGGTTGATGCGCAAGTGTTCGGTGCGTACCGGGTACAACTCCGCATTGCGTTGCGCATTGCTCGACTCTTCTTCACGGATGTGCCGATCCATCGCTGCCACCTGGCGCGACAGTGATTCAAATTCTGCGCTGGTACGGGCGATGAGTGTTTCCAGCTCCGATCGGCGGGGGTTGACGGTCACCTGTCTCTGTGTCACCACTTCTTCAGGCAGCTCCGTTAGCCGATGACGCAAGTCACGGATTTGTTCCCGAAGCACCACGATGTCGGGGTGACGTTCGGTCATCTTCAACGTACCCAGCGAATCAGCCAATTGACGTTCCAACTGCCGAATGCGCAGTTCGACATCCGCGCGTTCGGGGTTGCGCCCGGTTACTTGTGTCGGAATATTCTCCGACGTGTTCTCCAAATTCTTTTGCAGTGATTCGAGCTGCAAACTCGCCTGGTCGCGCTGCTGCGTCAGGGCCATCAACTGGCTTTTCAAATCCAACCCGACGATCGTTGAACCGCTCAGTGTCGTCGCCGAAACAGTGGGCAGCAATGCCGCATTGCGAATTTCAAATTCCAGCTTCCGGCTTTCCACTTCCTCAATACGCTTTCGGCTGCGCTCCATCTCCGCACGGAAAAACTCCGTCGATTGACGCAATCGTTTGTCGATCCGTTCCCGCGCCTGTTCCAGGTAGTTGTTCACCAGCCCGTTCACCACCGCTCGGCAAACCTCCGGGTTCGGTCCCGTGTAACGAATCCGATAACGGTCCACATCCGTGCTGGCGATGTCGGTACTGACGATCAATCGTTTCTGCATCGAATCACGCAGGGTTTCACGGTCAATCTGCGCCCGACGAAGCACTTCATTCATCGGGTGTTTCGTATCGTAAAACTGGTCCAGCAGCCGATTGATCGCCGTCGGGCCGGCCAGTTCTTCACTGACCACCTGACGCGGGTCCTGAAAATTGGTCGATGCCCCCCGGCTGGTCATCTCCGACAGCACCATGTCGGTACGTCGTTCAAACGCAGCTTCACCCTTGTACGTGCGGGGTAGAAACATCGAGGCCAGCAGCACCGCTGCCGTCACCGCGAACGTCGGTATGATCAACCGCCAGTGGTAGCGACGGAGGATCGGCCACAGGGAGAAAACAATTTCTGCTTCAGGTCGTTGACGGCTCATGGCTTGACTCGATAAGGGCCTGTTCAGTTTTGAATCACGCGTCCAACCGTTTCACATCACGCGCACGGACGAACTTCATTCCCCGGCACCGTTGCTGCTGCCATAGGGTCGCCTCCCCGTGGCCGCTCGACCGATGTCCGCCGGGCCGTTGACCGTCTGGGCCGCCGGCTGAATCGGTAACAACACCTGCTGCAAGGCCAGCCCCACTGCCGCCAGCGGGTTGGCCGGTACATAAATCACATCGTTTTCTTCCAACATGGCATCGTGTTCCAAATTGCCATCCTCAATCATTTGGTTGAGGTCGATGGTCATGCGTTTGACCAGTGCGCCATCACGATTGGGCCGAAGCACTTCCACCCGGCCAAAGTCCGCCAGGTACGTCGGCTGTGCCTGACTGAGCGTGCGATACACCGTGTTGCGACCGTTGTACGGGTAAGGCCCAGGGGCACCCACATGACCCCACACGAAAATGCGCTTGCTCTCGTAACCCACCACCCGCAGCGATATGTCCGCATCCTCGTAAAAATCGCGGGCCATGATCGCCAGTTCAGCCGAGGCTTCTTCCGGGGTTTTCCCCGCAATCATCACACTGCCCAACAGCGGCAGACTGATGCGACCATCGGTTCGCAACGCTTCGGTGTGACCGTTGAGTTCACGCACACGCTTGGAATAAATCGCAATCACATCCGGCGGAGCCATGCGATATTCCGTCGCACTGACCACCGGCATCGGGTCATGCACAAACGCTGCGAAATCCTTGTGACGTGTGCAGCCGACGACGCCGGCGACGATCACCGCCGTAAACATCAGGTGACGCACCACCCTGGCGGCGATGGTCAGCGCCGCTGACCGAAGTTGAGTTTTGTTTGATAAAGGGGTCATGGAAGCCTCCGGGCGTTTGGCCCATCAGAGTGCGGAGCGATCCCAGAAGCGAGGGACCGTGCGCAGAATCAGACGCAGATCAGTGATTAAGCTTCGTCGGCGCAGGTAACGCAGGTCATAAGCCAGTTTGCGACGCATTCCCGAAAGGTCGTTGTTGTAGCCGTTGGATATTTGCGCCAGGCCGGTCAAACCAGGTCGCACGATGATTCGCCGGGCAAATCCCGGAATGTTGTTGCACAGTTCATCGAAAATTTCAGGCCGTTCGGGGCGTGGGCCTACGAGGGTCATCTGCCCGATCAGAATGTTCCAAAGTTGGGGCAGTTCGTCGATGTGACTTTTGCGCATCCAGCCGCAACCGGGCAATATGCGTGGGTCACCGGCGCTTGCGAATTTGGTTTCACCCAGTCGCTCGGCTTTGAGCCGCATGGTGCGCAGTTTGTAAATCGGAAACAGCCACCCGTTGCGACCGACCCGCCACTGGCGATACAACACCGGCCCAGGGTCGTTGACTTTGATCCACAAACCGCAGCCGACCATGATCGGAAAGAGCAGCATCAACCCGATGCCTGCCCCTGCAATGTCCAGCAAACGACGCATGATGTCGTCAAGTGACTGTGCCTGCGATGACGCACCAGTCATCGGGCTGGTGCATTGCGACAGTGATAAGTGATTGCTGTATGCAGTCATACCAAGTCTCCCGCCAGGTTTGCGAACGTGGCGTTCAACGGTGGTATCGTCGTGATGTGAAGCACACTTAAGCCGTCTTTAACGACCAGACGGAATAAACCGCAGAATCGCGTTCAACTTCACGATTATCACACGTGCGAAACTTGTCTGGTTCCGAGATGTATGGATCGGCAATGCTGCCGATGGACTTATCAGACCGATGAACGATGGGGTGATTGAATGGATGACTTTTGAAACAACAACTGACGCCGAGGGCTTTAGCCCCGGATATTGTTTTCAATCATCCGGCCCTCAAGGGCACGGCGTCATGTCCGCACAAAACAATGACAATCACTCACCCCGACAGTTTTACCGCCACGAGCAATTCCACTTCCACCGGCGCCCCCAGCGGCAACGTATTCACCCCCACCGCGGCACGGGCATGTCGGCCCACGTCACCAAAAATCGCCACCAGCAAATCACTGGCACCGTTGGCCACTTTGGGTTGTTCCACAAAACCATCATCACTGGCCACGAACACTCCGACACGCACCATGCGTTCAAATAGCGACCAGTCACCCTGCAAGTGATCATTCACAATCGCCAGCGCGTTGAGCACGCATTGCCCGGCTGCCTGCTGTGCCTGCTCGATGCTTACCTGCCCCGGCACACGACCCGTACACATCAACTTGCCCTGCACCATCGGCAACTGGCCACTCACATAAATCAACAGCCCCGACCGCACCACCGGCAGGTACGATGCCACCGGTTTGGGGGCCTGCGGCAAACTCAACCCCAACGCCTGTAATTTTTCGGGTAGGTTCATGGGTGATACTCGAACAGGTTGTGAGGGCATTATCGATGATCAGACGCGATAAATCGCGGCGCTAAGTTCCGAATACGGTTCCGTCACTTGGCCACTCGGCCACTTGGCCACTTGGCCACTTGCTTTCTCAATGCCCCGAAAAAAACTTGATCGCCACAAAACCGCCGATGAGCAGCACCGTGAATGCGATCGACAGCAGGTTGAAATATTTGTCGATGAAGTTTTTGATCGGCGGGCCGAAAACATAAAGCATTGCCGCCACCAGAAAGAACCTTGCCCCTCGGCCGATGATCGACGCCACCACGAACATCGGCAGACTCACCGCACACACGCCCCCCGCAATCGTGATCACCTTGTACGGAATCGGTGTGAACGCAGCCACGAACACGATCCAAAAATTCCATTTTTCATATAGCCCGCTCACCATCTCAAATTTGGCTTGCGAAAAACCGGGTACGTATTGATAAAACCATGGGGCCAATTGCTCCCACAACTGATGCCCGATCAGGTAACCCAAAAGCGCCCCCAGTACCGAAGCAATCGTGCTCACCGTGGCGTAAAACCAGGCGCGTTTGGGGCGCTCAATGGTGAGCGCAATTTGCAGCACATCGGGCGGAATCGGAAAAAAACTCGACTCGGCAAAACTCAACCCGAACAGCGCAAAGGTTGAATGTTTGCTGTGCGCCCAGGCCAGTACCCAGTCGTACATCCGCCGATGAATCGCCCAACGCGGCACGGGTTTGCGTGCTGTCGCCTCAGTTTGGTTCAACGTCTGTTCATTCATCACGCCACTGTTCACACTGGGTTCACTCATACAAAAACAGCCTTGTTACAGCCCCCGTTTCAGGTTCACAGAACATCGACGGCTTGTTGACAATTCAGCCGAACCATGTGGGCAGGTAAGGTTGAACCGCCTTGTAACCAACATACCAGATGACCACTGCGGCCACGATTTCCAGGAGCAATATCAGGTGGCCGATCACCACAAACAACCCGTCGCGTTCCAATAGCCCCAGCGCCAGCGGCAGAATGATGATGGCGAAAATGAAGTTGGTGCCAACCACGGGCAAGGGCAGAGCCAATGATCCGCCGGTGATCATCAGCACCACGCCGATGAGGTGAATCATGCCCGGCCAGAACATGATCGGCCAGCGTGGTCGCATCAGTTTTTCAATGGGTGAAATCAATCGCCTTGCCGCACCGGTCACCCGTTGCAGTGTGGTGAAGCTGATTTCACGATCACGCAATCTGCGTGGCAGCCAAAGCCGGGTTCCGCGAAACACACAGATGCCCATCAGTGCCACGGCCACGCCGACGGGGGTTGATAAACCAAACGCCGGCAGCGGAATGATGAAGGGTATGGTGATGAGAATGATGAACATCGCATCGCCGCGCTCTTTGAGCATGTCAAGGGCTTGCCCCAGCGTCATCGGGCGACCCTGTGCTGCTTCCAATAACTTGGCCAGTTCGTCACTGAAGCGCGTCATCACCGGCGGCTTGGCCAGGCGCGGGGTGGATGAGGGTTTTTCATCCGTATGGGTGTTGGCCTGCTCTGCCGACGCGACTGCGTGCTCGGATGGCCCTGTTGCGGCGGCGTGATCAACCTTGCCCAAGGTGCGGGCCTGTGATGGATTGAGTGGTGTGGTCGATTCCATGCGTGTGCTTATTATCGACTCATTGAGGGCAGGGTATGTATGAATTTCATCCAACCGGTGTTAGACGATTGTTCATTGTAGGGGGAATGACGGAAGGAAGTGATCAAGTGGTGATGAGCAGTTGTCTGTCAAATCAAATGACGCCGAGGGCTTTAGCCCCGGATCATTGTCATCGGGCAAGTGCAAACATCCGGCCCTGCCCCCGGTGGGCACGGCGTCAAAAAACACCGACGCAAAGCGTCCGCGCTAAACGAATAGATGCACCGACCACTTGCGCCACCGGTTTACGATTCGTCATCGCCGCCTGCGGTTTCAAGCAGGTTTTGCCCTGCGCCCTCACCAATGGGCAGAGCCTGAACGTTTTTCAATTTGCGTTCGATGGCACGGGTGCGCGTTTCCGCTTTTTCAATCGTCGAAGTTGCCTGTTCCAGTTTGGTTTTGACATTGGCCAGCACCTCACCGAACTTGCCGAACTCGGTTTTGACCACGCCCAAGGTTTCCCACACCTCGGCACTGCGCTTCTGAATCGCCAAAGTACGAAAACCCATCTGCAACGCATTCACATAGGCCGCCAGAGTCGTCGGGCCGGCGACGCTGACCCGGTAATCACGTTGCAACAATTCCAGCAACCCCGGCCGGCGTGCCACCTCGGCAAACAACCCCTCCGTCGGCAAATACATGATCGCAAAGTTGGTCGTCACCGGCTCATTGATGTACTTGTCACGAATGTCTTTGGCCATCGACTTGATGCGCGTTTCCAATTGTTTGATCGCTTCCTCCACGCCCACCGGGTCGGCCTGTTCGGTCGCTTCGATCAAACGCTGGTAATCCTCCTGCGGGAACTTGGCGTCAATCGGCAGCATCACCGTCGAGTCATCGGTCAATCCGTTGTCGCCGCGTCCGGGCATTTTGATGACAAACTCAACCCGTTCGCCGCTGTCCGGTTTGGTGGCCACATTCTGTTCATATTGCTGGGGTGACAGCAATTGTTCGAGCAGTGTGCCCAGTTGCCATTCGCCCCAGGTGCCGCGGGTTTTGACGTTGGTGAGCACCCGTTTCAAATCACCAACGCCCCCAGCCAGGGTTTGCATTTCCCCCAAACCTTTATGCACCAGTTCCAACCGCTCGCTCACCAGCTTGAACGAATCCCCCAGTCGCTTTTCGAGCGTGCCCTGCAATTTTTCGTCCACCGTTTGCCGCATCAATTCGAGTTTCTGCGCGTTGTCCTGCTGCATGGCTGTCAGTTTGGTTTCAACACTGCTGCGCAGTTGTTCGTTTTTCTGCTCCGAACTTTGACGCATTTCCGACAGTTGCTTGTCGATGCTCAATCGCATGTCGCTGAGTTTTTGCTCCGTACCACGCTGCATGGTCTGCAACTGCTGCTCGGTGCCCTGACGCATCTGCGTGAGTTGTTGCTCACTGCTCTGCCGAACTTCCGTGAGTCGCTGCTCGGTGTTGGCGGTGAGTTGCGACAAGCGATGGGCAAAACTTTCAAGCTGATTTTTTTGCACTTCCGACACTTCACGCAACCCGCTCATCGAAGTATCCCCCATTTGCTTGATCGAGCGTGCCACTTCCTCGCGCAGTTGCCTCGCACCCTCAGCAGCTTCCTGTCGTTGCAGTGCCAGGGGTTCGGTGAGGGAGCGTTCGAGTCGTTCAAGGGCGCGTTCCAGCGCATCAAAGCGCTGGGTCATGGGGGACAGGTCCGTCGGTCGCACCCGCTGAAAAATCAACAATAACAGCACGACCGTCAACAGCCCCAACAACACCACCAGCCCCAGTAACAGTTCAACCATGGCACCACTCCCTGATGAACCCATGCTATCGGGCAAACGTAGCTTTCACCAGTGATGCCTTCGCCACCAAGAAATAAAGTGGTCAAGTACGGTGAATATTTTGAATTCCGTTTGACGCCGTGCCCTTTAGGGCCGGATGTTTGTGGGCCAAATCCGGGGCTAAAGCCCTCGGCGTCAATTGTTTTTAAGTCATGACTTGTCGCGTTTGTTTGGTAATCTGACGATTGGGTGATTTTCTGAATGGGCATCCAGTCAACTGAAAAGGGTTCAATCGCTCGAGCATTCGGTTGACCCTCACGCTTTTTCCCGCCACGATTGCACATTACAACATGACTTCATCGTCCCGCTGGTTCTGGTTGGTTTTGGCACTGCTGGCTGCGCTGGCCGCACCGGTGATGTTGTATTTCATCGTGTTGACCGCACCGCAGCGAGATGATGATTTGCCCGCAACGCTGCCGGGGGTTGATGAGGTGCCGATGACCGCTCCGACGGTCACGCAGCCGTCGATTGCCGCCCCTGATCGAACCAATGCTGACCCGATCACCCATGAACTATTGCAACACGAGCGTTTGCTGCACCCCTGGGGTTCAGCCTTTCAACTCGATACCACGCAAAACATACTCACGCTCGATGGCAGTTACCTGCTTCGTCGTTACCCTTCGCCCACGCAGACGCTGCGGCTGGCCGGCTCCGATTTCACCAACCTTCGCCTCGACCTTTGGCACGGGCGGCAGGGGGTTCGATTTGAATGGTCCAGTGATCAAACCCTGCGTGGTTACACGCTGCAAAATGAAAATAATGACCCGTTACCGGGGACGGCGAGGTTGCGTGATCGTCGTTATTACCGGGAACGAACATTGGCACGGATTGAAGGGCCGATTGATTTTCGTTGGGGTCATGACCCGCCGCATTCGGGCATTGATGCCGATGGTTTTGCGGTGCGTTGGACGGGGTTTATTCATGCCCCGCACGATGGTGTTTATCACTTTTATTTACAGGTCAACGATGGCTGCCGATTGTTCATCAACAATCAGCTCGTGATCGACGATTGGCAAAGCCGAAACTGGCATTGGGTGCAGGGCAGTGCGCGCCTGGCGCGTGGTTGGAATGGTTTTGTGCTTGAATATTTTGATGATGAAAAAACCGCAGCGATCATCATGCAGTGGGAAGGGCCGAAGGTTTATCGGCAGATATTGCCCCGCCAGCGCACCACCCCCGCAGCCGACGACACCGCCGATTGGTTGATACGTTTGAAACCCACCGAACCGCACCCGTTCACCGACCCTGATAAACAAGGGCTATTGGCGATGTATTACTGGGGGGCACCGCGTTACCCAACACTGCCGACGCCAACAGCCCAACTGGTGCAAAGTGTTGATGCGCTACCATTGCTCACCGCGCACGCAGCGCAGACGATCACCCTTGATGTTCGTTATGAACAGGGCCATTTGGTGATGACGGGTAACGATCAGCCGTTGATGCGTTTGCCGATGTCATCGCCCCCCGATGCGGGCCTGCTGGAATACCATGGCCGACTGACTCGTCTGCAAACCCTGCCGATGTTACCGATCGATTCAGCGGCCTTGCCGTAAATCACGAGTTCCCGCCGGGGTTGATAGTGATCGTTGCCTCTGTATGTTTTTCCCCCGCCGAGTTCATTTTCAACACAGAGGTCACGGAGAGCACAGAGGCTGGAACCACCATGAGGGATTGTTTGCTCTGTGCCCTTTGTGAACTCGGTGTTGAACTGTCTTTTTTGTTTTGAACGCATCACTCTGTCACTAGCCCTCGATATCATACTGGCACCATGCAATACCGACGCTTTGGCAAAACCAACCTGCAAATGCCCGTTTTCTCCTGCGGCGGGATGCGCTATCAGCACAAGTGGAACGATGTGCCACTGTCCGAAGTGCCGCCCGACAACCAGGCCAACCTTGAAGCCACCATTCGCCGCTCGGTCGAGGTGGGCATCAACCACATCGAAACCGCACGCGGCTACGGCTCCTCCGAACGGCAACTGGGGCTGATTCTCCCCAAATTTCCGCGAGAAAAATTGATCGTACAAACCAAAATCGGCCCCTCAGCCGACAACGCCGAGTTCACTCGCAATTTCGAGGAATCACTGGTTCGCCTGCAACTCGATCACGTCGATCTGCTGGCCCTGCACGGCATCAACACCCATGAACTGGCCGACATCAGCCTTCGCCCCGGCGGGTGTCTTTCCGCCGCCCGTGCCCTGCAAAAACGCGGCCTGGCGCGCCACATCGGCTTTTCAACCCACGCACCGCTCGATGTCATTCTGCGATGCTTGAAGCACGAAGCCGACGGCGGGTTCGATTACGTCAACCTGCATTGGTACTACATCTTCCAACACAATTGGCCCGCGATTGAAGAAGCCACCCGCCGTGACATCGGCGTGTTCATCATCAGCCCCTCCGACAAGGGCGGCAAACTTTATGACCCGCCGAAAAAATTGTGCGACCTGACTTCACCATTGCACCCGATTGTGTTCAACGATTTGTTCTGCTTGTCGCATCAACAGGTACACACGCTTTCGGTGGGTGCAGCCCGGCCGAGCGATTTTGATCGTCACTTGGAAACCCTGCCGCTGATCGAACAGGCGGACAAAATATTGCCTCCGATTCTGCATCGGCTGCAGCAAACCTATGAACACGCGATTGAGCCGGTGTTGCGCGATCCGTTTGCGATGAAGCTGCCGACGTGGGACCAAACCCCCGGGCAGATCAACATACCGATCATTCTCTGGCTGCGCAATCTGATGCTGGCTTACGACATGACCGGCTTTGGGCAGATGCGTTACAACCTGCTTGCCAACGGCGGACACTGGTTCCCCGGTCACCCGGCTGACAAACTCGACGAACTGGACCTTTCCGCCATCGCCCGCAGTTCCGGTTTGGGCGATCGACTCGTTCACCTGTTGCGCGACACCCATGCCCAACTGGTGAAAGATAAAGTCAAACGACTGAGTCAGAGTTGAATAAACAACATCATCTGACGCCGAGGGCTTTAGCCCCGGTTTTTTCAGCAAATATCCGGCCCTGAAGGGCACGGCGTCAAGTGCTGAACATCATCCATTATCCATTGAACGTCACGCCGCGCCGGCCTGTGCCTGCCACACATCCTCCAACCCCAGGGCATCAAACGCAGCCTTGCGACGCCTGCAACCCTGACAATTGCGACAGGGGGACAGGGCATGGCTCTGGCAACTCCACGCCAAATGAAACGGGGTTTTGAGTCGATGGCCGACTTCCAACACCTGTCGATCCGACAATTCCAAGAGCGGCGTCTGCACCATCGGCAACGGCGTGTGTTCCAGTTCAGCCAGGTGCTGTGCCAAAATGATCTGTTCCTGTGCCCTGGCAATGCCCGCATAATCACCATCGCACGACACCGGCCAAACCAGCGTCGTCGCGCCATACTCAAGGGCATTGACCAGCCCCATCGTCAGCATTTGCATACGCAGCAGGTGAAGTTGGCGCAGATCACCCGACAGCGCAGCCGGGGCGGGGGCAACAGGTCGCAAACCTTCCACTTCCAGCAGCGCGATTTTGTAATGCAGCGCCAGCTTACGGACGTAAGCCTGCCTCTCCGGCGCAGCCGGCCTTTGATCACGCAGGTGCAACAGCATCACCCTTGCCCCTTCCGAAGGTGATAACGCCAGGGCCGTGGCCACCAGGCTGCGTAACCCACCCCCTGACAGAATCATGGTGATCGGCGCGCTCATGACATACCTATCGGAAAGCCCGACCGCCCGGCTTGAAGCTATGATGTGCATCCCACGGACCCCGATCAAGGAATAACCCATGAGTCTTCTGGTTTTTGTACATGCCGAAAACGAAGGCCCCTGTGTTCTGGGACGCTTTTTACAGGACCACGGCCACAAGCTGCGCTTCGTTCAACTTCATCAAAATCAGCCCGTTCCGCCCGACCTGGACGATGTTGACGGCCTGGTCATTATGGGCGGTTCGATGAACGTCGATGAAGTATCACAACACCCCTGGTTGGCCGACGAAATGGCTTACATCAAGCGCGTTCATGAAGCGGGCAAGCCGATGGTGGGTGTGTGTCTGGGGGCGCAGCTCATCGCCGCAGCATTGGGCGGCGAGGTCAAGGCCATGCCCAAGGCCGAGGTCGGTTGGCATCCGATCAAACTCGCCTTTCCCGGCACGACCGATCCGCTCTTGGCGGGCACCCCCTGGACCAGTGTGCAATTTCACCTGCACGGACAAGAGGTGACCAAGTTGCCGCCCGATGGGGTTCCCCTGGCGGGTTCAGCGCTTTGCAAGCAGCAGGCGTTTCGCGTTGGGCTGACGACCTATGCGTTTCAATATCACTTTGAGTGGAACACGGTCGATCTGTCAGCCGTGCTGCGTGACCCGTTCATCGGCAAAACCGGACACGATTCGCAGATGATCGCCAAAGACATCGCCACACATTACGACACCTATCGCCGGCTGGGTGA
Source organism: uncultured Phycisphaeraceae bacterium (assembly GCA_964547135.1). Lineage (GTDB taxonomy): Bacteria > Planctomycetota > Phycisphaerae > Phycisphaerales > Phycisphaeraceae > JAJXSS01. The sequence goes on along the minus strand of CAZJMK010000054.1, from coordinate 4,717 downwards.
TCGACTTTCCGAGAACATCGCCGAGTTGCTGTTCCCGATTGATAAACGGTGAGCGGTTGCTTGTTCCAGTGGCACCCAACCCAGATGCGCAACGCCGACGCAAAGCTCCGCGCTAAACATTCCGAATCACTTGACCACTTCAATCCGCTCCCAAACCCCATTACATTCTGACATGGCGTTTCATCCGTGGCAGGGCGTTCAAAAACGCTTTGCCATAGGCTTTTTTCACCACGCGATTGTCCAGTATCACCACCCGCCCGGTGTCGGTGTGTGAGCGAATGAGCCGACCCACACCCTGTTTGAATTTCAAGATCGCCTCCGGCAGCGAATATTCACGAAACGCACTGCCGCCCCGCGCTTCGATGCGCTCCATGCGTGCCTCCACCACCGGATGGTCCGGCACCGCAAACGGCAGTTTCGGAATCATCACATGCCGAAGCGCCTGCCCGCGCACATCCACCCCCTGCCAGAAACTATCCACGCCCAACAGCACACTGCGCTGGTCGCCGCGAAACCGTTCCAACATCGCACTGCGATCTTCACTATCGCCCTGCGCCAGCAGCGGCATGCCCCATTCCGCCAACGGCTCACGCAACAGCGTCGCCAACCTGCGCAGCATGTCGAAACTGGTCAGTAATATGAACGCACCCCCGTCTGTCGCTTCAAGGTGCTGCAAAATGCGCGGCTGGGCGTACCTTAAAAAATCAGCCTGCCCCGGCTCCGGCAAATCCGCCTCGATGAACAACTCCGCCTGCTTTTCATAATCAAACGGCGAACCCAGCAAAAGCGTCTGCACGCCCGGCCCGGCACAACCCAACCGCTGACGCAGATGCGCAAAAGCATCGTGCTTCACCCTGACACCATGAGCTTGCGTTGCGGCAGGGGTAGGCACATGCGTCAAACCTGTCGTCGTCGCCAGTGTCGCCGAGGTCAATATCAACCCGACATCACGCTGGTCGCTGGTTTTGGCACCGAACAACTTTTCATGCAGCAACGGCCCAACCTCAATCGGTATCGCGTTCCAATTTACCCTCGGAAACCGTCCCTGCCTCTGGGCTTCCAACCAATACACACTATCGGGTAATTTTTGTTGTACCAACGCCTCGGCGGTGCTAGCAATATCCTGCACGCGACTGGCATAACCACTGACCTCAATTTTGTCATCCGGCGATTTGAGTTCCCCCGCCAGTCGTTTGAGCATCACCGTCAGATCACGCATCGGCCCCGATAAATGATTCACAATGATGTCCGGCTCACGAATCCGCCCCGTGCCCTGCGGGTGTTCATCCAGCCAGTGCAGCAGGTCATCAAAAAAATTGCCCGCTGCGTCATACGCATCGGCCACCTTGTCCGCGACGGATCGCAGTAAATCCTCCGGGCCTTTGCGATACAACCCGGCCAAAAGTCCGTGACGACGACGGGGGTTGTAAATGCGACCGAGCGTGCGCAGCACTCCGCCGCGGGACAGGCCGATGCCGAAGTGATCGCCTGCGACGGATTCGATGGTGTGTGCTTCGTCGAGTATCACGGTGTCGTAATTGGGCAACATGCCTCCGCCGCCGGTGGTGCGAATGGCCAGGTCGGCAAAAAAAAGCGAATGGTTGACGATGACCAAGTCCGCGTTTTCCATCCGCCGACGGGCCTGGTAGTAAAAACATTGGTTGTAAGTCGGGCAGCTTCGCCCCATGCAATCTTCCCGATCGCTGGCCACGTCCGACCAGACCATCGGCTGCACCATAGCCGGTCGCGTTGCCCGTGAACCATCCTCCGTTTTCTCCGCCCATTCGCTGAGCGTTTCCAGCGTCGTCATACTCTCGGCATCGGCAAACAACTGGGCCTTGCGATCCCACGCCCTGCTGAGCCTGCGCTTCGATAAATAATTATCACGCCCTTTCATCAGCACCGCAGTGAACTCATCGGGTATCACCGCTTGAAGCAGCGGCAAATCCTTGGTCATCAACTGTTCCTGCAACGCGATGGTGTGCGTTGAAATGATCACCTTGCGGTCGGCTTTGCCTGAGGCCTTGTTATCCAGTGCATGTTTGATGGCCGGCAAAAGGTAGGCAAATGATTTGCCAACCCCCGTGCCCGCTTCGACGATGAGTTTGCCGCCCTGAGCCAGTGCCTGATCGACGGCCTGAACCATCTCCCACTGCTGCGGCCTGGGTTCATAAGCTGAACCAAGCCTGCGGGCAATCGGCCCGTCGGCGGCGAGCATGTGTTTCAAGTCCAGCGTCATGCACGGATTCTATCGGCAATGCCCCCGCCCGACCGTCAGGTGGCCAAGTGCCGGAACCAAGCCGGGAACGAACCACGAGCGTAGCGAGTGGTGAGGGCCCGGGTATTCTTTGATTTAAAAATTTGGTGATCTGGCGATTTGGCGATTTTCTGAATTGGTCTATCAATTCCCTGCAAAATGTACAATCACTCGATCACTTCGATGGTGGGTCCGCTCGCGGACTCGCTTGACCCACCCTACATCACCACTCGACCACCCAGCCGCCTGTCCAACCATGATTCAACTTTGAGCCTTGCCCATGCTGTCGATGAAGGCGTTGGCCTCGGCGATGCTCGATTCCATTTCACGAATCAACTGTTGCACATCGCGTTCCAGCGTGGTGACCGTTCCTTCCAACGACGCAATCGCCTGGGCGTTGAGGTTGTGTTTGAGGTAGAGCACCTGATCACGGAAGGCCACCAGCACCGGTTCCATTTTGCTCTCAGCCCGTTGCATGGCGTCAAACATCTGTTCATACTTTCGTCGGGTGTCGCGCAACCGGGTTTCACTGGCGCGACGCAACTCGGCACTCTGATACTGCGCCAATTCCTTTTCCCATTCCTTGAACAACGCCTCGGCCACATCCTCCACCGACGCGATGCGCTCCCGCACCGTTTTCGCGCGCGATTCGCAGCGGTCCAAATCGGCTTTGAGTTTGTCGTAGGTTTTTTCAAGGTTGCCCGGTTCCACAGCCACGACCTCACGGAAGCGCGTCAGCGCGTCCTTGAACTGTTCCTTGGCCTGTTCCTGATCATCGCGGGCATTGGTCACCCGACTGACCAGTATGTCGCGCTTGTGCGAGCCGAAGGTTTCCATCATCCCGTAGTAGGCGGATGAACAACCGACCACGCCCCCGGCCAAGGCGATAATCGCGATTAGACATAAAACAAAACGCCCGGTTGTTGCATGATGCATTGTTTTCTTCCTTATGAATGACGACTTGATGATAGTGATTTAACGACCAAAGCCCAGGCATGGCCATGCCTGGGCTTTGATATCGTAAACAATTGAGCCCTCTCAACAATCCCCTCTCCCCCCGGGAGAGGAAGGAGACCTGCTTCGCAGGTAGAGTGAGGGCGGAAGAGCGTTTGGTCGTACGGTATTTCAAGTCCTTTTCTTCATCGGCCCTCACCCGGCCTCGAAGACTCGGCCACCCTCTCCCGAGGGGAGAGGGATTTTTCAGAGCCCTCAATTGGCGTTCTTACTTCATCACCGGCAGTGACACATTCGTCCCGCAGGCTGAGCCGATGGCGTTGGCAGCCGGGGGCATCGCTTGGGCTTCGTGTTCGACTTCGTCAAACGTGGTGTAGGGCAGGTCCAAATCACGCAGCATTTGATGGTCCTGCTCCGCAGGTCTGCCGAAGGTGGTGAGGTAGTTGCCCACCATGGCACTGGACGCTCCGGCGAAAAACATCCAGCTTTGCATGTCGCGCAAAATCTTTTCGCGTCCCCCGGCGATCTTCAATTCCTTGTCCGGCAGCAAAAACCGGTACACCGCCACGATCTGCAAAGCCTGCATCGGCGTCAGGTCCGGGTTTTTCCCGTACAGTGCGGTGCCCGGTATCGCATTCAGAAAATTAATCGGCACCACATCGGCCCCCAGTTCACGAAGCGCCAGCGCCATGTCGATGCGATCGTGCCAGTCATCGCCCATGCCGAAAATCCCCCCCGAACAAATCGACAGCCCCGCTTCCTTGGCGATGCGAATGGTGCGCAAACGGTCTTCATACGTGTGCGTGCTGATGATGTTGGGGAAGTTGCGACGACTGGTTTCCAGGTTGTGATTCACCCGCAACACGCCCATGTCCTTCAAACGTTTAGCCTGTTCGGGCGTCAGTTCCCCCAGCGTCGCACACGGGCGAACCTTGCCCTCTTTGGCCACCTTTTCAAAAAACGGCTGCATCCACGCCAATTCTTTTTCCGTCGGCCCACGCCCCGAATTGACAATGCCAAACGAACTGGCGCCGGCTTTCAGCGACTGCTCGGCTGCCTGCTCCATTTCCTCCACGCTCAGCTTGTTGAAACTCACATGCGTTTTGAACTTGGCGGACTGGGCACAGTAGCCACAATCTTCACTGCACGCCCCGACCTTGCCCGCCACGATCGAGCAGAACTTGATCGCCCGGCCCACAAAGCGTATGCGAATCCGATTGGCCCAGTAAAACAGATCGTAAATCGCGTCCTCCGGCAGGTCCGTCAATTCCAGCGCTTCTTCACGGGTCAGTTGCCCGCCTGCCAGCACCTTCTGCGCCAGCTCGGCAATGCATTGCGTCGCTTGTTCGTATCGGTCGGAACGGTCGGTGTTCAGTTGAATCATGCTTATCGCTTCTGCGGTTCAAAGCCCCGCGCAATCAGGGGAGGGTTATGGTGTTGGCTATTCCGTGAATCGGTGAGTCACCGAACTGGTTAATCGGTGAGTCGGTGAGTCGGTGAGTCGGT
>CAZJMK010000053.1:0-27686 GCA_964547135.1 uncultured Phycisphaeraceae bacterium | reverse complement strand
GCGCAGCCTGGCGGGAACGGTAAGCGGCAAGGTGCTGGTGAAGCCGGGGGAGTGAATTGTTTCGAATATCGAATTTCGAATTTCGGATTTAGCGGGCGGCCCCGCTGTTGAAACCGTCGGATTGCGAAATACAGAAACACGGATAACGCCAAGGCGCCAAGAAGCCAAGTCGCCAAGTACGGAAAATCATGTGATGGCGGATTGTTTTGGCGACACGATTTATCGCGTCTGGTCGCAAAGGTGAGTCGGTTGATCAGTGAGTCGGTTAATCGGTCGGAGCAAAGGCATTTCCGGCCGAGTAACCTAGTAACCGACGCACCGATCAACCACTCCGACCAGACGCGATAAATCGCCGCGCTAACTTTCGAATACGATTCCGTCACTTGACCACTTGACCACTCAATGGATGGTGATTGCCCTTGGTTGGATGTGGTTGCAAATTTTTCTTGCAATGCGGGTTTGACTCGGTTATTTTCTAAACAATGTTCATTTCTTGAAAAGGAGCGTCATATGAAGGTTGAATATCGAAAACCGTCACTTTTTGAGCCTCTGGAATCAAGGAAATTGCTGACCGGTTCTTTGTTGGGGGGCGACAATTTGGTGGTCAATGCGGGGTTTGAGGTTGATCGGGCGGTGGGGGTTGGTTTCCCGGATAGTTGGGGCGGAAGCAGTTTCGCGGCACTGGACAGTACCGATTCGCACACCGGGGGCGCATCGCTGCGGCTGTGGGGCAACGGCTCAGCGGCGACCACACATCAAGTCATCACACTGCAACCGTCCACCAAATATGTGCTCACTGCCTGGGTGAAGGCCAGGTCAGTCACCCATGCGACGGGCGTGTCGATTCGTTATGTGGAAACATCGCCCAGCACGATCACCTACGAATCAGCGGATCGGGTGACAGCGGGTACCAACGGTTGGGTGCAACTCAGCCGGGTGTTCACCACCTCAGCAAACATTAGCGCAGGCCGGGTGGAGGTTGCCTGGACGCTCAACAGTGGCGATGAAGCACGCATTGACAACCTGGTATTGGCCCGGGCGGGTACGGATGCCACGGCTCCAAGCGCTGCAAGCAATCTGCAAGCGGCACAGGTGAGCAATGACCGGGTGCGTTTGACCTGGACAGCGGGCAGCGATGCCAGCAACCGGGTGATGTATCAGGTGTATCGTGATAACAAACTCATCGGGAGCACATTCGACACGACACTCACGGACCTGCGCGTGACTCCGTCCACGGCCTATGTTTACAAAGTGACGGCCTTGGACGCCAACGGCAATGCAAGCTCGCCCACGGCAAACCTGAATGTTACCACCAGCGCCAATCGCACGGGCTTCTGGTCGGATCAGGACCTGGCGACGTATAACCTGCTGCTGAACCCCGGGTTTGAAACCAGCAACGGGGGGACGGGCGCAGCCAACTGGACGATGCGCACCAACACGGTGCGTGATACGACGGTGGCGCGTACGGGGGTTGCGTCGTACAAGGTGACGGGGCCTAACAACACGTATTCACCCACATCGCCGGCGATGACGTTGACAGCGGGGGCGACGTATCGATTCAGTGCGTGGATTAAAACCAATGCGGTGACCTCGGGCGTGGGGGCGACGGTGCGTTTGGTGCAGACGACGCCGAGCACGAAAACATGGACGGGGACCTACGCCAAGGAAACGACTGCGTGGCAGTATGTGAGTGTCGATGCGACGATTCCGACGGACTACACCGGCGGACGGGTTGAGTTGCAATATGACATACCGACGGGTGCGACGGTCTGGTATGACGATGCGTACCTGGGTGTGCCGACGATTCCGCTTTATTGGAATGATCAAGGGGGCACGCTGGGGTTGGCGGCGGCACAGATCGCCAATGGCGCGACGTTTGAATATGCCATGCCTGAAAATGTGGAAGTTCTGGCGGTATTCAAAAATGGTGTGCGGCTCACCGAGGGCAGCCAATATCAGGTGTTGCATGAAGCCGGGGTGGTGCGATTTTTGCAGAAGCCGACGGCGGGTGACGGACTTGCCTTTGCGATTCGCCCGCTCAATGGTGGCAATCAACTGCGGGTGGACCCGAATCAGTTTCGATTCTTTTTGTGGAGCAGCAGCGGCAGCATCGCGCACTGGTCGGGCACCGCTTTCAGCGGGTTCACAGCACCGGGGGTGAGTTATGCCACGATCGCGGCGGAATCCAACGCCCGGCTGAGCACGACTTCACTACCCGCCAGTGTGACGCAAACTTCCAACACGGCTGTGAATGTCAGCGCCACCGCACCGGGGTATTACTCCCTGCGCCTGGTGGATGCTTCGCGCAACGTGATTCGCAGTCTGGCGGAGTACGCCAAGTTGCCCGCGGCGGGCGTGTTGGCGACGACCTATGACGGACTCAATGACAACCGTGTGCCGGTGACGGCGGGCACGTATTACTGGATGGTCGAACGACAGACGACCAACAGCGATTCAATTCAGCAGGGTTACACAGCCCCGACCGGCGCAACCTGGATGTGGGCCAACGGCAGCGGTTTGAATTTCGTGATTAAAAATGGTTCGACCTGGCAATTGCAGCGCACTGATTTTGGGTTGAAACCCCTGGGCGGTGCGGTGACGCTGCCGGTGACGACCTTCGGCGGCATTGTCGAAAGTCGTCACGAACGGGTGATGTTTGTGTATGACAGTTCCGCAGGGCAGATCAAAAAGATTGACGGCAACGGGGCATTGATCACCGACTTTGGCACCAGTGGTGTGCTGAGTTCGATCGGCACCAGTGGGGCTTATCTGGCATTGGATGAAACGGGAGCGACGCCGTATTTGTATGTGTCGCAGGTGTCCACGAACAAGCTGCGCAAGCTGACGTGGACGGGGGCAGCGGTGACGGGGTTTGGCAGCAGCGGTGAAGTTGGGTCACCGACGTTTACATCGCCGGGGGCGATCTGGGTGAATGCGGATGGTTCGCTTTTGGTGGGCGATCGGGCTGCCAATGCGTCAGTGGTGGCACTATCGAGCAGTGGTGCGACGGTGGACCGATTCCGCAAGTGGCGAGGCACGGGCTACACGTGGCGGATGATGGTGGAGGACGCGGAGGAAGGGTATTCGTTTTTGCGCAGCATTGCGACGGAGACGGGGGTGACCGCCAACACCACGTTGCGCAAGGTCAACGCGATACGGGTGGATGCGAATGGTGATATTTATCTGACCTGCGGTTATCAGGGCGAACCGAACCGTGAAATTCAGGTGTACAACGCTGCGGGCGAATTTTTGCACGACATCGGGCGCGGCACGGATACCGCGCCATCACCGCACACCAATGATTACGTCAAAACCTGGAACACGTCACGATCAGACCCCTACGCCAAGGGCGACATACAGGGTTTTGATTTGGTCAACGGCGATGTGATGCTGCTGGCGACCAAGCTGAATCGAGTCGATGTGGTGCATCGTGATGTCGAAATCGTATTCAAGCAGGTGACGATGTCGGGCACGGCTGCAACCCCGCCGGCGCCGACGAATGTGGCGGCCAGCGGCGCGTTGTTTGCGGCATTGCCGACGGGTTTCAGTCTGACGGATTTGAGCAGCAATCACGGACTGAGCGCGACGGTGGCGGATTACCTTGACTTGAGCACCGACTGGCCGGGGCGGGGTGTGCGTGATGATGGCACCAGCGGCCTGGTGACCAATGGTTCGATGACTTATCGATTGTCGGGGGCGGACCATGCCTCGTTTTTCCGAGCAAAAATGCAGGTGGCCACGCCGGGACGTCCGCATTTGCTGTTGGTGGAATACCCGGACGATGTGCATCGCTGGACGATGATGAGTGTGCGGCATGATGGCGAGTGGGTGGCGTCCACGGGCATCGACTGGCTGGGGGTTGAGGGTGGTTATGCGACGGGCTGGGGTTTGCCGATCACGGGCAGTTGGCAGCAGTACAGCACGATTGTCACGCCGCGTCGCCCGACGATGTCGCTTTATTTTTCGAGTTTCCAGCACGGCGGGTACCCCAATGCCAAAACGCAGACACCGTATGCGGAAGTGTCACCGTTGTGGGGGGCGACAGCGCGACGGGTGTGGTTGCTGGAATTGAACCCGGCACTGCCGAGCAACGCGGTGGAGGAACCGGACCTGGCTTCAGGGGCACCGCGCAGCGTCGGATTGCATGAACAGAACGCCAACACGGTTTTTGCCGACTTCGGCGGGGTGACACCGGGCTGGGGCAGCACGTATCGACGGACCAATGCGCCGACGGTGCCGACGTGGATGAACACGGCGCTGGGTAATGCTTCGACGTATTACAACTACCTGGGGCTGAATTACCTGGACCAGATTGTGATCGACGAGAACGGGACGACGACCTACCCATCGACGGTGGCGAATCGAAGTTTCAGCGGCACGGTCGATTTGGCGCAATTGAAGTTTGATGCTGACAGCAGCAACACCCGATTGTTTCGTACCTCGATTTTCAGTTTCAACAACCCTCCCGCCAGCCGAACGGAACTGACGGGCAAAGGGCAGATGAAAAACGATGGCACGGTTTCGACGCGGTATTTGAGCATCATTTACCCGGAAGTGCAGCAGTTTTACAAGGATTGGATGGTCGAAATCGCCACGCGATATCAGGGTGAGCCGAATTATCAGGGTATTACGTTGTTGATGAACGGGTCGCACTCGCCGTTGTGGGTGGACAATCATGGCTATGAAGATGCGTCGATCAACGCATTTCAGACCGCGACAGGGCTGACGGTGCAGGGCACGACCACTGCGCAAAAGGCCAGTTACATCGAAACGAACTATGGCACGCAATGGGCGAACTGGCGCAGCGATGTGGTCAAGGCATTTGTGCAGTCGGCGCGGGATGCGATACGCACGGTACGGTCGGATTTGGATTTGTTCCTTCAGCCGACGGTGTTTGTGCGTTCGCCGGAGTGGCACGGTTTCAAAGCGTCGTTGTATGCGGGGATGAATGGTGTAATCGTGACGCAAAGCCCTGGTAACGATCAGTGGCCGGGTTTTTATCAGCCTTATGACAACAAGTGGAACGGCATCACGCCCGGTGCGCAGACGCCGAGCGTGGAGTGGAACCATGGTTATTTTGAGACGCGCACGACCTGGCCGGAGCAGACGGCAGGTTCGCTGGCACCCAATGCGTCGCTGATCAACGGGCCGTTTATCGCGGGGTTCATACGCACCAACCCGCAATTGATGACATTGCATGCGTGGGACCGAGGCACCGAGGGCATGGACCTTGCCTTACGCCAGTACATTCGTGCGTTCCGTTCGCTGCCCTATGCCCCGGCGACGGACATTACGACGACAGCAGTGCCCTCAGCGATGCAGTCGTCGGTGCGGGCTTACCGATACGGCGACAGCGGTGAAGTGCAGTATGTGGCAGCGGTGAACATGACGAATGCCGCCAAAACATTGACACTGACAATTGATGGAAGCACCGGGCTGAACAGCGTGCGTGATTTGGTGGCTGGGGCGACGGTCACCAGCAGCAAGTCGGGGAACAATGTCAGTTTTTCAGTGACATTGCCGGCGTATTCGATGCGTTCGTACCGCATCGGTGAAACGGGGTTGCAGGCCAATTGGCGATTTGATGAAGGCAGCGGGACAGCGACAAAGAACAGTGTCAATGGGGTGAATGCAACGATGACCAATGGGCCGACGTTCACGATGACGACGCGACGGGTCGGGGCGCATGCGATGAACCTCGACGGCGTGGACGATTTCGTGGAAACGCCGACGGATTTCAGTTTTTCAGGCTGGAGCAATTACTCACTGGCTGCCTGGGTGAAAACCGATGACCCCAACAAACGGCAGTTCATTTACGGGAACAAGTCGGGGCTGACGTTTGAACTGTATCAGGGCAAGTTGTATGTGCGTATGCGCGGGCACACCGGCGGGTCGGCCACGTGGTACACCTTCAACGCAGGCACCATCACCAACGGCTGGCATCACGTGGCTTTTGTGTTCAAGTCGGGCAACTCGGCCACGCTGTATGTCGATGGAGTGCAGGCGGGACAGAGCCTTGCCAACTACACGTATCAACCCTCAGGCACCACCAACGACCGCATCGGCAGCGACCCGTCGGGCGGCAGCTTTTTTGATGGTGTGATTGATGACCTGCGCATTTACAACCGTGCCCTGACCACGGCGGAATTGTCACGATTGGCACAAACGACCATCGACACCGGAACGATGAGCATGTTCGCACCGGGGTCGGAAGCATCGTCAACCAATTCGCAGCCGAACGTCACAAATACGGCCTCGGCGCAAACGAAATCGACGAATGATTCATCAACCAGCAGCACGCTGTCGGCGGATGGTTCGATGGTGCAAATGTCGGCATTGGCGGGCGGATTGGTGGATACGGGTGGTGTTCGCCCCACGTTGGCGGGGGCACAGGGCGATAACCGTGACTACCCAAACCTGGTGTACAACCCCGGTTTTGAGTACGACACCGATGCCAACAGCAAGCCGGATGATTGGAACACCAACTGGGACACGGTCAACGTCAGAACAGGGACCAAGGCTGCGGTGGTCACCGGCAACGGCGGACAGAAGTACGTCGGTCAAACCCTGCGCTTGCGAGCAGGTGTTCAATACACACTTACTGGCTGGGTCAAACTCAGCGGACGCACCAGCGGTTCAGCGACGCTTCGTTATGTCGAACTTTCGCCGACAACGGTAATTCGCAAGGCCACGGATGTGTCGATCAACAACACCTGGACGCAGGTGAGTATTACCTTCACCACCTCGGCCAACATGACCAACGGGCGACTGGACCTGTACCTCAACAACCTCAACAGCGGCGCAACGGTTTATTTTGATGATGTATCGATCACGCAGACCAGCGGCACAGTGCCCGTAGCGGATACACCCACGGGGACGGCTTCGCAGACGTTCAACGGGCCGGGGCTGATCACCCTGCAATCACCGACGCCGGGCGGAGTGATTCGTTATACCGTCGATGGGACCGAACCCAACCGATATTCGACGGTGTACCGCGGGCCGTTTGAATTGCGTTACAGCGCCCAGATCAAGGCACGCACTTTTTCGGATGGGTATCAACCCAGCGGGACGCTCACCACTTCGTATGAGGTAAATCGCACACTGAATGTGCCGGGGAAGGTTCCGTTTTACCCGGTGAACTGGAACCATGACGTTGAAACCTGGTGGCAGAATCACCCCTACAACCCGGCCAGCCCGAGTTTTATCGCGGTGGGTTCGATCACTTCGCCGACCAACGTGATCGATGTGTATGACGTGTGGCAGGCCAACCCGTCAAGCACCACCGCAGGCATACAGGAGGCGATCAACCTGCTGCCAGCGACCGGGGGTACGCTCTACTTCCGTGACGGCATCACCTTCGACATGACCAAAAACACCAACACTTCGGTGGTCGATTACTACCAGGTGGGCGGGGTGGTGCTGATTCAACGCAAAAGCAACGTGCATTTTGTGTCAGCGGACACCAACGGCGACGGACGGGGCGCGGTGATCAAGGGGCGCGGCGATACGGACATGTTCAGCTTCATGTCACTGCAATACACCGATACGGGCGGCGCATCGGGCGGGTATCAGAGCAAGGGCGTCTCCAATTTTTACTTCAAAGACCTGGTGTTTGATGGTTCATCGCAGAGCACCCGTGCGCTGTTTTTTCATCACAGTTCCGAGGTGCTGATTGATCGCTGCCGATTTGAAAACTTCGTGGACCTCAACAAGGGCGGTCACCCCGGCACGATCAGCTCGAACATGCAGTCGCACAATATATGGATACGCGACAGCTACATTCAGGGCGGGCAGAACGGTGTGTATTTCGATGGGCCGCACGGCGGGGGCATCATCAACACCACCTTCACCGGCATCGACGAAACCCAGATGCTGCTGTTCACCAATGACGACATGGCACTCTGGTCGCCGCGTCCGCCTTCCACGCAATACTTCATCGCCGTAAACAACACGTTGAACACGGCACTGCGTGCCTACAACATCGACGGCGGCAACTCGATTTTCGCCGACAACATCATCAACGGCACGGTGCAGGAAGGCGTGCAGATCAATGCCCGCCATTCGGACATCATTCCCCACCTGCATTACGTGATGGGTAATGTCAAAGTACTGCGGAACAGCTTCAACGCAGCCAATACATTTTTGGTTGTCAAAAGTAAAAAACTCACCGCAGCGACTTATTCAGATGTCAGGGATCATCTGATTCGTGACAACACGGTGGCGGGCAATGTGAATCGGTTTGCGGTTTTCAACACGGTGGACGCCGGCGCGACGATCACGAATGTGACGATTGAAAACAACTTTTTGAAGCACAGCAATCTGCCGACTGTGGTGTTCGAAAAACCGGGGGTCAGCGGAGTGCAGGTGATTGCCAATGATTTTTTGGGCACGACACGCACGCAGATTGTGAACAACACCGGTTCAGCCCTGCCTGCGGGTACGATCACATTCACCGGCAACCGCGATAACCCGACGCAGATCGATGCCCCGGTGATCGCCCCGGCGGGCGGCACGCATGTGGACAAAGTACGGGTGGTGATCACGCCGATCTGGGCAGGTGGTCAGACCCGTTACACCACCGATGGCAGCACGCCGACAACCAGTTCGCCGCTGTATTCAGGGCCGTTTGTATTGACGGGGGCCGGAGTGAAAACGGTCAAGGCGCGAACGTTTGCAGCCGGTTACACCGACAGCCCGGTGACGACGGCGACAATGACCGTGAAGCAAAACCTGGTGGTCAACGGCGGATTTGAGTTGGATGCCAACGGCGACAACAAGCCGGACAACTGGAATGTGAAACCTGAAAGCATTCGTGACACAAACGAATCGCGCACTGGTTTTGCGTCCACCAAAGTATCGGGGACCACCAGCTTCAATTACAACAGTCAGACACTGCTTTTGCCGGTGGGCAAGGTGTACACGCTGAGTTTGTGGATCAAGACGGAAAATGTCACCGGTGCGGGCGTGCGTTCCCGGTATGTGAAGTCAGCACCAACGCCCACGCAAACCTGGCAGACACCGGCAGTCACCGGTACGACCGATTGGACGCAGTATTCCGTGACCATCGACCTGACGGGCGTTTCGTCGCTCACCGGCGGACGGGTGGACATCACCTGGGACCTGGGCAGCGGCGGCGTGGCATGGTTCGATGATGTGGTGATTACGGAAAATTGAAACTCGAATATTTCATGCAACAGCTTTATCAAGCCAACAAGGATGAATCATGCACAAGGTTGATTCGCTGATCTTGGAAAAGAAAAAAGCGGGAACCATGGTGATGTGTCTGGCAAGTGCGTCGGCGGCGGCCCTGGCGGCGGACCCGGCAGAAGTAGCTCGGTATGCACTGGCGGACTACCAGCCCCCGACCACAACAACGGCGGCAACATGGCCTGACGATCGGCTGTCACGCTGGACGGCGGAACTGATCGAGTTCGTATATCAGCATCACATCGTCACCGACCAAACCCGCGCGGTGTATGGCATGGGGTATGAGTTCTGGCAAAACGGGCGTCAGATGCAGACGTTCACGCTCGATGCCATGCACGACACCTCATGGTTCATGAGCGCCCTGGTGACGGCTCATCGATTGGAACCAAAGCGCGGGTATTTGGATCGTGCCCTTCAATACCATGCAGGCTTTTTCACGCACACGATCAACCACAGCGATGTGCTTTTCAAGACGGCTCGCAGTCACGAGGACAAACGCGAACTGGATCGACCGATGAAAGGTTGGGTGCCGCGAGGCTGGGACGATGGTCAGGGTTATGAACGGGGAAGCGATCGACGCATACCGCCCGGCCATTCAACCCCATCGAACCATTTGGCAATCGACCTGGCGGATTCGTTTTTGAATGTGTGGATGAGCACGCGGGCATCGGCACTGGGCGAATCGTTGGAACACATTCACCGTTATCGACGGGAATATTTCGGAAGGATGCCGGAGATTGAGTATGTCATCGGCGTACTCAACGGGCCTGAGGCATTGGCGGATGAAGTGGCACTGCCAAAGTTCACGCCGGCGTCGTTATACCCGGTGTACGAGGGTATGTTTGAAAAACAGGTTCGCCCGCTGACGATGTTTGATGACCCGCTGGCGTATGAGTATCGACGAGCCACGTGTGAGTTTGTGCGCAAGGGACAGATACCAGCCAGTTTTCTTCACCATGCAGCAGCGCGGGTTTACGGCCACGGACTGGGCATGCAGTATTATTTTGATCAGGAAGCCTGGCCCAGCGGACTTTATTTTTTTGACATTCAACCACAACCCAAATTCATCGCAGGGCAAGGCAAACTGGATGAGTATGCCTCGGTGGGTAAAAAAATATACGGGGCACGCGGGATACAGATTACATGGATTGCGGCAGGTATTTTGCCCGCACTGGCCAGGCAACCGGAACTGTGGGAGAGCTACCATCGACAATATCACGCGGATGAACCGAGGGTCCGGGTGGTGGACGCATCACCTGCAACCGATGGCAAACTCGATGCTGCATACGACAACAGTTGCAAACTCGAGTGGGACGATACGGTGGTGTGGTTGCTGGCAACACCAAAACATTTGCATTTGCTGATCGAAAGTAATCGGCAGCATGTAAAACTACGCTTGCGCCAGGTCGGTGACGTTCAAACGGACAATCATCATGGCGAAATCGAAATCACCGCGACAGGCTTGGTGAAGGCCGTGAATCATCAGGGCGATGATCTGCTTTTCCGACATGCACAGGTGAAGGGCGAGCGATGGAGCAGTGAATTGCGCATACCGTTTTCGGTCGTCCATGGGCAGCAGCCCTGGATCAACGGCGTGGAAAACGGCCGCTATGAAATCACGCTCAACAACGGGCCGGCGCGCGTGGTTTATATGCTCAGCGAAGGCAAACGCATCGTTGAACGATTGGAAGCCATGGTGTTGGGGACGTTGCAAACCTGGTTCGATGTGTGGGAGGAACTGGGCGTGATACCCAGCGGTTATCGCAGTCGCGGGTTGAAGGTGGCCGGCTGGGAGATCAGCGACCTGGGCAATTACGCACACCTGATCAAAACCATTTCACTGTGGCGTATGTACCAGCACGGCCGCAGCGAGTGGGAATTGATTACCCAACAATGGCCCGAAGTGGCACAGCCGATACCTGTACTGCCGGAGGAGTCGTTGCGTGCTAAGGACCGCTTGCGGTGATACGGTATGGGTCTGATCAGAATCGCCGAACACCGCTGAAAGTTTGTCTGTCAGTGCCACAACCGTTGATCATTTTTCGTTTGCTATTTGAAGCACTTTTCACAATTACCTGAAATCATGAATTTGGGTTGCGGATGAGAGCCGGGCCGTGTCGGCCCGGTTCCGATGGTTACCATGATTTGAGGGCTCTGAATAATCCCTCTCTCTCCGGGAGAGGGTGGCCGAGTCTGCGAGGCCGGGTGAGTCGCAGACCTCGTCGTGGCGGGGGCCGGTGAAGAAAAGGACTTAAAAAATAGTGCGACCTAACGCTCTTCCGCCCTCACCATAATCCCCGCCACGGCGAGGTTTTCAACTCTCCCGGGGGGAGAGGGGATTGCTCAGAGGGCTCATTTGTTTAACAAACCGCAATTTGACAGCGCTGTTGAGTCGTTCCGATCGTACGGCTGGCATTTGATCCGATTATGTCATAAGGTGCATGGCCATGGAATGTCCGACACATGAAACAATTTCTAATTGGGACGATGCCAGCCTTTTCGCGTCCGCAGGGTATCATGCAGCGACACGATTCCACAAAAGCGGGTTTGAGTCGTTGAACGAAACCGAAAGGATTATTTACTGCCTATCAATGCTGCTGAACGAGGTATACAACGGCGGATTCGGACAATGGTTATATCATGCGGAACCGCAGGTGATTTGTAGTACAGCTTCGGCATGTCAAAAAGTTGGCGCTGAGTCCGCCTCACAACTGGTGAACGATGTCCTACGGCCCCTTCAAAATCCGCTAAACACTGATGATTGGTTTGAGTACGTGCAAAGTATGACGGACGAAGAACACCAACGCATCGAAGAGTACTCCCGACTCTTCGCCAGCGTGGAACAGGAACTGCATCGTTGCGCGTACCGTTATATTCGTGAGAGATGGGCTAACCTGCGAACATCATAACCCAATGCTGCAAAGCACCGAGTCTGCTGGCTACTCGATTAACACAACCCCGGCAAACAAAGCAAATAGAAACTGCAACATTAATTTCGCACCGTAGGAGGATTAGTGGCATGCTTTTCGCGCGATTCACCAACTGTACGGAGTTTCGCATGGGTTCATCGTTCATGTGTGAGTTGATCCTCACGGGAGACTGGAAGCCTGATCTCCCTGACCGTCCCTGGCACGACCGCAAAGCCGCCTCCCCCGACGGTTCTCTGTTGGCCCTTGTTTCGTGGGACCTTCGTGAGTCCGATGTTGGTTTTAGAATTGTGGTCCTTGACCAATCTAAGCGTCAAGTGATAGAAAGTCCGCGGATACAAGGCTGTTGCCTAGCAATTCGTTGGGAAAATGGTGGATTTCATTGGTGGTCGTCGGTTGATCCCAGTGAAGGCACATACATCGTTGAATGATTGGAAGCCATGGTGTTGGGGACATTGCAAACCTGGTTCGATGTGTGGGAGGAACTGGGCGTGATACCCAGCGGTTATCGCAGTCGCGGGTTGAAGGTGGCCGGCTGGGAGATCAGCGACCTGGGCAATTACGCACACCTGATCAAAACCATTTCACTGTGGCGTATGTACCAGCACGGCCGCAGCGAGTGGGAATTGATTACCCAACAATGGCCCGAAGTGGCACAGCCGATGCCTGTACTGCCGGCGGAGTCGTTGCGTGCTAAGGACCGCTTGAGGTGATACGGTATGGGTCTGATCAGAATCGCCGAACACCGCTGAAAGTTTGCCTGTCAGTGCCACAACCGTTGATCATTTGAGCCCTCTGAGCAATCCCCTCTCCCCCCGGGAGAGGGTTAGGGTGAGGGCGGAAGAGCGTATGGTCGTACCGTATTTCAAGGCATATTCTTCATCGGCCCTCACCCGGCCTCGCCCCCGGGGGGACTCGGCCACCCTCTCCCATGGGGAGAGGGATTTTTCAGAGCCCTCATTTGTCGTGTGACATTTGAAGCAATTTTCATATTGAGCTGAAATCATGAATTTGGGTTGCGGATGAGAGCCGGGCCGTGTCGGCCCGGTTCCGATGGTTACCATGATTTATTCATACCGGGGCGACACGCCCCGGCTGAACACAGATGGGTATAGACAAAAGAAGAATGCGGGCGATAGGAGTTGAACCTACACGGGGTGTTTAGCCCCACAAGGACCTGAACCTTGCGCGTCTGCCAATTTCGCCACGCCCGCAGCGAACTTTCGAGCGACACAGTGTACGATATCCGCCCGTAGAATCAAGTTGCGTCTGTGCGTCAACCGACGCGCCGCCGCCGCCATCATCCCCGTCCACGGAATTTGTGCTTCATGATGAAAGTTTTTTGCAACGGCAAAATCCTTCCCGCAGACCAGGCCCGTGTTTCGTTTGACGATGCCGGGCTGCAACATGCGGTCGGATTGTTCGAAACCATGTCCGCCCACGACGGCATAGTTTTTCGCCTGCAACAACACCTTGAACGACTGGCACAAAGTGCCGTCACTCTCGGACTGGTGCGCAAACTGGAAATCGCGCCACTGGCACAAGCTGTGAACCTGACGCTGGCTGCCAACGAATTGCGCGATGCACGCATTCGTCTGACGCTCACCGCAGGCAGTTTGTCCTTGCTTAAACCTATCGAAGCAGGGCAACCCGAACCTTTGCCGACGGTGCTGATTGTCGTCAGCCCCCCCACCGTTTACGACCCTGCTTTTTTTGAACGGGGTGTGCGGGTGCTGGTTGCCCCGGCTTATGCCAACCCGTTGGACCCATTGACCGGCCACAAAACGCTTTCATATTGGGGCCGACTGCGAACCCTCCGGCAGGCGGCTGCGGTCGGGGCGCATGAAGCCCTGTGGCTGAGCATCACCGGCCATGTCGTCAGCGGTGCGATCAGCAATTTGTTCATGATCAACAACGACACACTGATCACGCCTCATGTTCGTGGCGAAGCGGTGCTGTTGCCGCAAAGCGATGATGGGCAACCAGGTCAGCCGCGGACGGATGTTCCTTCATGCGTGCTGCCGGGGGTGACAAGAGCAGCGGTGATCGAACTGGCGGAAAAACTGGGCATTGCGGTTGAACATCGCATGTTCACAGTTGATGAGTTGCTCGCAGCCGACGAAGTATTTTTGACCAATGCGAGTTGGTACATTCTGCCGGTGACGCAGGTGGACAAAAACGACATCAGTCATGGCCAGGTAGGCGACATCACGCAGCAACTCATGACTGCGCTGCGCGAAGAAGTGAAATCAACGGTCAATTGAAATCAAACATTCATACACAGCACCTCGACCACCCTGCCGACGGACAAAAACACCAGTTGCACACGTACCTGGTTTTCACCCAATCGAAGCATCGATTGCAAAGCCCGGCGGTAAGCCTGCATCTGCGGTTGATAGCGTTCGATGGCGTGTTCCAAAGTTCTCGTTCCCCCTTGCAGCACATCGGTTTTGAAATCCAGCAATAGCGCTGATCGCGTTATTTGATTGTCTGTGCCGATCGATTCATGAATCACCACACGGTCGAACTTGCCGCTGAGCAGCCTGTCACCATCGGGGACCAAAAACGCGCGTTCACGCCAAAGTTGCACGTTCCCCGTGGGTCGCTTGAACACCTGTCGCACAGCCGGCTGCTTTAACATTTGGCGCAGCCTCGCAAGCGAATCACGCAACCACGCCTGATCGGCATCGGGTATCACCTTGCTCGCCGTCTGCATGAAAACATCATCCCCCGGCAAAGCCTCACCCTCGTTCAACCATTCCAACTGTTCCAGGCAGGCGTGAATCAAAGTACCGAATCGCCGACCATCTTCCGATGATGTTCGCAACAAATCACCCGCCCTGATCCGTCCCTGATTTTCCAACATCGACGGGGCTGTCACGTTTCGCAATCGACCGCTGCTGCGTGACCATGTTTCCGCTTGCGTCACCATGTGCTTCTTCGATTCAAGCTGCGCATTGTCAGACGAGGTGCGATCAACTCTCTTTACATTTTGCTCTGCTTCCACTTTTTCAAACCAACGCGGATCACCATGGGCAAAAAGCACCTCCTCCCCTTGCGCTGTTTCCTCCACCGTGGCACTCAAAGCCTGTCGAAGTACCGATGCGAAAATAGCGTTCGACCAGCCCTTGCTCGTCAATTTACCGCCCTTGTTCAAGTTGCGCGGCTTGGCGATCATCAGCAGCCCATGCCTTGCACGTGTCATCGCCACGTACAAGGCGCAAAGATTGTCCTGCAATTTGCGCGCCTCTTCCTGTGCATAGGCTTGCTGCAACAACGGCGACAACGCACGCACCTGTTTGTTGGTTCCGCGAAAAACCGCTGCGATCGGCTCGGTCGGCTGTGTTCGCAACACATACACACTCTGCCCGACCATGCGTGCCAGTTCCACTTCCAACTCCGGCAGCACCACCTGATCAAACTCAAGCCCCTTTGATTTATGAATCGTCATCACCCGCACTGCCGCCGGCGAAGGCTCTTCCACCGGGGTCTGCTGCACATATTCCACAAACCTGCCCGGTCGCAGCGCCACATCCGGCTCAAACGCATCCGCCAGGGCCGCCAATTGCTCCAATCGCTGCATCGACCGCTGCCCGCAATTTGTCGCCATCTGCCTTGACCAGGCGGTGATCGTTTCCGCGTAACCCTGCGTGAGTATTATGTGTCGCAGCTCGCTCGACACTCGCTCCACCGTACGAGTTTCAAGCGCAGTCAAACCCACCACCGCACCCAGGGGCGAATGTTGCACATGAAAAGCCGCCACCGCATCGCCCGGGTGATCGGCAAGCGTGAACGCGGCCAGCACGGCGTTCACAGCCGGGTCATCGGTCAATGTGTTGCCCCCTTCCCCGCTGGCCGGCACCCCCTTTTCCCATAACGCAAATAACAAGGGGCGAATCATTTTGTTGCCGCGCAGCAGTATGCCGATGCTCTGCCCCTGCAATTGTTCATACAACTCATGCACACGCACAGCGACGTATTGAACATGCGCATCCAATTTCGCAGCACTGGGGGTTTGATGTTGGTCATCATCACGCCCGTCATCACGCTCATTATCGGCTTGTGCATCCGCTGCATCATCTGCATCATCACCCGCACGCTCAGCCTGATCATCCGCTGGGGCGTCGATCGTCGCATCACCATCGCGTTTGCCGGGCGGTGCGGTCGAAGTCACCAGTTCGACATACCCCGGCAGCTTTTTGGCAGCTTCGTGTCGTTCATAACGCCCCTGCCAGACCAGTGCCTGCGGGGCCAGTGACTTGAGTGCCTGGTTGTCACCGATGCCTGTGAACACCTGATTCACGACATCGAGCACCACCTGCGATGATCGATAACTTTTGGTCAGACTGGCTTGTTGATCCAGCAGGTGCAGCTCCGCTGCCACTTTATCAAAAAGCTCAGCACACCCGCCGCGCCAGGCGTAAATGGCCTGTTTCAAATCACCCACACAAAAAAAGGTGCGCGACCCATCAGCGACGCTGCACACTTCCTGCGCCAGTGGTTCGAGCACCTGCCACTGGTCCAAACTGGTGTCCTGAAATTCATCCAGCAACAAATGCTCGACGCGGGCATCCAACCGATAGTACAACTCGGTCTGCAATGATTCGACCTTGGGTAATTCCCGCGCCAACACCTGCGGCAGGTCCCCGAACAAAAGCACCTTTTGCTGCAATCGCAGCCGGGTGTAGTGAGCATCAAATCGCTGCAACAATTCAAACGTCGCCTGCGTCTGTCTTGATACATATTGCAACTGGCTTGCCTTGGCGTGATCGTACATCGGCCCAAGTATCGCCAACCAATTCGAAGGCACAGCAACGCCCGCATACCTGGGTTCCACCTGCGTCACGGTCTGCACCAGTTTCGATTCCAACACCCCCTGCCAATGCCTCATCGTTGCCTGTTGTGTTAGCTTGCTCCACTCCTTGGCCCAGGTTTTATTGGGTTGTCCATTTTTACTTTTGGGCAGCGCGTCCCCCAGGGCACGCAACTGTTCCAGTTTCTCCGCAAGTGTCGTCTCATCCATCGCCCCCAGCGGCACGGGCAATCGCTCCCACAACGCTGCCTCCGGTGCCTGCCGATACACTTCGTACAACTCACTGACAATAACATCCAACGCCCTGCTCACCGAACGCTGGGCCGCATCGTGATGCAACCGCCGAAGCAAATCGACCAGCACATCCGGGTCGTCTTCTGCCAGTAGTGCTTCAATGGCGTCCATGCGCAGTCGTTGCACTTTCGGGTCATCTTCTCCGACCATGGTCGGGTGGTTGGGTAGTCCCAGTTCATGATGAAAGCTGCGTGCCACGCCGGCCATGAAACTGTCGATGGTTGAAATCGACAGTCGATGCAGTGCCTTGCACACCTGCGTAAGCACCGCCAGACATCGCCCTCGGTCCACCGCCAGGTATTTGAACCCTAGTTCGTGTTGCAATTGTGCTGCCTGGGCCTCATCACTGGCGCCGCGTGCCAGGCGCAACATCACACGATCGAGCACCTCACCCGCAGCCTTGCGCGTGAAGGTCGTCGCCAATATCGATTCGGGTTTCACCCCCAAAAACAAAAGCGCAATGAACCGGTTCGACAGTGCAAAAGTTTTGCCCGTGCCTGCCGAGGCCCGCAAAATGACATGCTCCAATTGGCTCATTGCGCCCCCTCATGCTCACCACCACGCGCCATTTCACTCAACTCAATCCGCTGGGCACGGTCCAGTGCTTCATCCATGCAAAGCGCCGCCAGTTCATCGTCCACCGGTTCGCCCGGCGGCCAAAACACCCCCGCCCTCACCTTTCGCATCACCCCCACCGCCACATCCATCGCCTCCGTCAATTCCTCCTCCGTCCAATTCGCCTCTGCCAAACCGATGTCCTGCAACTTTTTGGGTAACAGCACATACCCCACGCTTAACGTCTCAATTTTTTTGTCCTGCACCAGCAACCGATACATCGGCAACTGCAAATCCACCCACTGCCCGCGCTGTCGATGCGTCTTTCTGGGCTTCACGCCACTGTCCCCCGTCTTGTAATCCAGCAACCGATACACCCCCGTCTTTTGGTGTCGATCCATCCGGTCCATCCGCCCGGTTACCGCAAACGGCTGCCCATCCACCTGCACCGTGCCCTTCAATTCCCGCTCCACCCCCTGCTCCACCACCAGCCACCCTTGACTCACCTGCTCCGCCTGCCAACGCGCAAACACCGCCAACCGTTCCTTGAGTTGAATCGACTGCACCAAAATCGCCGGTGCGGGCTTGTCGCCGTATCGCCGACTCACGCGCTTTTCCAACTCCTTCCACAAAAAGTGGCGCACCTCATCGTGATCCTTCGATTCAATCACCGGGCTTCGCCCCAATGCCTCCAACACTTCATGAGCCAGTGTGCCAAAGTGCAGCGCATCCATTTCCGGGCGAACCTCACCCATGGCCTTGAGTTTGAGCACATGCTTCAAATAAAACCGATACGGGCACATCAAATAATCACGAAAGGCTGTCACCCGCATCTGATTGATCGGTTCTTTTGGCTTCATCGGCAGCGGCAACATGAACCGGTCCGCCCCACTCACTGCGTTTGCAACATTCACCCCCATCAAACCCGTTGCATCATGGGCGTTGCTTTCCTCATGATTCACCTGATAAAAATCAAGCACACGCTGTGCCAGCCCCGTCGGCGGACAGGCCAGTAACAACCGACTTGGTATCAGCGGGTCACCCTCATCGCCCCGTCGTCCTGCCACCAAATGCAGCACTTTGCGACCATGCAGCATCGCCGTCAGATGGGCTGCATCACGGGCATAGCGCCGCTGGTTGTCCAGCAGCCCCAGTACCTTGCGCACCCGGTCCGGCAGAAACGCATCGGGGTTGTGACTGCTGGGTATCGATCCCTCATTCACCCCCGTCAATATCAACACCGGGGCATCATCCAGCGGCAACTCCAGCCAACCCAGCAACTCAACCGCCCCCTCCGTCATCACCGGCGAGGGTATTTCCAGCGTGCTTAACTGCGTCACCACCAACTGCATCGCCTGCGCCAAGTTCATGCTCGGCGTTGAAGCAGCCTTTGCTTCCAACGCTGTGATACTTTCCAACACATTCGCCATATGCGACAGAGCGTGATACAACGCATCATCCGCCGGGCTTGCCCGATTCAATGAAACCTCGTCATACAAAGCCCTGAGCAGTTCACCGATGACCGCCCCCCACTCCGGTAATGGTTTTTCACCCCCCGCCCCCGCTGCTTTGGGTATCAACCCATTCACCGCCTGCACCACCTTTTTGAGTGGTTTGGTCACCTGCGCATCACCCAACCACTGGCTGGTAACCCGTCCCTGCAAATGCTCGCTCAGGTATTCATCCAGCAATGTCTGCCAATATCGTGTCCCGCGGGCCGCAGTCTGATCGCCCAGTTGTCGTTGCAAATACTTTTCGACATCCGGGTGCCGGAGCAGGCTTGCCAGATCGTCCCACTGGCGCCCCGACAGGTACGCTGCCAGGCTGCGTAAAAACAGCACCGGCCTTGATTGCGCCATCGACTGCCCTGTTGCCGGCCGTGCTGCGATCCCCGCCCATTCCAGCGAACGTTTCACTTGAGTCGTCAGGTTCGCATCCCCCAAACCAATCGTCACCTGATCAACGCTGCTCAAAACCCCAGGCTGCTCACGTCGAAGGTTCTGCAACAACTGCAACACTTTCGCCGCCTGATCGCCCGGTCGATCCACCCAATGAATCTGCCCCGGCTGCACCTCGATCGGTCGATCCAACCAAGCCTTGACGTTCACCGCTCCCCAATCATCAAACGCTTCGGCTTCGCTTTCGGGCGCATGCACCAACGCCCGCACCTGCTGCGTCATCGGTTCCAGCATCAAACGCAACATCCGTGTCAGGTCCGTCACTGCCAGCAAATACAACTCACCTTCAAGGCTGCAATCACCCTGCTCCGCCGCCTGCAAGCGCGCCATTTGCAAATCACTCAACCCCTGTGCTTGCAACACCGATTCATAATCACTTTGCAACTGTGCCAGCGCCTGCCACCGCTGCCCTTCCACAAAATCGGGGATCGCTTCGTCCAACCTCGGCGCGACTTGTGCAATCGTCAAACCCTCGGCTGCCAGTGACTCATGTAACTGCGTCAGTTCCTGCGCCAGGTTCACCCACCCCTGCCAATCATCGTTCGCCGGGGGCGTGTGTACCACTTCCCGCAACACCGAGGCATCCGCCTGTTGCAACGCATACACCCGTGCAAACAACGCCGTCATCGGCTCGGCCACGGGCTGGCCCGGCGTGTACAACAACTCCGGCAACGCCCCCGGGGTCACAATCATCGGCGGCGTGAAAACCAACCCTTCACCACGTTCCGCCAGTAACGTCAGCAATCGCCGGCGGGCACTGGCTGCGGGCACCACCAGTGTCACCTTGCTTAAATCGCATTCGTGCCTGTGCGCGTAACTTTCAAAAAGATGATCGACCACCGACCCAAGGCATGGTTGCCCCCAACCCAGAAATAGTCGCTTGGGTGTTTGCATCACCGCAACAGTTTACCGATTCATGACACTTCGCCGCAGCGGATGCCAACCGCACGCGAATTCGCTATGATGACACGCTCGCATGACATTACAGGAGACCCGCATGTCGCTGTCCGACAAGCTCAGGGAGTTGTTCCTTCTGGATCAGCAGGTCCGCGGCCTGCGTTCCCGGCTGGATTCGGCTCTGCGTCGGTTGGAACTACAGAAAACCAAACTCGCCCAGTTTTCCCGCCAGGAAGACGAACTACATACCCAGCACAAGGTCGTGCGTGCCAGGGCCATGTCACTGGAATTGCAAACCAAAGAGGCCGACGACCGCGTCGCCAAATTGCGTGAGCAGATGAATAATGTGAAAACCAACAAGGAATACTCAGCCTTGCTGGTCGAGGTCAACACCCTCAAGGCCGACAAGGGCAAGGTCGAGGACCAGGCGTTGGGTGAACTGTCCAAGGCCGACGAATTGGACAAAAGCATCAAAGAAGTTCAGTCCAAAATCGTCGAACAGCAAAAAATATTGCAACTGGCGGAAAAGGAAGTCGAGGAATGCCGCAGCGAAGTCGGTACGCGACTCGACAGTCTGACCGCTGAACGCGATGCCGCGCTTGCTGAATTACCATTGGAAGCCAAGCAGCAATTTCAAAAGTCCGCCCAGTTGCACGATGGCGACGGCATGGCTGCGGTGATGGAGGAAAGTCGCCGACATAAGGAATACACTTGCGGCGGATGCTACATCGGTCTGCCCGTTGAGCGCGTCAACACGCTCATGGTCAGCGATCAGATTGTGGTCTGCCCCAGTTGCGGACGCATTCTGTACATCGAAGCCGGGTTGAAAAGTGCGATGAAAGGTGAAGGTCGATAAGGAAGTGGCCGAGTGGCCGAGTGGTCAAGTGGCCGAGTGTCGGAACCGTATTTGTAGGTTAGCGCCGCGATTTATCGCGACATCTTGAATCAGCCATGAAACTCCAACCATGAAACCCAACCTTGAACATCCGACGCTGCCGCTGGTCAAAGCCGCATTCCCCGGCGTGCGTTTTTTTGCCACCGAGTTTCGCGGTCAGACCACGCTGGTCGTGCCCAAAGACAAATTGCACGAAGTGATGGCTTTGTTGCGCGATGATGCCGCTTGCCGATACAACTTTCTTTCCGATGTCATCGGTGTCGATTACCTGCATTACCCCGCCCCGCCTGGGCCGCACGACCTGATGGGCCGATTTGCGGTGGTTTACAACCTGGTGAGTTACCCCAACAACCGCCGACTGTTTGTGAAGGTGTACCTGAACCCTTCGCTGGACACCACCGGCATCACGCCCGACCCGGCCCTGCACCTGCCCAGTGTCACCGACCTCTGGCCCGGAGCCGAGTGGACCGAACGCGAAGTGTTCGACATGCTGGGCATTCGTTTTGATAGTCACCCGGACCTGCGGCGTATTTTGCTTTGGGAAGAATACCCCGCACACCCGTTGCGCAAAGACTACCCCCTGCGCGGCCGGGGTGAACGCGAGTCGTACCGCGTGGCCGATCGTGATTACGCTTGAAAGTCAGATCACATTTTCGTCAAGTGGTCAAGTAACGGAACCATTTTCGCAAGTTAGCGCCGGGTGCCTCTGGGCAGACGTTTTGTACTGCCCACAGTGAATCGGCTGTGGCACCAAAGCGTGCCACAGGCACCCAGCGCATTTTGTGGTGAATTGATTACATGGATGTCTTTGTGGCCCAGCCCCCGGGGGCGCCCCCGGCTGGGTGAATCACCGTGATCAAACACACCGCCGAGGGCGGCGGTGCCACATCAGGAGTGAACCATTCAAAAATCACCCGATCACCCATCAGACGCGATCAATCGCGGCGCTAACCTTCAATCAATTCACCGACTCATCGCTTCAGCCAGCACAGCCCCGCAGGTCGATGGTATGATCTTCGGTCTTTCACCGAGGCAACACGATGTATCCAAGAACACACACCTGCGGCGCTCTGCGCAAAGAACAAATCCAACAAACCGTCAGCCTGCTGGGCTGGGTCAACAGCTACCGCGACCATGGCGGGGTCATTTTCATCGACCTGCGCGACAAGACCGGCATCACCCAGGTTGTGTTTCACCCTGAATTCAAGGACGCCCATGACCTGGCGGACAAACTGCGCAATGAAGACGTGATCGCGGTCACCGGCCTGTGCAGCGCCCGTGAAGCGGGCATGGCCAACCCCAAACTGGCCACCGGCGATATCGAAGTGCAGGCCCGGTCGCTGGAAATACTCAGCAAGGCTGCCACGCCCCCGTTCACGCCCGATGATGCCCCCAACGTCAACGAAGAAACGCGGCTGCGTTATCGCTTCATCGACCTGAGGCAGACCCGTATGCAGGAAATTTTGCGGGTCCGGCATCGGGTTGCCAAAACCATGCGCGACTATTTTGATGAACAGGGGTTC
Source organism: uncultured Phycisphaeraceae bacterium (assembly GCA_964547135.1). Lineage (GTDB taxonomy): Bacteria > Planctomycetota > Phycisphaerae > Phycisphaerales > Phycisphaeraceae > JAJXSS01. The sequence continues at coordinate 4,617 of CAZJMK010000053.1, read as the reverse complement.
ATGGAAATTGAAACCCCGTACCTCTGCCGATCGACGCCTGAAGGAGCGCGTGACTTTTTGGTGCCCAGTCGTTTGCAGGAAGGCGCGTTTTACGCACTGCCGCAAAGCCCGCAGTTATTCAAACAGATTTTGATGGTGGCCGGTTGCGAACGATATGTGCAGATTGTGCGCTGCTTCCGTGATGAAGACCCGCGAGCCGACCGACAGGCGGAGTTCACGCAACTCGATTTGGAAATGAGCTTCGTCGAGCAGCAGGACGTGATGAACATCGTCGAAGGTTGCCTGCGTCGGGTTTGGAAAGCGGTACTCGATATCGAGCTGCCCAACCCGATCATACGCATGACTTATGCGGAAGCGATGGACAAATACGGCAGCGACCGACCCGACCTGCGCTTTGACATGCAACTGATCAACATCGCGGACATTGCGGTGAAAACGGATTTCGGCGTGTTCAAGTCGGCGCTGTCATCCGGCGGCATGGTCAAGTGCATTCGCGTGCCCGGCGGCGGCGCGATGACCCGCAAGGAAACCGACGCCCTGCCCGAATGGGCCAAGCAGTTTGGCGCCAAGGGTCTGGCGGTCACCAAAATCATCGCCGACGGCAGCGGTGGTTTGAAGTTCGACACCGGCATCGCCAAGTTTTTGGCGCCCATCACGGGTGAGTTGATTGCCAAGGTCGGCGGAACCGACGGCGACCTGTTGTGCTTTGCCGCTGACAAGGCGAAAGTGGTGCATCGGGTGCTGGGTGAATTACGCTGCAAACTGGCACGCGATCGGGGCATGATTCAACCCAACACATGGAAGTGGCTGTGGGTGGTCGATTTCCCTGCGTTCGAATGGAACGAGGATGAAAAACGGTGGGACAGCCTGCATCACCCTTTCACCAGCCCGCGTAAGGAGGATTTTGCCAAACTGGAAAGTGACCCCGGCAGCGTCATCGCACAGGCTTATGACATCATCTGCAACGGGTCGGAACTGGGTGGCGGGTCGATTCGTATTCATCGCTCGGAAGTGCAGAACAAGGTGTTCAACCTGCTGGGCATTGATGACGAAACCGCCAAGGCACGGTTCGGGTTTTTGCTCGATGCGTTGCGCTTCGGTGCCCCGCCGCATGGGGGATTGGCACTGGGTTTGGACCGCATCGTCATGCACCTGTGCAACACGACCAACATTCGTGATGTGATCGCGTTCCCCAAAACCCAGAACGGAGCCGACCTGATGACCCAGGCCCCGGCAGGTGTCGATCAAAAACAACTCGATGAACTGCATTTGCGGTTGGCACCGGTACAACAACCCATGGGTCGCAACCCGTAGCATTAGATGTACCAGTGATCGAGTTGCCATGGATCATGGATCATGGATAAAGGATAAAGTACGGAAATGTGATTTGGAGCGTTTTGGTTTGAACATCATCCATTATCCATGATCCATCAGCCATCAGCACATGTGCGGATTAGCCGGCATTTTGCGATTCGATGATCAGCCGATCCAGCCGGAACGGTTGCAGAAGGTATTGGCGCACCTGCGTCATCGCGGGCCGGATGGTGAAGGTGCGACGACGCTGGGGCGATGCACATTGTTGCACACACGGTTGTCGATTTTGGATTTATTGGGCGGTGAGCAGCCGATGCACGTGCCGGCCCACGAGCAGCATGGCCAGTTGTCGCTGGTGTTCAACGGGGAAATTTACAATCACCGTGAATTGCGGGCGCACCTGGAAAAGCTCGGCCACCGGTTTGTGTCCGACCATTGCGATACGGAAGTATTGCTGCACGGATACCGTGAATGGGGCGATGAACTGCCCAAACGGTTGCACGGCATGTTTGCGTTTGCGATTTGGGACGAGGGGCAAAAACGATTGTTTTTGTGTCGTGATCGCTGCGGAAAAAAGCCGTTGTATGTGAGGTGGGTGAATAGCCGGGGCGGGCGTGAAATGATGTTCGCCAGTCTGGCGGCGACGCTGGCGGTCGGTGCGCCAAGCGATGCCCCGGTGAAGGTTGATACGTCGGTGTTGGGGCAATACCTGCAACTGGGTTACACGCTGGATCGTTCGCTGCTGGAAGGTGTGACGGAAGTGCCGGCGGCGCATTGGATGGCGATGGATGAACAGGGGCGGATGCAAAGTGAGCGTTACTGGAGGCCGCCGCCGATATCACGCACGAGTACCCGGCTGGGGGCGGTGGATGCGACCTTGGAAGTGCTCACGGAGGCGGTGCATACACGGTTGGAAGCGGATGTGCCGTTGGGTTGTTTCTTGTCGGGGGGCATTGATTCGTCACTGATCGCGGCGCTGGCGCAGAAACGTTTTGCCGCCAAGGGACGAGGGCGATTGCGCACGTTCAACGTGGCGATGCCTGATTTGGATTACGACGAAAGCGACAAGGCGTTACTGGTGGCAAAGCACCTGAACACGGAGCATCAGACGCTGCATGTGAACGGTGGAAGTGATGCGGGTGGCGATGTGATGGGTGATTTACGGAGGTTGATCGCAGTGGCGGGGGAACCCACGGCTGACAGTTCGCTGTTACCGACGTACTGGCTGAGCAAGGCCACCGGCGAACATGTGAAAGTCGCACTGTCGGGCGATGGGGGCGATGAGCTTTTCGGCGGATATGACCGGTATCGGGCCATGGCATTGCTGGCAAGGCATCGCTGGTGGTTGAAGTACGTGCCTGTGCAGCAGGTTATTTCGCCCCATGCGGACAAACCAAGGTCACTGCGTAATCGGCTGCTGCGGCTGGCACGGGCGGGTAAAGCGGCGCACCCGGCGATGCAATACCTGCGCATGATTGAAATTTTCAATGTGGAGCAAGTCAGAGCGTTATGTCCGTCGGTTGCGGAAACGATGGAGGAATCACTGACGGGCTGGTTGGAGGAACATGATGCGGTACACGCAGCGATGCGTTGGGACTTGACGCATTATTTGCCGTATGACCTGCTGCGGAAGATGGACCGGGCGTCGATGGCGGTGGCGCTGGAGGTGCGCTGCCCGATACTGGATACGTCAGTGTGTGACCTGGCGGGCCATTTGCCGGCCCATGTGCTGATGCCTGGAGGTCAACCCAAGGGGTTGCTTCGTGAAGTGGCGGCACGATTTTTACCCCCATCGATTGTGCAACAGAAAAAACGCGGATTTGCCTTGCCGATTGGCAGATGGTTTCGCACATCCATGCAGCAGCCCCTGCGGGAAACGTTGTTGGAAGGTCGTTTAACGCAGCTGCAATTTCAGCGTGCCGAGTTGGAATCGATGATCGAGGCGCATACACTCGGCAGGGCTGATCACACGCATCGCTTGTTTGCATTGCTGATGCTGGCGTTGTGGCTGGAAGAAGTAGTGGTCAAGTGCTCAAGTGGTCAAGTGGCCGAGTGACGGAATCGTTTGCGAAAGTTAGCGCCGCGATTGATCGCGTCTTTGCCGGAGGGATCTGGCGATCTGGTGATTTGGTGATTTGGTGATTTACGGAATTGAACGACCAATCAATTGCATGTTTCCGATGACTTTGGACTTTGGACCTTCGACGTTGGACGTGTCAGAAACCAAGCCCCTGGTTCGCCTTGTGCTCAAGCGTACCCGGCTGGAAAAGGAATAACAATGAAGCATCACACGCTACGTTTTCATTTCACACGACTGGTTTTGTTTGTGCTGCTCACGCTGCTGCTGGCACGCACGACCCAGGCACAAAGCAATCAAATCAGTATTGCCGCGTACAACACGGAATGGCTGATGGACGTGTTTGATGACCCGTACACCAGCGACGAACGGCGGGCACCCAAGCCCCGTGAAGAATTATTGGCCCTGGCCAAAGCGCTGCGCGCGGTCAATGCGGATGTGGTGGGTGTCAGTGAAGTTGAAAATGAGGGCGTGTTGCGGGCGTTTGTGGCGGAGTTGCTTTCCGACATGGGGTATCAGTATGTGGCGGCACAGCCGACCAACAGTGATCGCGGACAGAATTTGGGCGTAATCAGCCGATACCCGATTGATAAGCTCATCAGCTACCGTTTTCAGGAGGTGCAGCCGGAGGTGAACAGCGGCAACCTGACGGTGGGCGCCAAACGGATGGCTCGTGATTTGGGGCATGTGGTGGTTCGTGGGCCGGGCAATCAGCCGGTGCATGTGATGGTGGTGCATTTCAAGAGCAAGTTTGACAGTGAAGGCGACCCCAAATCACAACGCTGGCGCACAGCGGAGGCGATGTTTGCCCGGCAACAGGTTGAGGCTGTGTTGAAACAAGACCCGCAGGCGTTGCTGGCGGTCATCGGCGACTTCAACGACACCCCCGGCAGCAGCACGCTCAACGCCCTGCTCAACCCTGACAGCAACGGGCAGATTGTGTTGTACGATGCACATCGCCATGTGAACCCCGATGACCGCATCACGTTTTTGAAGGAACCCTTCCGACGCGAAGGGCCGATCGATTACATACTGGCCAGCCCGGCTCTCGACCGGTTGCGTGTGCCCGGTGGTGCGAAGGTGTTGGCGGATGAAAAACTTCTGTCAGGTTCCGATCACGCCCCGGTGGTTGTGACGTTTGATTTGAGTCGGTGAGTATGAAAATGCAAAGTAGCTTGGAGCTTGGAGCTTGGAGCTTGGAGCTTGGAGCTTGGAGCTTGGAGCTT
>CAZJMK010000052.1:0-30550 GCA_964547135.1 uncultured Phycisphaeraceae bacterium | reverse complement strand
TACCCATGAACACACACGTTCATTGTGCCGCCCCAGGCCCCTACATGGTTTCACATTGATAGAGTTGCTGGTGGTGATCAGCATCATTGCGTTGCTCATCGCCTTGATGCTGCCGGCCTTGAGTTCCGCCCGACGCACTGCACGCACCATGGTCTGTCTGAACAATCTCGGCCAGATCGCCATCATGGCCAATTCATACTCTCAGGACTACGGCCAGCAATTGCCGCCTGCAAGTATTTCCGTGAGTTACACCACGAACGTGAATCCCTCGGCGCTTGTGGGTGCCTGGCCACAGTTTTTGGATGGCTACGTCACCGGCACCAAAGTGACCATCTCTTCCGACCTGATGAAGGTGTTCAATTGCGGCAATGTTTCGGTGAACGCCGGCCGCTGGCATTACTCGGCCCCTCGCCGGGTGATGGTGGCTCTGAGTGTCGCTACGGACATGCCCTACAAACTCGCACGGGTGGTGCGACCCTCAGAAATCATTCTTGCGGCGGATGGGACGCAAAACCTGACCTACGCGGATACCGATGTTCGCTATGCCCGTGCAGGTGAGCGATTCAGCGATGCAGTGTCTCCCTTATCTCCGGGCAATCCCGCCAACGCTTATTACGACCCCTCAAATCCGGTCATGGATCTGCCCATCGCTGGCAGTACGGAGCCGAATTTTGAAGATGTCGGGGGAGCGACCAACGGCCTGGTGCGCTGGCGACATGGTGCGGATACCGCAGCGAACTCCAGCTTCATTGATGGTCATGCCGAAACCCGAAAAATGGGCGTGATACTGAATCGTAACATGCGTCCCGATTAAGCATGACTCTTGAACGTCCAATGACCAGTTGCCCTTGTTGCGCAGGTGCTTTCTTCCTTGAGGAGAGTTGAATACCAAGATGTTGACCCAATCCCATAACTCGTTCATTCAGCAACGCATGGCCATGATGCTGGTGATGCTGGGTGTCCTTTTGTTGCCTGGCACGCTGGAGGCACAAACCAGCATGATCATGGAGGACTTCGAATCCCCCGATGTGCAGGCACGAATACATACATTGGATAGCCGGTTTGAGTTGGTGGATCATGCGGGCAGCCGGGCGATCAAGGTCGAGTCGGGAGTCGAAAAGCCTTACCCGAACATTCGGGTATCAGCACCTTCAACCTTCTGGGACATCACTGCGTACACCCGCGTCGAAGCGGATGTCACCAACCTTGGCACCACTTCGCTGCGCCTGGGCATGCGTGTGGATAATAAGGGGGCGACCGGGCGAAAAAATTCCAACACCGGCGGCAGCACGCTTGCGCCTGGTGAGACGGCCACGATTGGAGTGGATATCGACCGTATATTTGCGACGGAACTGCGTAACAGCCTCAAGGGCATGCAGGCCACCCCCTGGGGTATCCGGGGCGAGTGGGGTGGCGTGATTGATCCTGCCAAGGTGGAGCAGATCAACTTCTTCGTCAGCAGTCCGGCTGAAGCCTACCATTTCATCATCGATAACATACGCACCACGGGAGTATTTAACCCGGAAACACAGCGTATCCCCGAACCTTTTTTCCCATTCATTGATCGCTTTGGACAGTATGTACACAGCCAGTGGCCGGGCAAAGTTACCGACGAAAGCCAATTGCGTGAGGCAGCTCAGCGCGAAGCTCAGGAAGTAAACCAGTCACCCCGACCGGATTCATGGACCCAGTACGGGGGATGGAAGGATGGCCCCAAGCTTCCGGCAACCGGACACTTTTATCCCATCAAACACGAGGGGAGATGGCATCTGGTGGACCCCGAAGGCAGGCTGTTTTTTTCCATGGGTATGGATGTGGTCAAGGCGGAAAGCAGCACGGTCATTGATCAGGGCCGGGAATCCTGGTTCAAGGATGCTCCCTGGAAATCGGGGAACCCAGCCATGCAGGAGTTCGTCGGCACCGCAACGCCCAGACGTGGTGAATACAAGGATGTGAAAGTACAGACCTTTGATTTCTACGCCGCCAACCTGCTGCGCAAGTACGGGCCGGATTATCGCAATCAGTGGCTGAAGAATACTCCCAAGCGTTTGATGAACTGGGGGTTCAATACCATCGGCTGCTGGTCCGATCCGGCGATTATCAAGCAACCCGGCATCCCCTACACCCATTGGATCTTTATCAACAGTGCCAAGCTTCCCTGGCAGCCGGGAACGCGCAATCGGATACCGACACCTTATTTGCTGCGGGATTCACCATGAGCTTACCACGCGACGCGGACAACACCTCGCACACCTCAATTGTTTGAGGAGCGTCTGCTTGGCATCGGCGAGCATTTGAAAAACAATCGGTTCGGGAGGTTTCGGTTCATGGGGGATAGTTTCATTGAGATCAGAGCCGGGGCGTGCACAGAGCCGGGCCGTGAACAGAGCCGGGCCGTGTCGGCCCGGTCCCATCAATCATGAAGCGGTGCCGGGTGCCACTGGCAGCTTGTATGCCAGTGAGAAAAGTGAACGACCATGCGCTGGCAACAAGTTGCCACAGGCACCCATCACGCCGCGACCCTCACACGCCGACGCAAAGCGTCCGCGCCAAACATTGCAAATCACTCGACCACTCGACCACTTGGCCACTCGACCGCTTTGCTTTCATTCACCTTGTCGGCAGTTGGGTTTCGCCCTTGAGCACGGACATCACCTTTTGCAGATCGTCCCACACTTTGCGTCGGTTTTCGGGAGTGTAGGCACGCAGCAGATATGCCGGGTGAAACGTGGGCATGACGGGGAACGATGGTCCTTCGGGCATGAGCCGGTCAAACCATTGCCAGTTGCCGCGCAGAAGGGTGATGCCGGTGGTGGTTTGCAACAACGTTTTCGTGGCTGGGGCACCGAGTGTGACAATCACCCTGGGGTGAATGATGAGTATCTGTCGGCGAAGGTAATCCCAGCAGGCGTCAATCTCCATCGGCGCAGGCGTACGATTGCTGGGTGGACGACATTTCACCACGTTGGCGATGTAAACGCTCTCCCGTTTCAAACCCATGGCCACGATCATTTTGTCCAGCAATTCCCCCGCACGACCCACAAACGGACGACCCTGCAAATCTTCCGTTTCGCCCGGCCCTTCCCCGATGAACAACAGCGGCGTATCCGGGTCGCCTTCCCCAAACACCGTCTGCGTCCGTGCTTCGCACAAGCCACATTTCGTACAACCCTTCACTTCCTGCTCGTTCATTTCGGCAAGCAAACGCAACTTTTCCTCACGCGAACGCGGCTGTGTTGGCATAGGGGTCGTTCCCGCCTGTCGTAATAACGGCAAACTGCCCGTCATCGGCACCGAGGGCGTCAGTGCTGCGACAGGTGATGACGATGTCGTCGTTGCCGTCGGTTTCTGCTCAACTGCACGGCTCGTACTCGCGGCAGTCGGCAGCTTGGTTGTATCAACGGCTCGACCCGGTTGCACGGGCAACGCGGTCACACCGAACCATTGGTCGGTCTGCACCTGTTGACGAAGCACACGTTTAAGCCGGTCGGGGTCCATGAGCGTTGACTCGATCATAACCGATAGGGCAAATCGCAACCCCCATGTCGTTCTGAAATCAAATGATCTTTTTTCGCCTCACCCCTTGCCCTGAACACCAATGCTTGTATAATCACCGACTCGTTTGATTGATATTCGATTTATCTAGTCGTTATTAAAAAGGAGTTCGCGCATCATGGCTACGACCATCGCACCGCACGGGGGCTTGCTCATCAACCGCATCGTGGACAAGGCTGTCGCTGAAAAGCTCAAAGCACAAGCCGGCACGCTGCCCCGTATCACCTTGTCCGCCAAGCAGGCGTGCGATTTGGAGATGATCGCCATTGGCGCGTTTTCGCCGCTCACCGGGTTCGTCGGCTCAGCAGACTTCACTTCCATCTGCAAAAACACGCGCCTGGCCGACGGCTTGGTATGGTCGGTACCCATCACCCTGGCGGTCGATGATGCGGTGAAGGCGTCGCTGTCGGTCGGCAAAGACGCAGCCTTGCATCACGCCGACGGCACGCTCTTGGCGGTGATTCATGTGAGCGAGATTTACGCGCACGATAAAAAATTGGAAATACCCGCTGTGTTCGGCACGGAAGACCCGGCTCACCCCGGCGTCAAGGCGGTGCTGGACGAGGGCAATTGGCTGGTGGCCGGCCCGGTGGATGTGATCACCGTCACCCCGGAACGCGAACCGGGTGAGCAGTTCACGCAACACCGACTCACCCCGGCTCAAACCCGTGCTGAGTTTGAACGTCGCGGCTGGAAGACCGTCGCAGCCTTTCAAACCCGTAACCCGATTCACCGGGCGCATGAGTACCTGACCAAGGTGGCACTCGAAGTGACCGATGGTTTGCTGATTCACCCCTTGGTGGGCGAAACCAAGTCGGGCGATATTCCCGCGGACGTGCGCATGGATTGTTACCGGGTGCTGATCGACAACTACTACAACCTGCAGCGCACGTTTTTGTCGGTGATGCCCGCAGCCATGCGTTACGCAGGGCCGAAGGAAGCGATACTGCACGCCCTGGTGCGCAAGAACTATGGCGTGACGCACTTCATCGTCGGACGCGATCATGCGGGCGTGGGCAGCTACTACGGCACATACGACGCCCAGCGTATATTCGATCAGTTCACGCAGGCGGACATAGGCCTGACGATTTTGAAATTCGAAAACACCTTTTACTGCAAAAAGACCAAGGGCATGGCCAGCGACAAAACGACCAACAGCCCCAAGGAAGACCGGGTGTTTCTGTCAGGGACGCAGGTGCGTGATTTGTTGAACGCAGGCAAACGTCCGCCGGAGGAATTCAGTCGGCCTGAGGTGGCGGACATACTGATCGCCTGGGCACAGAGCACACAAAAGCAGCCGGTGGGGTGATAAAAGAATTTCGAATATCGGATTTGGGATTTCGAATTTAATACAAGCCGAGTCGGAGGCGTCTTCGCCGACGGCTCGGGTATTCTGCATTGAATGATTGGGTTAGCGCCGCGACTTGGCGCGTCCGGTGGGCACGGCGTCAATTTGTGGCACCGCCGCCCTCGGCGGTGGGTTTGTCAAAGCGGCGGATGGTATCCGCCGTTCCGCGAGCATCACGCATCAATCCACTTGCGTTGCATCACAACACACAGCGCCCGCTGCGCGGGACGCAGTGTGGCACCCGCATACAACCAAGAAGCCGATTCACCGACTCACCGATTAACCACGCCGACCAGACGCGATAAATCGCGGCGCTGACCCAATACATTTCACTCGACCACTCGACCACTTTTTTTCACCCATACCCGCCTTGGGGCACTTGGTGATCGTGTTTGACCGTCGGGTCGGCGATGGCGCAACCCAGTAACCCGTTGCCGGTCTGGGCGATGATGCGGGCGGCGTGTTCACTCTGTTTACGTCGCTCGGCTGACGGCAGCAGGGCGGAACAGTGCGTACCAAAGCGCGGCTGAGCAAAGGGCAGATGCGAATCACCGCGCGCCAGAATGTGTGAACCATTGGTCATGCCGGTGACCGGGTCGATCAAGGCGTTACGTTCTGTGTCGCTCTTCGTGCGCCCCTGGTTGGCCGGGTCGTTGGGGTTGTCGGGCCCCCATTGGGTGAAGGAGCGGGCATTGCAATAGTGACTGACAAAGCTGCGACGGAATCGGTCGCTGGTCCAATTCTGTTTGGAACGATGCAGCACATGGCCGTTGAAAAAGACCACGTCACCGGGTTGGGCGGCAACGAGGGTTTGATCGTATTTGTCCGCCACGCGGGTGAGCATGTTATGTTCATCAACCGGATCGCTGACGCCTTTGACGTAGGTGATGTCGTTGACGAGTTTGTCACCAAAGCCGTAGGGAACTTCGGGGCAGGGCGGGTAAATCGGTTCGTGGCCCGAACCCTTGGCGAACCACATGGCCCCGTTCATTTCATCACAGGGGTCGATGGCGATCCATGCGCCGCAGAGCGTGTCGGGGTGGGTTGGTATGTAGTAGCTGTCCTGGTGCCAACCCTGGCCGGGCTTGCCGGGGGGTTTGAGGAAGAGCATGGTTTGCAGTGCGAGCACATCCGGGCCGATGAGCACTTCGAGCACATCGAGCACGCGGGGGTGCAGCATGTAACGTTCGTGCAGTTCGAGTTTGCGATGCAGCATGTGAATGCGCAGAAAGTATTGCGCTTTTTCGAGCGGGGAGAGGTGGGCTGGAGGTGCTTCGAGGCCTTGCACGGTGACGCCTGCGTCTTTGGAGACATCACGGTCGGCCATGGTTTTATGTTGTTGTTCGGGGAGCCGACCTTGCATGAGGTCATCGGTGTGCTGACGAAGTTCAGCCACTTCTTCCGGCGAAACCAGACCACGGAAAACAATGAACCCATCACGCTTGAAACGGGTGTATTGCTCGACCGTGACGGGAGTGCGGGGTAAAGTGGCCGGCTGGTCGGCTTGCGGGGCAGAGGGGGTGATCGTGGCGCTGGTCATGGGCATTGGCTCCATTTTTGAAACGGGATGGATGCGGGTCCGTTTCGACCATGAAATGATTGCCGGGGAACCAGCGGGGACGATATCTGCAATTCGCATACGCTTGCAGGGTTGTGGGTGCGTTCAAAAACGGAAATGTGTTGGGCTACGAAGACACGAAGTAAAATCTGACAGCAATGAAAAGGATAACGCCAAGACGCCAAGATGGAGAGGGACCAAGAAGAAGGATTCAGAGCCGCGACCTACGGGGGCGGGAGTGAGCGGTGAATATGAAGAACCACCACTCGCTTCCGCTCGTGGCTCTGAGCAATATCGGTATCCGCCACGGCGATCAATCAACCCGTTTGTGCCTTGGCTTGACTCTGTGCCCTCTGTGTTGAATTCTTGTTCCGGCTTCTTCTCTTCTTCGTGTCATCGTGGCCATTTTCCGAGCGCCGATGGCGATACTACCCACAATGGCGGTGATGATCGTTTGGTTTAAAATCCAACCATGAAACTCAAACGCACCTTTTTGCTGGGGGTGGTGGTTTCGGTCGCGCTGGCGGCTGTGATGGGGATTTTTGCCCTGGTCACGGGGCGACGCATCGGGGACCTGGAAGTCAAAATCATTTTGTCAACGATGAGCGTCGGTTTGTTTTCACTGACATCACTGGTGGCAGCCCTGGTGCACGAGCGCAGCGTCTGGCGACCGGCCATGGTGGGTGCGTTTGTGGCCAGTGGTTTTGGATTGGTCACCTATTTGTTGTCGATATGGCTGCTGTTTGATGCGTTGCCATATCAGTATGAAGAGTACCTGGCGCGATTGATGGGCGTGCAGGCGGTGTGGGCAATCGCGTTGCCTCATGCGGGGTTGCTGGCACTGTCTGCCTTTGATCGACCGGTGTTTCGCTGGGTGCGCTTTGTTTCGATATTCATGGTGATGTTATTGGCGGGGTTCATCACGTTGATCGTGATGTGGGCACCTCACTACGGCGAAGACCTTTACATGCGCATGATCGGTGTGCTTTCGATACTCACCGCAGCGGGCACGATCACCACACCCGTGTTGCAAAAAGTGGTCGGCATGGACCGGGCAGCATCGGTGCAGACGACGAAATTGGAGTTGCAGATTCAATGCCCGCGCTGTCTGACGACGCAGACGGTGGCGACGGGGCACAGCCGATGTGTGCATTGTCGGCTGAAGTTTCAAATCGACATCGAAGAACCGCGCTGCCCCAAGTGTCAGTATGTATTGCATCAACTCACCAAGCCGGTCTGCCCGGAATGCGGTTGCGCACTCAACCCCGATGAGTTGGCGAAAAGCACGTCTGCGTAATACGCACTGCATCATGATGGTTGTCGTATGATCTGTAAGCGACCTGGTCGTGACAGTGATCAGCGAGATAACACCATGAATGACGATGCAAATATCAAGCAAACCCATACTACTACAGCGCACACGACGCAGACGAAAAAGTGTTGTCGTAAACGTGCGATTGTGATCAGTGTGCTATCGACGTTGTTGGGGTTGGTGTTGTTGGTATTGCTGCTGCCGACGTTGCTTTCGACCTCATGGGGGGCGGGTTTGATTGCGGGACAGGTGAACAGTCGAATGGCGGGTGAAGTGCGCATGGGGCGATTGTCACTGGGCTGGTTCAGTGGTCAACGGATTGAAAATGTGGTGATTCATGACAAGGCTCGGTCAGTGGATGTGGTGACGATCAAAGCGGTTGATTTGCCGGGGGTGACGCTTTGGCAATGGCTGTCCGGGGGAAGGGCGTTGGGGGTGATACGGATTGATGAGCCGATCGTGCATGTCGAGCGATTGGCGGATGGTTCGCTGAATTTGGCGCAGGTGTTTGCGCCACCAGGAGCAAGTGGCACAGCAACGCAAAGCCGAAGCAGCGGGGGAGGGGCAGCGGGGGCGATCACATTGCCGGCAGACCTGTCGGGGCGGTTGCAGATCACCAATGGTCGCATCATTTTCAAACAAACGAGTGCGGAAGTGAGTGCGGGGCAGCCAAGTGAAGTGCGTGATTTGCAGGTGGATGTGAACTTGGTCAATACGCAGGCGATGGAGGGTTTGCTGACAGCGAAATTGCAGCAGGGGGCGACACAGGGGCAGGTGCAGGTAAAGTTCAATGCTGACCAACTCAGCACGCCGACTCACCAACTGCAATGGCAAAAAGCACGGGTCGATGCGCAGATGGAACTGGCGAACTTGCCGGTGGCATTGGTGGAAGTGTTTACGGGCCAACCGGGTCGTTTGCGTGAATTGCTCGGCGATCAGGTCACGGGCAAGGCGACGATGGCGGGGGACGTGGCGAACCTTTCCGCGGAACTGTCAGCGACGAGTGCCAATGCTTCGCTGACATTGCAGGCGCAACGGGTGACGAAAAACGATGCGTCCATGTTGACGATCAAACCGGGGTCGCAGGTGCGATTGACACTGACGCCCTCGGCACTGACAGCATGGTCAACGCCGAAGTCAGCAAGCGATCAACAAGCCGTGAAGTTGTTGCAGCCGACGTCGATTGAACTGGTTTTTGAAGATGTGCAACTGGGTGAAAAACATGGGCGAATCATGCCGGCGCAGACATCGGGGACGGTACGTTTGGCAATCGGTGAGGCAGCGGTTGATTTGGGGGAACCGACGGGTGTGGTGACGTTGCGCGATAGCAGGGGGTTGGTGGAATTGAAGGGTTCTGCGCAACCTGTATTGACTGCGCAATTGCGGGCCAAAGCTGTGGTGCAGGGCAAAACCGGGCAGGTCAACGCGGATGTGAGGTTGCGTGATTTTTATGATGTTGCTGGCCAACTTCGAACCGACAAACTCACCGGGTCGGCGATGTTGGATGTGCGTAACTGGCCGGTGGCTTTGGTGGATGCGCTGGCGAAAACGGATGGGTTGTTGGTGGAGGCACTTGGGCCGACGGTTGATATGTCCTTGCAAGGTGATATGGCGTTGGACAGCAGCAATGGCAAGCCAACCGGACCGGTGAAATTGTCGATCAACACCAAGCAGTTACGCGGTGAAATTGCCGGGCAGTTGGATGAAAAAGGTTTGACGATACCGACGGGGCAGCAATTGACCTATAGGGCTGAGCCGAAGGTGATCGGTGATTTGCTGGCAAGGTTCAGCAAGGAAGGGTCAGCACTTGGTCAGGTGAAACTGACAGGCCCTGCTGAGTTGCAATTGACCCTCGGCGAAACACGTTTGCCATTGCAAGGGAATCCGTTGACGGGTTTGCAGACACAAATCACATTGACAGCGACGGCGTTGGACTTCACGGGTTTAGCAACCCTTGATTCGTTGCGTTTGGACGATACCCGCTTGGCGTTGACCTACGACGCAGGCAAACGCGCCATGAATGCGGACATGGACGCAAGCGCTATTTATGCGGGTGAAAAAGCCCCCGTGGGTATGACATTGCAATTCACCGACCTGATCGACGCGCAGGGAAAATTCACCCCGGCGACGATGCAGGGTACGGTGATTGCTCGCGCCGATAATGTGCATTCTTCTTTCATCGATACCTTTGTATCAATGCCCGAATTCGGCGTGAACGCCTTGGGTAAAAACCTCAACCTGCATCTGTCAGCCGATATCAAACCCGCAGCGTCCGCCAAGGCCAAGTTACCCAATGCCCACTACGTTTTCATGGCCGTGGCCGACAAGTTGGTGTTCAAAGCACAGGGTCAAATCGACGAGCAAAACATTACATTGCAAACCAGTGAACCCGCACGATTCACCATTGAACCAGCGTTGATTGAGGTGCTGCGTAAACATCAACCCAATCTGGCATCGGCACTTGATGGCCGTGGTTTGGTACAGGCGGCAACGATCACACTCGACCCATTGCGTTTGCACCTGCCGCGCACAACCAACGATGTGAAATCATCATTGCGATTCAGCGGGAAAGTCAATGTGAACCGTTTATCGATCACCGGTGACGAGCGACTGGCCGGGGTTGATATTGTTGACCTGTCACTGGACCTGCTCGACACGACCCTCGCGCAAGGCATTGACGCCAAGCTCACAGCTTCGGTGATGCATCAGCGTCAAACCGGACGGGTGCTGGCGAATATCAAACTCAATGATTTATTGGGCAATGCACCCGGTGGCCCAGTGTTCAAAGTACCCGCAAGGTTGGACAACTTTCCAGTGTCGGTGATCGATCAATTCATGAATCAACCGGGCAAGTACGCAGCCTTGTTAGGCGACAAACTCGATCGGGTGGAAGTGATCGACCTAAGCAATACGCAAGTGGATCGGCGTGATTATGGGTTCAATGTGTTGATTCAGTCGGAGCAGGTGAGCGGGCCGATCAAGGGGCATTTCAAACCGGGGGAAGTGGCTGTCGTTGACGAAGGTTCAAGGCTGACAATAAACATCACGCCTCAACGTTTTCCGTTCTTACAAAAACATTGGTTGAGCAGCAAGGCTGACGACAAGGCGTTGGTTTTGGTCGAACCCACGAGCATCGAGTTGGCGGTGAATCAGGCACAAGTGAGGTTTGCACAGCCGGTCGTTGGGCAGGTGAATGAAACATTACAAAATCATACTTCGGCAAACAAACCCGAAGCAGCTTTGGCGATCAACCCGGAACAGAGCATGGTGAAACTGGCGGTAACTGCACAGCCGATGCGCTGGCGCTTGCCGGCCAAACAACTCGAAGTCAACGTGTCGGAATTGAGTGCTGAACTGGGCGGCACAAACCTCGCGCAGGAACAAACCCTGCAATTGCGCAGTGCGTATCAGGTGCGTTCATTGTCACCAGCCAATGCGGGGGCTGCGCCGCAAATCGGTCAACTCACCAGCACCACACGATTGCGTCAATTGTTTGATGCCCAAGGTCGCTTCAATGCTGCGAACCTTGGGTTTGCAACACAGACCAACGTGACCGCATTGCCGGTGACGTTATTGGATGAAATGATGGGGCAGCAGGGCAAACTGATCGCGGCACTTGGGCCGAGCGTTGATGTGGAAGTGAACACGCAATACGACCCCGGTCAGGGCGGGCCGCTGCAGGCACGCATCAGTAGTGCCCATTTGAACACCCGTGTTGCAGGTGATTTCGACAAGGACATGGTGCTTTCGCTTCGGGAAGATGCACAACTGACTTTCAACGTCAGCAGCGAATTGGCACAGCAATATTTGGCGAGCGTCAACTTTTTGCTGCGTGATGCGCAATCATCACGAGGCCCGGTGCGGTTGACGTTGTCACGTGACGGGTTTCGTTGGCCGTTGCGGAGCATGGGGCGGTCGATGGACAAGGCTGTGTTGAACGGCTGGCTTGAACTGGGGACGTTGCGCGTCAAGCGCGGGCCGGGCGGTGAGCTGGTCGGGTTGCTGCGACTGGCCGGGGCACGGATTGAAAACCGTGATGAGTTTGATGCGATGTTCAGCCCGCTTTCGTTCAACTTGAAAGAGGGGTTGCTGACGTGCAGTGATTTGTGGATGGACACGGGCGACCTGCGCATCGGCTCGCAATCACGGGTGTTTTTGACGGGCAAGCCGACGACGCCCTGGGGCGAGGTGTTATTGGCGATACCGGGCGACACGGTGCTGGTGGTACCGGGCACACGGGGTCGCATTGACCCGAAGGCGATTTACACGGTTGGTTCGGTCGGGCCGCTCAACGCGATCAAGCCTGATTTGGCTTCACTGATCAAACGCATCGTGGCACCGGTGGCAGGGCAGGCAGTGGGCGGCGATATCGGCACAGCCATTGGTATTGGTTCCGCCATATTCGGAGCGGTGAGTGAAGGTCGGCGGCAGCCCGATCAGCGCGACCCGGATTGGTTCGCCCGTGCGACCTGGCCGAATCGCCCTGCTTTGCAGGTACCTGCGGTGACGGAGCCTGCACCGGGTGGTACGACACCATCGCCTTCAACAACACAACCATCGACACCACAATCAGCCATTGAGCCGCAACCAGCCGCGCAGTCGCAACCTGCACAAGGGCAGCCGCAGCAACCTGCGGGCAATCAGCCGACGGCAAAACCGGAGGAGGAAATCATTCGTGGGTTGTTGCAGGGCTTGACACAACCGCGCCGTGAGCGCAAAGAGCAGCGGTAGCGTCAGGTATCAAGTGCGTCGGTGTGCCGGTTGGTGATTCTGTAACAATTAGCCCTCGGTCGTTGACCGGAGGTTCAATGAAACTCATTCCGTTGAACATCATTTGATTGACAATGGATTAGATCGCCGATATCGTTTTTATCATGCCTTACACGACCGATGCCAATTTCAACGCACAGCTAAGCCTACTGGCGCTATCCCTACGAGCCGGATAGGTTTGCTGTTGTCACACCATTATTGTGTCCACACGGCCCTGTCCGGAACGCATCCCGACAGGGTTCTTTTTTTTCTGCAAATAACACGATGTCATGCACGCGGATGATCGATCCGAGTCACACCCCAAAATCACTAAAATACCTGCAAAGGAAGTTCATCATGTTGACCCCACCGAATCACACGACACCCATTCGCATTTTCGACACCACCTTGCGCGACGGGGAGCAGTCGCCCGGTTGCACGTTGCACTTTGAAGAAAAGCTGGAAATCGCCCGCAACCTCGATGCCATGGGCGTCGATGTGATCGAAGCCGGGTTTCCGATCACCAGTCAGGGCGACTTCGAAGCCGTGAGCGCCATCGCCAGTCAAGCACAGCAAAGCATCGTGGCCGGGCTGTCGCGTTGTGTCGAGCGGGACATTCAGCGGGCCGGTGAAGCGGTGAAGCACGCCAAAAAGCCGCGCATTCACGTCTTCTGTGCCACCAGCAAAATTCATCGTGAACAGAAGCTGCGCAAGAGCACCGATGAAATCATCGACATCAGCGTCAAGTCGGTGAAACTGGCACGCACCTACACCGATGATGTTGAGTTCAGCCCGGAGGATGGCTCACGCACCGAGTTGGATGTGCTGGTGGCGATTACCAAAGCGGTGGTGGAAGCCGGGGCGACGACGGTGAACATACCCGACACCGTCGGCTACGCCACGCCGGAGGAATACGGACACATTTTCAAATATGTGCGCGAAAAGTTACCGATGCTCGACGAAAAGGGCATCATTTTGTCGGCTCACTGTCACAACGACCTGGGTTTGGCGGTGGCCAATTCATTGGCAGCGGTACGCCACGGCGCCAGACAAGTCGAATGCACCATCAACGGCATCGGCGAACGAGCGGGTAACGCAGCACTGGAAGAAATCGTCATGGCCCTGCGCACCCGGGCCGATTACTTTGCCGGGTTCACGACCAATGTGAACAGCAAACGGTTGTACCCCATGGCCCGCATGGTCGCTTCATTCACCGGGCAGAACGTGCCGCGTAACAAGGCCATCGTCGGCGACAATGCCTTTGCCCATGAATCGGGGATTCATCAGGACGGCATGCTCAAGGATCGCAAAACCTACGAAATCATGGACCCGCGCGATGTGGGCATACCCGAAAGCAAACTGGTGCTGGGCAAACATTCGGGACGACATGCGTTCAAGGAACGTACGATTTCATTGGGTTTTCAATTGAGCGATGCCCAGATCGAACAGGCCTTTGAGCAGTTCAAGGCCCTGGCGGACAAAAAGAAAAATGTGTACGACGAAGACATCGAAGCCATCGTCGATCAACTGATGCAGAAGGAGCGGGCGCTGTGGGAATTGGCGCGCTTTCAGGTGACCAGCGGCACGGGTGTGATCGCCACCGCCACGGTGGTGATGCGTGACTCGGCAGGTACGGAAAAACTGGACGCAGCCACCGGCGATGGGCCGATTGACGCGGTTTACTCGGCGATTCAGCGCATCACCGGCGTGAGCGTGGAACTCACCGATTACCAGACCCGTGCCATCACCGCCGGCAAAGAGGCACAGGGCGAGGTGAGCATCGAAGTGCGACATCGTGATCGGCTGGTGCGCGGCAGGGGGCTGTCCACCGATGTGATCGAAGCCGCGGCCCGGGCGTATGTGTCGGCAATCAACCGTATTCGAACGCTGGATAGCCGGGGGAATGGGTAAATGCGTTGCGCGTCAACAGGGATGGATATAATCAAGCGATGGCTACGCTCACACGCCAACTTTTGGATCGCGCCTTGAAGCTGCCGATGTCCGATCGCGCCCAGTTGATCGGCAGTCTGATTGAAAGTCTGGATGCGCAACAGGATGTCAATGCCCAGCAGCTTTGGGAAGCGGAAGTCGCCCGGCGTATCAATGAATTGGATCAAGGCGCGGTGAAGCCGGTGAGTTGGACGCGTGTTCGCGCACGGCTACGAGGTGCATTGCGTGGCCATGGGTAAAATAAATCAGGTTGTTTTTCACCCTTCGGCTGTGGAAGAAATTGAAGCGGCGATAAGGTGGTATCGTCAGCGCGATATGCGTGTGGCGGAAAGATTGCTTGAACAAATCGAATATGCGGTGGGTGCGATACGACAGCAGCCGGATGTTTGGCCTGCATACTCGTACGGAACATCAAGGTATTTGTTGCGCGGGTTTCCCTTTTTAGTGGTTTATCGTTGTGTACGCACCAAAGTGCAGGTGATTGCCTTGGCACACACTTCTCGTCGCCCTGGTTATTGGCGTGATCGCTCATGACATTCAACCCTTCGGCGGTCAAGGGTTGTCATTTGATTTTGTTCGATAATGGGCAACGATTGTGGTGCAAATGACACATCGTGCATGATTGCCGCAGTTTCACAAGCTATTGAGTCACAATTCAGAACTACGCCTGAATTACTCAAGTGAACAGTCGATGACAACCCTGTTGAGCTGGAACTTTCACCTCAGCGGGGAGCTTAGTCATGCGCAATGTATTGGTGATCGGCGTCGGGGATCGATATCGTGGCGATGATGGGGTTGGGCCGGCGGCGGTGGAAATGCTGCGCTTGATGGTGGCCGACGAACGGGCACACCTGGCATCGGTGCGCCTGCTTGGCTCGGAACTGGCGGAACTGGTCAGCAAGGCGGACCTGGTGCTGTTTGTCACCAGTCAGATGCAGGGCAAGCCCGGCAAGGTGACGGATCGACAGTTGCAGCCGGTGAAAAACGGGGCGCTTTCGGGCGGTGCCTCGCTTGGGCCGGATGAATTGCTCGGCGAGGCGGCGTACCTTTACGGTGGCAAACCCATGGGCGTGGTGTATAGCGTGGGTATTGAAGCCATGGGTTTTCAGCAGCAGTTGTCGCCGGTGGTGCAACGCGTGCTGCCGGTGCTGGTGGCTGAACTCGCGGAGTTGATTCACACGGTGCTGCGCGGCGGGCCGGTGATCCGTGAGCGTAAAGCAGCGGTGGCTGTCGATGATTCGCCGCGCATGCGCTATCGGATTGGGGCTTGAAGAATTTCGAATGTCGAATTTGCCAAGCCAAGAACGAGGCTGACAAGCCGAGGGCTTGGGTATTCCTGGAAGTATCACACACGATTTAGACGCCGAGCCCTTTAGGGCCGGATGGTCATGGTCATCGTGTGAAATCCGGGGCTAAAGCCCTCGGCGTCACTTGTTTTATTGGTTCAAGCGCGTCATCACTTCATTCCGACAACGCCACCGCGCCGGGGGCTTGCGTGGGTTCAACAATCAACTGTTGCAATCGTTCAGGTTGATTGCGACCGACCCAGGTGCGGAACGGTTCTTCATCATCAGCGCGCTCAGCCAGGTAATGATCGATCAAACTTTTCAGTGACAGGTGAATCAGGTCGCCGGGAATTTTTTTGGCGATCACTTCGCCGAATTTGGGGTCCGCCCCCATGCCCGCGCCCAGCAGCACGTTGTACCCGTCCACCTTCACCGGTTTTCCCTCGGCTGTTTTCTGATTGGGCAGCACCACCGGAATGCCCGTCAGCCCGATGTCGTGTACCTGATACTGGGCGCAGGCATTGGGGCAGCCGGTGAAACTGATCGACATCGGCTGATCCATCGCCGGGGTGTTCTCCTCCAACCACTTGAGCACCCGCCCCGCACGATGCTTGGTTTCCACCACCGCCAGGTTGCAGAACTCGTTGCCCGTGCATGAAATCAACGTCGTTCGCAACGGGTGTGCTGCGGTGGGTAGCCCGGCTTGTTCAAGCTCACGCGACAGGGCATCGAGGTTGTGCTTGGGTACGTCCAAAATCAACGCATTTTGACGAATGGTGAAACGAATGCGTTTTTCACCCTCGGCAAAACGATCCGACAGGTCGGCGACGAGTTGCATTTGATCGGCTGACCATCGCCCACGCTCAATCGGAATACCCACGTAGTAACGCCCATCCTTTTGCACACCGATGCCCATGTGGTCGTGTGCCCGCACCGCCGGGTGTTGCAGGGAGTCGTCGCGTTCGAGTTGGTAGCCGATGATCGATTCGAGGGTGGAGCGGGTCCACTCCCAGCCCTTGTCAGCCACCAAAAATTTCAGGCGAGCGCGATTGCGCTTTTCACGATACCCATGGTCGCGGAACAAGGCAGCAATGCCCCGCGCCACATCGAGCACCTGCTCTGGTTTCACAAACACGCGCATGGGTTGGGCAAAGTGAGGCGTGTCGGACAACCCGCCGCCGATGAGCAGGCCAAAGCCCACGGAATTGTCTTTGCGTTTGACGCCGTAGAGCGCGTAATCTTGAATTTGCGGCAGCCAGCAAAAATCGGGGCACCCGCCGATGGAGGGTTTGAACTTACGAGGCAGGTTGGAAAACTCACGTCCGCCGGCGTTGTACATGTCGCTGATCTGTTGCGCCAGGCTGGTGGTGTCGATGATTTCGGTTTTTTGTACGCCGGCCAGGGGGCACGAGACGATGTTGCGCGGGCAATCGCCGCAGGCAAATTGCGAGGTCATGCCGCTGTCCCACAGTTTTTGGAAAATCGGGTGCAGGTCCGCCAGAGTGAGCCAGTGATATTGAATGGTCTGGCGGGTGGTGATGTCGGTAAAACCGCGACCATATTGGCGGGCGATGTCGGCCATGGCGCGCAATTGGGGCGGGGTGATTTGTCCGCCGGGCACTTTGACACGCAGCATGAAGTGGCCGACGTTGGGTTTTTGTTGATAGGCACCGAACCAGCGGAAGCGAACTTCGAGGTCCGCCTTACGCTCTTCGTCGGTGTGCATGGCAGCAAAATCGCCCTGGTCGGAATAACGCAACAGGTCTTTGAGCACGTCGAAGCCGTCCTTGGCCTGCTTGATGAGTTCGGGCTTGCTTATTTTCAAGGCTGCGGGTGTTTCGGGGGTACTCATGACTCATCCATCCTTTTTTACGATGATCGCACAAACCATCGTGACCAACGATTGAAAAATACTACACCTAATGAATCGATATTTCAATATCGACTAATTTAATCGATAAACATCGGTATTTTTACGGCAATGGTTGATTGTAGGCAAGCAAGGCTCGTTTTCGGAGGTTAGCACCACGATTGATCGCGTCTGATCGGCGATTTGGCGATCTGGTGATCTGGCGATTTGGTGATTTATGAAATAGACCGATCAATTCACCAAAATATAAAACCACTCGACCACTCGACCACTCGGCCACTTTCGCCACTCGGCCACTCGGCCACTTTCGCCACTCGGCCGCTTCGATGGTGGGTCCGCTCGCCGACTCGCTTGACCCACCCTACAAGACCACTTGACCACTTTTACCAACGCGATCATTCGCGGCGCTCACTTTCGAATAATGCTCCGGCAACCATTGGGGTGCGGTTCGTCAAGGCAAGTCAGATGTATTTGCCTTGGTATTACGATGGGCCTGGGTTGTTGGGGCTGATGCCGCCGTCACCACCACCGCCGCGTCGCCGTCGCCGCCTGCGTCGTCGTTTCCGTCGGCTGCCATCGCCAGTATCACCGGGTTGACCGGGGCCGGGGGCGGGGGCATTTGATGTTGAGGGATCATTGGCATCACCCCGCCTTGTGGTTTCATCGCGCTGGTTGGACGCATCATCGAAATCACGGTCGTTGTCCGATGCGTCATCGCCATCATCGCTTAAGTCATCGTTGGATGATGATGCGCCCTGATTGGTGCGTGGTGGTTGCCCTGATTTGGAGGCGGGGCCGGGGGAGCCGGGGGAGCCGGGGGTAGGGGGGCCTTGCCGACGATAGCCTTTCGAGGGCGAATCGCTGACATCCTCATTGATGGATGCGGTGTTGGTGTCATCGCCCTGAGCGATATCGTCGCGTTGGTCATTCACGGGTTGCGAGCGAGCGGCTGGTGATGCATCGGGGGCAGTGGGCGGAGGCGTGGGTTTGCCGGAGTCATCACGTCGAGCGTCGCTGGGTTTGCCTTGTGTATATGAACCGCGTTGTGCGTTGCCCGTACCGCTTTGTGCGTTACCTGCATTGCCTTGCGGGTTGCCGGGTTTGGGGTAGTTACTTTGACCAGCATTGCCGGCTGTGGGTTTATTGCCGGGGGTAAAACCACTTGCGTTACCGGGGGTGCCGGGGGCGGGGTTGCTTCCGGCGGGTTTGTTGAATTGCGGGTCCTGGTCGCGGGGCAGCGGGGTGATTTCCTCGAGCGGAAAGGCCTGCGGCACTTCATTGCTGTCGAGTTTGATCAGCACCAGTTGTGTCAAAATCTGCCCATCGATCACCGTGCCCGGCCCCTGCTGGGTCATCATCCGTGTCTGCTTGTGCGGCAGCTTCTTGCGCAACGCCTCATACGTTTCATCCTCATACCGCAGACAACACATCAAGCGCCCGCATCGCCCTGATATCTTCGCCGGGTCGAGTGTCGCCTTTTGCACCTTGGCCATGCGCATCGATACGGGTTTGAGCACTTTCAAAAACTGGCGACAGCAGCAATGCTGACCACAACGTTCAAAGTCCGCCACGATGCGGGCTTCATCACGGGCATTGACCTGGTGCATTTCGATGCGGGTCTGCAATTCACCAGCCAGCACTTTCACCAGTTCACGGAAATCGACCCACTGCTCACTGGTGTAGTGAAACAACACGCGCTCGCCGCCCAGCAGCATTTCGACATCAACCAGGTGCATCGGCAGCTTTGCCGTCGCCACCTGTTCTTTGGCGAAACGCAAAATCTCCGGCTTGCGGGCATCGAGTTTTTGTTGTTCGAGCAAGTCCTCCGGTGTGGCGACGCGCAAAATCCGCCCACTGGTACTGAAAGGGAAATTGCGACCCCCCGAGGCTTCGATGTAACCGAGCATTTGCTGACGCGAAACACTTTTGCCGCAGCCGCTGTTGCTGCAAGTGGTGGTGAGCATTTCGCCGATTTCCGTGCCGCGTTCGGTACGAATGACCAGCTTGGACCCGCACCCGGGCTTTTCCGTCCCGTCATAGGGCAGTTCGGCAATCAATCGTAAATAACCAAATCGCACCACCATTGATTTGGGGGCTTGCAACGCCTGATATCGTTTGCGATCCTCCTCTTCGAGTTCGAGGACGATCTGCGGCAGACTGATGGAACCGGGCATATTTCAACTCCGTGATGGCAATCACCCTAGGCGCAACGCAACACTCAATCACTCATGCGTACCAGACACTCATGACAGCCGAGCAAACCAATCATTTCAAGCGACTGTTTTCCGCTGAGTGTGGTGAGTGTGTGCGAATCACGCCCCAGGCTTTGTTTGTAAAGGCCCGGCTCACGCCTGGAATTGAGCCGGGTTCCAAACACGGAGTTGTTGATCTTTAGTGTAATCGAATCGACCGCGTTGACAAGATGAATATCGAGGGCAAATTGAAAGTATCAACGGGTGGACTGCCCGATGCACCAATGACGTCATGGGCTTCAGCCCCGGATCGCATTCATGATTTACCAATAGGTTCATTCCAATAGCCGGCCCTGAAGGGTACGGCGTCAGTTGTTTGAAAAGAATTCTGATCTTCGTTCAGAACCACGAAGATCAGGCGTGGTCGAAATCAAGAATCACTCATGCGTCAGGTCGCCGGGCTGGATCAAATCACCAGCCTGCAAAGCGCGGTTGAGTCTGGCCCCGATCACCGTGTCGATCCAGCGGGCGGCGATGCCGGTGCCGGGACGACGCAGGGTTAAATCAGCACGGGTCAGCACATGGCCCAGGGGTAATTCAATGCGGGCACAAACGCTTTGCCTTGACACCTGACGCACCTGGGCTTCGACGGGTTGACAGGTTTTGCGCAATGGGCCGAGGCTTGACTGGGCTTGTCGGATCAGATCGACATAGTGTGTGAAACCAACCGGGTCGAGGCTGGCGGCATGGTCCGGGCCGGGCGCCTGCGGATCGAGCGTCAGATGTTTTTCAATCACACACGCACCGGCTGCCACCGCCAATGCCCCGGTGAATAGTTCCGTGGTGTGATCCGAGTAACCCACCGGCAAACCAAAGCGCACCTGCAACGCGCTGATGCCGCCCAATGCTGCGCTGTCGATGGGTGTGGGGTAACTCGACACACATTGCAACAAAGCACCGCCTGCCGCATGACGACGCACCAGCCCTGCCACCCATTGCAACTCGTCGAGTTCGCACGTACCCGTTGAAACCAACAGCGGCAAACCCAACTCGGCGGCCCCCTGCACCAAGGGCGGATTCACCGCATCCGGCGAAGCGATTTTCACGGCATCGGCCTGCAACTCCCGCAACGCAGACAAATCCTCCAACGAAAACGGCGTCACCACCAGCATCAGGTTGCACGCATGTGCCTCCTTGCGAATCCGCTGCATCTGCGCGAGGCTGAGTTTGAGTTGATCCAGCATCGCAAACGGGTCGGTCGCTCCCGATTCACGTTGATAGTCAGCAAGCAGAGCCTGATTGGAAAGCAGGTGACGCGGGTCAAACAATTGCAATTTCACCGCATCAGCTCCGGCCCCGGCTGCGGCATGCACCAGCGCAATCGCCTGCTCAACCTCGCCGTTGTGATTGACCCCCAGTTCCGCGAGCACCAGCACCTGTGGCCCCAGCTCGGCGTCGGCGGCACGGAACAAATGGGTGAAGGGTTCACTCATGCGGGCATTCTAACCGGAGGCGAAGTGGCAGCGCGGTGGTCAATTTCGAATTTCGGATTGATTCGGCGAAGAAATGTACAACGCGCATATCACTTGTGGATCGTCGTGTGCCACTGGCAGCCATGTGTCTTGTGGTTGTAGCCCAGTCGCCTCCGGCTGGGGTCTGCATCACCACAATTCACACCGCCGAGGGCACACCGGTGACGGTTCCACCAAGCCGGGTGCCGCACTACCGGGGGGCGTACCGCTTGGCGGTCGCTGTGTGCGAACAACCATGGTCGTTGATTGCCGGCGTTTAGCGCGGACGCTTTGCGTCGGCGAATTTGACGCCGTGCCCTTCAGGGCCGGATGTTCATGGTCGTGGGGTGAAATCCGGGGCTAAAGCCCGCGGCGTCGGTGATTGTTTGATTGTAAATCACCCGATCACCAAATTCACCATCTTTCCCGGCACGATGATCACCTTGCGAATGGTTTTGTCGCCGACGGCCTGTTTCACTTTTTCATCCGCACACGCCGCCGCCTCGATGGTTTTTTGGTCCGCATCACGGGCGACGATGACCTTGCCGCGCAGTTTGCCGTTCACCTGCACCGGGTATTCGATGGTGTCTTCCACCAGCATCGCCGGGTCGTACACCGGCCAGGTTTCACGTGCCAGTGAACTGGTGTGACCCAGTCGCTCCCACAATTCTTCGCTGATGTGCGGCGCCAGCGGCGACAGAAGCAACGTCATCACCTTCATCACTTCGCGCGGTACGCCTGATGCGACAGCGTCACCCGCAACACCACTGCCTGCGTTGCCTGCGTTTGCATCGGTGCCGCCCGTCGTGCCGGTCGTGCTGTTATCACCGCCGAAGCGTTTGACCAGTTCGTTGTTGAACTCGATCAGCGCTGCGATGGCCACGTTGTAACTCATCGCTTCCATCGCTTCGGTCACGCGCCTGATGGTCTTGTGCAGCAGGCGATTGAGCGCCATGTCCGGGGCCTGTTTACCAAGGCGCAATGCCCCTGTGTTTTCATCCACCATGACCCGCCAGAGTCGTTGCAGAAAGCGGTGCACGCCGATGATGTCGCGGGTGTTCCAAACCTTCGATTGGTCGAGTGGTCCGAGGTACATTTCATACAATCGAAGCGTGTCGCAGCCGTATTGGGCGCAAATGTCATCGGGGGCAATCGCGTTCTTCAAACTTTTGCCCATCTTGCCGAATTCCTGCTCGACCGGGCGGTCTTCAAACCACCATTGCCCATGCTTGACGGTCACTTTTTCCGCCTCGACATACATGCCGCGCTGGTCCCGGTACGCATGGGCCTGTATGTACCCCTGATTGAACAATCGGCCAAAGGGTTCGGGCGTGCTCACATGCCCCAAATCAAACAACACCTTGTGCCAGAAGCGGGCATACAGCAGGTGCAACACGGCATGTTCCACCCCGCCGACGTACAAATCAACCCCGCCCGGTGACAACTTGTTTTTCGCTTCTTCGACTTTGGACCTTGGACCTTGGACCTTGGACCCATTCCCCATCCAATATTTTTCCGCTTCCGCCCCGACCAATTTTTCGCCGTTCCGGGGGTCGCAGAAGCGCAGGTAATACCAGCACGAACCCGCCCACTGCGGCATGGTGTTGAACTCGCGCGTGTAACGCACGCCATTTTTCACCACAAACTTCCAACTGTCGGGCGCTCGTGACAACGGCGGCTGGGGCGGTGCTTGCGGGTCACTGCTGGACGTCGGCTTGAAATCCGTCATTTCCGGCAACCGCACCGGCAACTCACTTTCCTCCACCGCCACGATTTCACCATCAGGCCCATGCAACACAGGGAACGGCTCACCCCAGTAGCGCTGCCGACTGAACAACCAGTCGCGCAATTTGTATTGCACACTGCGCTCGCCGATGCCCTGCGTTTCCAGCCAATCGGTCATCACCCGCTTGGCGTCGTCGTTGGGCAAACCGTTGATCGAAAGTTCACCATGCGCCGAGTTCACGTGCGGCCCATCGCCTTCGTAAGCCTTGGTGAGTGGTTCATCACCACCCTTGATCACCGGCACAATCGGCAAACTAAATTGTCTGGCAAACGCAAAGTCACGCTCGTCATGAGCAGGCACCGCCATGATCGCACCGGTCCCGTAACCCATCAGTACGTAGTCTGCAATCCAAATCGGAATGCGCTGCCCGTTGACCGGGTTGATGGCAAACGCACCGGTGAACACGCCGGTTTTGGTTTTGGTGTCAGCGATGCGATCGACATCGGCCTTGCTTGCCGTCTGCTTTTGATATTCATGCACCGCGTGATATTGATCGCTGCTGGTGATCGCATCGACCAGCGGGTGTTCCGGGGCCAATACCATGTACGTTGCGCCGAACAGCGTGTCAGGGCGGGTGGTGAACACACGAATCACTTCCGTTTCATCGTCGCCGGCATCACCATGGTTGTTGCCGCTTGCGTTGTTGGTGCTTGTGCTTTTGCCGGTCGAAGCCAGTTGAAAATCGACATACGCCCCTTCACTGCGACCGATCCAGTTGCGCTGCATCAGTTTGATCGGTTCAGGCCAATCGACCAAATCCAAATCCTCCGCCAGTCGCTCGGCGTAAGCGGTGATGCGCAACATCCACTGTTTGAGCGGCCGACGATACACCGTGTGATTGCCGCGTTCACTTTTACCGTCGGCTGTCACTTCTTCATTGGCGAGCACCGTGCCCAGCATCGGGCACCAGTTCACCGGCGACTCATCCAAAAACGCCAGTCGTTGTTCGTTGATGAACCCTTCGCGTTCCGATTGTGATAATTCATGCCAGGCGCGCAATCCGACGGTCCGCCCCGACACTGCATCCAATCCTTCTTCCGCCCCCGCCCAGACCATTTCGCCATCCAACCCGACGTAAGCCTGACCTGATTCCATGAGTTGAATCAGGTCGCTGATGGGCCTTGCTTTTTTCTGGATCGGGTCGAACCAACTGTGAAAAATTTGCAGAAAAATCCACTGCGTCCAACGGTAGTATTCCGCATCCGTGGTGGAAATGGATCGCTGCCAATCGTAACTCAAACCCAGTCGGCGGAGCTGCCGGGTCATGTTGGCGATGTTCTGAGCGGTGGTGATGGCCGGGTGTACCCCCTTTTCCACCGCGTACTGCTCGGCTGGTAAACCGAAGGCGTCGTACCCCATCGGGTGCAGCACGTTGAACCCAGCCATGCGCTTGTAGCGTGCCACGATGTCGGTGGCGATGTAGCCCAGGGGGTGACCCACATGCAGCCCGACGCCTGATGGGTACGGAAACATATCCAGCACGTAAAACTTGGGTTGCTGCGGGTCAAAGCCGGGCTGACCGGGGTTGGGGGCGACGAAGGTGCCCTGTGCTTCCCACTGCTTCTGCCACTTTTCCTCGATGCTCGCAAAGTCGTATTTCATAGACCGGGCAATTTAACCGAATCGGCCCAGCCCGGCTACGAAGGTGCGGCAGGGCAGTGAAATTCGAATTTCGAATATAAAGAAGCAAGCCGAGTACGAGGTCGCCGCGGCGACCGAGGGCTCGGGTATTCTTTGATTGAAAATTTGGCGATTTATGAATTGGTCGTTCAATCAACAGCAAAATGTATAATTACTAGGCCACTTGACCACTTCCCTGAATACCCAAGCCCTCGGCCTATCGGCCTCGTTCTTGGCTTGGTGTTCAATCCGAAATTCGAAATCCGAAATTCGAAATATCCATCACTTGACCCCACCCCCCATCACAATCACAATGGCGTTTTGTGTCGCTTGCGGCGCGCGGTGACCAACCTGCCGCCTTGTGTCTGACAGGGAACCTTCATCATGACCACTTGTTCACGCCCGTGCCGACTGCGTTTGGTGGGTGTTCACTTGGGGCTGACACTGCTGCTTTCACCGGCCCTGTTCATACTCGGCTGTGAAAGTAACAAACCGGTTACCACCAACCCGGTTACGCCGCCGTCGGTGGTCACCGGGCCGCCCGTTTTTCAAGGCACCATCGGCTCACTTTCCCGTGTACAAGGCACCGAACCCCAGCTCGTCTCCGGCTTCGGTTTTGTCGTCGGCCTTAATGGCACCGGTTCCAGTGAAGTGCCAGCGTACCTTCGTTCATGGCTGTCCAACACGCTGCGTCGGCAGGGGGTCGGTGACCCGCAACGTGGCTTGCAGGGTGTATCCGCGGACGGATTGCTGCGCGACCCCAACACCACTGCGGTGCGTATGCAAGGGTTGATTCCGCCCGGTGCGGTGAAGGGTTCACGTTTTGATTTGCTGGTGACTGCCGTCGATACTCAGACCACCAGTCTCGAAGGCGGCAAGCTGCTGATACCTTTTGACCTGGCGATTGACGGTGCCAATCCGTCCATGCGATTCAGTCGTCCGTTGGCGCGTGGCGATGGTCACCTTTACCTGGACCCACTGGACGAATCCGCTTCACAGGGCGACCGCTTTGTCTTTGCCCGGCAGGCGGTGATTCTGGGCGGCGGGCTTGTGTTGCAGGACCGTGAATTATTTCTGGTACTCAATCAACCCAGTGCGGCCCGGGCGCGCATCATTTCCGATCGCATCAACGAACGCTTTCGTCACGAGCGTGCCACCGAACTTTTCAACACGGCGCGTCCGTTGTCCGAATCGCTGATTCAAATCAACGTGCCTGCACGTTTCGCCAATCAGCCGTTGCAACTGCTGGACCTGATCAACAAACTTTACGTGCAGCGGGCGGAGGGCTTCGAAACCGCGCAGGCTCAGCAAGTTTTACAATGGCTGGTCGCTGAAACCACCACCCCCAACGCGCGCGATGCGGCGATTGCCTGGTTCGGGCTGGGGGCACCGATCATTCCGATGCTGCGGGCGGAACTTTATCAGCATGAAACCCCGGTGATTCGATTGGCGGGCTTGGAAGCAGGCGCACGCATCGGCGATGAACTGGTGACCGATCACCTGGTGCCGATGACACGTTCGACCGACCCTGCGGTACGCATGCAATGTGCGCAAATATTGGTGTACCTGCCCCGGTCATTGCGCGGTATCAATGCCCTCAAAACCCTGCTCGACGATGACGATGTCACGGTGCGCACCTCGGCTTACGAATCACTGGCCGCCATGAACGACCCGATGATCCAACGTCGGCTCATCGGCAGCCAGCAGGATGTGAAATTCATTTTGGACCTGGTGCCCGCGAGCAAGCCGCTCATTTACATTGCGCAGGAACCGTACCCGACCATCGCGTTGTTTGACCCCAATCTGGGTTTCACGGAACCGACGCTGGGCAGGGTGTGGGACAATCGTTTGATGGTTCGTTCCAATGCCGACGCACCCCGGCTGACGGTTTACTTTCAATCGCGCTCCAGTGCCCAGGGGCAGACCTTTGAAATCGCGCCGATGGTCGCCAACCTGCTGTTTTTACTCGGCCACCAACCGACGGAAGACAACCGCACATCGGGGTTGGACCTGACCTACAGCCAGGTCATCACCGTGTTGCATACCCTCGCCAAACAAAATCAACTGGCTGCCCCGTTGCACCTGCGCACCAGCCGACTGGTGCAGGCCTTGGAACAATCGCAATTGCAAAGCGCGGGCAGTGCCGCCCGCCCGGAAGTCAGCCCCGAAGTTTCGCCGCAAGCAACACAGAACGTGTCGAACGATACCTCGCAAACAACCACGGGGGATGTAACGCCACCGCCAACCACACCAACAACCTCACCCGCCGCCACGCCGGGTGATCGTCCGATGTTGCCCAGTTGGTAAACAGTTTGTTTGTGGCGTCGCCGCCCTCGGCGGTGGGTTTGATGATGGTGATTCACCCAGCCGGGGACGCCCCGGGGGCTGGGCTACAAGACCGATGTAACCCCACATGCCTTCAACCATCGCCCTCATTCCGCTGGACCTGCATCGCACCCGGCTGGGGCTGCCCGCCGTCTGGTCGCACACGCTTGCAGGCTTGCCGATTTTGCATCACACGCTGACCCGCCTGTCACGTATTCGTGAACTGGACGCGATCGTCATCGTGCATCCGTCATCGCAGCATGTCGCGCCCCTCTGGCAGGGTGTGTCACTGCATAAACCGATATTGACTCACACTGCGGAACAAGGCTTGTTTGATCGCTGGTGGGGTCGGCGAACCGCTGCCCGTAAAGCGACACTTGCCGCCTGGCGCGGCGGGCTGGGGGGCACCACCTGTTACGACGAACTGTTACCCGCCCGGCCTTTGCTGCAAGCGATGCAACATCACGACGCAGCCTCGGCATTACTGGTGGGCGGTGATTGGGTATTCGTGGACCCCGAACTGTCGTCGAAGGTATTGGCGTTGCACCTGGAACACCCCGATGCGATGTCGATGACCTTTTGTCAGGCTCCGCCGGGGCTTTCGGGCATCGCTTTGTCGCGCAAACCGCTGGAACAGATGGCTGACAGCGATGCCACCATCGGGCAGGGTTTGTCGTACAACCCGGCCAGGCCGCAGGCTGACCCCATCGGACGCGATGTCTGCATTCAGGTGCCCGGATCGGTGCGTAGTGCTGCTCATCGTTTCATTTATGACACGCCACGAGCCATCGCGCTGTTGCAGACGGTGGCCGGGCGATTGGGGGACGAGGTTGTTCAAGCTGATGCACTGCGCGTGACCCAAACCGCCAATGACCTGGGGGCGGGTACGATTCGATCCCTGTCGTCGTTGCCGACTCAAATCACGTTGGAATTGACACCCCGTCGCAGTGTCAATGGGCTGATTGTGCCGCAGCATCATGTGCGATTGGAGCGTGCGGACATGTCGGTTGCGTTGGCGAGTCGGTTGTTGGAGGAAGTGGCGAGGCAGCCGGATGTGCTGGTGACACTGGGCGGGCTGGGCGATGCGCTGTTGCACCCGCAGTGGGAGGCGATTGTGACGCGGGCTGCGGAACTGGGTGTATTCGGCTTAGCGCTGGATACCGATTTATTGTGCGACACAGCCACGGCGGAACGATTGTTGTGCCTGCCGTTGGACGTGGTGACATTGCGGGTGAATGCGGACACCGCCCCGGTGTATGCGCAGGTGATGGGCGATGATCGATTCAAAACGGTGCTGGAAAATATGACGCGGTTGTTCAATGGTCGGATTGCCCGTGATGAAAAAGTACCGGGCGGGTTGTGGTTCGGTCGGCCTTGGATGGTGCCGCGGTTTATCAAAACGGCGGACACCCTACCGGACATGGAATCGTTTTTTGATAAATGGACGCATTTTCTGGGTCATGCGGTGATTGAGCCTGCGACCACCGGTTGCGGACTTGCGCCTGATTTGGCGTTGCACAATTTGGCACCACCCAAACGGTTTGCCTGTCGGCAATTGAGCTGTCGTATGACGGTACACAGCGATGGCAGCGTGGCTCTGTGCGATCAGGATTGGCTGTCACGCGGGAGCGTCGGCAATGTGAATCAGGGGTTGACGCTGGCACAGGCGTGGGCGGAATTGGGCAAGGTGTATGCACTGCATGAACAGGGACGATGGACGGAGCATGCGTTGTGCGGTGCGTGTCGTGAGTGGCATCGGCCATGAAGGGAAGTGGCCGAGTGGCCAAGTGACGGAACCAAGCCAAGGACGAGTCTCGCCGCAGGCGGACGAGGACTTGGGTATTGGATATTGATCATGAACAGTTTGGCGATCATTTTGGCGCGGGCGGGCAGCAAGGGTTTGCCGCATAAAAACGAGTTGATGCTCGCGGGCAAACCGATGGTGGCCTGGTCGATTGCCCATGCGTTGCAAAGCAAGCACATCGGGCGGGTGGTGCTTTCCACCGACGGGGCGAAGCTGGCACAGATTGGGCGTGATTCGGGTATTGAGGTCATCGAGCGACCGGCTGAACTGGCACATGACACCGCCACCGTGGCCGATGCTGCGCGACATGCACTTGCCACGATTGAAAGCAGGATGCAAACCACCTTTGCCGACGGCGTGGTGATTCTTTACGGCAACGTGCCCGTTCGACCAGACGACCTGACCGACCGTGCCCTTGAAAAATTGACTGCCGCCGGTTGCGACAGTGTGCAAAGCGTTTGTGCGGTCGGAAAGATGCACCCTTACTGGATGCGCAAACTCACCGGTCCGGGTCACGATCAACTGGAACCGTTCATTGAAAACAGCATCGACCGTCGGCAGGATTTACCCCCGGTGTACATGCTGGATGGCGGGCTGATTGCCTTGCGACGTGAAGTATTGATCAACAGTGTTGGGGGACATGCCCATGCGTTTTTGGGCAGGGACCGACGTGCCATCGTCACGCAACCGGGCGAAGTGGTGGACGTGGACACAAAATTGGATTGGCATTTGGCAGAGGCGATCATGAAAGAACGCGGGGTGAGTATTGAGTGATTTGGCGATTTGGTGATGTGGTTATTTTCTAACAACTGACGCCGAGGGCTTCAGCCCCGGATTTCATACTCAAACAACCGGCCCTGAAGGGCATGGCGTCATCAACTGGGCAGTTTGCTGCCAGTGGCATTCGACTGCGGTGACTCATTGGTCGGCGTTGGGTTGGCGTCATTGCCGACGGACATGCCGGCGGTCACGGCAAAGCGCAGGGCTGCTTCGACAGTCATATCGACTTTTTCAATGGCACTGCGGGGGACGAGCGTGGTGTAACCGCCCCAGGCATAGCTCAGCGGAATGTACACCGCCACGTGATCGGGGGCGCCGAACTGCGGGGGCAGATCGGTTAAATCATCACGGGTGACCAGGCCCAGCAGTTTCATGCCGCTGCCGGGCAGGTGAATGAGCACCACTTGGCGAGCGCCCTGAGCCTGTCGTGAGTGGGAGAAAAAGCCGGCCAGGTCGCGCAGTGACCCGTACACGGTTTTCACCAGGGGCAGACGTTCGAGCATGTCTTCCGCACCGCCGACCAGCATGCGCACCACGACCGAGTCCAGCAACATGCCGATGAGCAATACCAGAACGACCGCCAGCAGCAGGCCCATGCCGGTGACGTAAAACTCGGGCATGATGCTGCGCAAGAGGTTGCCCAGAATGTCGTCCAGAAATTTGACTACCCAGACCACAATGTAAATGGTCAACCCGATCGGCCCGACCACCACCAACCCACGCAATAACGAACGCCCCAAGCGTTTCATGGCAAGCTCCCTGTGCAACCCCCGTGGTGATTGAATGTGAAAAGTGTAACCGCCGGGGCAGTGAGCGGGTGATTTTTTGCAACACAAATGTCGCTGAGGTGCTAGTGTTTCATTGCATCTCGATTGATGGATATAGTTTTTTGAGCTTGACCCGG
>CAZJMK010000051.1:0-30689 GCA_964547135.1 uncultured Phycisphaeraceae bacterium | reverse complement strand
ACTCGGACAAAATTGTATTGGTATTTTTCTTCCCGATTAACCGACTCACCGACTCACCGATTAACCAGTTCGATGACTCCCTGACCAACCGATTAACCACTCCGATCAGACGCGATGAATTGCGGCGCTAACATCCGAACACGATTCCGTCACTTGATCGCTCGACCACTTGGCCACTTCTAACAACGCTGTTAATACGCATGTTTGATACGCCGGCGGTCGAGGGTGACGGGTACGGACGACTTGCGCCGACAGTGACATTGAATCGAACGCACCAGGGCGAGCACACCCAATATCACCAGGGCAACGCTTGACAACGCGAGCAGGGGTTCGGTGATGTCGAAGCGCGTTTGACTGTAGGTTTGCCGACCGGATTGCAAGAGCAAGGCCAGCATGAAGACCAATAGCAACACGGTGCCGAAGCCGCGTTTGCGGTGTACGGATAAAAATTGCACCAGAAGCAGCAGCGTCACCAAGCTGTAAACAATCAACGTGCGAAAGACATATTCGCTGGTGCGCACGTAGGTGTGTTGAAACTGATGCCAGAAGGGAAGCCAATTGGTGCCGGCTCCCGGTTTGCTTGAACCGCCCCCGGTCCCCCCGGTTCCCCCGGTCTGCAACCACCAGGCCAATAGCACGAGGTTGGCAGCCGCCAGCACGATGATCACGCCGGGCAGGCGACGCTCACGGGCCAACCATTGGCGCAATCGGTGCGTGGGGTATGCGGCTTGGCAATACGCCCAGAACAGGCTGCGTTTCAAAGTGAGCACCAGCGGTGCCGCCAATAACATGCCCAGCAATGCACCGATGCAGTTGTGCAGCACATCGGTCAGATACGCACAACGGTCCGGCGCAAGCGACTGCATACATTCCATCACCCAGATGATCGTCAGTATCGCAAGCAAACCTCGCAACCACCAATGAAGTTGATTGCGAACCAGTGATCGATCATGCAGGCGAACCAATAAGCCCAACGGAAAATACAAAATCAGGTTGAGCCAAAGGTCGCTGCGGGCTTCGGTGCTGTGCCCGGCCAGTACGTTCCAGGCGGCGAACCTGGCGTCCCATACGGGGGCAGTGAGCAAGGTCGGCAACCAGGCGATGAATGCAGTGACACTGCTCACGCCGGTCGGTAACCGATGATCAAATGGCAACAGTGAACCATACAGAACGAGCACCGCCCAAGCGATGGTGAGCATGGGGTACACCGAGGCTGACCAGAGGTGAGCGGTGAAACGAACACGCAACAGGGGTGGTAAATGGGTTGATCGGGTTGAGGGGTTCGATGATGGGGGCGCAACGGATAGCGTCGGCCATGCGTGGGGCATGGGCGGAGCAGCCGCGTCCCTGGTCGATGCGGTCGGATTCACGAGTTAAATGACGCATACAAGTGCGCAGAAGGCAAGTCATACATGAAAAGTGGTCAAGTACCGGAGCAATATTCGAGAGTTAGTGCCGCGATTTATCGCGTCTGGTTGAAGTGGTTAATCGGTTGGACGGTGAGTCGGTTAATCGGGAATAGCAAAGGCAGTTCTGACCGAGTAACCGATGAACTGACGCACCGATGAACCATGCAGAATACCCAAGTCCTTGCCGCGGACGGCTCGTCCTTGGCTTGGTTCTGACACTCGGCGACTTGACCACTTAATTTCGCGCATCATTTGACACCTATCGGTATGCGTTTACATTGGATAGACTGTTCGCACTGTTGCGGGTTGTTTCCAAGGCAACACGGATGACCCCCCT
Source organism: uncultured Phycisphaeraceae bacterium (assembly GCA_964547135.1). Taxonomy (GTDB): domain Bacteria; phylum Planctomycetota; class Phycisphaerae; order Phycisphaerales; family Phycisphaeraceae; genus JAJXSS01. Next base: position 28,943 of record CAZJMK010000051.1, on the reverse strand, counting down.
ACCATGGCTTTTGGCTTTTTCAAGAAAAAAGAAACCGGTAAGGAGTCGGACACCTCGGCGGCCGCTGCTGCGCCGACGGAAACCTTTAACCCTGATCCGCGCAAGGCCCGGCGATTTTTCGAGCACGGCCAGGCCATGGCCGACGCCCGTAATTACGATTACGCCATTGACTGTTACGTCAACGGTCTGCGTCATGCGCCCGACAGCCTGGACAAACACGAAGCCCTGCGCGATGTCGCCCTGCGCCGCAAAGTCGGCGGCGGCAAACCCGTGGGCATGTTCGAAGCCATGAAAGGCAGCGGCAAGGGCACGGTCGATAAATTCGCACACGCCCTGATGCTCTGGTCCAAGGCACCGCTGGATGTGGACCTGGCGATCGGCGTCATGGAAGCATGCGCCATGTTGCAGCCGCTGTCGCCCAACCTGCAGATGACCGAAGTCATTCACTGGGTGGCGTCCACTTTTCTGGAAAAAGGCGAAGTCGATAAGGACAAAAAGCCCACCAAGAAAACCTACCTCAAGGCTCGCGATGTACTCGCTGCGGTGGATGATTTTCAACTGGCGATTCTGGCCTGTAAATTCGCCCTGAACTTCAGCCCCGAGGATGCCAACCTGTTGATGGAACTCAAGGACCTGGAAGCCGAGTTGACCATGGCCACAGCCGGGTACAACGAATCGGTGAAAAAAGAAGGCGGCTTCCGCAACGTCGTCCGCGACATGGACAAGCAAAGCGACCTGGCTGCATCGGAACAGATCAGCAAAACTGAATCGGTCATCGATGCCCTGCTTGCCAAGCGACGAGCCGAGTTTGAAGAAGCCCCGGAAGACCAAGCCAGGCTGGCGCGACTGGTTGAAACGCTGTTGCAAAAGGGTACGACCGAGTCAGAAAATGAAGCGATCAAACATTTGCGTGATGCACTGGAGCAGACCGGCCAGTACCGCTACAAGGTGCGCATCGGTGACATTCTGATGCGGCAGATGAACAAACAATTGCGCGAATTCAAAGCGCAATTGGACGCCAAACCCGACGATGCGGAGGTTCGTCGCAATTACACCGACCTTGCCAAGCGCAAGTTGCAGTTTGAGTTGGAAGAATACACCGACCGAGTGAAAAACTACCCGACGGACATGGGCATGCGTTTTGAGTTGGGCAAACGGCTGTACATGGTGAAACGGTACGACGATGCCATTGCTGCGTTTCAGGAAGCCCAGGCCGACGCCAAGGTGCGTATCGGGTCGATGCAGTTTCTGGGCATGTGCTATCTGGCCAAGGGCTGGTTCGAAGAGGCCACCGGCACGCTTCGCAAGGCCATTGAAATGTATCAGTTCACCGATGACAGGCTGGCGCTGGACATGCGCTATCTGCTGATGGATGCGCTGGAAAACGCTGCCCGCAAGGATCGTTCGCTGGAACAGGCCAGGGAGGCGCAACAGATCGCTTCGCAGATCGTGCAGACCAGCATCACCTACCGTGATATCCGCGATCGGATGGAAAAACTCAAAAAACTGGTGGGTGAACTGATGCCCTCAGCGTGAATGCCCAGCGGAATGGATCATGGATGATGGATCATGGATGATGTTCAGTAAATGCCCACGCAAAGGGGGTTTGAACATTATCCATTATCATTTATCCGTGATCCATAAGGCTGTTTCATGAACACCCCCACAACCACACTCAAAGCCCTTGCGGTGATACCGGCTCGATACGCCTCGACGCGCTTTCCCGGCAAGCCGTTGGCACGCGACACCGGCAAGTATCTGATTCAGCATGTCGTCGAACAAACACGAAAAGCGCAACACGTCGGCGAAGTCATCGTGGCCACCGATGATGCCCGCATTGTGCAGGCCGTCGAATCGTTCGGCGGAAAGGTCGTCATGACCGGCAACCACCCCAACGGCACCAGCCGAATCGCTGAGGTGGTGATGGAGGAAGAGAGAAGTGGTCGAGTGGTCGAGTGGTCGAGTGGTCGAGTGAAAGAAAAAGAAAGTGGCCCAGTGAAGGAAGATGAAAAAAGTGGTCAAGTGGACAAGTGGTCGAGTGGTCGAGTGAAGGAAGAAGAAAGTGGTCGAACACATGAGTTGGAATCGAATGCGGTTTCTGCAAATTCGAAATTCGAAATTCGAAATTCGAAATCATCCTTTTCAAGCGACCTCATCCTCAACATTCAGGGCGATGAGCCGGAGATTGATCCGACGGTGATTGATGCGCTGGCGGAGGCGATGCTGGCCGACCCGCAGGCCCCGATGGGTACGGTGGCCAGTCCGTTTGCAACCGATGAAGACTCGACCAACCCGAACATCGTGAAAGTGGTGTGCGATCAGCGCGGGCGGGCGCTCTATTTTTCGCGCAGCCTGATTCCGCATGACCGTGATCGCAGCGGGCGATGTTTGCCTTTGAAGCACATCGGGCTGTATGCGTATCGGCGCGATTTTCTGCTTAAATATGTGACGCTGCCGATGACGCCGTTGGAGCAGTGCGAGCAGCTTGAACAGTTGCGGGCACTGGAACAGGGTTACCCGATCGCGGTGGTGCAGCGCACTGTGCATCACCACGGCATCGACACCCCCCAGCAGTACGCAGCGTTCGTGGCACGCTGTCGTAAATGATTTTCGTCATCATCGACGGTACACTGACAAACCCTGCAACCAGCGGCATGTGGGCTGAATGCGGTTTTTTGGAGAATGAATCATGACCCAGCGAATCGAAGGTGATTTTGTCGTGCGCGACGCCAAGGTGGCGATGGTGGTGGCCCGTTTCAACGACTTCATGACTGCCAAGCTGGTTGAAGGCGCGATTGATGCCTTTGTGCGTCACGGGGGCAAGGCTGAGGCACTGACCATCGCCTACGTGCCGGGCAGTTTTGAAATACCCACGGTGGCACAAAAACTGGCCAAGTCGGGTAAGTACCAGGCGGTGGTCTGTCTGGGTTGTGTCATTCGCGGTGCGACCGATCACTATGACTATGTCGTGCAGAATGCGACCAGGGGCATTGGTGAAATCGGCTTGCAGACGGGCGTGCCGACGATTTTCGGCATCATCACCGCGGACAACCTCGAACAAGCGATTGAACGTGCGGGCACCAAACAAGGCAACCACGGCGCCAAGGCCATGCTGGCGGCGATTGAAATGATCAACCTGCTCAAGCAGGTGTGAGGGGAAGTGGCCGAGTGATTGTACAGGGTTAGCGCCGCGATTTATCGCGTTGGTTGATCAGTTGGTCGGTGAGTCGGTTAATCGGCCAGAGCGAAGACCATTCTATCCGAGTAACCGATTCACTGACTCACCGATTAACGACGCCGACAGACGCGATCAATCGCGGCGCTAACAAAAAAACGCCGACGCAAAGCGTCCGCGCTAAACAAATACAACCACTCGGCCACTTCATTCATCAATCTGGTGTAAAATCAGTTCATGCCGCATCGACGCCAAATCCGACGTTTAGCCATGCAATTGCTTTATCAGGTGGACCTGCGCGGCGAAGCGGATTTTCCCGCCATTGGCGAATCACTGTCACTATTTGACGACGGGCCTGATTCGCCGGAGACACGTCGTGATGGTTTGGCCTTGGCGCAAAGGGCTTGGGGTGATCGTGGCGCAGCCGACGCCCTGGCGACGGAGCTGGCGCCCGCCTGGCCGACGCATCGGCAACCCCCCGTTGATCGGGCCCTGCTGCGTCTGGCGTATCACGAAATGGTGTCGGGGTATGCACCGGTGAAGGTGGCCATCAACGAAGCGATCGAACTGGCCAAGGAATATGGCGGACAGCAAAGCCCTGCCTTTGTCAACGGCGTACTCGACAAAATGGCCAAAACACTCACGACCCAGGGGTTGATACCAGCCGTGAACAGCAATGCCGCGATGACGTTGCCATCCGTCAACCGTGATCCTTGGCTGAACGATGCCCTGTCATCGGCAACGCCGCCCGCTTCAGCCGACCCCTCTTCATCACCCGTACCGCGAAGTTGATTCATGACTGCACAACCACCGGTCGTGGCAACCCAAGTCAACACGAAAACGCCGATCACTTTGGCGACGTGGAAGGTGATCGCGCTGCTGTTATTGCCGCTGATTTTGATTTACAGCAACACCTTCAGCACGCCCTGGGTTTTCGATGACAGTGCTGCGATTGAAAAAAACCCGACCATACGCACCTGGGCATGGGTCAACGGCCCGCTGCAACCCATCGGTGATGGTTCACCGGTCACCGCACGCCCCCTGCTCAACCTGACGTTTGCCATCAATTACGCCATCAGCGAACTGCAACCTTGGAGTTATCGCGCGGCCAACTTGCTTTTACACGGGCTGACCGCACTGACGTTGTACGGTTTGCTGCGACGCATTTTGTCGCAAACTGTTTTTACAGCAGGCTGTCGATATTTCAGTGTACCGCTGGCACTGGTGACCAGCTTGTTATGGGCGGTGCATCCGCTGCATACCAACGTGGTGACTTACACCTCGCAGCGGGCGGAGGGGTTGGCGGCGCTGTTGTATTTGCTGGCACTTTACGCTTTGGTGCGCGGCATGGCCTCGCCGGGCAAGGCCCTTTACTGGTGGGTGATTTGCATTGCCGTGTGTTACTTGGGCACCATGGCGAAGGAAACCATCGCCACGTTGCCGATCATCGCGCTGGTGATGGACCGCATGTTTTTCGCCACCTCATGGCGTGAAGTGTTTCGTCAGCGAGCCTTGGTACATGTCGGCTTGCTGAGCAGTTGGGTGTTTTTGGGGTTGTTTGTGTTATTCGGCGGCAACCGTGCAGGCTCGGCGGGGTTTTTATCGATTCAGGCGGCGATTGATTATGCCCTGTTGCAACCGCAGGCGATGATGATTTACCTTTCGCGGGTTTTTGTGCCGGTCGGTCTGGTGTTCGACTACGGCATCTTCAAGGCGCAAACCTGGCACGATTGGTTGCCCGGAATGGCGGTGATGGGTGTATTGATCGTGCTGACCCTTGCGGGGTGGTGGCGGGGGTACAAGGCGGCGTTCGCGGGGGTTTGGTTTTTTGTGTTGTTGATGCCGACCAGCAGCGTGCTGCCGATTGTGACGCAGACCATGGCTGAGCACCGAGCGTATTTGTCATCGGCGGGCATCATCGCCTTGCTTGTGGTCGGCGGGTTCAGTCTGTGGCAGCGATATCGAAATGATGAACCTGCACGGATCGTGCAGCCGCGCAGCTTGTTGGTGATTGTGACCTGCGCTGTGATCGCTCTGAGCCTGACGACCCTCCGTCGCAATCAGGTATTTGGCGATGCGGTTGAACTTTGGCGTGATACGACCAGCAAACGGCCCGAAAGCGCAAGGGCGTGGAACAACATGGCTGTGGCGATGTTACATGACAAAAATCAATCACTGGATGCAACGCTGGAGGTATTGGATCGGGCGTTGATGTTGGATCCCGACCATCTGGAAGCGCGATCAAACCGTGGTAATCTGATGGTGCGCATGGGCCGATTTGCCGAGGCAATACAAGAATTCACCGAGGCTGGCAAACGCAAGTCGAATTTTCTGGAAGTGGAAAATGGACTGACGGTGGCTTATTGCGAATTGCGCCGGTGGGAGAAGGCTATTCACCATGGTTTACGCACGGTTGAACTGGCACCCCACTGGGACGGAGCCTGGTACAACCTGGGCAATGCCTTTTTGGGTGCGACACAATTCAAGGAGGCGGCACAAGCCTATCAACGATCGCTTGGAATCAACCCCAATCAGCCCTCGGCCTGGAACAATCTGGCGTTGACATTGATGCGCGATAGTCAACTCATGGAAGCGGAAAAAACTTTTTTCGACACAGTCAATCGCTTTCCGCTGCATGCCGAGGCCTGGGCCAACTACGGGCAATTGCTGGGGGAACTGAATCGACCCCATGAAGCCGTCGCCGCCTATCAGCGTGCTTTACAGGCACGGGCCGACTATTTCAAGGTGTATCTGCTCATGGCCGAGCAACTGGTTGTGCTGGGGCAAACCGATCACGCCCGCACCGTGCTCGAAGGTGTCATCGAACTGGCGCAACAAAACAACGTCACCTGGGTGCAGGAAGAAGCAAAGAAAATGCTGCAAATGATCACATCGGTGTCATCACCGTGAGCAATCATTGCTGTTACCATGTTCAACCTTATGATGCCGAGGGCTTCAGCCTCGGCTTTTTCGCAAGTCAATGAACACTCATCCGGCCCTGAAGGGCACGGCGTCACAATCATCCGACATTCGCAATCCGAAATATCGATATGGGCTTATTCAAATCCATCTTCAAAAAACTGTCCGACGGACTGGCCAAAACTCGTCAGCAATTCGTCGGCAGTTTGCGCACCATCCTTACCGGTCAGCGCTTGTCCAACGAACTGCTCGTCCAGTTGGAACAACGGCTGATTCAGGCGGATGTGGGCATCAAAACCAGTCGTGAACTCATTGCGGACATTCGCGCCGGGTGGGAACGGGGCGAAATACAGACCGGCGATGATGTGCTCAAGTTCCTCAAGGACCAACTCAGCGCCTACTGGCCGGCGGAAGACCGACGCTTACGCATAAACCCCAATGGCAGGCCGACGGTGATACTCGTGTGCGGCATCAACGGGGCGGGCAAAACCACCAGCATCGCCAAAATCGCCAAAAGTCTGCGTGATGAAGGTAAAACTGTGCTGCTGGCTGCCTGTGACACGTTTCGTGCCGCTGCGGTGGAACAATTGGAAATTTGGTCGCAGCGATTGGGCGTGGAAGTGATCAAGGGTAAACAAGGCGGCGACCCGGCAGCCGTGGCCTTTGATGCGGCGGAGGCGGCGGTGGCACGCGGGTTTGACATTTTATTGGTGGACACAGCCGGCCGATTGCACACGCAGGACCACCTCATGCGGCAACTCTCTAAAATCAAAAATGTGCTGGCGAAAAAAATACCCGGTGCGCCTCATGAAGTGATGCTCGTGCTCGATGCTACGACCGGGCAGAACGCGGTGAATCAGGCGGTGGTGTTCACGCAGGCCACGGAAGTGACCGGGTTGTTTTTAGCCAAACTCGACGGCACCGCCCGCGGCGGCATCGTCGTCGCCATTCGTGAACAACTGGCGATACCCGTCAAGTTCATCGGCGTGGGCGAAACCCCCGATGATGTCGAACCCTTCGACCCGGCCAAGTTTGTCGAGGCGATGTTCGCGGAGTCAAAATAAGGCTGTGTGATCCCCAACACCCAACCGAAATGATTTCAATACTCATGCGCCGAGCGTGAGGGGGTATCTTTCGCTGATGTCGTTGATGTATCACCAAATCGTTGTTGTGCCTCGGCGAGGATGGCCGAGGTGCTGGCGGTGCCGATGCGTGTCGCCCCCAGTGCCACAAAGCGCAACACCGCATCGAGTGTGCGTATGCCGCCCGATGGTTTGATGCCCACATGGGCCGGCGTGTGCGCCCGCATCAACTGCACATCATGCTCGGTCGCCCCGCGATAGTTCATGCTTCCGTCGGCCTGCTTCACGTACCCAAACCCTGTTGATGTTTTGACAAAATCAACCCCGACCTCGCTGCATATTTCACACAACCTGATTTTCACCGCATCGTCGGTCAGGTAATCGGTTTCAAAAATCACCTTGAGCAAGGCACGTTGCGCATGCGCCACCGCCAATACCGCTGCGATGTCATCATGCACTTGTGACCACGCACCGCCCAATGCGGCGCCGACATGCACCACCATGTCCAGTTCCGTCGCACCCTCGGCAAGGGCTTGTTTTGCCTCGGCGACTTTGCCGGCTGTGCTGGTGGTGCCATGCGGAAAACCGATCACCGTACACACCGGCACGGGTTGCTTGTGTTCCGACACGAGTTTGTGAACCAACGCAACATCACTGGGTCGAACGCAGAGTGATGCAAGCCTCAGCCCGGCCATGCGTCGCACTTCATCGGCAACCGCTGCGGGCGTAACCGTCGGATGCAAAATCGCATGGTCGATCAATGCCGCGACATCACGACTGCTGCGAATCGAAATCGGTTGAGGCAAAGGTTGTGATGAAGTCATGGGTAAATAAATCCTTGTATGTTTTGCATCATGCAGCAATCACACCGCCGACGTTGCGTGACGGAATTATCCGTGATTTTTCGCAGACTTGCACCGTGAGCGTCGTCACCAAAGTAGCAGTGCCCCCTGACCGCATGATGATACTGGTAAGATGGCGCATCAATCTGCCTTGACGCAGTATCGTGGACCGCGATTGGCCGCCGGTTGCCGCCCGCAATCCGTTGTGCCTGTTACACACCCTGCTTGGGGGAAACCTTCCCATGCGTGTACTCAACTTCGGCTCGGTCAACATCGATGTCGTGTTCGGAGTTGATCACATCGTGCGTCCCGGTGAAACGCTCAGCAGCCTTCATCGCAAAACCCATGCAGGGGGCAAGGGTGCCAATCAGTCGGTGGCCTTGGCACGGGCGGGGGTGAAGGTGTTTCATGCTGGCCGCATCGGGGCGGATGGTCGCTGGCTATTGGAAAAGCTGGGCAACGAAGGCGTCGATGTGAAGTACCTGGAAGTCGATTCGGATGCCACCGGACAGGCGATGATACAGGTCGATACCCGCGGTCAGAACAGCATCGTGCTGTACCCCGGCGCCAATCGCAAAATCAGTGATGTGCAGGTGAAGTACACCCTCGAACACTTTGGCAAGGGTGACATTTTGCTCCTGCAAAACGAAATCAATCGTGTTGATCACCTGATGCGGGCTGGCAACCAGCGCGGCATGGCAGTCTGTTTCAACCCTGCACCGATGGGTTCGCAAGTGTTGCAATACCCGTTGGAGTTGGTGAACATTTTGGTTTTGAATCAGACCGAAGGTGCTGCGTTATCCAAGCGCGACACCCCAGCCGACATCATGAAACAACTGCATCATCAATACCCGCAGGCACAAATTATTCTGACGTTGGGCGAACAGGGCGTCTGGTTTCAGTCAGCGATTGAAAAGCATCAGGTGCCTGCGGTGAAGGTGCGGGCGATCGACACCACGGCTGCGGGCGACACGTTCATCGGTTACTTTCTGGCCTGCCGGGGTCAGGGCATGAGTGTCGATGCGAGCCTGCGGGTGGCTTGTCATGCGTCGGCCCTGTGCGTCACCCGACCGGGTGCGATGGACTCGATCCCGCGCAAGGCGGAAGTCAAATCGTTCGTGCAGGGGTGATCGATACGAGTGTTGGTGAGTTTCGAGCATGATCAATGTCGGGGAAGTAAAGGGGTCGGGAGTGCTCCGTCGCAAACCTCCCCGTTGACTCCTAAACCATGATATTGTGCACCACTGCCAGGCGGCGGAGTTCGCGGCTCTGGGAGTTATAACTCCGGCTGCTCAGGGCGACGGTCAGATTGCGTTTGATCATGCTGTTTGTGCGCAGGCGGTGTCAGGCTGATGTCTGCCAGCGGTTGCTTCCATGGCCAACGAGTCATCATTTGCCAGTTACGAGACCAAGTCCGGCGATGGGCAAGCGACATAGCTTTGAAGCCGTGCGCCTTGAAAACTCTGAATCGCTAGAAATGCGTTAGCACGCAAATAACTTCGGCAAATCACACACAAATTAATAACCGCTTCGCGGGATAGGTCTCTGTTGATTGGTTTTAGCTTGCTGAAGAGGGTTTGGACCACACTAATTTAGCTGAAGCATGCCAGCGTGTTTTCCGGGGCATGGCACCGTATTTCATGGTCTGGTCCTGATTCAATCATCTATAAGACGTTGAAAGCGTTTGCGATAGGCGGCGGGGCTTTCGCCGGTGGCACGTTTGAAGACGGTGCCAAAGTACTCCCGACCGGCAAATCCGCACTCGGATGCGACGTTAGGGAGCGTCCAGTCTGTGTCCACCAGAAGTGATCGGGCGCGTTCGATGCGTTGTCGTAATATTTCCTCGTGGGGGGTACGGTTGAGTATTGCTTTGAAGCGTCGCTCCAGCAGACTACGCGACATCGGCAGGGCATCAAGCAGGTCTTCCACACCAAACGGCTTGCGTAGATTCTGGGCGATCCAGGTCAAGGCGCTGCGAATCTGATCGTCCTCCACCGCCAGGCAGTCGGTTGAACGTCGCGTGACGACACCGATGGGCGGGATGAGTTTGTTCATGGCCTTGACTTTTTCGCCGCGGATTTGAGCATGCAGCATCGCTGCCGCCTCATAGCCCATGCGTTCACTGGCAATGGCGACGCTGGACAATCGCACGTGCCCCAGATCGGTAAATAAATCGTTGTCGTTGACGCCCAGCACCGCCACATCTTCGGGCACACGCAAACCCGCCAGACGACACGCCTGCGACAGCGCCAGGGCATGATGATCGTTGAAGGTGGCAATGGCGATGGGCAGCGGTAATTGGGCCAGCCAGTTGATCAGATCGCCGAGCACCTGCGAGTGAGGCCGTTGAAGTAATCGAAGGCCGCCCTGAAAATTACGAAAGGTGATTTGTTTGCCATGTTGAAGAATATAGGAACGAAACGCATCGCGACGGTCGTTGGAGGATGGGGTATTGTTGCCCAGAAAAGCGTAGTGACGGTAGCCACGACCATGAAAATACTCGGCAGCCATGGATCCGATGGCGGGGTTGTCCAGGCCGACATTGGGATGCAGTCCGTGGAACGCGGTGCTTTCGATGGTGACCAGCGGCTCGTTGATGTTCTGATACGGGGTGGACTCCGGCTGATTGATCGAGAGAATCATACCACGGGCGCCGACTTCCGAAGGGGTCGGCAAGTGTTGCTGACCTTCGGTATTCACTAACATCAATTCCCACTGGGTGTGTTGACGGGCATAACGAGCAATGCCGTGAACCGCCCGTTGCGTCAGCCAGGCACGACCGGACATGACCAGCAAAATGGTCAGAATCCCCATCTTTCAGCTTCCTCGCAGAACCGCCCGGCACGGCAGGCAGACAACACAATATTCCTGGCAAAAAACACTCATACGCATTCTGTACATCTGTCAACGCATTGACTCAACTCATCTTGATATTGATCGTAGCGTTTTACCCCGCACGCACAGCCATCAGGCTTCATTATGACGCAAAAACATCATCGAATGAATCGAATTTATCTGGCCGACTTGATCCCAAAGGACCATCATGATACCAGAGCCTTGCTTTCCGCTGTGCTTGTCCGTGGTGTCCATTACTGAGACGGATGCAAATCATGTCGAAATCGGTCTGTCTGATGACGTTGATCATTATTGGCTTGTTTCTGCTGAGCGTACAGATCACAGCTCAGCCGCCGACTTCGATGCCGCGCGTGGAGGGAGCCATGCGTCAATGGCAACCCGTCACACTGATCTTCACCGGACCCCCGGCCAGTGAAATGGATGAAAACAATCCATTTTTCGACTATCGCTTGGATGTCCTTTTTCAACTGGGTGATCGTCACATCATGGTGCCGGGACACTTCGCTGGCGACGGTCGTGCGGCCCACAGCGGGGCTTCTCAGGGCGATCAATGGCGCGTCCATTTTCTACCCCCTTCCCCAGGTGTCTGGCAATATACGGTTTTCATGCGGGAGGGGCCGGGCGTGGCGGTGGCGGAGCATCCAACGACCGTCGGCAAGTCCGTCACCCCTGACGGCATCGTCGGTCACTTGGAAATCGGCCCGCTCGATACGCAAGCGCCCGGTTTCTGGCGGAAGGGTTTGCTTGAATATGTCGGCAGGCGATACTTGCAGTTTGCCGGCAGCGGGGATTATTTTCTCAAAGGCGGCACCGACAGCCCGGAAAACTTTCTCGGTTATTTTGAGTTCGACGGCACACCCGATCGCAAACGCTATCAACCACACTTGACCGATTGGCGGCATGGTGATCCTACCTGGGCAAACCAGCGGGGAAAAGGCATCATCGGTGCGGTCAATTATCTGGGTGCCAAGGGCGTTAACAGCGTCTATTTTCTCACCAACAACGTTCATCCCCATCAACCCAACGCCGTCTGGCCTTGGATCGCGCCGAATCAACCCATGCGATATGACCTCAGCAAGCTTGATCAATGGGCGATTGTGTTTCATCACATGGCCGACATGGGGATCGGGATGCATCTGGTTTTGCAGGAACGCCAAAACGATCAAATGCTCGATGACGGTTTGCTAGGCCTCCAACGAAAACTGTATCACCGCGAACTGATTTCACGCTTTGCACATTTCCCCGTCTTGTGGTGGAACTTGGGCGAAGAATATGGAACCGTCGCCAGTGGAGAGAGTTTGGGTGAAGGCAAGGCGGACAATCATCTCAAGGACCTGGTTCCCCGTCGCACCTTGGAGGAACTGCACGAGCTTCGTGTGCAACAGGCTCGCCATATCCGGGCGTTGGACCCTTATCGACATCCGATTGTCGTTCATACGCACCCTGCACAAAAACAATGGGTGTACCAAAAGCTGCTGGGGTTTGAAGCCGTCGAAGGCCCGTCACTGCAGCACCCCAAATCATGGGAAATTAAAAAGTGGATCGAAGCTTCGGAGCGAGCCGGGCGACCCTGGGTCGTCACTTTGGATGAGAGTCATGATGCCGGCCCACTGCCCCAGAGCGGTCGAATCAAGGGACGCGGAACCGTCGGCGTGGCACCGGATCGCGTGGACCCGGATCATGACCTGGCTCGAACCATCGATTTGTGGGGCACCCTGATGGCCGGCGGCGCGGGGGTTGAGTGGTACTTTGGACATCAATATGAACAAAATGATTTATCCCTTGAGGATTTTCGCAGTCGTGATCGGATGTGGGACCAAACACGCCATGCCCTGGATTTTTTTCAACGGCATTTGCCCTTCATACAAATGCGCCACGCCGATCAACTGGCTCAGGGCGCACCGACCTACGTACTGGCCCAGCCCGGACGCGTGTATGCGATTTACCTGCGTGAAGGGGGGCAGGTCACTTTGGACCTGAGCCAAACGCAAGGGGAGTTCTCCGTACATTGGTACAACCCCAAACTCGGCGGCGACCTTCAGCTAGGTACCGTGACCAAAGTCCATGCCGCTGCGGTGGTATCACTGGGGGATCCGCCGGCGGGAATCCATCAGAAAGATTGGGCGATCCTGGTCAAAAGGATCGACTGACCCCATACGCCTCAGAGCCACGAGTGGAAGCGAGTGGTTGCCGCGAATACCGCTCACTGCCGCCCCCGCAGGTTACGGCTCTAAATCAAAAAAACGCTCCTGGCCGCAGAACGATTGATCAGAGTCATGCAGTCATGAATTCATCTATAACCATGGCCTATACGTAATTTCGAATATGCTTGCCGCAAACTTATCTGGAATCAGACTGTTCCGCGGGATATATTCCAAATGTCTTCAATCCAGTTGTTGATTATTGAACCCACGTGCAGAGTGTTTCTTTCTTCGTTTCACTTTTTGAGAGGAGAGTTGACCATGTTGAAGTTTGCTGTGTCCACCCTGGCTGCAACCGCGTTGTTGACAACCACCGCGTACGCCTCACCTGTCGTCATCCATTTTGATGATTTCTCGACAGATACGCTGACATCACCCAATGCAACATACAACACATCGAATGCCAAAAACCGCCCCACCTACGCGACGAGTCCAGGTGTACCCGATCTTTCCGGGCCTGGCAATGATGTGACCCAAGTCAATGGTAGGGCTGCACGATCAGGGTCGACCGGACTCACAAATGCTTTCGCTGCAACGCTGGCTACTAGTGTTGGCGACTTTACTGCTTATGAATCCTTTCAAGTTTCGTCCTATTTTCGCGCCAATGTCGTAACGACCAACGGCAATCGTGGACAAATCGGCGGAGTCGGCCTGAGTAACATGAACAATGGTTTCTGGACTGACGGTACTATTACACCGATCGCTCACAGTGGCTTCGAGGTTTTAGTGGTCGGTACCGGAACAACATCGACCGCACCCAATACAGTTGATCTAAGGATTCGGAATATCAACGTTGGTGGTATTGCCACCACAACATCGGCGGTTACCTCCGGCCCACTCCTCAATCAGGTTTGGTATCAACTCGTTTTCAATGTGACGCGTACACTTTCGGGAACCTACGATCTTTCTGCTGAACTCTTTCAGCTTGATGCTGGTGAAACCGGTACACGCCCAGGCTGGTACACCCCTACTTCCGTCGCATCAATTTCTGTTACAGGGCTGACCAATACCAATATCGCCGCTGATACGGCACTCTATGCCGGTTTTGGAGTACGCCGCAATCAAATCAGCGGAAATGATCTGACAGGCTTTGGTGCAGCCGACAACTTCCGTGTTGAAGGCACACTGATTCCCGAACCCGCATCGTTGGCGCTCTTGGCCATGGGTGGGGCTTTGCTGGTCGGTCGTCGGCGTCGCTGACGCTTCATAGCAACGTGCTGGGGGGGGGCACGTTGCTGATTCAGTTTCTTTGGTAATCCAAGGGGTCAGAAGCTCAAGAGGGGCTTCTGACCCTTTTTGTCTAAATCAGCTGTGTTCTCGTCAGCTAAATCTTGGCGAACTTGATCCAACGGCAAACAATCAATCCTAATTACCAGGTAAGAATGATGATTTCACTTGTGCATAACAATCAACGGGTATGGATGTTGGGTTTGGTGATCCTGACTGGATTGCTTTGGTCATCCGTGACGCAGGCGCAGGTTGATCTTTATCCAAGACCGTCCACCACGGTGCCTGCCTCGTCACTGCATACGGTCCGAATCAACGGGCAGTCGGCCTTTGTTTATGCGGTGAAGATCAACCCCACCCCCAACCATCAGGATGTGCAGGCGCCCGCTTCTATGCTCCCGTTTGGATTGATCGGCGGAAGCGCGACGGTGGAAGTCACCCTGCCCTCGGCCCCATCAAGCGTGGTGGTACGTCCGACCGGCCGGGGAATCACTCCAGTAATCAACGGCAACAAGGTGACTTTCAATATCACCGAGCCTGGAAATTTCAGTGTTGAGTTCAATAATAGCAAGTCCAACCCGCTGTTTTTGTTTGCCAATCCGCCGGAGGTCAACCCACCAACGCAGAGCAGCGCCAATGTGATCTATTTTGGCCCGGGTGTTCACAATCCCGGTCGCATCACGCTTCAAAGCAATCAAACTTTATACCTGGCGCCGGGTGCGTATGTGAACGGCTATGTCTGGAGCGAAAACACCAACAATATCAAAATCGAAGGACGCGGCATCCTCAGTGGTGAACTCTACCAGAAAGGCCAGTTGCTCAACCCGAACAACAATTCACAGAAGCTGGTGGAAATCCGTAATGCCCGCAATGTCAATATCTCCGGCATCATCGCCCTCGATTCGCCGGAATGGAATTTTCATCCGCACAACAGCAGCAATGTCACCTTCGACAACATCAAAACCATCGGCTGGCGACGCAATTCCGACTCCATCGACCCCACCAACGCAGTCAATCTGACCATACGTCATTCGTTCCTCAAGGGGCATGATGATGGCATTACGCTCAAGGGCCGAATCATCCCCAGCAATCCGACCATTCAGAATGTGCTGGTGGAGGGAACGGTACATTGGCAGAATTGGATGCGTGCTTTGGTGGTGGGTGGCGAACTGGCGGATATCTCCCTGATTCAAAATATCCGCTTCCGTAACATCGATATCATCCACTCAGGTTACAACGCGAGCAGCCCAGAGAACCGTGATGCGGCGATGAGCGTTTGGAATATGGACAACGCGACGGTACGCGATGTTGAGTTTGAAAACATCCGTGTTGAATATGCAGACCGGTTGATACGACTCAATGTCTCCAAAAACGAATTTTCACAGACGACTGACTACGGAAGAATCCGGGATATCACCTTCAAGGACATCACTTCATCCGGGGGGAACAGCGCCATTGAAATCACCGGATATGGACCGGACAACCTGATCGAAAACATCACGCTGAACAACGTGCGTATCAACGGCAAAACCATTCGTCGCCCGGATGATGCCAACTATATTGCCAACGCCTTTGTGCGCAATGTCAAGTTTGTATCGGATACGGGAACCGTGACAGCGATCTATACCGATCCCTTTGATCGTGACATGGCGGAATACTACAACACCTCCGCCGGTCGGGTTGGGTTGAATTGGCGCGGTAATTTCAATGGCGTCTCGACACGCCTGGTCGATGGGTCGGCACAAGCCACCCTTGGTCGTTACGATTCAGGTGCGGTCAGTCAGGGGGCGGCTTTGACACGCAAGGAATCGGTGGGAACGTTTGCTGACTACCAAACCGTGGAGCTTTCCGCATTTTTTATTTACGTCGATGGCAACAACACCAGCGTTAATCTGGCGGGATTGGGCCTGTCAGACAGGAACAATGGGGTGTTGGCGACGGGAACCGGTGCTGCGGGTCGCAATGGTTTTGACATCGTATTGCGTTCGGATGCCAGTACAACCGGCAAGAACGCGGTGTTGCAGATCAGTAACATCATCGGCAACACAAGCGCTGATCAGGGACGCAACAACAGCAATCAAGTGACCTTATCGAATTTCACCTGGTATCAACTGGTGGCGAGCATCACGCGCACGGATGCAGGGCTCTTTGACATAACCGCGCAACTTTTGGGCAGGGGCGGCAATGGGCTAGGAACGCCGGTGCTGCTGTTGACCCAGCAGTTGTTGGGCGTCAGCAATGCAGGCATCGGCAGCATGACCGACCTGTTTGCCGGTTTGGGGATGTATGCACGCAGCAGCAGTGAGCACGGTATGCAGGCGGTGGATCAGTTCTGGGTGTTGGGTAGCAATCCGATACCGGAGCCGACATCACTGGTGTTGCTGGGGCTAGGCACTTTGCTACTGTCACGCCGTCGTCGTTGATAGTGTTGTTGTTCGCAGTGCAAGCATGGAAGATCAAGGGGTTGCTGATGTCAACATTTGGGTATTACCAACAGGTTATGCGGGCATTGTTGTTGGTTTGGATGTTGCTGTTGCCGTCGAACGTGTTGGCGCAGGCGGATGCGGAGGTTCCGGAATGGGCATCCCGTCCGATGCGATGGGCCAATCTTACGTTTGTTGAAAATGACATTCCGAACGCGGACATGCAATGGTGGATTGATTTGTATCGTCGTGCCAGGTTTGATGCGGTGGTGCTCAGTGCCGGGGGCGTGATTGCATACTATCCAACCAAAGTTCCGTTTCATTATCGTGCCGCGAACATGGGGGATCGTGATTTTTTTGGAGCGATGGTCAAGGCCTGCCGCGAGTTGGGCATGACGGTGGTGGCACGGGTGGACCCTCATGCCGTGCGCGCAGATATGGCCGAGGCGCATCCGGATTGGTTGGCGGTGGACGAAAAGGGCAACAAGCGCAAGCATTGGGAGGCACCTGGGCTGTGGGTGACCTGTGCCTATGGCCCGATGAATTTCGAGTACATGCCGCAGATCATCCAAGAGATTGTCGGCAATTATCAGGTCGATGCCTTGTTCGCCAATCGCTGGAATGGCTCGGGAATGTGTTACTGCGAGCATTGCCAAAAACAGTTCAGGCAGGCAACGGGACATGATCTGCCGCGTTACAAGGATGATCGTCCGGTGGGAGGTGGGCGGATGCAATGGGGCATCGAGCCGAACGATCCGGTCTGGCGTGCCTATGCCACTTGGCGCCAAGAGCGTTTGTATGCGATCTGGGATTTGTGGGACGGTGTGGTACGCAAAGCCAACCCCAAGGCGCGGTTTATCCCCAATATGGGTGGCGGTATCCGTCAGGTGATGGATATGAAGGGGTTCGGCGAACGAGCGATCTATCTGACAGCGGATCGTCAGGCACGCAGCGGGTTGGAACCCCCCTGGGCGATTGGGATCGCCGCCAAGGAGTTTCGAGCTGTGCTCGGTTCGGAAAAGCCGTTGGGGGCGGGTTTTGCTTTCGGATTGCATTCGGGCTATCGCTGGATCGATTCGGTAAATACCCAGGAAGAAATAACGATTTGGATTGCCCAAGCAATTGCCAACGGCATACGTCCGTCGATCGGAAAAACCGGGCTGAAGAACGAAGATATTCGCTGGGTGAAGCACATCGAAGAGATGTTTACCTGGCATCACGCAAACGAAACGTATCTGCGGAATGTCAAACCATTGGCCGAGGTGGCCATGGTCTATTCACAACAGACCGCCATTTTCGCCGACCCGCAAAACAACACCGATCATCAGATGGGAATGTATCAGGCGCTCATCGAGGCGCGCATTCCATTTGAAATGGTGCATGATGGAAATCTGGATGCACAACATCTGGCCCCCTACAAGTTGTTGATTCTGCCCAACATCGCGGCTCTGTCGGAGGAGCAGTGCGGGCGGATTCGAGAATATGTAAAGGCTGGTGGTAGTATTCTGGCAACCTATGAAACTTCACTCTACGACCAGTGGGGTAACAAACGAAGCGACTTTGGTTTGGCGGATTTGTTCGGCGTCAAATATGCGGGACGAACCTGGGGTCATGTGCGCAATTCGTTCATGCGACTGGAATGGGATCATCCGCAGTCGGATATTCTGCGTGGGTTTGAAGGAGCACAGCGGATCATCAACACCACGCGCATTGCCGGGGTGAACAAACTTGAATCGGACTACAGTGGTCCTCTAACGTTGATTCCGACGTATCCGAGTCTGCCGATGGAGGAGTTATATCCGCGGATTGATCGCACCAGCACACCGCTGGTGTATCTGCGTCACGTGGGTTCGGGGAAGGTGGTTTATGTGCCGGGCGATTTGGATCGCAGCTTTTGGGAGCTTTTGGTTCCCGATCACGCGCGATTGATCCGTAACCTCGTGAATTGGGCGTTGGCGGAGCCGTTGGATGTGCAGGTGACGGGACCTGGCATGCTGGATGTGACGCATTGGCGTCAGCGCAATTCCGTGACAGTGCATCTTGTGAACCTGAGTAACCCCATGACCATGCGTGGTTTTTATCGTGAATTTTTACCGCTCGGCGAGCAAACCGTCGTGCTGCGTCTGCCGGTGGGAACCCGTCACGAGCGTGTACGCTTGCTGGTGGCTGGGCATGATGCGGCGATTCAGGTATTGGAAGACGGTCGTTTATCGATCATCGTTCCGACGATTGCCCGGCATGAAGTGGTGGCGGTGGATTTGCTTGAACCATAAGTTTGATTATCAACGCCGACCCTGGTTATTTCAGTCCGGATCTCTGTTTAAAAGGGGAATCAATGCAGCAGCACGACACACGCCCGGACTTTCAATCGGCCAGGGATCGTGATTGTCTTTTTCCGGTTGAAGTTAAACCATCGGAACATCATCGGGTTTGGGTGGGCGGCGAGTCTGTGTTTGTATATCCGGTGAAGATCAATCCGACCTATCAGTACGCTGATATCGCCGCCCCGGCTTCCATGGCCAGTTTTGAACTTCGACAAACAGAAGTCATCAGAGTGCAATTTCCGTACGAACCCAAGCGTGTGGTGGCCCATCCGTTGAGCCGTGGTATTGAGGTAAGTGTGTGTGGGAATCAGGTGGAGTTGCAACTGAAGGAACCGGGGCATTTTACTGTTGAGGCCGAGGGTCATGATATTCCGCTTTTTCTGTTTGCCAATCCGCCGGAAATCGACCCGCCCAGGTCGTGTTCTGCCCAGGTAATTTACTTTGGTCCGGGGGTTCATCAACCCGGGCGGATCGACCTGCAAAGCGGTCAGACTTTATATCTTGCACCGGGAGCGTATGTGCATGGATATGTATATAGCGAAGACACCGCGGACATATGCATCAAAGGCCGGGGTATTCTGTCTTCGGAAACATATGAAAAAGGCTCGATGCTCAATCCCCGCGGGCAGCGACAGAAGCAGGTGGAACTGCGTCAGGCGACACGTGTGTTGATTGAGGGGGTGATTCTGTTGGACGCTTCGGAATGGATGCTCAATCCGGTGGATTGCCGGGATGTCTTGATTGATAACGTCAAAGTGATCGGTTGGAGGCGTAATTCCGATGCACTGGACCCGGTGAACGCAGTCGGATTGCATGTGCGTCATTGCTTTTTCAAAACACAGGATGACGGGGTCACGCTCAAGGGCCGAACAATTCCGTCCAACCCGATGTTTCAGAATATCCTCGTCGAAGGCAATGTGCTCTGGCAGAACTGGATGCGCGGGTATGTTGTGGGATGTGAACTGGCGGACATCACCACTTTTCGGAATATAGTCTTTCGTGATACAGACATTCTGCGCAGCGGACACAACCCCAACAGCCATTTCAACCGTGATGCGGCTTTAGCGGTCAACAATCTCGACAACGCTGTGGTGGAGGATGTGCGCTTCGAGAACATACGGGTTGAGCAGTGTGATCGATTGATTCGACTGGCGATTCATCAAAATCAATTTTCACACTCCGTGAGCGGCATCGGACAGATTCGCAATATTCATTTCCGTGACATCACGGTGCAGCAGGGGCCTGCCGTGGTGGAAATCACCGGTTTTGACGTCGCCCGACGGGTGGAAAACATCACGATCGAAAATCTTCGCATCGCAGGCAAACTGATTCATGCACCCGATGAACTCCATTTTGTATCCAATGCCTATATCAGGGATGTCAAATTCGTGACGCCGCAGGGCACGGTCAGTCTCATCCACAGCGATCCATTTGAAGAGGACATGAATCATGCCTACGCCGCTTCGCTGGGATGTGAGTCATTGGAGTGGCACGGAGATGCGAACGGTATCTCCCAGCGTGTGATTGATTTTCCGTACTGGATGCCAATGCCCGGTCGATACGAGGCCCCCTGGCCTCATGACGGTTCAGCGATGACTTTGCAGGAGTCCATCGGTAACTTCCAAAAGCACACAACTTATCAGATTTCGGCTTATTTCAAACTGACGGTCGATGATGCCACCCGTGGTTCGTTGGCAGGGCTGGGTATCAGTACGCATCCTCAGGGGGTGTTGGCCAAGGCTAGTTGCAACGATGGCGTGTCCGGAATCAATCTGTTATTGCGGACGTGGGATGATTGCGGACGTGTCGTTCGGCTGCAGTTGGAATCATGCCAGCGTGGGCAGACAACCTTCACCATGGATAGCGGACACAAACGGGCGGCACTGGTGCCTAACCTATGGCACAAGTTGACGCTCACAATCATCCGGAAAAACCAGGGTGTATTTGACCTCGCCATGACATTGGCCGGCTGCGGTGTACACGGACAAAATCACCCGGTGGTACTTATCCGTCATGCGGTATCCGGTCTGAAGCTGCCCGAATTGGCTGATTCTGAAGCCTTGTTTGCCGGGCTGGGATTGATGGACAAGCCACGCAATCGATATGCACCACAGGCTGTGGATCAATTCTGGGTTCTGGGAATCGATTCGGCCCCCGCGAGCGTTGACCAACTCAAGCCCTGTTTGTGAATTTTCCAAGTTGGGCTGCCTTCTTCGCGCTGATTTTGGACCTTATCTTCAGCCAGACCCCAGACTCGCCGGCCCTGACTCACATGGGTCAGCAGTTGCTGGGTTAAGCGCAGTTGCACCGCAAGCTGATCCATCCTTCCGAATAGGTTATTCATTTCCATCGGGTCGGTCTCATGGTCGTACAGCTCACCATCCAAGGGGGCACGAGCGTAGTGCACCAGACGGTGCTGCACCGTGCGGATGGCACAAACGCGCTCTTGCTCCATCGGATGGGGAAAATCCCACTCGCAATACACCGCCTGCTTACCTTCTGCTTCACCACGGGCGACCGGCATCATGGACAAGCCCTCGTTGTGTGATGGAATCGGCAGCCCTGCCAAATCACACAGCGTCGGATACACATCCACCAATTCCACCAGTCCCCGGCGCACTTGATTGGTCGGGCATCCGGGATAAACAAGGATCATGGGTACGCGGTGAACCGCTTCGTAAATCCCCAGATTTTTCGCCATCAATCCATGTTCGCCCGCAAAGTCCCCGTGGTCGGCAAAATAGAGAATGATGGTGTTTTCCAATTGACCGTCAGTGTGAAGCTGATCCAGTATCCGACCGATTTCCTGATCGATCACCGTGATCAGCGAGTAATAGTGCGCCAGATGTTGTCGCAGTTCGCTTTCGTCCTTGCTGACGTGGGGATACGTCGGCCTTGTCATCCGGGCATGTTGTTGTTGAAAAGCAGGTTTGCCCTTCAGACGTTCCGTAAACAGCTCACGGGCGCTGCTTGGCAATTGAATTTTCTCTGGGTCGTAAAGAAAAGCGTGTTCGGGCGAGGGCGACAGCGGCCCATGCGGGCGTTGAAAACTCACCTGTAAAAAGAAGGGACGCTCCGAGTCGCGCTGGCGCAGAAACGCCACTGCCTCATTTCCGGTCCATCGCTCCACGCTGTGCTCATACGGGATCGTGCTCACAAACGGTTTCCAGTCATGCCCGGGATGGCCTGTCGGCAGACTGCCCAGGTCATATTGATCCGCCAGGTTTTGTTGCACAAGGTAATCAAAGTAGTGACAAGTGCGCGGGTCATGACCATGAGCATCACAAAGATCACAGTAACGACGGTGCTCGTAACCCGCCTGGTCCCAAGCCTCGATCATGTGTGCTTTGCCCACGAAGGCGGTCTGATAGCCGTGCTGTCGCAGATACGTCGGCAGCGTGCCGGGGTTGGGTATCTCTGCCTGAAAAAGGGTGTTGCCGGTGATGCTCAGGGTGCGGATGTACTGCCCGCAGATCATCGACACACGCGATGGGCCACAGATGGGGTTGTTGCAATAAGCATGATCGAATCGCACACCTTGTTGTGCCAGCCGATCAAGATTGGGTGTCAGCACATCCGGGTGACCGACACATCCCATGCACCCGGCATGATGCTGGTCCGACATCAGCCAGAGAATATTGGGGCGGTGCGTTGTAGTCGGCTTCATTGCGGTTGTCCATTGTCGCCCAGTTCAAGCAACGTATCGCCTTCCGCCTGACCGCGGACTTGAAATATCGTCGATTCCTCAAAATGGAGGGTGTCGTTTTTGAATGTCCTGCGGATCATGTCCACCTGTTCATACCTGCCGCCAGCGATGTTCATGCTCAGCGGGATATCCACACGATACCCCAGGGGAACTTCATAGCTTCGCCGGGTGATCGCAAGAGATTGACCTTCATGACGCAGTTCGATTTCAACCGTGATGGTTGTATTCCGATAGGTATCGTTGTACAGAGCCAATCGACGCCGGTGCATGATGCCTGTCTGCAAGCTCGGGTAAATCTTATCGACCAACGGAATGATGCCCGCATCATCGTATTCGATATCAAACAACGCCACCGGAGCGAAGGCGTTGATCGCATTACGGGAACGGTGCGAATCCAACTCCCGGTGCATCCAGAAAAACATTTTGGGACGAAAGTCGGCAAACCCCACGTAACGCAAGCCGCGGGGGATGGTACCCAGCCACCATTTATTACGCTCGGCCAGAGCGATCTTTTCCGATTTGATCATGCGCGGATGAGGTGTGGTTGCTGAGGTCTGCAAAAATTCTCCGACGCCTGTGGGCACATCGGGATGCAGCAGTGAGCGCCAGGAATAGATGCTTCCGACCATGGGTGCCCAATTGCCCTGCATCGGGTAATGATGATTCTGCGTGTCTTCGACGGTTTCCGGATTGCCGTGGTAGATCAACGGGCGTGTGTCGTCAAGGCGACGATTCACAGCTCCGATGCTTTTAAGTTCGTCGGAGGTCAGTGCCTGATGATGGGTGTATTTGGGGCCCATTTCATTGACCGGGCTCCATTGCACGATACAGGGATGGTTACGCAGATTCGGAATCCACTGCGCGATCCAAGTCTGACAGTTGGCGATATAGGTTTGTTTGATCTGGGCAGGCATCGGACCACTGGGCCGACCATACACCGCCGACTCCGCCACGATCATCATGCCCACCTCGTCGGCAATATCATAAACATACCGCGGACCTGGGCGCATGTGCCAGCGCAGCACATTGAAGTTCAATCGATCCTTGAGCAGGCGATAGGTATTGGCCAAGTTCTCACGCGTCTGGTAAGTCATCGGCCAATAGCCGCCAAACCCGCAATAGTCACCGCGTAAATTCACACGAATGCCGTTAAGCCGATACTGGGTGCCCTCAATCCAGAATTCACGGAACCCAAAGCGACGTGTTTCCGTATCCAACACCTGCCCATCACGCAGAATCTGCGTTTGTAGAAGATAAAGATGCGGATCATCCGGCCACCAAAGTCTGGCATTTGTCCAAGGGGCCTGATATCGCACTTGTTGTTCTTCACCGGGTTGCAGTGCGACCGGGGGACTTTGCAGCATCAGTGCGGTTTGATCGGCGCCATCAATTACGTGCGAAACCAGTTGGATTGACTGAGGTTGGTCCGTCGTGTTGACCACGGTGGCCCAGAGTTCCAGATGCTGTTGACGCACAGAGGGACGAATGAACGTGTCGGCGACATGGATCAGCCCATAGGCTCGCAGGTAAACATCGCCAACGATTCCGCCGAAGTTCCCGGTCAATTGCTGCGACCCCAGCGGCCAGCGTTCCCAGCCATTGACAAGCGTGGGTTCCTGTAACATGCCCGCCACCTCGACCCGCAGCTCAAAGGTCTGGCCGGCGGAGATCAGGCTCGTGATATCCACGCGCAATGGCAGCCAAGCTCCGACATGCTCTTTCACCAATCGGTCATTGACGTAGATATTGGCGCTGTAAGCGATGCCGTCAAACTCGATCATCACGCGCCGATCCGTCCAGTCGGCTGGCACCTGGACAGATCGGCGATAGGTTTTCCGCTCCAGCCGTTCCCCTTCGTAACGCGGAACCTGTCCACCTTCGGGCCAGTCACCGTTAAGCAAAACTTCGGTGCGCAGAGCAGGCAGTAAAACCATCGTGTTGGTTTTTTCCGTATTGGCGAGGACGTTGTTTGTCATGATCATTGACCATCCCAAACACAGAAGCCCACATATAAACGGTCGCGTGCTTTTCATCGTCGGCATCTCATCATCGTTGTGTCAGCCGTGATTCATGAACGACAGGTCAGGGCATGCGTATTTCGTAATGGGAACCGCTGCTGGTGAAATCAACTTGCAGACTTTGCGTTGTATCACCGAGGGTAACTTCGATCTGATGTTTGCCGAAGAAAGCCCGCCCCTGGTATTGCCCTTTGGCATCTGTGCTGCCGTCCAACTGGGTCCACCACTGGTTGAGCACCAGATCGATGTAGGCTTTTCCTGCGGGTTTAAGCGTCCAATCTTCGAAAAACAGGGGCGCATCATTGAGCCATTGCGCTCCGTCCCAGAACCCCCACATGATAAAGCCTTCGGTGGCAGGGTGACTGAATACCGCGATCATGAAATCACGGGTGAAATCGCCTTGTAATTCCTTATCCGGCGTCACGGTGTCATACTCCGTGATCAAAATCGGGAGATTGAACGTCTTTTGAAAATGATCCAATCGTTCAAGAATATTCTGAATCGGAATCTGACCGACATGGCCCTGAAAGCCGATGCCATCAATACGAGCACCACGAGCCAACAATTCACGTATGGTTTTTTCGTAGGCTTTGGCTTTGTTACCTGCCAGAATACCATTTTCATTGATGTATAGTTTGACAGACGGATCGGTTTGTGCCGCCAGTTTGTACCAACCAGCCACCACGTCGTAGCGGTTACCAAGCATGTCCGGAATTTCGTTGTTGTCTTCGAGCTCGTTGACCACCTGCCATTCCTTCAACCCGAATTGCTTGCCCCATTGGATGGTTTCCACAATGCGCTGTTCACACATATTGCGCACTGCTTCCTTGTCGTTGCGCATTTCCCGTAACGCCGGCGGCGCATACTTCCAAGAAGGCCATATCAGCAGGTGAGAATGGTGCAGGATGTCATTGGGGATGAGCACCTCACGCAGAATGCGCTCCGCCACCTGGCGGCGATCTTCCCGGACAAAGTTTTGCCATTTGATGGCGTTTTCAATGCTGGCGGTGTTGAATAGTTTCAAGAACCAGTTGCGGAAAGTTTGACTGGTTTCAGTCTTGCCCAGAATGAATCGCTCGCCGATCGCCGAGCCGAATTTGTAGGCATGACGGGTCATCGTCACCTTCACTTTAGCGTTGGGCAGTGGTTGGCCTTGTGCGTCCAGCACCGTCAAGGTCAGATCGCCTTTGCGAATTGTTTCGATGCGCTCCAAGGCAGGTTGACGCCAGGGGGCATCGGGTTCACGGCCCACGTAGGTACGCTTCATAAACGGCAGATCGCTTTCCTTGATGCTGCGCTTGAAGTTGACGACGCGTAAGTCTGCGATTTCGATTGTCTGCACACCCGTGCCCGAGGCACCCAATTCAATTTTCAGTACGGCTTCACCGGGAGCGAAATTGCCCCTTGAGCCTGCGATCGGTCGCCAGAACGGTTCCCATTCGGCACCCGGATAAAAGCCATGCGGGAAAGCCACATTGCCCTGTCCAGGGGTCGCGTGATCAAAGCGAACCAGCATTCGCCCCTGGCCGTTTTCCGCAGTGGTTTTGGTTGTTCGAGCATAAAAACAGACAAATAGCACATCACGCCCGGTGATCGGACCTGCGTTGGGTATATGCAACGCAATCTGATTCGTGTTCGTTGTTCGCCGTAACGTCTCCACACGAAGGACATGACCAAACGGCCCATCTTCAGGCGTTAGCAACTCCATCTTCGCCAGATCTGGCGCTGCCCGCAGTTGCAATTGCGTTACCGCATTGGCCGGTAAAATGTCCTCTCCGCCCGGCGGAAGTGCCAATGGAGCTATTGTCTGCGCTGGACAGATGGCTCCCGCAATAAAAGACAACAACGCCGCCAGTGCTGTTAAATCATACAATCGCATCATGGAACCCTTTGCCTTTCAAATTGCCTGTACATGCTCATCTGGAAACCAACGCGAGCATCGGTCAGAAATTCACCTCGAGTACCAACCCAGTTTTGTTCAGTTTGGCGGAAACGGTTTTGGTCATCCCATCGTGCGTCACACTGATCACATAGTCACCTAAAAACCCTCGTCCTTGATACCGGCCCAGTTCATCCGTGATGCCTTCCTCGCGCGTCCACCACTGGTTGAAGACCAGTTCGATGTATTGCTGACCAGCCGGCTTGAGTGTCCAATCACGGTTGAACATGGGCGCATTGTTGATCCAATGCTGGCCGTCCCAGAAGCCCCACATGATGAAAGCCACGCTGCTGGGCATGCTGAACCAGGCGATCATGATGTCGCGGGTGAAGTCGCCCTGCAGTTGTTGGTCGGTCGTCATGGTGTCGTATTCGGTGATCATCATGGGCAGGCCGGTGTCCGCCAAACGCTGCCAGTTACGCAGCATCACGGGGATGGACATGGGGTTGACGTGGGCCTGCGTACCGATGCCACCGACGGGCGCCCCCTGACTGCGTAGATACGCAATTTCATCCAGCACATGATTGACCTTCTGCCCGCCTTCCAATGCGTTTTCATTCAGGTACAACACCGCATCGGGATCGATGTCGCGAGCCAGTTTGAACCAATGAACCATTTCCTCCCGGCCCAGCAGATTGATAATGTCCCGGCTGTCGGTGGTTTCGTTCACCACATCATGGGACACCACTTTGCCCTTACCGATTTCCGCCACGTATCTCACCCGTTCACGAATGGCCCGTCGCAGTTCCTCAGGTTTGTCACGCAAAGCGGCGACTTCCTTGGGCACGCGATGCCAAGCTGGCCACATCATGGCATGGGCATGGATGCGAATGCCATTGGCTTCCAAATCCTTCACCAGTCGGGGATAGCTGGCACCGAACTTGAACACATCCCACTCTGCCCACTTGGTGTTCACTGTTGCCATGTTGAAGTATTTCAACATAGTTTCCTGGTATTTGGGATTGTCGAAGTAGCGATGGTTGTTGATGAATGTGCCAAAACCATATTCGTGACGACTCATCTCCATTTTCACCTGAGCACCGGAAATGGGTTGGCCTTTGTCATCAATGACATGCACAGACATATCCCCTTTGCGGTGTTGATCAATGCGCTGCCGGGCTTCTTGACGCCAGGGGGCATCTTCTTCGCGCCCTTCGTAAGTGATCTTGCGATGAGGCAGGTCACCGGTGGTCACCGGTGGACGGAACATCAATAGTTCGATTCCGCCGATCTCGATCACCTGATGATCCATGTCGCGGAAGATGAGCGTGAGTTGAGCTTCGCCGGCTCCGGCAGGCAACCGCAATGTCATCGGCTCATCAAATCGCTCCCAGTCATTGCCAAAGTTGCGGGCCATCTGGCCCAACACCAGCGCCCCCCCGCCGGTTTTACGAGGCAAGCGAAACACCATGCGCCCCACACCGCTCTCATCCTTGGTCGTAATGAGTCGGGCATAAAAGCGTAGGAAAAAGATCGCATCGTTTGGGACGGTTTCGACCGTATCCCAACTTAAGGCCAACTGCTGTTGGCCGCGTAAAGGCCCGCCTGTATCCAGTCGCAGCGCCTTGGCAAATGGTTGTCCCTGCACAGGCACAAAGGTGATCCGCGCTTGGCGCGCCGCAGAGCCGGCAATGCTTGCTTTTTCCAAAAAATCATGCCCCAGCAAAGCGATGCCCCCGGTTGGAATCGGTCGCACGGTCGAATCATTCGTGTTGGCAGTCACTTCCTGCGCGTGTGCTTGATTCGTCACACAACCCCAAAGCAACATCAAGCAGAAACCCAGGCCGACGGTCGCATAGAAAGAAACATTGATCATGAACTGTTCTCCTGGCAGATAATGGCCGAATACATGCGAATTCAAAATAAACATCCCAAGCAGTCAAGGACTCTATGAGGCAGGTTCCTATAAGGATAATGATCGTTACACCGGCGGTAAGTGTTGATGACGTAAATGCTTTAAGATTGAATGGATTTGCCGCAATTTTAGATAGTGGGCATCTTCGTTCGGTGTTATGTTTGTAGGGAAGAGAATGCATCGTGCCTGCTTGGATAATCCATCACGTCGGATTTTCGGCATTCGCCTTACGGCATGGTCTGCAAACTCATTCAGGAGTTTCATCATGAACTTGCTACCGTTGTCATCCCAGCGATTCGCCACCCCCGTTAAACATCACTCTGGTTTCAGCTATGTAGCGACCTGTCAACCCGGGTCGGGTTGTTCATCGTTGATC
>CAZJMK010000050.1:0-30691 GCA_964547135.1 uncultured Phycisphaeraceae bacterium | reverse complement strand
CCCATGAACACACACGTTCATTGTGCCGCCCCAGGCCCCTACATGGTTTCACGCTGATCGAACTGCTGGTGGTGATCACCATCATCAGTCTGCTGATGGCGATATTGCTGCCGGTGCTCGGTGCTGCTCAGCGACAGGCTCGGCAAATGCGCTTGATGTCAGGCCTGCGGGAAATCATGCACGGGTACACCATGTACCACAGCGAACATCGCGGTTGGTTGCTCTGGGGTTACACACCCTCGACGGTCAACGGTTCGCCCGTGCTGGTGAATGACGCTGTTTCCGGTTTCACGTTCGGCTTGCCCGTGGCTGACCGTTACCCATGGCGGTTGTCCAACTACGTGGGCAACCTATGGAACATTCTTCATCAGCACGGCCCACGCCCGCTGGTACCACTGCCCGGCGATGACCCGGCCACGGCACTCGACAAAGCATATCGACTGAGCATTCACCCCAGCTTCGGCATCAATTCGGTGTACGTCGGCGGACATGCCGGGCCGATTTTCAAGGGGTTTACAGGCCCATCAGGTGACCGACCCAACCTGGGTAGTCACGTGGTGTTTCGTGATATCGAGGTGCTGCGACCGTCATCGCTGATCGTGTTTGCGGAAACCCAGGCACGCAACGGCCCGTTCACCGACCCGCAGGCGGGGTTGCATTTTGTCATGCCCCCACGAGCCGGCGGACAACGCTGGTCGGCCCAGGGTGACCGTTTTGAAATTGTTTCCAGCATCGTCACCGGTTTGCCCCAGGCCCGTTTCACCATCGCCGCCCCGACGGCGTTTTTCGACGGCCACGTCAAGGCCATGACCCCGACCCAACTGGATGACATGAGGCTGTGGTTCAACGCCGCTCAAACCGCGATCGATGATCCGATTCCGTGATCGAGCCTGATTCAACCAACCACAGAGGCACGAAGACGAGAAGTGGCCAAGTGGCCCAGTGGCCAAGTGACGGAACCGTGTTCGGATGTTAGCGCCGCGATTTAGCGCATTGTTAGAAGTGACCGAGTGGCTGGGTGCTGGGCAGTAGTGAATGGTGATGATTGCTTCACCTAGCTACTCGCTACCAGCCCCTGGCCCACGACCGGGTGCTGCTGCGTCTCTGTGGTGAACATCGCTTTGCAAAAAAACTTGATGTTACTCGTCCGACCAAACTTTGACGGAACAAACCAACCCACGCATGACAACCAAAGGAGACAACTCATGCAGACCGCAACGACCTTGGAAACAACCACCCCGATCAAACCCAGCACGGAGGAACTGCGCGCCATGCTGGCTGCCAACCCGCGCAAGATGACTTCACAACTGGCGCGCGAACTGGGCATGGCGGAGGTGGACGTGATTCGCGCTTTGCCAACCGAGCAGGTGACCGAGTTGGACCCCAGCCGATGGATGGAGTTGATTGAAAAGTTCCCCGAATTCGGCAAAACGCATGTGATCGTGAACAGCCCGTCAGCCACGCTCGAAGTCAACGGCGAGTTCGGCAAGTTCAGCCGATGGATGGGCTACTTCAATGTGCAAACGCCTTCGCTGGACATGCACATCCGTGAAGACGGCGTCGCGGCGGTGTTTGCCGTGGCCAAACTTAGTCACATGGACGGCGTGCCGGTGCTTTCGTTCCAGTTTTACGGGCCGCAGGGCCACTCGGCTTTCAAAGTGTTTTTGAGCTTCGGCGGTAAGGAAACCAGCCCCGAAAGACATCAGCTTTTCAACCAATTGAAAAATGATTTTGCGCTCAAGGCCAGGGCCTAAAGCACAGAATCGAATTTCAACACAGAGGTCACAAAGGTCACGGAGGTGAGCGGTGCATGGAACTGGTTGCTTGGGGCTGGGTGCTCGGAAAACCCAACGCTATTTGCGCTGCCCAGCACCCAACTACCAGCCACCAGCTTGTGATTCACTGTGTTGAGTTCTTTCGTTTCCGTTTGAAAATCGGATGAACACCATCGACACCCAAGCCACGAAAGTGAACCCCATGTCAGGGCATGAGCAAATCACGGAGGCATTGCGTCGCAAGCGTGAGGGCGAGCCGGTGTGGCGCTGGTTTGACCACAAGGTGCGCGGCCACATGGAAGCCCGGCAACTCGAAGGCAGCCGACCGTTCATGCCGCCGACGGGGGCGGGCGTTTTGCAGCAGCGACTGAAAAAACCCGGTTCGACGCAGCGGGTGATTTACCTGCATGTGCCTTACTGTCGGCGGATTTGCAGCTTCTGTGCGTTCATTCGCCAACCCAGCGCAGGGGCAGACTTGCAGGCTTATTTTCTGGCGCTGCAAAGTCAGATCAAACGCTGGGCGGAAAACCCCTGGGTGCAATTCGGGCGACCGTTCCGGGCGATTTACCTGGGCGGTGGTACCCCGACGGTGCTCACTGCGGAACAGTTGGCGCAGTTGGTGCAAATCTTGCGCGATCACTACCCCCTGGCCGATGATGCCGAAATCACTGTCGAAGCGCGGTTCGATGGTGTCGATGAAAACTACCTCACCGAACTGGCACAGGCTGGGGTGACGCGCATGAGTTTCGGGGTGCAAAGTTTTGACACTGCGTTGCGTCAATCACTGGGGCGGTTGGCTGATCGTGAGCAGGTGTTGGGGTTGTTGGACGCGGCTGTGAAAAAAAGGTTTGCCAACCTGAGCGTGGACCTGATTTACAACCTGCCGGGGCAGACGATCGATTCGTGGCAGTGTGATTTGCTGACGCTCTGTGCATCATCGGCCACGGGTTGCAGCCTGTATTCGTTGATACCCATGCCCGGCAGTGCCCTGGTGAAAAACATGGCAAGCGGCAGCGCACCACCCTTGGGTGACCTGGCCCATGAATACGAACTGTGGCGAGCCGGTTATCAAACCATGCTGGGGCGCCAAGGTTGGCGACGTTTCAGTTTTCATCACTTTGGTGATGCCCTGCGTGAAACCAGCTTGTACAACCAGGCACGGGCGGGGGGCATGGATGTGCTGGGCATGGGCTGCGGGGCAGGGGGCATGATCGGCAGGCTCAGTTACATGAACCCGATGAAAGTCGCCACATATATGGAAGACCAACAAAAAGGCAGCGATCAACGCATCATGGCTTTTGAATCGCCAGCGCTGGTTCACGATTGCAGCCCGGTGTACGCACTGACCGAAGCCGACGGAGTGTCGCTGTCGATGCTGCTGGATAAATTGCCCAACGCACAAACGCTGATCGATCAACTGCTGGAATTGGAGTTGGTGCAGGTGCATGGCGATGTGTGCCTGCTCACCGCGCAGGGCTGCTTCTGGGCGTACAACCTGTCGGCCCTGTTGACCCGTGAAATCAATTTGCTCGTGGCGGCGGAAAGAAGTGGTCAAACGGCGATGAGAACCAATGGTCAAGTGGCCGAGTGTAAAGACACGCCCTCACCCCGCCATCTCCCGGTGGGAGAGGGGGCGGAAACCAAGCCAAGAACAAGTCTGGCCACAGGCGGACGAGGGCTTGGGTATTGAAAGAAGTGGTCGAGTGGCCAAGTGGACAAGTGAAAGAACAGACAGAACATCACACACCCCTTCATCAACCAGGGTGAATCATGAACCTGACAACGACTCCATCGACGATGACGTTACCCAACGACAGCAGGGGGTTTTCCTTGCGTGAACTCAACCGGGTCGGGGCGGCAGCGGCGATGATGGTGGTGGCCGGCACGATCATCATCAGCAGCATGACCATGGCCCTGGGTCACTACAACTCACTGGCACACAGCGGCCCCAAGGCTGTGCTTGATGGGGTGGCGATTGCTTTACTCATGGGCAAAATCGGTCGCTGGCGATGTCTGGCTTTGCTGGGCATCGTGTACGGGTTGGTATTGATGTTGCAGATCGGGGTGGTGTATCTGCTGGTGGTGATGATCGTGGCTGGGGCGGGCGCGGCTGGTGTCGGTTGGCTTTTTTCACGCCTTCATCGACTCACCGCAGTGGGGTTGGCAGCGGTGACCTTTGAATTGCTGGCCGGTTGCGGTGCGCCGGTGAAAATCATGCTGGCCACGCGCCATGGTGATGAACCCTTTTTGTGGATGATGTGGTTTGCCGAGTGGCCCTTGCGCATCATCGGTGCATTGGTCGGCGTGATGCTCGCCCAGCGCTGGCTTGCGCGACAACGAGCACAAACCGCTGCACCAATGGTCACTTCCTCAGAGCAAATGCCTGTGAACTCGATGACAGAATCGGCGGGCACGGAACCGGGACTTGCACATCATCGCGGACCAGGCATCAAACCGGCCAGGGGTCGCGCTGCAGCCGGGTTGCGTTTGGCGTTGGCGATGCTGGCCTGTGCTTTGCCGATGGTGCTGGAAAGCTGGTCAGCCATCACGGCGGCGGCGCTGTTGTATTTTGCCTACGGCTGGTGGGCAGGGCTGCGCAAACAACTGCTGGGTGTCATCGTCGGCTTGTTGTGGGGCACACTGGTCTTCGCTGCGGCCAGCTTCCTCTGGCATCATGACAAAGCCCGCGTGCTGGACCTTTTTCGCACCTTCACCCTCGGCCTGGCGCCCCTGGCGATCAGTGCCCCGGTACTCATACTCACCACCCGCCCGGTCGATTTGATTCGTGTATTGCGCCGTTGTTTGGTACCCAATGTGGTACTGATACCGGTGGCTCAAATCGCCCGTGAAGTGCCGCGTTCCCGAAAGCGACTGGCGCATGACCTGGCCGCCTTGCGCAAAGAGGGTTTGCACCCAGGGCCCGGGTTTTTATTGCGGCGTAAAATGCAAGGCCCGCGCAGACTATTGGCTTCGCAGGTGCAACATTGGATGCTCGCCCTGAGCAGGGAGTGATACGAAAAAAGTGTGCCCCTGACAGTCTGCACTTGCCAGACAGCGGGACCCGATTCCAAATCCACTGCTTTATACCATCGTGACTTTACGAAACACCGACATAAAGCGTTCGAAACGCTGTGATGGAAACTGATGCATGACCCAGTCGAGCGCGCCCCCGGCTGCTGGGCTACGTGAAATCTTTGAAGCAACACCCTCACAACTCAACATACTGCATGTCAAGCTCGCGCCCACGCTCGCCGGCCGGCAAATGCACCTGACTGACAAACACACCGCCCATTTTTTCGCGCGTCGTCGCTGCATCAAACGTGGTACGACCCTGCTGCTGGTCCAGTGCCAACAGGTCCAACCCAATTTGTGCTTCACTGCGCACCAATTCCAACGGGGCGATGGCCTGTGCGAAAGCCTGCAATCGGTTTTGATCGTTTTCGAACGTGCCGGGCTTTTCGACCCACGTGGCTGCGGGCAACAGCACGTCAGCCTTGGCGGACAAATCGTTGGGCAGTGTGTCCAGCAGTATCAACTGTTTTTTCGCCAGTGCGGTCACCAGTTCCTTGGTGGTCCATTTGCTGGGGTAGTTGCCGGTGATGATCGCTGCCTCGATGTTCCAGGCGGGGTCTTTGAGAGTCGTCAGCATTTTGGCAAAATCAAACCCATTGCCCGCCCCGACAAAACTTTCAACCACGCGCTGCACACCTCGCGCATTGGGGGCCTTTTCCGCACGCACGACGTACCCACCAGGGAACGTTTTATTTTCACCCTGACGCGGCACCGGCCCGACACCAATCACCACCTCCTTGTCCATCGCCTTGATCGCTGTGCAAAGCAGGTACGCATCTTCGCAAGTCAGCATCGGCGAAAGCAGCAGGGCTGTGCGTTTGCCCCGACCAGTGACCGCTTTGCAGATGCTGCGCACTTCTTCATAAGCACGCTGCCAATCGCACTCAACCTGCGTACCAAATTGCAGCCGCATGGGTTGACGCAATCGTTCGTCGCTGTGCACGAACTTCCATCCGTAACGAATTTCGTCACTGATCCACCACTGATTCACCTGGGCATTGGCACGGGGCTTGATGCGATACACCTTGCCTTCTTTGTGATGCACGGTGATGTTGTCACCCCCTGCGGTCAATCCATCAATCGAAGGCGTTTCGGTTAAAAACCAGACGCGCTGCGTGAACAGAAAATCCTTATCCAGCAGCGCCCCCACCGGGCAGATGTCCACCACGTTGCCCGACAGTTCGTTTTCCAGCGCCCGACCCGGAAAAATATCAATTTGTTCCTTGCTGCCGCGCCCGAAAATACCCAGTTCGCCCGTGCCGGTGACTTCCTTGGTGAAGCGCACGCAGCGTGAGCACATGATGCAACGGTCGCTGTAAAGTTTCACATGCGGGCCGATGTCTTTCACGGGCTGCTTGATTTTGTCTTCTTCAAAACGTGCCTCGGTCCGCCCATATTGGTAGCTGTAATCCTGCAACGAGCATTCGCCGGCCTGATCGCACACCGGGCAGTCCAACGGGTGATTGATCAGCAGGTATTCCATCACCGCTTTCTGATTGGCGACCGACTTGGGGGACTTGGTGTAAACCACCATGCCGTCGGAAGCGGGCGTTTGACAGGTGGGCAGCAGTTTGGGGATCAGTTCGAGCTTGCCGCCGTTGCGCGGGTTGGGTTGTGCGACCTCCGCCAGACAGATGCGACAACTGGCCACGATGGACAAACCGGGGTGGTAGCAGTAATGGGGTATTTCCAGGCCGTGCTCGATGGCGACCTGAAGGATGGTTTTTTTGCCTTCATAAGGCAGGGCTTTGCCGTCGATGGTGAGCGTGGGCATGTTGATTTCCGCGTGCGATTTTCGTGGTTTGCATCCAATTCTGCAATCGCCTTGCAGCCGGTGACAATGATAGCATGTGACCATGCCGGATGGGGTAAACTATGAACATGCAGCCGATCATCGAAACCAACCGCGAGGGTATTACCCGATTGTGCCAGCGATACAAGGTCGCACGGCTGGAAGTGTTTGGCTCCGCAGTCACCGATCAATTTGATGCCTCACACAGCGATGTCGATTTTCTGGTCGAGTTTTTACCCCTGGCAGAAGGTGAACACGCCCCGGCTTATTTTGGCTTGCTGAGCGAACTTGAAAAATTACTCGGTCGCCCCGTCGATCTGGTCATGACCAAGGCGATACGGAATCGTTACTTCATGCAATCAGTCAATCGTTCACGGATGATGTTGTATGCAGCTTGAAGCGGCGAAACTACTGGCGGATATCGACGACTCGGGTCGCGCCATCCAGGTTTTCGTTCGCAGCAAAACGAAAGATGATTTTATTGCTGACCGAATGTTGCGTTCCGCAATTGAGCGCGAGTTCATCATTATCGGCGAAGCGATGAGTCAGCTTCGTCAGCGTATGCCCGACATCGCCCAGCGCATCGGTCACGCTGACAAAATCGTTGCCTTTCGTCATCGACTGGTTCACGGCTACAGCATGATTCAGGAAGATGTCGTTTGGGACATTATTCATGATGATTTACCGAGATTGCTTGATGAAGTAGCTGGACTGCTCCCGTGATCGGAGCCGGGCCGTGTCGGCCCGGTACAAATGCATTCAATGATTCATTCCGGGGCGACACGCCCCGGCTCTGATTTTCGTGATATGTTCGATCAATGATCCGTCACCCCAACCACATCAATCGGCACTTGGTCGGTGCGTAACCGTGCTCGTCAAACAACATCAACTCATTGGGTTGCCCGCTGTGCAACCAGGGCGTCGGCAGGTAAACCTGTGACTGCCCCGGCAAGGGTTTGCCCTGCGGTGAGCCGACCCAGTATCGACTTAGGTTTTTTCCGTTGAGGTACAACTGCCCTTTGCTCATACCCGACAACTCGATACCGATGGGTGCTGTCGGCGATGCCAATGAAAAGTTTGTGCGATACCAGCAGGGTTGACCAGCTTTGTGCGCCGGTTTCAAGTTGACAAACGGCGAACTAGCCGGAACAGAAACCGGGGGCAACCAGGGTGCATACGCAAAGGCTGCATCTTCCGTGAGGTTCTGCGTGGTCACAAAAAGCTGCATGTATTTGGCAACTTGTGCAGCCGATGTCGTGCCGGTCAGTTTGCCCAGGTGAATCAGTTTGAGTTCGTTGCCGCCGGTTTTGATGATGCCCTTGCCGTGGTGCAACACGGTGCGCCCATAGCCGCTGGATTGATCGTGACTGTAAACCCCGACCGCATTGCCGTTGCACTGCACCAACCATTCGCCCGGCAACCCGCGCAGCTCGATCACCAATGCCTGCTCCCGCTGCACCTTCACGTCCCACAAAAGCACATCGCAAAGCGAATGATCGCCAAACCGCAGCCCGCTCCAATATTGACCCAGTGACCAGGGGTCAAACCCGCGCACTTGTGCCGATTTCGGTTTGCCAAGACTCACGGGTTTGACAGCATAAAAATGATCGACCAAACCATACGACTCCTCCATCCGCCACCCGTCGCTGAATCGACCGACAGCATCCGCCAATATCACCACCTGCCCCGACAGTTTGAGCTTCGCCGGGTCCATCGTCGCCCCGATGCCCTCACCAATCATCGCCTGCAACCGCCCGCCCTGATACACATGCAACCGCCCCCCCGCCGGCACCAATACCGTGTCGCTGATCGCCTTGGGCAGTGTCAATCGGTACCACCCATATGCACTTTGAGCCTGCATTGACTCCAACGACCTTGGCCCATCCATACTCTGATATTGCGGCGACGACCCATCGAGTAATTCATTGAGTTCACACACCTGCCAATGAACCAACCTCGGCAATACCCCCGCTTCTTTTGCTTGATTTTGCCTTGAACCACTCGCCCCCTTGTGTGCCCTGGCCGGGGTGTCTTTGTGTACCAATCGTTCGCCCGTCGGCGTGATGGTCATGGCCGAGTGATGAACTTCATCCGTCATCGGCTGATCGTTTTCATCCAACCTCGCCGCACCCGTCACCAACCCCGCACCCGTGATGTACGCACGGTCCACCTGCGCTTCGTTCATCACCACCACGATCAAACCTTCGTGATGCCCCACCCATGGTTTTGCCTCCTTCGCCGGGGGCACGGTCACTTCCAGCATCGCGCCATTGAGTGACACCAAACCCTGCGCCTCCGCACGCCCATACAACACCAGCAATTTCCGATTCACCAAGGCCCACGGGCTGAGGTTGGTGTAATCCAGCGTCGTTGCCCCCGACAATTTCACATTCATCATCAGCCATTGCACCCTTGCACTCGTCAGCGGCACAGGCAGATGCAAACCCGTCGGCAAAAGCAAATCAATACCCGCGCGTTTTTCATCGGGGTTTTGAAAAATGAAAACGACATCGCCCTGACTGCCACGCTGATGAATCACACTGATCGGGTGGTCGGCTGCGTCCAGTGATATTGCCGCGTGATGTCGATCCGCTTCCAAACCCGCCAGCACATGACCGAACTGACTGGCAAACGTGCTGATGCGTTTGATGGCTGCGTAACCAGCGCGCGGTTCACCGGTTTGTGACAATGGTGCCCCCGGTACATGATCGACCGCTGCGAACCCGCCCTGTTCATGCCCCGCCCAGCGACCGCCCATGAAACCGAAATTGGTTCCGCCTTGAAAATGCGTGAGGTTGAACTGACTGCCCGAGGCCGACACCTGTGCCAATTTCACCAGTAACGATGATGCCTGTTCATGGTCAGCGTCATCACCCGCCGACGCACGCCTCGACGCATGGGCTGTTTCATCGTGCATCGTTGCCGGTGCTGCCACCGACAAATCGCTGACCAGACGCAGACGATTCGGTTGCACCACCGCCAATTGACGCATGTCCGCGAGCAGGTTTTCACTGGCCGCCCAGGTGTCGATCGTTCCTTCCGTGCGTTGCCAAAGGTTGTTGGCCAGGGTGATCGGCACTTCACAACCATTTTCACGCAGGTAACGGGCCAATTCCTTCAAATACATTTCACCCTGCTGCGGGTGATGACAAAACCAGTGATGCTCAGCCTGCATCAACAACACCGGTCCACCGCCGTTGCCGATGTTGCTGGTGTTGTAGTCCGGCCGTGCGATGGCACTGACCTGTAAATCTTTCACCTGCTCCAACACTTCGCCGAAATAACGGGCGGTTGCCTCCATGAACGGGCCGGGGGCCTGCCGCAGTTTTATGCCTTTGATGCCGTTGAGCCATGCGGGCAGCCCGCCCAGGTCATACCCATCGCCCACATACGGCCCGACCCTCAGCGCCACGTACAACCCCAGTTCTCCAGCCGACTTCACAAATTGGCGCAGGTCCAGTTGGCCTTCAAACTCATAAACCCCCGGCAACAATTCATGCTGGTTCCACGGAATGCTGGTGGTGATGCAGTTCAAACCCGCCTGCCGGGCGGCTGCCAAATGTTTTCGCCAATGCTCACGGGGTATGCGAGCATAATGAAGCTCACCGCTGACCAGCCAGAGCCGCCGACCATCGATCATCAAACTTTGCGCATCAAAACTGACCGTCGGCATGAACACTCCTCAAATTACGCCGACTCCCTGATCACACCTCACGACTGTGCAACATACGCCCCATCACGGGCTGGTGTTCGTCACCATCGGCGGGTTGACAATCGCCCGCACCGGCAGCGTCACCAAATCAAATGCCGCCTTGATCGGTTGCGTCGGCACTGCCTGCATGTTTTCAAAGCTCGCACCAGCCGCTCGATCATTGGCCAATGCTGCGTGAATCGAAGCCTCGGTCCCGGGCGCAGAGCCAGGGTCAGCTTCCGCCGGGTACACCGGGCAGTCGTTGAAATACACCGGCCAATGTCGGGTCTGCCCTGCCTCGGTTTTCACCACAATTTTCGGCCAATGTCCGCGATTCATTGTCGGAGTCAATATCGGCTGCCCTGCTGGTTGGTGCATACTGCATGCCTTTTCACCCTGACACGTAGCGCAAACATCCCCCGCAGCCATCGGCCCACAACGTGCCGGTGTGGTGTCATTTTCAACCGGGGTGACTTCATCCGTCGGCATCCCCTCAGTCACAGGCTGCGTCGAAGTCACTTCCGTCACCGGCGGCATCGCAGCCGTCGTGGCCTCGACCGGCATTTCTTCCGTCGGCGGCTTCCAGTTTTTCGCCCACGCCTCCAAGGCCGCCTGCGTCTGTGCCTCGTTTTGCGCTGCCGCCGAAGCCTGATCGTTTTCAACCACCGGCGGCGTACTGCAACCGGTGATGTTGCCCAGCCAGAGTGTCATCGTAATCAACGACGATAACCACATCACTTTGTAGCGCATGTTGTCCCTCTTTTTTCTCTCCGGGTTTCACTATACCAAATCA
Source organism: uncultured Phycisphaeraceae bacterium (assembly GCA_964547135.1). GTDB lineage: Bacteria > Planctomycetota > Phycisphaerae > Phycisphaerales > Phycisphaeraceae > JAJXSS01. Next base: position 19,568 of record CAZJMK010000050.1, on the reverse strand, counting down.
ACTGCGATATGCCCTGCATTTTGAAGAAGCGGCCAAATGATGTTGTAGGGTGGGTCAAGCGAGTCCGCGAGCGGACCCACCAATCACATGATGGATAATGGATCATGGATAATGTTCAAGCGCAGAGTTGATTGATGTAAACCTTCTCTGAACATGATCCATCATCCTTTATCCATGATCCATACATGTACCACCGCCTATGACGCCGTGCCCTTCAGGGCCGGTTATTTGTGACGTCGATCCGGGGCTGAAGCCCTCGGCGTCAGATTAGACAATCGCCAATTCACCAACCCTGCTCCGTCACCAGTTGTAACTTCTTTTTCAGCAGTTCCGTCAGTTGCGTTGATTCCGATTCCGTGGCCGGGGTCCACGTCGCCCAGCGCGTTGCCACCGCGCACTTGGCGGTGTTGATGCCTTCCCGCAAATACCGGCTCAGCGTCCCCGATGCAATCACCTCCGCATGATGCTCCGCCAGCGGGATGCACACCGATGGGTTTTCCACACTGGGCACCAAAAAGCAAAACACATCACTGGGTTGCGCCGGTTGCGCAGCCGTCTGCACAGCCTTGCCACGTTTGCCGTTGCGCCCGGTCGTTGCACCATGACCGTTACCATTGCCATTCACCGGTTTGAGGTTGTATGCAATGGTCCATTTCCAACTCGGCCCGTACCACAAAATGGTTTTATCCATCCCCGGCACTGCGTCGAGTTTTTCCATCAAATGCACAAATTGCCGACGGTGATGAGCCTTGAGTGATTCAATCAGACTTTCAAGGCTCGGCTTGGTCCATCGATCCGCCCACGATACACGGCTTGCACTGGTCATGCTGGTCATTGTCAATCCTATCCAGACAAAAAAGTCGAATGCACGATGACATTGTTACGTCAACAGCAAACAGTTGGTTTGTTCATCGGTTTTTCCCGTGACATTTTTTGTACTTCAAGCCCGAACCACACGGACACGGATCATTCCGCCCCACCGTCGGCCTGGCCCTTGGCACTGCTTCCACAGCCGTACCGGTCAACCTCGCCGTCACCGATGCCAACGCCGAAATATCGCCCAGCGACTGTGCCGCCGTCTGATTGCCCACTCGTTCCTGCGACATCGGTGGCGGGGGTTGCTGCCCTGCCCGTAAAAAACCCGCCAACCACTGCATGCGCGGCATCGTGTGGCTGTAAAACATTTTGTACGACTCACATAAAACCGTCGGCTCCGGCACATCGCCCCCCATCGGTCGATGCTTCGGACAACCCCCATGGCAATACGGCTTCCACTCACAACTGAAACACGTCGGCGGCAAATGCTGCTTACGCACCGCAAACGTCCCCAACCGCTGCGCATCAATCCGATCGTACCAATCCGCATCCAGTGCATCGCCCTCGCCCTGCACCGGCTCCGCATGCACCGGCATATCCCCAATCGCATGAATATCCGTACCCGCTTCCAACCGCTGATAACCCGTGCCATGCACCGTCAAACCCACCGACTGCGACCCATCGAGGTTGATCGAATTCTTCCACCCCGGCTGCCCGATGAGCGCATGCTGCCAACGCCGCTCCACAAAATGATCGCATCCAAAAACCGACCCATCATGCTCAATCGTGATCTGATTGTGGCACGATCCATCCAAAATGCACAACGGCATACGACCCAGCACCAACTTGTTCAACACCGCATCAAAATCACGCACACTCAGTTTCGCCCGGTACTTCTCAAACCATAAATCAAACGTGCGACACAAAAATCGACCAAACGGTTCAGGTTGCGGCGAATAGGGTGCCAGTTTGTTCCGCCCCGGGTTGGCAGCATCCGGTTCCCACTCGATGGCCGGTATGAACTGCAACCACCTCTGCCCAAGGTTGGCCAAATACCCGAACACCTCCTCAGGGTGATTCACATTGAAATCGTTGATCACGCACAGAATGTTGTGCTCAACGCCATGCTTTTGCAGCAGCTTCATGCCCGCCAGCACACGATCCGACGTCGGCTGCCTGCGATTGCTGATACGATAGTGATCGTGAAACCGAGGCGGGCCGTCCATCGACAACCCGATCAAAAACTCATGCCTGGCTAAAAACCTGCACCAATCATCATCCAACAATGTGCCGTTGGTCTGTAAAGCGTGATTCACCCGCTGATTGGGGCGACGATATTTTTCCTGGTATTCAATCGCCTTTTCAAAAAACGCAAGCCCCGCGAGCGTCGGCTCACCCCCCTGCCAGGCAATCGTCACCTCATCCCCAAACCTCGGCAGCACGCTGGCAAAAATGTTTTCCAGCGTCCGTAAACTCATCCGCTTTTCACGGCCATCGTAAATCGTCTTCGTCGGCAGATAATAGCAATACGTGCAGTCGAGGTTACACAACGCCCCCACCGGCTTGATCATCACCGTCACGCGACTTGGTTGCAACACCGGCAGCGACATATGCCGATTATACCATGATTCAACCCCTAAATCAAACCACTTAAACAACATAAAACATTGCAATAACGTTATTTAACGATATTCACCAAAATCAGACATACTCTTTTGATAAGCGCATAACGAACTTTGCCCGCCAAAATGACAGCGAACGTCAACCAACTCTGAACATTATCCATCATCCATTATCCATCATCCATATCTGCTTCGTGTTCTTCTCATCTTCGTATCATCGTGGCCCATTCCGTATTGATCAACGGGACATCGGTGCGACCTTGATCGGTGAAATCAGAATGCGGCGACCCTCCTGCGTGGGTTGATTTGCGAACTCGCTCATCGACGTTATGACCTGAATCGGGTAACATTCAAGGCCGATGAACGTCCGTCCGGGCTGTGGGCCATGTGATGATTGTGCCTGCGTGGTGCCTTTTACTTGTGAGGAACCCTTGATATGACGCAACCCAATACCGCTGCTTCGATGCAGGAAGAACTCGACCTGTCGCAATCGACCATTCTGATCGTCGATGACAACGCTCAGAACGTTGAGCTTTTGCAAGCCTACCTCGAAGCATTGAATTGCAAAATCATGACCGCCGGCGACGGCTTGGCCTGCATGAAAACCATCGAACAGGCCGTGGCCGCGGGGGGTGGTCCGAAACTACCCGATTTGATTTTGCTGGACATCATGATGCCGCGTATGTCGGGTTTTGAAGTCTGCCGCAAGCTGAAAGAAGACCCCGCCACCCGTTCGATTCCGATCATGATGGTGACCGCCCTGAACGAACTGGGTGATATCGAGCGTGGCGTCGAATCAGGCACCGACGACTTTGTCACCAAACCGGTGAACAAACTCGAACTGATCACGCGCGTCAAATCGCTGCTGCGGGTTCGCCACCTCAAACGCGAACTCGACCGTACCGTCGCCTATTTGCAGGACCTTGAAGGTAAAAAGTCCCCCGGCCAGTAAAACTCGTAACCCTTACCTTTTCAATAAAAAAAACCCCGGGCACACGACTGCCGGGGTTTGTTCGTTTTACCTTGTTCCATCTGATACCCGATCCCTCGACACTCGCCATGCTCGTGTCTCGTACTCGGCTTGGTTTGATAACTTCGAAATCCGACGGCTTCAACAGCGGGTCTTCCCGCTAAATTCGAAATTCGAAATTCCAATCACCCCGCTGCGTGTACCGCTTTCACGCACTCGGCCAGCTTCGGCACCGGGTTTTCAACGTCCCCTTCATATTCCAGAATCATTTCGCCCGCAAAGCCCTTGGCCTTGAGCGTCTTGATCAGCCCCGGCAAATCCAACCCGCCCGTGCCCACGATCACGTCCGTCGGCTTACGCACCCGGTCAAACACAAAATCTTTGATGTGTACCGCGTACAACCGTGACGCAAACTTCTCCGCCCATTCCACCGGGTTCTGCTTGGCGTCCAAGGCCCAGGCCGTGTCCATGTTCAACCCGATGCAGGTGCGCGTCGTCGCAAACACCCAGTTCAATATTTCACCACTGCCCAGCCAGTGATATCCGCCATGGTTGTGAATCGCCAGTTTGATGTTGAACTCTTCGCACAGCTTGTAAACAATCGGCAAGGCCGCCTGGTACGTGAACGGATTGAAATTGGCGGAAATCATTTTGCAACCAGCCTTCTGCGCAAACTCAAATCGTTTGCGGGCAGCCGCTTCGTCCGCCCCAAAACTTTCCACGCCGATCGACACAATGCGAATGCCCGCCTGTTTGTACGTGTCGATCACGCTGTCCCACACCGCCGGGTTGTTGAAATCACAGTGTTTGCCGCACACCTCGATGCCGTTCAACCCCAAACCTTTCACCAGTTCCGCCACCTTGGCGTTTTCGGCAAAGTGACGGAAACACCAGCTTTGCACCGCCAGATTTTTCGTAAACTCGCTCATCGTTTTTTCCTTTTTGTAAGTTTGTCCAAACGCAATCCATTTGCATTGTGCATGACGCCGAGCCCTTCAGGGCCGGATGACCGCATCGATCATGAACCCATTGATCCGGGGCTAAAGCCCTCGGCGTCATTTTTTATTCGTGGGTTCGTCACTCTGTCACTTGGCCACTTGGCCACTTCCAAATTAATACAACTGCTCGATCACCGGCAGCTCGCCCACAATCGGCACCAAATACTTTTTGAAGCTCTCCGCCACATCACATCCATCGACAATGTATTGGGTATCCATCACCTTGGTCTTGGCGGCCACATCCTTGAACTCGATCCGGTTGAAGCCCATCTTGTAAGGCTCATCCATCGTCACACGCATCGGCCCAATCGCCACTGAGCCGCTCTTTTCCCCCGCCAGCGCCAACTCCGCCGCCTTGCGTGCCGAAGCCCTTGCCTCCGTCGCATCCACCTTCGACACGCAACCGGCAAAGCTGCGCTGCAAATAACCGAACGTGTCACTGCGCACGCGCTTGATCTTCAAATCCTTTTTCACCAGATCGCCCAGAAAATCACCCAGCACGCCCGACCCCGACAACTGCACATTCCCGTGACTGTCGCGTTCCACATCCTTCCCGCTCCGCTCAGCCAGTTTCACCGCAATCGGCGAACCATCCTTGTCGTGAATCCCTTCCGACACCGCAATCACGCAGCGACCCAGTTTTTTATAAACCCGATCAACATCCGCCTTGAACTTTTCAATGTCAAACGCCACCTCAGGCACATACACCAAATGCGGGCCATCCTTGTCGCTCTGCCTTCCGAGAATGCTCGCCGCTGTCAAAAACCCCGCATGTCGCCCCATGATGATGTTGATCTTCACACCGGGCAAAGCCTTGTTGTCCAAATTGTCGCCCATGAATGCCTGGGCCACGAACTTGGCAGCCGACCCGAAGCCGGGCGTGTGATCGTTGCACTGCAAATCATTGTCGATCGTTTTAGGCACGTGATAAGCCACCAGCCCGTAACCACTGGCGTCCGCCATTTCACTGATAATGCGGCAGGTATCCGAGCTGTCGTTGCCGCCGATGTAAAAAAAGTAGCGCACATTCTGCTTCGTGAAACTTTCCAAAATGCGCTTGCAATATTCCGCATCGGGCTTGTCACGACTCGAACCCAAACCCGAACTGGGCGTCTCCGCCAATCGGTTCAACCGGTCCTGCGCCAGCCCTTGAAGCTCAATGTATTTGTCCTTCACAATGCCCGACACCGCGTTCTGAGCGCCCAGTATTTTCCCCGCAAATCCGCCTGCCTTCAGCCCTTCAATCACGCCCACCAGCGATTGGTTAATCACCACCGTCGGCCCACCCGACTGCCCCACCACCGCATTTCCATCCAGCAATTTGCCCATGCCAAAACCCTTTCCATATTGAGTTGAATGATGTTTTCAGCCCCGCATTTCGCACGGGGAACAGGCATTGTAAAACAATGCGCCACTGCACACAAAGCATCACGCCGAGTTAATCCGTCCCATGTTTTTCATACCAAGCCGAGTCGGAGGCGTCCACGCCGACGGCTCGGGTATTCTTGCATGGGTGCTACTGGCCCAATCGCCGACGCCATCGGCGGCTTTGTTACCCAGCCGAGGGCGGCTGGGCTACATCGCTTCATGCAATACCCAATTCCTCGTTCGATGCCGAGGGCATCTCACTCGTCCTTGGCTTGGTTCTGGCAATTCGAAATCCGCAATTCCAAATTCGAAATTGCTTTCCCTCACACCGCCACCTTCGGTCGATACCCCAACTGTTTCCGATACCGCCTGCGTATCGGCCCGACCACTTCCTTCACAAATTCCCCCACCTGCTGCGGCGCTCTTCCCACATACCGCACCGGGTCCAACGCCTCCTTGAAATCCACTTCCGCAAACATCGCCTCGCCCCTGAGTCGTTCCAGCAGGTCGTTGTCCGCCCCTTCCATTTTCACCCGCTGCGCTGCCGCCTGGCTGTGCGTTCGTATCACCTCATGCACCGTCTGCCGATCCGCCCCCTGCTTCACAGCCGCCATCAGCAAATTCTCCGTCGCCATGAACGGCAGCTCACGCATCAGGTTCGCCTTGATCGTCTTTTCATACACCACCAAACCATCCGCCACGTTGATCACCAAATCCAGCACCCCGTCAATCGCCAGAAACGGTTCGGGCAGTGTCAATCGACGCGTGCTTGAATCATCGAGTGTGCGTTCCATCCACTGTTCCGCAGCCGTGGTGAATGGTGTGCTGGTCATCCCCATCACAAACCTTGCCAACCCGCAAATCCGCTCACAGCGCATCGGGTTGCGCTTGTACGCCATCGCCGACGAACCGACCTGTTCCTTCTCAAACGGCTCCTCCATCTCCTTGCGATGGGCCAATAACCGCATATCTGTCGCAAACTTCGCCGCCCCTGCCGCCACCGCCGCCAAACTTGCAATCACCAGCCCATCGAGCACCCGTGGGTACGTCTGCCCCGTCACCGCAAACACCTTGTCCGCGTTCCAATTCATTTTCACTGCCACCATCCGATCCAGTTTGCGACACAACTGATGTGCTTTGCGATTGTTCGGGGTTGTGTCCGCCTTCCGGGGGTCGCCGCCGAACAGTTCAAAAAAAGAAGCCTGCGTGCCCGTCGTTCCCTTGGCACCGCGAAATTGCAAACTGTCAATACGATGTTCCACCTCCGCCAATGCCAAAACCAAATCCTGCGCCCACAGCGTCGCACGCTTACCCACCGTCGTCGGCTGAGCCGGCTGAAAATGCGTGAACCCCAGCGTCGGCAACTTCCGATACTGACTGGCAAACCGACCGAGTAAATCAATTGACACCGCCAGCTTCATCGCCACCAGTTGCAATGCTTCGCGTATTTGCAGCAGTTCCGTATTGCAATTCACATACTGACTGGTCGCCCCCAAATGAATAATCGGCCGAGCGTCCGGGGCCTGCTCTCCCAGCGCGTGAATGTGGGCCATCACATCATGCCGCAGCCGCTTTTCATATTCCGCAGCCCTGGCGTAATCGACATCCTCCACATGCGCCCGCAATTGTGCAATCTGTTTTCCGCTGATCGGCAACCCCAGTTCGCGCTGACTTTCCGCCAGTGCCAGCCACAGTTTGCGCCAGGTCGTGAACTTGCGCTGGGGTGACCATATGACCTGCATCGCCGGCGAAGCATTGCGACTGGCCAGGGGCGATTCATAACGCAAACGCGGTGTGGTATCGGACATCGCTGTTTACCTGTAAAATAAAAAGACCATCCGTGTATCATCGGGCGCAGCGCTTGAATATGCGCCCTTGCGTCTCATAGTAACATCGCGGCGTTTTGAAGTCAGAGTCACCCGCATGAACGATCCCGTCGATGCACGCCTCTTGCAACGCTTCCGTCAGGGCGATCAGGCTGCGCTGGGTGACTTGCTCGAACGTCACCGTCAACGGCTTTTCAACGTCGCCTTGCGCATGTTGCACCATCGTGACGACGCTGCGGAACTCACGCAGGAAGCGATGCTCAAAATCATCGCCCACATGCACGACTACCACGAACAGGCAGCCGTGACGACCTGGATGATCCGCATCGTCATGAACCTGTCAATCTCACACCTGCGCAAACGCAAACTGCGCTACACCCTGCCCATCGACGGCAACGGGCATGATCGTGATGCTCATAGTGTTGATGATCAATTGTCCGCCCTGCGTCGTGAATTGGCGGATACGAGGGAACCCGACCCCGCCTTGCGCGTCCAACAGAATGAAATGCTCACGCTGCTGCAACAAGCCCTGATGCGCCTCGATGTCGATTTTCGCGCCATTCTGGTATTGCGCGACATTGATCAGATGGACTACCCCGACATCGCTGCTGCACTTTCGATTCCGGTGGGTACGGTCAAAAGTCGCCTGTTCCGCGCCCGGCTAGCCCTCCGTCAGGCCATGACCAGCAAAGAACCCTTACCCGATGAACCATCCCCGCAATTTTTGGACGCCTCCACCACCCGTGATCCACGACGACCACTCCCCAAACCGCAACCCAAACTATCGGAATGACACGCTGCCCCCTCTCCCCGTGGGAGAGGGTGGCCGAGTCCCCCCGGGGCGAGGCCGGGTGAGGGCCGATGAAGAATAAAACATACTCAAGTTAGTTCACCCCAACCATGACCCAGCGTTACGATGAAAACCTGATTCTCGCTTACCTCGAAGGCGACCTGACCGCCGACGAAAAGGTACGCTTTGAAACCATGCTCGCCGGCGACGAACCCCTGCGCCAGTTGGTGCAATCCCTGGCCGACGATCGCGCTGCCCTGCGTAACCTGCCCGATGAAATGCCCCCCTCCGATTTGATGCAACCGGTGCATGATCGCCTTGAACGCAACATGCTGCTGGACAACCCCGCAGCCGACACCGCCCTGCCCATCGCTCGTCATCGCAATCGTGTTTCACGTCTGCTGGCCATCACCGCCCTGGCGGCCCTGCTCATGTTCGTCGTCGGCCTGGTCCTGCACATCTGGGTCTTCACCTTCAACCTGCACGACCCCTCCGCCCCCCCCGGTTCCGCCCCCGCCCCCGGTTCCAGTGCCGCCCCTGGGGTCGGTCCCTTTGCAGCATCTGAACAACTCGCATCATCCACCCGCACCAACATCGATCAACCCCTCGCTGCTGCGCCCATCGCTGCCGCACCATTTGCCACCACGCCCTCTGCCGACCTCGCCGGTCAACCCACCCCCAACAGTGAACAGCGCATCATGGGTACGGGCGCTTCCGAGTCATCGCTCGCTTCGGCTGCATCATCACAAACTGACGCCCCACAGCCCGTCTTGGCCATGAAGTCAGCCCGTTCCCTGGCCGATACCGGTGAACGTGGCATCGTCGCTGACAAACGTGATGTACCAGCCGTCACCAGCACACCATCGCTTCCCATTGAAAAACCGCTGGCACAAGTTGATTCAAAAAATGAAACCGACACGGCTGCGGGTGTTGCACTCGCACGCGAAACAACTGCAACATTACGTGAAGCCGACCCCTCCGCCGACGTTTTGATTCAGCGTGTACAGGTGGCCACACATGATGTCAAAGCCGCCCAGGCCGACCTGCGCGAATGGGTCATCACCAATGCCATCGCAAACAACACCCTCGCCGCACGCGCTGAAAGTTCCAACCTCCGCCGACAGCGCACACTTGCCCTGAGCGAACGCGAATCACTTGAACAACAGCAACCACAATCGACCCAACTGCCACCACAATCCGTCGCACCGGCTGATCAACTCTATCCTCAATACCGCGCCATGACGCCCTCACCAATAACCCCCGTACCCCCGCAAACATCGACTGCGAACGTTCCGCGTCTATCAACCGTCACCGACGAAAAACCCAACCCAGTAACCTCCATCACCAACGCACAGGTGATGAATCTGCGCCTGCAGGCCGATCAACTCAACTCCCTGCTGGCGCACCTCAACCGCAACCAAACTCAGCAGCAGGCCAAACTCATCGATGCGCTGGTGACCGTAAAAAAAGCAGTTGAACCGCCACCTGCCACATCACCCGCCGCCCCTTCCCCCGCACCCAACACCCCCACTGCACCCCAGCTTGCCAACGACACCAACAACCCACCCGCACTGATCGATGTCATCGTCGAGTTCGTCGAACCCGCCCCTACCCCCGTTCCACCCACTCCCGCACCGGGTCATTGAAGGACTGTTTGATCCTCCGTCTTTCTCTGCGTTCTCCGCGTTCTCTGCGGCAAATCTTCTCCTCCCTCAAAACCACCCCGCACTTCATTCGTCTCCTTGCATGTTTGACCCAGCCCCAAGCCCTCAGCTCCAAGCACCTACCCCCAGTTCCCTCTTCACCGCTTTCGAAACCGCTCCCACCGCAACCCCTGCCCCTCCTCCGCGCTCATCACCAGCGTCACCATCCCGTCCCGCTGCGTGATCCATCGTTCAATCCCCCGCTCTCGCAACGGCTCCGCCCAACGATCATCCATCAACCGCCCCGGACCACTCGACTGCAGCACCGCCCTCGGCTCAACCGCATCCAACCACCTTAACGACGACTTGGCAAAACTCCCGTGATGCGGCAAATCCGTCACGTCCGCCTGCAAATCCACCCGACTTTCCAACAACCCCTTCTTCGCCTCCTCCGCAATATCCCCATTCAAAAGCAACCGTTTCCCGCCCACCTTTACCGACAACACCATCGATGTGTCATTGCTCCGTGCAAACACCTGTTCCCCCGCCGGCCAAAGCAACTCCAACTCCGCTTGCCCCACCGTCTCTTTCCAGCCCTGACTCACCACCTCCAACCCCACCCCGCGCTTGGCAAACTCACGCACCATAAAACCCGCCGGCCCACCGGGCTTCTCCTCCACCGCTTGCATGAACTGCGGCGTCACCATCACTTTTTTCACTTCCACCTGATCCGCCAAATCAATTGTTCCACTCAAATGATCCAAATCAACATGCGAAATCATCAGCACATCAATCGCCCTCACCCCCAACGCCTTCATCACCGGCCCAACCGTCGTCAACCCCACATCCAAATACGCACTCGATCCGCAATCAAACATCAGCACATACTCACCATCCGCCTGCTCTTTCGTCGGCACACGTATGACCATGCACGTCCCCTCCCCCACCGCCAGCATATGCACTGTCACCTTCTTCCACGCCTCATCTCCCTCCATCCACTGCCTCACCCGCCCCGACCACTGCTCCGTCATCAACCACGCGCTTAACACCAACATTACCCCATACACCCACCGCCTTCGCCCCTGCCACCACCCCACGCCAATTGTCACCAGCACCCCCAACGCAGCCATCGTCCACCACACACTCACCGGCTCCACCAATTGCCAACTTGCCCAACGCAAAGCTCCGCCCCATTCCACCAACCCAATCAACCCCTCCGCCGACCAGGCCACCGGCTGAGCCAGCAACATCCCCCCACTGGGCCAAATCAACCCCACCACCATTTTCAAAAAACCCAATCCGATCACCGCTGTCACCAGTGGCAGCGCCACTATCGACCACAATATCGCCACCCAACTCACCAACCCGAAGTGATACGCCACCATCGGCAAAGCCAACCCAAACCCAACCATGTTGGCCGCCAATAAACCACAACCCCACCACCACACCCGCTCACGCCAACCCATCGGCTTGTGCTGCTCCAACATCGTCGCTTCATCCCGCCCCTGCAACCATCGACTCGTCGGCCCGGTGAACGCAATCAACCCTGCTGTTAATCCGTAACTGAGTTGAAAGCCGGGGGTCCACAATTCCCCCGGTCGCCACCACAACACCAACACACATGCCAAACTCACCATCGCCAGCGCTCCCGCCCTGCGCCCCCCGTTCCACGATAAACACAAACACACCGCCATGATCGCCGTCCGCACAATCGGCACCTGCATCGGCAACACCAGCAAATACCCTCCAAGCACCAACAATACCACAAAGCCCACATGCCCCGGCCAACGCACCACCCGTCAGGCCACCACCGTCGTCAGCACCAATAAAATCCCCAAATGTGCCCCGCTGATCGATAGCAAATGCATCAACCCCGTCTGCCGAAACGAATCCTCCAACAAGGCCAAATCCCACCCGCGCTTTCCGAGCAACAGTGCCTCCAACAGCGCCATCGTCTCCGGTTTTTCACCCTTCAAACCCAATCGCAACGACCACCCCGCCCCCATCGCTGCCACCCTGCGTACCTCCGCCCCATACCCCATCACCCGCGACATCGGCTCCACACGCCCCATACGTCGCACATTCTCCGACCCACCCGCTGACAATCGCCCATCGATTCCCTTTTGCACAAACCCTTGGCGTCGATCGTACTCCCCCGGGTTCAAAGGCCCATCAAACCCCGCCAACCACCCCGTCACCTCCACCTCATCCCCCTGCTGCAAACCCGTCACCGCTTTGTCCAACCGCACCAGCAAATTCCCCCGACACCGCACCCATTGCCCATGACTTTCCACTTCATCCAACTTCAGCACAAAAAAAGTGCGTGGCGATTCCCAACCGCCGAACGGCGCAAACGCACCCCGATGCGCCGCCGAAACCATCGGCCGCTCGACAATCACGCCCCGCACCTTCGCCAGTTGTGATCTTTCCCCCAACCACTGCTGCACCGAATCGCCCTGCCAATGCCCCAACCGCGCCGCCGACCACCCCGCCGTCGTCAACATCAACACCACCAACCCCGCCGCCACCGACATCCGCTGTCGCTCTTTCCACCACAACCACAACCCGACCATCAGCATGACCGTCGCACCTGACAACCACAACATCGACCCTTCGATTTTTCCGCCGATGAACGTACCCAACATCACCGCCGCCGCGACGGGTAACCAAGGCCAACCCGTTCGGTTCCCTGTCGTCGTCGCCTTGTCTGCCTGGCGCGATCCATCCTTCATCACTCAGCATCCCGGCTTGCGCATGCAAATCGTCGCATCATGCCCATGCGGAAAATAATCCTGCCTCATGCTCACCAGACTGGTTTTCAACATCGCCCATTCCAGCATCACCAGCGGGTCCAATCTTCGCACCGGTGCTTCCTGTTTCGGGGCTTTATCGCCGCACCGAGCCGACAAAAAATTAAATATGAGCACTTCCGACGCAGCCCGCCAGCACGCCTCCAATCCACGAAACACCTGCGCATCCTCCATCGTGTTGAGCGCTCCCGAAATCAATATCACCTGCGCATGATCCCTTTTGAGCAGTTTTTCGTCCTGCACAAAATCCCCCGCCACAAACTCACACCGCGCCAGCCCACGTCCCTGTGCAAACCCGATCACTTCCGATAGCGCATCGACCCCTGTGTAATGGGCATATTCCAACCCGTGTCGCAGCAGGTAATCCGCCAGGTCCCCCCGTGCGCACCCTGCATCCAGCAACCGCTTGCCCGTCATGAAATACATTTCCGTGAACACACGAAACCGCAATTCCTGCGTGCGCACACTCGCCCACAGCGTCACTTCAAACGCTGACCCGTGCCTGGCGTGTGATTCACGATAAGGTTGCAAATACCCGGCGTTCATGCCGCCATTGTAGGTCATTGCCCTCATCAACAATGCCTTCACTATTTGACCCCATGCACTTGTGTCCTTTCCACCCCCTCTCCCTCCGGGAGAGGGCCGGGGTGAGGGCGTCGCTGTGGTTGGTTGTCAATACGGACCTAGCGTTTACCACCTCGACGTTCACACCCCATGCACTTGCCACAAACTTTGAGGTATCCTCCACGCACCATGACCGACACTCCCGCCAACTGGGTTCAACAACTCCGCAGCCGATTCATCGTCTTCGACGGTCCCGACGGCAGCGGCAAAAGCACGCAGTTCCGCCGGTTTGCCAATCAGGTGCGTTCGCTGGGCATCCCCGTCTGCGAAGTCCGCGAGCCCGGCGGCACCAGCATCGGTGAACAAATTCGCAAAGTCCTTCTCGACACGGCCAACACCGACATGGACCTGCGCTGTGAAATGCTGCTCTACATGGCCAGTCGCGCCCAACTGGTCACGCAAATCATCCGCCCCGCCCTTCAGCGTGGTGAATTGGTTTTAGCCGACCGTTTCATCAGTTCCACCCTCGCCTACCAGGGGGCAGCCGGAGGCCTGCCCTTGGCCGACATCATCCGCGTCGGCCAAATCGCCGTCGGCGACCATTGGCCCGACCACGTCATCGTTTTTGATGTCGATGAACAAACCGCTTCCACCCGTTTATCACCCTTACTCGACCGCATGGAACAAAAAGGTCGTGAGTTCCACCGCCAAGTCCGTCTGGGCTACCTCGACCAAGCTCGGCTTGACCCCAAACGTTACCTCATCATCGACGCCCGCCAAGGCCCCGATGAAGTCTTCGCTGAACTGTGGCGCAAACTCGGTGAACGAATGTCTCTCGCCTCTCCCTCCGCAAGCCCCAAAAAATGAGCCGTTGAAGGGCAGTTGATTGGAGCGATGTGCTGGTGGCTGGTAGCCAGGCAGATTTTTTTCATTGGTATGTGTTACCTGGCTCCAAGCTCCCGGCACCTAAATCCATCGTCACTTGACCACTTGACCACTCGGCCACTTGACCACTTCTTATGGCGCGATCAATCGCGGCGCTAACCCTGAAGCAAATCCGAAATTCGAAATCCAAAATTCGAAATGCCCCTCACTCCACCACCACAATCTGATCCTTATTCCTCACCTGAATCTGTGGCCGACCGTCGCGCTCGCTGATCCGTCCCGTCACACGCACATTTTTATTCCGAAAAAACTGGTCCGGCGGCTCGGGGAACTGATCCAGCATCTCCCTGAACATGATCACGTAAAAATTCCCTGCGCGCGTCTTGCTGAAATTCAAAAATGTGTTCTGCGACGATGTGTGCAAAAACGTATCGACAATCCGCCCTTCCACCGTCATCGTCTTGCCGATGTGCTGCCCTGCTTCCTGCCATGAAATCACCGGACCCGTCGCCGCCGGTGCCGAACTGTCACGCGCTGCCGTCGCCGTCGTCGGTGCCCGCTCGATCACCAGCGCAAACGGTTTACGCAGGTTCTCGCCCTCCTGCGCCAGCGGACTGCGCCCCGCTGCCACCACATACGCCGGTGCCGTTGGCGGATCAATCGGCGGATTTTCCACCCGCTCCACCCTCGGCCCATCCACCCGCTCCAGCGTCGCTGCATTCTCCCGCGCCTGCACCCATACCCCCATCCCCACCCATATCGCCACCCCACTCAAACCCATCATCCAGTGAATGCGTCTGCTCATGTGTGTCATCCCTTTTTCTGCCCGCTCTCCCCCCGGGCGACTTCCGGCCAGGGCATGCTGAGGGCGATTGATTGGGGCTAGGTGCTAGTAGCTAGGCAGATATTTTTCATTTGTATGTCTTGCCTAGCACCAAGCTCCCAGCACCTAGCTCCATTGTCACTCGACCACTTGGCCACTTGGCCAATTCACTCTTCCCCCATTCTATCCCCTCCCCTCGCACTCATCTCAAATTGTTAACATGACATCGTGCAAAATGTGCTGGGCCAACCTCGTGCCATCGACCTGCTGCAAACATCCCTGCAATCCGGAAAACTTCACCATGCCTTCATTTTCCACGGCCCACCGGGCGTCGGTAAGTTCACCACCGCCGTCGGCTTCGCCCAAATCCTGCTCTGCCATCAACCCATCAGCAACAACAACCTGCGTGCCCCCTGCGGCCTCTGCCCTTCCTGCCAACTCATGAACGCCGGCTCGTCCGCCAACGCTCCCGCCGCTGAGCCGCCTCCGACAAAATCGCGCAAAACCAAAGCCCGTTCCGCCTCCGCAACCGACCCTGATTCCGACGATGATGGCAATGACTCCGACCCCGATACCAGCGCGCTCAACATGCAACGCTGGGCTCACCCCGACCTGCACATCGTCACCAAGGAATTGGCCCGCTTTGACGATGAAAAATCCGTCCGCGAGCGCAAACTCATCACCATTCCCGTTGAAGTGCTTCGTCGTCACCTGCTCGCCCCCGCTTACCGCACCGCCCAGTTGCAGCATGGCAAAGTCTTCATCATCGATGAAGCACAACTCATTGACCTGGTTGGGCAAAACCTGTTGCTTAAAACGTTGGAAGAACCCCCAGCCGATCATTATTTCGTGCTGGTGACTTCACAGGAAGACAAACTTTTACCCACCATCCGCAGCCGCTGTCAGCGCATTCCCTTTGTCGCGCTCGAATCAGCCATTCTCGCCCAATGGCTCGACCGTCAATCCGTTATACAAAAATTTTCACCCACCCAGCGTCAATGGCTGATCGATTTTGCCGGGGGCAGTCTCGGTCGGCTCGATTTGGCGTTGCGCTATGAGTTGGTGAATTGGGGCCGTGAGTTGTTGCCCATGCTCGATCAGGTCCAGCGTGACGAATTTCCGTTGGAACTGGGTTCCACCTTCGCCCGACTGATTGATGAATTTGCCCTCAATTGGGTCGCGGTACATGGCAAATCCGCCTCCAAGGAAGCCGCCAACCGACTGGCTGCCAATCTACTTTTCACCTTGATTTCGCAATGGGCACGCAGGCAGATGACCCTCGCCGCCGACAAGGCCCCCGCCGGCGATTTGGTGGCACTCGATGCCCACCTGGACCCCTGGTTGCAAGTCATCGACCTGGTGCACAAAACCGAGTCGCAACTGGCCGCCAGCCTCAACCTCGGCCTGCTCTGCGATCACCTGGCGCTGCACCTGTTTATCACCCTGCGACGTTTACCCAAAGCCACTGCGTAAAACCCTTCGCTATCAACCCCCTCTCCCTCCGGGAGAGGGTGGCCTAGCCCTCGGTGGGGCGAGGCAGGGTAAGGGCGTGCTTGTCGAACCACGATGAATGTCGTTATCAATATGCGGGGGGGCGTCACAAGTCTTTCTTCGTGACACACATTACACTGCTTACCATGACCGACTTCGTACTGGGTTTCTGTGTGGGTGCTGCCGCATTGCTGTTGCTGGTGCTGCCGGTGTTTTGGTGGTTGCTCAAACGCACCCGGAAGCGCACCGAAACCTCCGCTCGCAAAGCCCGCACCACCGAACGTCTGGCCGAGCTGGGCATGCTCACCGGCGGCCTGGCGCATGAAATCAAAAACCCGCTTTCCTCCGTCGGCCTGAATATCCAACTCGTGCAGGAAGACCTCACCGAACTGGCGCGCGACGCCCAATCACACAGCGAAAAAGTCGGTCGCGTTCGCCGGCGGGTCGATGCCCTGGCCCGTGAAACCCAGCGATTGCGTGACATCCTTGACGACTTTCTGCGCTTTGCCGGTCGCATGAAACTCGATCGCGTCCCCGTCGATGTCAACCAACTGGTCACCGAACTGGCGGACTTTTTTCTACCCCAGGCCCAGTCCATGGGGGTGCGTCTGCGTACCGAGCTTTCGCCTTCGTCGCTCCCTGTGCAGGCGGACCCATCGCTGCTCAAACAAGCCCTGCTCAACCTCATGATCAACGCCACGCAGGCCATGGCCGACGCCCGCTCCGGCAACAAACCCCATGGCGGAGCCGATGAACTGATTCTGCGCACCCACACCGCAGGCCCCGTCAAAAACAGCAGCGTCATCATCGATATTATCGACACCGGACCGGGCATCGCTGCCGACGTGTTACCCAAAATCTTTCAGCCCTATTTTTCCACCAAAAAAGGCGGCACCGGCCTGGGCCTGCCCACCACCCGACGCATCATCGAAGAACACGGCGGCTCACTGCACGTTCACAGCGACCTGGGCCGGGGGAGTGATTTCTCCATCCATCTACACCTAAATATCCAATAATCAAATCCACCACGAATACACTACGGAAAATGGATGAATGGATAAAGGATGATGGATAATGTTCAAGGCCAATCCAACGGACGGTTTTTGCTGAACATTATCCTTTATCCATGATCCATGATCCATTTTTTTGGTCTTCACCCTGCCAGCACATCGTTGTATTCGGGATGTCTCGGCACAAAGGTACCACTGAGGTACGGGCAGGTTGGCAACACCTTCACGCCCTGTTTTCGTGCTTCATCAAAGGCGAATTTCGCCAACGCCCCGGCCACGCCCATGCCGCGCATCTCCGGCGGTACGTACACATGAAAAAAGTTCCAAACATCGCCCTGCACCGAATATTGCAGGTGCGCAGTTACGGTCTGTCCATCGACGCTGCCGACGAATCGGCGTTGCTCAGGTTCATGGTTGAAGTTCATGCAAAATCATAGACCTGAACGCGCTGCCAGGTCGCCTTGTTACGGGCGATGAACTGTTCATGCAGCTCATGCACCTGATACGCATCATGCCCCGCCTGGTCGTCAAACAACACGCACAGCCCCAAGTCATAACTGTTGTCCACCACCTCACGCGGGGTCATCGCCGGCTTACCAGCCTCCAACTTGCGCACCGTGCCGATACGTGACAATAATTCACGGGAATCGGTCAGCACTTGCGCCCTGGCCTGCGCCGAGGCCTCCGCCTTGAACCAGAATAAAACCACATGCACAAACATGATTGCTTTCCTTTGACAAGCGAACCCATTGATGTTGTTCTGACTCGAATGCGTTGAGTTTATGCGAAATGAAAAACCCCGGTTCACGAACACAAACGGAATACCCAAGTCCTCGTCACTGCGTTCCTCGTCCTTGGCTTGGTTTTCCGCCCCCTCAGCCACCGGGAGAGGGTGGGGTGAGGGCGTGTCTTCACGGGGCCACTTTCCTGCATGGATGTTTGTTAAAGTTGATGTCATGCAGACAATTCACATCACCGACTGGAACGATGCACGGATAGCCGGGTATCGCAACCTCAGGGACCGCGAACTGGCGGAAGAGGGTGATCGATTTTTAGCCGAGGGCGAACTGATTGTGGGTCGATTGCTCAACTCCGGTTTGCAGGTGGAGTCGATTTTGGTGAATCAAGCCCGATGGGAACTGTTGCAACCAGCCGTGCGGGATTATGAAGCCAAACACCTTGATGTCACGACAAGCAACGATCACGAGGCGGGTGTGAAAGTGTATCTGGCCGGTGACGAATTGCTGGCCCGCATCATCGGCTACAAGTTTCACCTGGGTGCGCTGGCGATGGGCGTTCGTCCCCCGGCAACCGGTTTATCAACACTCACATCAACCTGATCATCATCACCTCAGGGGCGCTGCACGCTGGTCGTGGCCCCTGACATCATCAACCACGATAACCTCGGTGCTCTGCTGCGCATCAGCGCGGGGTTGGGGGCAAATGGTTTATTGCTGGGCCAGCGCTGCTGCGATCCCTATTGGCGGCGGAGCATTCGCGTGTCGATGGGCGCGATTTTCAAGCTGCCGGTGGGCCGAAGCCTTGACATTATCAACGACCTGAAAAACCTGCGTGATGAGCAGGGCTTCACCTTGCTGGCGACGGTACTTGATTCACAAGCTGAACCTTTATGGGCAATCAATCGACCCTTGCGTGACGACAGGCCTGATCGCGTGGCACTGCTCGTGGGTAATGAAGCACAGGGGTTATCCAAGTCGATTGTGCATTTGTGTGATCGCAAGGTGACGATTCCGATGCACCACGCAACCGACTCGCTCAACGTCGCGGTGGCGACGGCGATTGGTTTGTATCAGCTGGTGAGGGTGTGAGTCATCTGGGAGCTAGGTGCTGGGGGCTTGGGAAAAACACACAAACGAACATCGTCTGCCTAGCCACTAGCAACTAGTGTTTCATTGCATCTATAAGGTAGCAATAGCCGATCCTCATGATAT
>CAZJMK010000049.1:0-31818 GCA_964547135.1 uncultured Phycisphaeraceae bacterium | reverse complement strand
ACCGAGTAACCGAGTAACCGAGTAACCGAGTAACCGAGTAACCAATTAACCAATTCACCGTGCCTGTCGTTCGCGTTCAGCGGGGGCAGCCGATTCGCCGGCGGCTCTGCCGAAGTTGAACAATTTGCCCAGGTTTTCCTTGACGAACGGTTCCATGCGTCCCCCTCGGCCACGCAATTCGACATCGTACACCACCAACATGTCGGCCTGATTATCAATCACAAACAATGACTCCGCCCCGGCCCGCGTGCGCGTGGTCAGCACCGTGAAATCGCCCTTGGTGGTGGTCATGCCCGCCTGTGCCACCGACGAGTGATTCGACAGATTCATCACCAGCAACCCGGTGAGCAGCATGGCTGATATCGTCAGGGCGGTGCAGGCAATCGTGGTGCGGTTCATGATTCGACTCCTGAAAAAACGGCTGATTCCCGAATCAGTACCAAAGCTCAATTACCGACCGGCAGGCATCACAAAATCGTTGGCCATATCACGTCGTTCGATCACTTGTAAATCCTTGGTGCCTGAGTTCACCAGCACGACCACCGTCTTGGCTGATTGCGTGTCGATGATGTACACCAGGCTGTCGTTGGGCCGACCGGTGGCTTCCCCGGCGATCATCAGGTAGTCCGCCTTGCGACCACGGGTTTGCGCCTCGACCGGAGCGGGGGCGAAACTGGTGACCAGCACCGCCACCAGCAGCGCCAGGTTCAAGGCCAGCAGTGCGGAGAGCGTTTTGCCGTTCATGCTTGATCTCCAAAAAAAACGGTCGGGTTGCAAAGGTGATGTATCCGTCTGAATCGGTTGATCAGACATCAGTCACGATGCCCGCGTCGTGAACTGAGAAAGCTCACCGCAATGGCGGCGGCAGCCAGCACCAGGGCGACGAACATGGCTGTGCCCCACGAACGGTCCGGTGCCCGGCTGGCTTCCTGCGCCAAGGTCGGAAGCAACAACATCGCCTGCATCAAAAGAGTGAAGGTCATGTCAACATCATAACCCGACATGGCACGAGGGCAAATGGCAAAACAAATGGTCGTGTGGTCAAGTAAAGAAAACCAAATGACGCCGAGGGCTTTAGCCCCGGATCGTAGTCATACAAGAATCCGGCCCTGAAGGGCGCGGCGTCATATATGCCGACGCCAAGCGTCCGCGCTAAACGGTTTGAACCATTCGCCCACTCACCCAATTACTCCGCGCTTGCGCCGACGACCTTCTGGGTAAATTCCTTGGCGGTTTTGTGGCGCGGTTTGGTCATCGACACATCGGTGCGCGGGGCTTCGATCACCGGCAGGCTGTGCAGGGCCTTGCGGGCGTCGTCGGGGTTGACGTTGGTGGTGAGCTGCGGACCGCCTTCGAGCAGTTTGGGCACGACGCGATCTTCCTTCTTCCCATAAATCCAGGAAATGAAGTTTTTGCACACGCCCCAGACCATGCTGAAGTCGCCGGTGCCCAGCATCATTTTGCTCATCCGCCACATTTGCGACGGACGGAAGTAAAACTCGCGGAACGCCTGTTTGGTGGCCTTGAGTATTTCCTCGCTGGTGAAATCCTCGTAGCCGACGACCGCGGAGTCGTTCATGTCAAAGTGTTTCCAGTCGTTGGTGTTGAGCCAACCGTTGGCGACCGACTGGAAATAAAACTCGGTGCCCGCATACGGCATGGCCACGTGGAACAGGGCGATGTCCAGCGGAATGCTCTTGGCAAAGTCGATGGTTTCGCGCACCGTTTGTTTGTTTTCACCGGGCAGGCCGATGATGAAGTAACCCCAGGTTTTCAGCCCCACGCGATTGAGCATGGTCACCGTTTCACGGGCGGTTTCAACCTTGGCGTCTTTTTTGACGTTGTCCAGCACTTTTTGCGACCCGGACTCGATGCCCATGGCCACCAGCCAGCAACCGGCTTTTTTCATCATGATCGCTTGTTCTTCATCGATCGTGTCCACGCGACTGTTGCACGTCCAGCGCACCTTCAAATTGTTTTTGATGATCAGTTCGCACAATTCCTTCACACCCTTTTTGTCGTAGGTGAAAAGGTCGGCAAGGAACAGCACGTTGCGCACGTTATGCGATGCCAGGTATTCCAGTTCCTGGTAAATGGATTGGGCACTGCGGTAGCGCACGCTCTTGCCCCACACCACGCCCTCGAAGCAGTAGGTGCAGGAATAAGGGCAGCCACGGTTGGTGAGCACCCACACATAGCGATTGCCCAAAAAGGGCATGCGATATTTGTCCAACGGCAGCAGGTGCTGCTTGGGGATCGGCAGTTGATCCAGCGAAGGCAACAGCGGACGATCCGGCGACAGAGCGGTTTTGCCGTCGGCCCCGCGATAAGCCATGCCCTGAATCGTGGCTGCTTCCTTGCCCGCCAAGGTGAAGTCGATGATGTCCTTGAAGGTCATTTCCGGTTCGTGACGGATGACAAAGTCCAGTTCGGAAATGAGTTCCAGCGTGTTCTGCGGCACAGCGGAAACATGTGTGCCCACCGCCACGGTTTTGGCGCCGACCTGCTTGGCCCATTGAATGCCCTTGGCGTCCATGGCGAAGGTCGTGCCGGTGACGTAGCTGACGTAAAATTTGGGTTTTTCGCGTTCGATTTCAGCCTTGAACGCATCGGGGGTCATTTCCTCGGCAATGGCGTCGATGATGCGCACGGTCATGTTGTCGGGCACCATGGCAGCCAGGTACGCCAGTGACGATTGCGGCCAAATCATCTTCTCACGGGACTTACGCCCCCAGCGACACATGTCGCGGATGTAAATGTGGCCGTCGGGCGAAGGGGGATTGCAAATCAGTACGTCAACCATGGTTTTCTTCCTCTCCAGTTGTCCGGGTTGAAAGCCCGGGGGTTGCGAATCGAAGTGGCCAAGTGACCAAGTGGTCAAGTGGCCCAGTGCGGTAGGGTGGGTCAAGCGAGTCAGCGAGCGGACCCACCATGATGATTCATTTTGACGCTCTATCCTTTGATTCCGTGCCCTTGTGACGCCGTAGATTGTGACGCCGTGCCCTTTAGGGCCGGATGTTTGTTTTGCTGAATCATGAATCCGGGGCTGAAGCCCACGGCGTCATATTGATCACCACTCGGTCACTTCCTCACGTTTGCGCTTCCTCGGCGGCGTCGGCCTGGGCGTGGGCGGCCACCAGTTCCTCCTGTGTCATCGACCGGGCAGCACTGGCGACCTTTTTCACCAGCACATAATCACCAAGGAACAAGCCATCCATCCCCGTTTGCAGGAAGCATTCAATCGCCTGTTGGGGCGTATGCACGATCGGCTCGCCGCGCTTGTTGAAACTGGTGTTGAGCACCATCGGCACGCCGGTGTGCCTTTCAAACTCGGCGATCAATCGATAATAGCGCGGGTTGTGTTTTTTGCTCACGGCCTGCACCCGTCCGGTTCCGTCCACGTGGGTGATCGCAGGCACTTTCCCCATTTTGTCCGGCCTTACATCATAGACCAGTATCATGTACGGCGACGGATAATCGCAGGTAAACCATTCCCCCACCTTTTCCTCCAGCACACTGGGGGCAAACGGCCTGAACCCTTCACGGAACTTCACCCGTGCGTTGAGCAGGTCCTTCATTTCATTGGAACGCGGGTCCGCCAGGGTGGAACGGTTGCCCAAGGCTCGCGGCCCCATTTCCATGCGTCCCTGAAACCACGAAATAATTTTGCCCTCCGCCAGCATTCGACCAGCCAGTTCGGGGGCCTGCTCATTTTTTTCAACCGTCACCGATCCGTCGTTGGGCACGGTTTGAGCAATGGCGGATTCGTAATCAGCATCGGACCATTCCGGGCCGAAGTAGGCATGTTCGAACACGTACTTGCGCGGGTTGCGCAGCACGGTGTTCCAAAGCCAGAAGCATGCGCCGATGGCGGTGCCTGCGTCGTTGGCGGCAGGGTGAACCACGACATCCTTGAAAATGCCGGACATGAGTATTTTGCCGTTCATCACCGCGTTGAGCGCCACGCCCCCGGCCATGCACAGGGCATCCGCCCCGGTTTGTTCCTTGAGCCACTTGGCCAAGTGCAGGCCGACTTCCTCGGTGCGTTGTTGCAGACCGGCGGACAGGTCCATGTAGTGCTGATTCATCGGGCCGTTGAAAGCGCGGGCTGGGCCGAAGGTATCGAAAAACTTTTGGCTGAACCAATTCGGGCGACCCTTGACGTGATATTCGAAGTACGACAGATCGACTTCGTATCCGCCTTCGGGCGTGAGTTTGATCACATCGCGGAAGGCATCCACGTATGACTTGAACTTGCCGTTGCCCGCAGCGATGGGCGCATCGGGTTTGCCGTAGGGAGCAAGCCCCATCACCTTGCCCTCCCCGCTGGCAAAGTGAAAGCCTAAAAACTCGGTCACTGCGCCGTACACCAACCCGATGGAATTGGGGAACTGCATTTTTTTCAGGGGCTTCATGTCCAACCCCTTGCCCACGCCCATCCAGGTGCAATCCCACTCCCCGGCTGCGTCGAGCGTCATGATGGCTGCATGATCAAATTCACTGGTCAGAAAGCAACTGGCAGCGTGCGTCAGGTGATGCTCGGCAAAGTGCAGTTTCGTGCGGTTCCAGTTGATGCCCAGTTCTTTGGTCAGCGTTTCCTGCAAATGCTTCATCGGAGCTTCTTTGCCCCAACGACTTTTTACCAGACTGATGCTCCGCGGCAGGTGCTTGAGCACGTGCATGATGCGCTCTTTTTGCGCCAACTTCGGGTCCCAGTAATAAACGATGTGGTCGAGGTCCTTGGGCGTGATCCCCGCGTGATCGAGGCACCAGCGAATGCTGTGAATCGGAAAATCACCGACGTGCTTACGACGAAGGAATCGTTCCTCTTCGACCAATCCCAGAAACTCGCCATCGCGCATGATCGCGGCAGCAGCATCGTGGGCGTAACAATTGAATCCGAGTATGTGCATTGCAAAATCCGTTTGTGGGCTTCTGAGCAATTCCTCGAGTCAGCCAATCATGCTGAATCGGTTGGTCTGTCTGTCGTCGAGCCGGTTAATCGGTGAGTCGGTAAATCGGTTAATCGGTCAATCAATCAGATTCAATTCCGTTTGAATTTCCGTGCATTGTTTTGCTTGGCATTTTCTTTACTTGGCGTCTTGGCGGCTCTGCCTCTTGGCGTTAAAAATATTACTTTCTTCTTCTCTGCGTTCTCTGCGGCGAAAAAACCGCTCTAAAACGCCGTATGCGGTTTGCCTGATTCAGGCATGGCTTGCTTGACCATCGGCTGCGGCCTGGGCGTCGGCTGGTTGGTCTTCACCCGGTATTCATCGGCAATCAAGGCGTGTTGTTTTTCACCCACCGCCCAAATCACGCGCACCACCACACCCCCGCAAATTGCCGTGCCCCCGATGACCGCAAGCATGAGCAATGATGCCCAGGTCCACATCGACCCGGTCAGGTTGAATTCCAGTTCAACGAGCAGAGCAGTCAGACTGAGCACCGTGAGCAGTGCGCCGCCGACGATGAGTTTGTGATAATCAAGTGCGTTTTGCAGCAGGTGTTCCCACGCCCCTGCGTTACGCCTTGGGCCGATGAGCAAAAAGTTGAGTTGATGCACCGCCACGCCCGTGGCCAGAAAAATCAGTGTGAGCAATAGTGTGGTCAGTCCGGCGAAAATCGCGGGGTTGCTGCCCACGGTCAAAGCCAGCAATACGATGGCCGGTATCATCACCGCCAGCATCAAACCGGTGCCCATGCTCATGGTTTTCACCGGCGAGTAACAGGCGGCTGAAAACAGAATCGTCCACAAAAAACGGAACCCGTCACGAATCACTTTCAGTTTGCTTCGCCCTTCGCGTTCCTTGTAGTGCATGCCCGCCACTTCCACGATTTTCAACCGTGGGTCCAACAGGCAAATGCAGCTCATGGCCGGGGTGTAATGCAAACCATCGGGCAACGGACTCATCAATTTCAAACTGTCACGCTTGATGATGCGAAAACCCGAAGCCGTGTCGGTGATGTCGGTGTGCCCGGACATGACCCCGAGCAGCGTGGCAAAAATACGGTTGCCCACCTTGCGGATCATCGGCATTTCCGTGTTGGCTTCCAAGCGTCGTGCCAACACCACGTCCGCTTTCTGGTCCACCAAAGCGTTGATCAGGTTGATGCAAAAATCAGGCTCGCATGTGCCGTCGGCGTCCATGAACCCAACCAGATCGCAATCGGTTGCCAGAAACCCAGCCTTGATCGCAGCACCGTAACCACGATTGCGCCCGTAATTGACTTTGACCACTTCGTTGAATTCCGGCTGATCGACGATTTGCTGCGTGCGATCCGTGCAGCCGTCGTTCACGAACACGATCACCATTTCCTTGACCGGGGTTTGCGCGATGACCTTGGCGCGTGCCGCCAATGCCCGGCGGAGGGTGCCGGCGATGGCTTGCTCTTCGTTCAAGGCAGGTATGACCAGCGCTAATCGCATACGGGATAACTCCCCCTCGTCCACTTTCGTCACCTGTGCCGATTACCATCGGTTGAATGCCACAACGCATCCAATCATTTCTGCAAAAAGAGTCGCCGCCCCTTTGTCCCCCTTGCAGGGCACAAGAGAAGTATTGCGGGCAAATTCGTTAAAGCAACCTTTGGGCGCGTATTTCCGATGAGCCGATCGCATGCTCAAAAAACCGACTTTTAGGCACCATTCATTCACTGTGATTCATGCGTTAATTCTTTGATAATAAAGCCACTTGTGTCATTATTGTCAGCCACGATTTCGTACAAGTGACGACCCGGAAAACTCGCTTTCGCCTTGGTTTGCCAGTCGGAAATGGTGCGCACGTAAATTACCGGGTTGCCCTCAAACGGTACGGTCATCATAACCATGCCACTCCGCGCATCCGGCGGAAACAGACCCCCAGCCGTGGACATACCCACCACCGCATCCTTTAACCCCATCGCTGTCACCCGACGATGAACCTCACCATTCACCCCGTGCGGCGGATGCACCCGCACTTCCCAAAACTTGCTCACGTACATCGTCGGCCCAACCAGCACCAACCCCGCCATGATGATCGCCAACAGCAACCCCGCTGTCGATGACTTTTCATTTGTAAATGCGGAGTCATCGGAATGAATTGGCGGTTGCGTCCCACCGCGCGTGCTTTGTATCGCCCCCTCTCCCTCCGGGAGAGGGTAGGGGTGAGGATGCGGCTGCTTCTGAATGGCCAATATGTTCATCAACGCATCCACCAACACCCCGATCAATATCGCCACCAGAGGTGCCACCGGCAGCAACCAGCGCGGGCCCCACCAAACATTGGTAAACCCAAACGTCGTGTTGAACACAAAGAAAATGCCCACCGCTGCCAACACCATTCCCCACGCACCACGATGAATCAGCTTTTGACGCCCGCGTTGCACTACCACCATCAAACCCATCAGCGCCAGCGTCAGCCCACCGACCCCCCAACCCGGAAAACGACCAGTCAGTTCCGCCCATTGAAACGCAAACCGACCCAGCATCGACCCGATCGTCGGCTGCCAATCCTCTTTCCAGCGCGGCTCAAGTTTGTACGGACTGGTGAACGCATCGCCGGTCGTCTGCGCGTTGGACCAAAGGTAAATCAGTACACCCACCATCGCCCCAACCGAAATCAGCAACCCCATCGGCAACCATTTTTTCGGTGCTTGTACCAACCCGATCATCACCACCATGATCGCCGGCAGAGCGAAGTTGGTCGCATCCCCCGGTCGTATCAACACCGCACAACCCAACACCAACCCCGCACCGAGCGCCCACAGCAATGCCACGTACCAACGATGTATTGACTTGTCCCCTCTCCCCTCGGGAGAGGGCGAGGGTGAGGGCGTCTTCAAGTCCGATTCCGCACTCGGCCACTGGGCCACTGGGCCACTTGGCCACTTCCCTTCTTCCGCACTCGACCACTCGACCACGATTCCGCCCCCTCTCCCTCCGGGAGAGGGTGGGGGTGAGGGCGTCTTCAAGTCCGACTCCGCACTCGACCACTCGATCACTCGGCCACTTGGCCACTTCATTTCTTCCCCACTCGACCACTTCCCCAACCTCCAACTCACCAGAAACAACCACAAAAACCCCCACACCGCACAGGTCGAAGCCACATGCGATGCAAAGCTTGCCCCATGAAACCAAACCCAGGGCGACAACCCGAACACGAGTGCTGAAATCACAGCCACGCGCTTGCCCGCCAGTTCACGCGCCACCAGCCCGGTCAATATCGCCGCCAAACCGGCCAGTGTTGCATTGGCCATGAAAAGCAAATTCAGGTGATCAAACGCACCCACAATCGTCGGCCAACCAATTGGGTACTTGCCGTAAAACCGCCCATCCGTCTCCAAAAAAAAGAGCGAATGAATGAACAACTCCGGGTAAGCCGGCGAAGGCAGCCAAAGTGAACCCGAATACAAAATCCGCCCCTGCATCAGGTACGTCAGTGCATCACTGAAATGCGGAATACCATCAAGGGCAAACCAGCACATCGCAGCCGCCAACGCCATCGGCGTCACCACTGCCTTCACCCATGCCAACCGACTGCATCGCCCTGTGATCGCCTCCAACCACGCACTCAACCATGTGTTCCAACGCGCCGCCCCCAACCCATTGACCACCCCCAACCCACCCAGCACAGCCGCACCAAACCACAGCCACATTTGCACATCATCCCTCGCCCGATATACAAACGGCCCCCATCGTTTGCCAAATGGGTCATACAAAATTTCATACCCATCCACCGCCCCCAACATCACTCCCATCACCAACAAAACCGACCACCACGGATGCCCCTTCACCCATGTCAAAACCCACTTCATCGCCCCATGCACCACTTCATCACGCCACAGCGTCACCACCAACCCCACCGCCCCCAACATCGCCCCGACGACCACCAGCCCCGCCAGCCACATCGGCACATGCCCCAACACCCTTTGATCTTCCGACAACACCAACCCCCCCGGTCCACGGGTGATAAATCGCGCCCACGCCCCCAACACCGCCAATGACACCGCCCCAAGCAGCAGCAGCAAGGCACGAACCCGGTAAACCCCCGCCTGATTCGATGGTGTTTTCGCCATGCCCGATGATATCGGTCAGTCCCTGTAAAAACTGCAATGGACGCACCCCTGCAAATCGCCGATAAACAGACAGGGCGTTGGTTGATGTGGTTGTAAACCAAACCCTGACATCGGTGTCCGGGTTAGCGCCGCGACTTGTCGCGTTCTTCATGACACGGTTGACCATGACTCGGTTTGATAACGCATGAGTAAAATCCCTCTATTTCCGCTGGGTCGCTTCGAAGCCATCGCCATCGGTTCCAGCACCGGCGGCCCGGGCCTGGTCGAAAAAATCATCACCGGGTTGCCAGCCGACCTGCCCGTCCCCATTTTCATCGCCCAACATCTGCCCCCGCAGTTTACCCCTGGTTACGCAGCCCAACTCGACCGTAACGGCGCGCTTTCCGCCCTGCACGCTGCCGACGGCATGCCCGTCGTGCCCGGCACTGTCTATGTCGGTGTTGGTCGTCAACACCTGCGCGTCCGTAAATCACCGCCCGGCTCACGTCATCGCTACGAACTCGAAGTCAGCCCTGAACCGCAATACCTCACCTTCAAACCCTCTGCCGACGAACTGTTTCGATCCCTGGTGAAAACATACAGCTCAAAGGTGCTGGCCATCGTCATGACCGGCATTGGTCGTGACGGCACCGAAGGCGCACGCGCCGTGATCGAAGCCGGGGGCGTGGTGTTGACGCAATCGGAAGAAACCTGTGCCGTGTACGGCATGCCGCGCTCGGTCGTCGAAGCCGGTTTTTCAACCGCGGTGCTTTCCCCCGATGACATCCGTCGGGCCATTTTGCAATTGTCGGTCGAACACCGCGCCGCAGCGTTGCTTGCTTCATGATTTTCCAACAACCACCCATTGACGCCGAGGGCTTCAGCCCCGGATGTTTTCCTTGAATGAGGAACCAAAGAATGATGAATCAACCCATCCGGCCCTAAAGGGCACTGCGTCATACGCACCGATATAAAACGTCCAGGCTAATCAAATCCAATATTTTCCCCCTCCGACTTGCAATCATCTGTCATCTTTCGACAATCTCCCTTCTTTGCCTGCCATCGACCTTCGTTCAGGGAGTCATTGCATTGTTCGACCGTCGCGTGATTTTTTTATTGCTGTTCTGGCTGCTGGCCCTGGCGCCGCTGTCAGGTACGTTTTTGACGCACTATCCCGATGAGCGCCATTACACCGATGCAGCATTATGGATGCTCGAAACCGGTGACTACCTCACACCGCTTGCAGCCGATGGTTCGCAACGATTCATCAAACCCATTCTGCCTTACTGGTTCGTCACCGGCTCGTACCAACTTTTCGGCTTCACCATTTTCACCTCGCGCCTCCTCTTTCTTCTGGCAGGGGTACTGACACTCTGGGTCACCTTTCGTTGTGCCAGTGAACTCTTTGGGGATCGAACCCGAGGCCTGACCGCAGCCCTCATCGCCGCTGCCCATGTGCAACTCATGCTCGCGGCCACGCGCTCCATGCCCGATATTTTGCTCACCCTGTTTCTGATGGTCAGCAGTTGGGGCTTCACCCGTTTGTTGCTGCTGAATAAACGCACCCCGATCACCTATTGGCTTGCCTACGGCGGTGCCGGCCTGGCACTCGCCTCCAAGGGTCTGCTGGCGGTGGTCTTTATTGCTTACATTTTCGCCTTTGCGTTTTACTGGATGCGACCTCGCCCACGCTTGCGTGAACTCATCGACCTGCCCGCCCTGGTCGGCGGCACACTGCTTGGCGCAGGCTGGTATTTGGCCATGTTTCTGCTGCATGGACGCACCTTCTGGAACGCTTTCTGGTTTGATCAAGTCGAAGAAAAAATCACCCGCACCTGGTACGACCCGGCCGTCAACATTCCGCTCTTTGTTTTGCTGCTGCTGTTCAACTTTGTACCCTGGTCCATCATCGCCATCGAAACCGCCTTGCGTCGCAGCATCACCTCTGTTCCCGAAGCCGGCACCGCCCAGCGTCTGCCCTACCTCAACCCCCTCATACTCGGCTGGGCGCTGGTCTGCTGCATCGTCTTCGGTCTGGGCGGCAACCTTTCGCTGCGTTACATCTTGCCCTGCGCACCGCTTCTATCCATCGGTCTGGCGGAAATGATTCACACCCACCCGCTCACCACCGCTCGCCCCTTGCGCGGCTGGGCGGGCATCTTCGCCGTGATGCTGATCGTCATCGGCATCATGCTGGGTCTGCTCAATATGGAACTGGGGCACTGGTGGCCGGGCTTGCTGGTGCTGCTTTTTGGCGCATTTTTGGGCGGGGCATTGTTCCGTGAAATCAAACGCGGCACATGGTCACCGGTGACACTCATCACCGCGAGCATGGTCCTGCTGTTCCCTCTGATCTTTTTGGGCGCTCATCGTGCCTTCCTCCCCGACAGCGCGACGAGTCTGACCAAAGCTGTGCAGGCTCAACAACCTCAATGGGGCGATCAATCCCTCGTGCTCATCGGCCATCCTTCCGTCGCCGCCAAAATGCGCATCGTCTCCGGCGGAACCCTGCGCCTCGGCCAATGGTTCACCCCGCCCCCCGAAGGTTTGCAGCCCAATGCCGTGTATCTGCTGGCCCCTGAGTTTGTTTTAGCTGTCGATCAACGCCTGTTTGAAGTGCAACGCATTCACGCCGGTTATGTGCAAATGCAGCCCGGTGCCTTCGCCAAGGCCGTCTTCACCTGGCGCCTGCGCGAGTTCCTCCAAGCACATCGTCAATATTTCATTCTCGCCCAGCCCAAACAATCAATCATGCCGACAGCAATACGTCACCACTGAAATGGGTCGCCACTTAGCCCCCGGTCAATGACCGGGGGCTAAATGAAATACTTTTTTATTATAAATCCCTCACCTTTCCTCCGCCGATTCCCTTGTCATCGCCACCACCCGAATCAACAACACCGCCTGCAACCGCTCGCCACGCCGCTCTCGACCCAGCAACGCCTGTCCCCAATTCATCATCGTCGGCTCAGTCGCCGACTCGTCCGCATTGACCTGATTCACTTCACTTTCAACCTGCGTATCAACTTCACCCGCAGCTTTACTTGTCTCATTCACCTTCCCCGGCATCACCACCAGCACATCCCCCTGCGTCACCGTTCCCAGCAACCGCAACGCCGTGAAACTCGGCCCATCCAACTCCCGCTCCATCCGCAGCCTCGGTTCAAAGCTCACCCTCGGTTGATTGTGATGCGGTACTACTTCCACCAAAAAACGTTCCTCCGTCACCCGTCGCACCCGTAGCAAAAATTGCACCCGTCCTCCAGCCAACGCCAACCATTTCACCGCTGCTCCCGGTTCTCCATCCACCTTCTGCTCCACCGGTTCCCCCGGTGCCGGCAATTTCACTCCTTGCCGATCCAGCGGCGCACTGATCGACACTGGTACCTGTTCCTCACCGATCATGAGTTGCATCTGCCGACCATCCACCCACGCCGGCAAGCGCAGCATCCACCCCTGCACTTCCTGTATCGTCAGCGTTCCCGCCGTCAGCCCCTGTTCCCGCCAATGTTCGATTTCTTTTTCCGACAGCCCTGCCAGACTCAATCCCTGCTGTGCTTTGGTCAGGTCCGCCTGCACGGGGAAGTCCAATCGTTGAATCAGAACCGTCACCCTCGCCGCTTGTTCCGTAGCCGACCCTTCCTCGGTTGGCATCGGTCGCGGTCGAAAAACCAGGTCAATCGATTCCTTGTCGAGTTTTGGGTCTTGCGCGCAGCCGACCACCAGCCCCAGTATCAATGCCCACAACATACACCGTAGTACGGCCACCATGATGTTATTTTTCAGAGCCGGGCTGTGTACAGAGCCGGGCCGTGTCGATCCGGTCTTCACACTTTCAGTCATCGTACCACGGTCATCATCATCATCATTACCGGGGCGACACGCCCCTGCTCTGCAAAGAAAAAGGCTGCGCGACCTTGCAGTCGCACAGCCCTGGTTTGTTCACGTCACGGTAACTTCCGTGGGGTGATTATTTACTTGTAGAAGTTGGTCGCTTCGGTTTCTTCCACAGGGCGGGTGAGCTGGTCGGTGTTCATGGTGACCTTGAAGCGAACGTCACCAGCCTTGACCGCCTTGACCTTGACTTCCCACTTGGCCTGAGCCTTGGGTGCCAGGCTTGCCAGCGGGGCAAAGGTGACCTTGCCGCCCATCGCCGAGCCAGCCGTCACGCCGCCTGCCGAGACGAATTCCATGCTGTCTTCCAGTTCGGCAACAATCTTGATGTTGGTGTCCGCAGCCGAGCCTTGGTTGGTGACGGTGATGATGTAGGTTTCCACATCGCCGACCAGAATCGGGTCAGACACGTCGATCACTTCCAGCAGCACCGCAGGGATACCCTGCACGTTCACCGGAGCGCTGGCTGAAACATCGCTGGCACAGTAGGCCCGTGCCATGGCCACGTTGGTCAGAGCGCCGATGCTCGCGGTTTCCAGCGTCAGGCTGACCTTTCGGCTGTCGCCGGGCTTGAGCGTACCCAGGTTCCAGCGCACCACATTCCCCGTGGTCACGCCGCCCTGACCAACGCTCACAATACGAGCGCCGGCTGGCACGGTGTCTTCAATAAACGTGTCACGGGCTTCGCCGTCGCCGGTGTTGGCGAGGGTCAGTTCAAACGTGGCCGGACGACCCGCGAACACCGTCTGCGTACCGGTCTTGGCAAGCGTCAGCACGGGCTGACGAACGATCGTCTTGGCGCTGGCCGACGACTTCAAGCCCGAATCCGCCATCGCCGTTGCGGCATTGGCAAACTCGCCGGTCTTCTGCGCCTTGACGATGCTGGTGAAGGTGCGCGGCGTGTTGGGTTCCAGCACGTCCACCTTGGCTTCCAAGGCGCTCATGCCGTTTTCGGTGACCAGGCCTGCGGGCAGCGGGTGGTTGATGGCCACGTTGCGGGCAGCACCGGAACCGGTGTTGACGACGGTGTACTTGAGTGTGATCGGGTCACACTTGAGCACCTCAGCCGGGGCTTCCAAAGTCAAAGCCAACTTGGGCTGAATGACGTTGGTGGTCAGGCAGCTCTTGGTGTCCCAGTCAACCATCAGGCAGTTTTGCAGTTTGCCGACGGCGGTGGCGCTGCCGCGCACTTTGATGGTTTTGCTTTCGTTGGGGCCGAGGGTGCCCAGGTTCCACACCGCCATGTTGCCGTCGGTCTTGGCGGCTGAGGGCGTGGCCGAGGCGAGTTTAAAGTTGCCGTCGCCGCTGTCGGTGACGACCACGTTGGACAGGGACAGACCGGTGAGGTTGGTCACCACGATGTCGGCATCAAATTCCTGGCCGACGGACAGTTCGGATGGCATGGCTCGTTCGAGCATAACGACACTGCTTTCCCGCTTGCCGGTGGGGAAGGCAGCCGACGACTTGACCATTCCGGCAGGGGCGGGCATCGATGCCTGAGGGGCTGGCGCCGGAGCCGGTTGAGTCGCGGTACTGCTGCCGGTGTCGGTCGCAGGGAATACATTGCGCAACACCGGGCGTGGTTCGACATGCCCCGTGGTTTCGCAACCCGAGCCGACGAACATGGCGGTCATCGCCAAAGTCGCCATGGCCAAACGAAGTGGTTTCCAACGCATGATGAATCTCCTCAAATCGATGCACCCACCCTGCACACGCGGGAGCGGTGACCGAAATCGTGAATGTTGATGATTCTGACAAGTACCCCAATCGATAAAAAACGCAGTCCCCTGAGTCATGTCGGCTATGGTAGGCAGCATTCCCGGAATTGACCACTATTACCAATTTTTCCGCCGTCAACTCGCTGGCAAGGCTGCATACATAATCACAACCAGCCTGTCCGCACGATCATAGCCCTTGTTTGTCTTTAGTCCAGTCGCGCTTGCCAAATTGCCCGATCGCGCCAATGAATCATGATGCAGTGGCCGGGCGGCTGATCAACCACCGCGCGACTGAATGACGCCGAGGGCTTTAGCCCCGGATGTTTGGGCGTGTGTATCACACCATCCGGCCCTGAAGGGCTCGGCGTCCAATGCACCACGACATCGCATCGGCATGATTCGTGTCGTCCCGTCCATCACGTATCTTTTTTACGGAGGTTCAGGCATGTCACAAGCAGCGTCCAACACCGGCGGCGTCGATTCACTTTTACAAGAGTCACGTTTGTTTCCACCGCCGCCACAGGTCAGCCGGAATGCCCATATCAAGTCCATCGCCGAGTACGAACAACTGTATCGCCAATCCATCGACGACCCGCAAACCTTCTGGTCGCAGCAGGCGCAACAACTGCACTGGTTCCGCAAGTGGGACAAGGTGCTCAACTGGAACCTGCCCGATGCCCAATGGTTCGTCGGCGGACAAACCAACCTTTGCTTCAACTGTCTGGATCGACAGGTGCAAGCCGGGCTGGGCGACAAGCTCGCACTGATATGGGAAGGCGAACCCTACGACAAGGAACAAAAATCACCCAAAGAAATTCGTCGCTTCACGTATCAACAACTGCTCACCGAGGTCAGCCGATGTGCCAATGTGCTCAAAACGTTGGGCGTGAAAAAGGGGGAGGTGGTGACGATTTACATGCCCATGGTGCCGGAGTTGGCGATTGCCATGCTGGCCTGTGCCCGCATCGGTGCACCGCACTCGATCATCTTCGGCGGGTTTTCCGCCAGTGCGATTCGTGACCGGGTGGAGGATGCCGACAGCAAAATCATCATCACCGCTGACGGAGGGTATCGGCGCGGCAGCATCGTGCCCCTCAAACAAAATGTTGATGAAGCACTCACCCTCACCGACCGCGTCAAAACCGTCGTGGTGTATCAGCGCACCACGGAAAAGGTGAACATGACCCCCGGTCGTGATCATGATTGGCAAAGCCTCATGGCGGCTGCGTCCGACTTTTGCCCTGCCGAGCCGATGGACAGCGAAGACCTGCTCTTTGTGCTTTACACCTCCGGGTCCACCGGCAAACCCAAGGGCATCATGCACACCACCGGCGGGTACATGGTCTATACCTACCTCACTTCCAAATATGTTTTCGACCTGCACGAAGACGACCCGACCGACCTGCACTGGTGTACCGCTGACATCGGCTGGGTCACCGGTCACAGTTACATCATTTACGGGGTACTGCCCAATCGTGTGCCCACGCTCATGTACGAAGGCGCGCCTAACTTCCCTGACAATGATCGTTTTTGGGACATCATCGCCCGGCACAAGGTCACCAAGTTTTACACCGCACCCACTGCCATCCGCGCGTTCATGAAGTGGGGCGAGCATTGGCCGGCCAAACACGATTTATCGAGTCTGCGCATCCTCGGCAGCGTCGGCGAACCCATCAACCCCGAAGCCTGGATGTGGTATCACCAGCACATCGGCACTTCACGCTGCCCGATCGTCGATACCTGGTGGCAGACCGAAACCGGCGGCCACATGATCACGCCCCTGCCTGGTGCAACGACGCAGGTGCCCGGGTCGTGTACGCGCCCGTTCTTCGGCATCGAACCGGCGATTGTGAACAAGGAAGGCGTTGAAATGCCGGTGAACGCCGGGGGGTTTTTGGTGATTCGCAAACCCTGGCCGAGCATGTTGCGCGGCATTCTCGGTGATCGTGAACGCTTTTTAAAAACCTATTGGAAAGAAATACCGGGTGTTTATTTTGCGGGTGATGGGGCACGCAAAGACCCCAACGGCAATTTTTGGGTGATGGGCCGGGTGGACGATGTCATCAACGTCGCGGGGCATCGGTTGGGCACGGCTGAAATCGAGTCGGCCCTGGTAAGTCACCCATCCGTGGCCGAGGCGGCGGTAGTGGGTATTCCGCATGAATTGAAGGGCACCGGCATTGCGGCGTTTGTGACAATCAAAGCCGGCAAAGCCCCGACGGATGAACTCAAGGCGGAACTGATCGCGCACGTCGCCAAGGAAATTGGCGCCATCGCCAAGCCCGATCAGGTGCGTTTCACCGAAACACTGCCCAAAACCCGCAGCGGCAAAATCATGCGCCGCCTGCTGCGTGAACTGGCCACCGGCGGACAGGTCAAGGGCGATACCACCACGCTCGAAGATTTTTCCGTGTTGGTGAAATTGCGCGGCAGTGATGAAGCGTGATGAAGTGGTCAAGTGCCCGAACCTTATTCGAAAGTTAGCGCCGCGATTTATCGCGTCTGTGAATGTGGCACCGCCGCCCCCGGCGGTGTGACTGGGCGCATCATGTCAACCGACCCAGCCGGGGGCGGCTGGGCCACAATCGACAATTGATCGCACTGGCAGACAAGCCGCCTATGCCCTCGGCGGCGATCTCAACCCGGTGAATGGCGTTACCGTTTACGTACCTGACGGACGGCCTCGATCACCTGATGGGTGGTGGCTTTGGTGTTGATGCCTCGAACATCCAGCGGCGAGCTTTGCGGTGTTTCAGGCGTCACGCGGAACACTTCGCCGGTTTTGCTTCTACGAATCAACACTGCCCCGGCCTTGCTCTCGGTCAATAACATCGCAAGGTTCTGACGAGCCTGTGAATAGGTGTAAATTTTCATGCGACCTCCAATACGCGAAGATTGAGCTTGCTTGCGAGTCGGCTCATGTTGCGGTCCAAGGTCAGAATCGGGCATTGGTACGCATGAGCCGTGTGAAGGAAGTAGGCATCGTAGGCGTAAATGTTGTTGCTGATTGCCAGACTCAGGGCATCTGCAACAGGGATGTCAAGCAACTCCACGGCTATGGCCTGAGTCAAGTGCCAGGCTTCCAACGCCTGCTTGCCGGTCAATCGATGTCGCTTCACCAACGCCGAGAGCGCGTTGCCAATTTCATAAGGCATCACGGCAGGAGCAGCCAGTCGGATGCCCTTGGTCATGGCAACCAACCCGGACTTTTCAGGCTCATTGAGTACCACTGCCAGCAATACACTGGTATCAACAATCACCCTCATACCCATCATTGTACAATTGAACAATCACTCGTCAAGATGGTTTGACATGATTGATGTGACACGCGACGTGATCATGCCCTCAGTGCAGCAACTCCAACCACGCTTCGGGCAACACCTCCAGCCACCATCGCCCATGCGTCCGTCTGACGTACACCTTGCAACCAAACGTCTGCGTCAGCGATTCAGGCGTGATCACTTCCCTCGGCGGACCGCTGGCGATGATGCGTCCCTGTTTCATCAACAACACCAGGGCGGTGCGCGGCGAAATTTCTTCAATGTGATGCGTGATCATCAGCACCGTCGGCGGCACCACCCCCGGTTGCGTCATGATCTGTTCAATCGTCGCTAACACCTGTTCACGACCCGCAATGTCCAGTCCGGCGGTCGGTTCATCCAAAATCAGCAACTCCGGCTGCTGCACCAGCGCCCGTGCAATCTGACAACGACGCTGTTCCCCCGAGGAAAGCAAACCGTAACGATGCGTCAGCCGATGTGCCAACCCGACTTGTTTAAGCACCTGTTCCGCTCGTGCCCACTGGTCATGCGTCGGAACGTCATACAAACCTACCGTCGCAAAAAAACCAGTGACCACCGCTTCGAGCGCACTCAGCTCGGCATCGACCACCGCCCCGGCTGTGTGCAAATCACTCACATCCACCACCGGGTTCACCACGCCAATGCGCCTGCGCAAGGCCCGTACATCCGTCTGCCCGATGGTTTGGCCCAGCACCGTCACCTGCCCCTGCGTGATGAACATGTGTCCGGTCAGGCATTTGGTGAGCGTGGTTTTTCCGCAACCATTGGGGCCTAGCAATGCGATGCACTGACCGGCTGGCAGCGTGCAGTCAATGCCCTGCAAAATGGTCGTCTGTCCGCGCGTGACGTGCAGGTCATGCACCACCA
Organism: uncultured Phycisphaeraceae bacterium; assembly: GCA_964547135.1. Taxonomy (GTDB): domain Bacteria; phylum Planctomycetota; class Phycisphaerae; order Phycisphaerales; family Phycisphaeraceae; genus JAJXSS01. The sequence continues at coordinate 13,004 of CAZJMK010000049.1, read as the reverse complement.
CCGCAGCCGGCTGGTGTGTTGTCGCTGCGGGTTGTATGTGTGAATGTTTCATCACACCTTCGCCAATTGGCGCTGTTTGACGTAGGCCACCGCGTTCTGGAAAAAGCGCAGGCCGGGCGTGACGGTGTTGAGTTGATCGGAGGACCAGCGCGTCCAGTTCGGATGTTGCGTGACATCGACAAAGCGTTCGGGGTGCGGCATCAAACCCAGCACCAGTCCGGAAGGATCGCACACCCCGGCAATGGCATCGATCGACCCATTGGGGTTGCCCACGAAATGCGCGTTGCTTTTTTCACCGGGCTGCTGCACCACATACCGCAACGCCACCTGCTTTTGAACCTGCAACTGTTGCAACACCTTTTCATCCCGCGGCACAAACCGGCCCTCCCCATGGGCAATCGGCAGATCAAAACCACCCAACTCCGACAAACCCTGCGTCCAAATGCACACGCTTTGCTGCGCATCGCCGGCTTGCAGGCTGCCCCAACGGTCGATGAAGCGCCCGCTGGTGTTGTCCGCCAGTGTGGCACTTTGCTGGCCGGTGAGCATGTCATCGGGGAAGGGCAGCAACCCCAGTTTTACCAGCACCTGAAACCCATTGCATATGCCGATCATGGGTACGCCGCGCTGCAAAGCTCTGTGCAACGGCTCGGCAAGTCGATGGCGCAGACGATTGGCCAAAATGCGACCGGCTGCGATGTCGTCGCCATACGAAAAACCACCGGGGAAGCCGATCAAATCAAATTGGTCGAGCAAGGCTGGTTGTTCAATGAGCTGATGCAGATGCACGGTTTGCGTACGACTGCCCGCCAGTTCAAAAGCGTGTGCCAGTTCACGGTCACAGTTGGTGCCCGCGGTCCGCAGAATGAGGGTTAAAGGTTGCATGAACGCATTGTAAGGCAATTTCATAGACGGCAGGTAACCGATGCGGGTTCGGTCAACGAGTGATATGGCGATTTGGGTTGATTGACGCCGAGGGCTTCAGCCCCGGATTTCACACCACAACCATCACCATCCGGCCCTGAAGGGAACGGCGTCAAACTCACCGACGCCAAGCGTCCGCGTTCAACAACGGCAATTCACTCGACCACTCAACCCTCATACGGGCAGCGCATCAATCAGTTTTTCAATCTGAGCGGGTGTGTTGTAAAAATGCGGACTGGCGCGCAAGCGACCTTCACGCACCACGATGATGATGCTCTGTTTTTCAAGATCGGTCACGATTTGTGACATGCTCAAACGCTCGCTCACCGACACCGGCGGCGTGAACACGACAATGCCACTGCGTTCATCAGCGTGTTGTCGGGGTGAAAAAATCGAATAACCTTTTTCAATCAACCCCTGGCAAAGCCGGGCGGTCAGTTGTTCGATGCGTTGCCAGACGTTGGCCATGCCAACGTCGATGAACATTTGCAGGCTTGCCCCCAGTGCCAGCACACCGGGTATGTTGTAACTGCCCGGTTCAAATCGGCGGGCATCGGGTTGAAACTCGAACTGATAGTTGCCGTAGTCGGAGGCGTTTTTCATGTTCATCCAACCGACGACACCCGGGTGCATCAGCGGGATTAAATCTTCACGGGCGTAAAACAACCCTGCGCCTTCGGGGGATAACAACCATTTGTGTCCGTCAGCGGAAAGAAAATCAATGCCCAGTTCGCGCACGTTCACCGGCATCGCGCCCAAACTTTGAATCGCATCGACACACAGGTACCCGCCGGCCTGATGCACCAGTTTGGCAATCGGTTGGAGGTCGATGCAAAAACCCGAAGCGTATTGCACATGCGACAGCGATACCACACGGGTGCGGTCGGTGATGGCTTCCAGCACATCATCAACATCAATGCGCCCGTCGGGTTGCTGTGGTACTTCGATCAATTCGACGCCAAAGCGGGCAAGGTCCTGCCAGGGGTATCGGTTGGCCGGGTACTCAACGTTGCTGATGACGACCTGATCGCCCGGTCGCCAGGGCAGCCCCTTGGCCACCAGGGAAAGGCCGGTGCTGGTGTTGGGCACAAAGGCGATTTCGTGGCCGCCGTTGGCGCCGATGAATTGCGCTGCCATTTGTTTGATATGGTGCGCGGTTTTGTACCAGTCGGATTGGACATAGGCACGCTGTTGCGCCTGATCGGTGTACTGGCGCAAGGCTCGTGCCGCCGGGCCGCTGATGGGGGCGACCCCGGCGTGGTTGAAAAAATCCAGCCGATCAAGGATCGGAAACTCATCACGAAAATCACGGTCGAGGGTCATGGGTTATCCGTGGGTGAGTACGGGGGGCTAGTGGCTGGTAGCTAGGGGCTAGGGCGAATATTAGTGTCGTTACTATCGTATAGAACCCAGAACCCAGCACCCAGCACCCAGCACCCAGCTCCAAAACCCCATGATCGGTACCAAGTTAACAGCACATGAAAACGCTTGGCTGTGCGATTCACTCATCCTCCTCCAACCATAACCGTTTGCGCGCTGTCGCAGCGGGTTGGGCTGCCTGCATCATGGTCAGCCAGGCGCGGGCCAGTTCCAAATCTTCCGGGCGGGTGATTTTGAAATTGGTCGAGGCCCCTTCAATCACCACCACCGGCTCACCCAACGCCTCCACCAGCATCGCATCATCGGTGATGGCCGTGGTCGGCGCTTGTGCCAGTTTGCCATCGACAATTTGCGCATAAGCCCGTCGCAACAGGTTCATTTCAAACACCTGGGGCGTTTGCACCTCCACCACCTCACGACGATCAATCACGCCCGCCACCTGCCCCAGGGGTTGATTGGTTTTTGCCGCTGCGCCCAATAAATCCGCAAAAGGGTCCGCCTTTTGCGCAGCAGGCAAGGCGGTGATTTTTTTGAGTGTCGCGGCTGCGGGGATGCCCGGTATCACAGCCGGGTATTTGACTGCCGCTTCGAACACCCGGTTGATGACTTTGACATCGGTGAGCGGTCGTGCCGCATCATGCACCGCCACATGGGTGACTTCCGCCTTGACGACCTTGAGCGCGTTTTGCACCGTCTCCCAGCGTTCGATTTTGCCGCCTGCGACGAGCGTTACACCTAAAAACGACAGCTTTTCACCCCAGCGGAATTTGAATTCGTCCAGCGCATCGGGGTTGACCGCCAAAATGATTTGCACCACATCCGATCGGCCTGCAAACAGTTCGATGGCACGCAAAAATACCGGTCGGCCCAGCAGGTCCATCTCGATTTTCGAACCGCTGGTTGACGATGAACTTTCCATCGCTGCTGCAAAGCGTTTACCCAACCCGGCAGCCGGCAATATCACAGCAAGTTTCATGCGGGCATGATACCGACAAGTAGAACTGCTTTGGGTTCAACGCGACGCTTCATGAATCAATCGGCGGTACAAATCAACCGTTGCGGTCAATTGTTTTTCATAGGTCAAATGTTCACGCACATGCTGCGCTGCCCGTTCACCCATGCGGCGCAGTTCCGACAGGTTCGATAAAAACGATAATGCGTGCTGCAAAAAATCATCATGATCGATGCGTGTTGATCGACCGGTTTGTCCTTCGAGGATGGTTTCGGTGGTACCAGCCGTGCGCGTGCGCAGCACCGGCAAACCTGTACACATCGCTTCCATCGTCACCAGCGAAAACCCTTCAATCTGCGAAGGCAGCAGCAACGCATCGGCTGCCTGGTAATAAATCAGCGGCGAACCAAACGGGTACACCCGCACCTGATTGTGCAAACCATCACGCCCGATGCGGGCACGCACCATACTTTCATTGGGGCCGGTGCCGACCATGATCACCTGCAACCCCGGCACCTGACGACTGGCAGCCAAATCAAGTAACCAGTCTTCGTTTTTTGGGTCTTCCAATCGACCAACATACAGCGCGATCGGTCCCTCGCCGGCAAGGTTCAAGTGTTTGCGTGCCGCGTCACGCATGGTCGGCGTGGTGATCGGGTACAACGATGGCTCAATGCCATGAGGTATGACGGTGATGCAAGAGGCATCGACGCCTGCCTCATGAATCAACCAGTCACGAGCATCGACGCTGGCCACGTGGGCATGATCACCGAAGTCGGAAAGCCATCGCCACAGGCCGTGAATCGGTATGCCCGACAGGTGCAGGGTGTACAAAATCGGGGTACGCGGGCGCTGCCGACGTGCCTGCATGCGCGCCAGAATCATGGGTTTGCGAAAGTGAACGTGCAGCAGATCAGCCGGGTGATCGCGCAGCCAATTACGCAAAATGCGATGTGCCTGCCACAAACGCATCGGTCCGCCATGACAGGGCATTTCGACCCACGGCCAGGGTTTGGGCGTAAACAACTCACGGGTTTGATACAACTGCCCGGCAACAGCCATGGTGTGCCCGCGCTGGTGCAGGGCATCGCACAACTGACTGACATAACGAAACAGTCCGCCGGTGTCGGTGCGACCGGTCAGGTGCAACACGCGTAATGGGGTTGACTCGTGGCTCACGCCCGTGATTTTATTTGAGGAACAGTTCGATCACCGGCACGGCGACATTGGGTTCGATACTGGGCATGTTCAGGGTGAGGGTGTCGCTGCTCAGGTCGATTTGTTTGCCATGCCAGTCGTCGATGCGCATTTTGATTTCACTGGCATCGTTGAGTAACTGGGCATACTCAACCTTGCCGGCCAGTCCGTCGATGTGCAGGTGCTTGTAGGGGGTAGCAAACATGTGCACATAAAGTCGGTTGGTCTGCGGGTTGTAGGTCAGTCGGCAATCTGTCGGGGCTTTGAACGCTTCGGGGGCCTGCGTGCAACCATAAATGCTGCGACTGTGATACTTCATCCACTTGCCGATGTCCGCCAAGCGTGAAAGGGCGCGTTCATCAAATTCGCCGCGACCGGTTGGGCCGACGTTGAGCAGCAGGTTGCCGCCTTTGGCAACACAGTCGATCAGTGTGCGAATCAGTTCGTTGCTGCTGCGCCAGGTTTGTTCATCACGGTGGTAGCCCCATGAACCGCTGAAGGTTTGGCAGGCTTCCCAGACCACGGGTTTGCCCTTGTAAAGCACCCAGCCTCGCGGCTGCACCTGTTCGGGGGTTTTAAAATCCCACGCGCCTTGGGTGTCGCCCAGGTCCAGCCGATCATCGAGCAACACCTTGGGTTGCAGCTTGCGGATGAGTTTGAGCAGTTTTTCGCTTTGCCAATCTTCATGGCCCTTGCCCGAACCATCGGGCTTGGGGTACGAAAAATCAAACCACAAAATGTCAACCTTGCCGAAGTTGGTGAGCAGTTCGCGCACCTGGTTGTGCAGGTACGCAGCATATTTTTTCTGATCGCGCCCCTGATTCATTTTGGCGCGATCCGCATGATCACGATACGGGCCGATGTGCGGGTCAATGATGTATTGCGGGTGATGCCAGTCGATCAGCGAATGATAAAAGCCGACGCGGAAATCGCGCTTGCGAAAAGCCTTGACCATCGGCGTGAGCAGGTCTTTGCCGCAGGGTGTGTTGGTTGACTTGTAATCGGTGTGCTTGCTGTCCCACAGGCAAAACCCTTCGTGATGCTTGGTGGTGATCACAAAATATTTCATGCCCGCGTCGCCCGCTGCCTGCGCCCACACATCGGGGTTGTACAAATCGGGGTCGAAGTGCTTGAAGTACCGCCGTTCGTATTCTTCCACCGCAATGCGTTCGTGATTCATCAGCCATTCATGCCGGGCACCCAGAGCGTACAAACCCCAGTGTATGAACAGCCCGAAACGATCGCGGACAAACCATGATGAATCGCCGACGGTCGGTAGGGTTTTGAGCATGGGTTACCTCGATTGAATGGTATTGATGATGAATCACTGACAAGCTTGGACATGATGACCCAAGCACGGAGGGTTGGCAAATCGACGATGATTAGTCGAATTATTCACGATCAATTAGCTCCCGGTCAATGACCGGGGGTTGGGTGTTCCAACTTGAATCAACACAGTCGTCACGGCAGGCATTCAAACATGATTACAATGGGGCCATGCTCGAACCCATTGCACAACTCAAAGCACAGGTGGAAGTGGCGCTCTCGTCGATCAAAGACCCAGCGACGCTTGAACAATTCCGCATCAAATACCTGGCCGGCAGCGGCGAGCTTAAAAAACTCATGGCCCTGCTCAAAGACATACCCGGCCCACAGAAGCGCGACTTCGGCAAACAGGCCAACGACCTCAAAACCTGGGTCGAAGCGCAATTCGCCAACCTCAAAGAGCAACTCGGCGGCACACCGGTCAAAAGCAGTGAGCCGATGATTGATGTGACTGAGCCGGGCCTGCCGCCGCGTATTGGTCGCACGCACATTCTGACGCAGACCATCGACGACCTGATCGATGTGTTCGGGCGGATGGGCTTTGATGTGGCGACCGGGCCGGAGGTGGAGGACGAACATCACAACTTCGTTGCGCTCAACATTCCGCGTTCGCACCCAGCCCGTGATCCGCTGGACAATTTTTACATTGACAAGCCCGAAATATTCGGCGGCCCCGCCGGTTCACCGGGCACCATGTTGCGTTCGCAGACATCGACAATTCAGGTACGTGTGATGGAACGGCAAAAGCCCCCGATTCGTGTCGTGGCCATGGGCCGGGTGTATCGCCCCGATGAACACGATGCGACGCACTTTTCGATGTTTCATCAGGTGGAAGGGTTGTACATCGATCGCAACGTGAATATGGTCGATCTGAAAACGACCCTGTTCCAATTTGCCCGTGCCTACTTCGGCCCCGAAGCAGAGGTTCGCTTCCGCCCCAGTTACTTCCCGTTTACTGAACCATCAGCCGAGGTCGATTGCAAAATGTACCTGGGCGGCCAATGGGTTTGGAAGGAACTGGGCGGCTGCGGCATGGTCAACCCGGCGGTGCTGCAAGCCTGCGGCCTCGACCCCGAAACCTGGACCGGCTTTGCGTTTGGTTTGGGCATCGAACGACTTGCCATGCGCAAGTACGCCATCCCGGATATTCGCTGGCTGTTCGAAAATGATGTGCGATTCCTGCAGCAGTTTTAATGCAATACAACACGACGGGTGTTAGGTAGGGTGGGTCAAGCGAGACCGCGAGCGGACCCACCATTTCAGCAAACAATCGTAGGGATCAATCACTGGGTGAGTGAGACATGATGCAACCTTTGATGCAAACCAACCTGCCGCTGCCCGGTCGTCGTCAGGGCAAGGTGCGCGATGTGTACGATGCGACCTTGGCCGACGGTTTGCCGGTGTTGCTGATCGTAGCGACGGACCGACTGAGCGCCTTTGATGTGGTCATGCCCAGCGGCTTACCCGGCAAGGGCATCGTGCTCACGCAGATATCACGCTTCTGGTTTGACATGATCGGTGCCAGACTCAGCAATCGACTGACGCATCACTTGTTGGCGACCGATGCGCAATCAGTCACAGGGTTGGATGAGGCACAGCGGAAAATATTGGATCGACGGGTGATGGTGGGCAGGCGCTGCCGAGTGCTGCCGATTGAGTGCATCGTGCGCGGATACCTGGCCGGTTCGGGCTGGGCGGAATATCAACAATCACAAACGGTGTGCGGGGCGAAATTACCCGGCGGGTTAACGCAGTGTGCGAAACTGCCTCAGCCGATGTTCACCCCCTCGACCAAGGCTGATGCGGGTCATGATGAAAACATCAGCTTCGATCAGACGGTGAAAATCATCGGCCCGCACCTGGCGGAAACCCTGCGCGATCTGTCATTGGCGATTTATCATATGGCCCATGACTATGCAGCCGGTCGGGGCATCATTCTGGCGGACACCAAGTTTGAGTTCGGTCTGCCGTTGGACGCAGACGCGGAAAACGTGAGTGGCGACATCAAACCGATTTTGATTGATGAAGTGCTCACGCCGGATAGTTCACGCTTCTGGCCGATGGACCAGTACCAGCCCGGTCGTGACCAGCCCAGTTTCGACAAGCAATACGTGCGCAATTACCTGCAAACATTGGTCGATCAGGGCAAGTGGCACAAAACACCGCCCGGCCCGACGCTGCCCGATGAGGTGGTGCGCAACACGCTGGACAAATATTTGGATGCCTATCACCGACTGACAGGTCAAACACTGGTACTGGATTGAAATTACCGGACACCTTTTGCAATGACCCGGGCATGGCCATGCCCGGGCTTTGTTATTCAATATTTGCGTGCATCCCCTTGACATATCACAAAGTCATGATATAATGATGTCATGATGTCAAGCCATACACAACATGAACTCATGGACATGGCGTCGCTGGAGGCGGCGGCGGGGGTGCTGCGGGTGCTGGCTCATCCGCATCGCCTGCGCATCGTCGAACTGCTTTTGGAAGATCGGCTGCCGGTGGGGGAGCTGGCGCGATTGCTGGAACTGGCGCCCAATGCCGTGAGCCAGCACCTCAATCAGATGAAGGCCCATGGCATACTCAGCGCCCAGCGTGACGGACGTGAGGTTCACTATCAGGTCGTCAGCCCGCACGCCAAAACGCTCATCAACTGCATCCGCAAACACGCTCGTTAAACCATTGCACAAAGGGTTCATCATGGGTGACAAACGCATCATTGTCGTGGTCGGTGGCGTGGCCGGGGGCGCCAGCGCTGCCGCCCGTGCCCGACGGGTCAATGAACAAGCCAATATCATTTTGCTGGAAAAAGATCACTACGTTTCGTTCGCCAATTGCGGGTTGCCCTATTACCTGGGCGGGCAGATTGCCGACCGCAACAAACTCATCGTCGCCAAGCCGGAGCGATTCAAGCACTGGCTCAACATCGAAGTGCGCACCCGGCATCAGGTCATCGGCATCGACCGCCCCCGCAAGGTTGTCAAGGTATTGGAGCGTGATACGGGGCGTGAATATGAGCAGCCGTACGACAAGTTGGTGTTAAGCCCGGGTGCGGAGCCGATTCAGCCCAAGGTGCCGGGCATGGACGCAGGCAACGTTTTTACCCTGCGTAATTTGGCGGACACGGATCGCATCAAACAGTTTTTAGTCGAACGCAAGCCGGGTAAAGCGGTGGTGGTGGGTGCGGGGTTCATCGGGTTGGAAATGGTGGAAATGCTGCGTGAACTGGGCATGGCGGTGGCACTGGTGGAACTGGCACCGCAGGTGCTTCCGCCGTTGGATGAAGAGATGGCCCACATCGTGCAGGCCGAGTTGGAAAAGCATGGCGTGGCTGTGCATTTGGGCAACGGCCTGGCGGGTTTTGCCGTGAACGAGCAACAGTCAACAGCGGTGCAACTGGCCGACGGAACCACGATTGATTGCGACCTGGTGATTGTCGGTGCGGGTGTTCGGCCCTCGGTGCAACTGGCACAACAAGCCGGGCTTGAAATCGGTATCAGCGGTGGCGTGAAGGTTAATCGTCACATGCAAACTTCCGACCCATCGATTTACGCGGTGGGCGATGCGGTCGAATATCTGCACGGGGTGATGCAGCGTGACTTGCGGGTGCCCATGGCCGGGCCGGCCAATCGTGCGGGTCGCGTGGCGGGGGAACATGCGGCAGCCGACGATGGGCCTTTGATGCCGATGGTGATGGGTACGGCCATTGTGCGTGTATTCGATGTCACAGCCGGGCTGACCGGTTTGAGTTCCCGTATCGCTCAAAAGGAAAACATCGCGCACCAGGCGGTGTGGGTGACGGGCAATCATCATGCGGGCTACTACCCCGGCGCGAAGGAATTGATGGTGAAGTTGTTGTACGCCCCCGGTGATGGCCGCATTTTGGGCGCGCAGGTGGTGGGTGGCGCGGGAGTGGATAAACGACTGGATGTGATCGCCACGGCCATGCACTTTGGCGGCAAGGTGGATGATCTGACCCAGTTGGATTTGGCGTACGCTCCGCCGTTTGGTTCGGCCAAGGACCCGGTGCATATGGCCGGCTTCGTGGCACAAAACGCCTTACGAAAACTCGATGCCCATGCAGCACCGACCTGGCCGCATGAACAGTCGGAGGTTGATGATCAGGCCCTTCAAATTGTCGATGTGCGTACCTTGGCGGAGTGGAACGCGGGTCACCTTGATGGTGCGATTTGGATACCACTGGATGAACTGCGGCAGCGGGTGCATGAACTGGACCCATCGAAAACGACATTGACGGTTTGTCGCGGCGGGCAGCGGGCGTATTACGCCGGTCGCATTTTGCGGCAAAACGGTTTTAAGGACGTTCGAACCCTGGCTGGGGGCATGTTGATGCAACAGCATGTCACCCTGAAAAAAGAAAGGATCAAGCCATGACGACCGACACAGCCAAAGCGGTGCATTGCGTGGATGGAAAAACCTTGCAGCAATGGTTGCAGAACAAGGAGGCGTTGTTGGTGGATGTGCGTGAGCCGGCGGAGTTTTCCGCAGAACACATTGATGGGGCAAGGTTGCTGCCGTTGTCGAAATTTGACCCGGCACAGGTGCCTGCATCCAACGGGGTGAAGGTGGTGATGCAGTGCAAATCGGGGATGCGTTCGCGTCAGGCAGCCGACCGTTTGCTCGCAGCGGGTACTGGTGAAGTCTGGCAATTGGAAGGCGGTATCGAGGCCTGGAAAAGTGCCGGGTTGCCCGTGGTACGCAGCGGTAAAAAAATCATCGATGTGCAGCGGCAGACACAGATGACCATCGGTGCGGGGGTGCTTTCGGGTGTGTTGCTGGGGGCGTTTGTATCGCCCTGGTTTTTGCTCATCAGCGGGTTCATGGGCGGCGGACTGATATTCGCGGGCTTGTCGGGTACGTGCATGCTCGCATCGCTGATCGCACGCATGCCATGGAACCAGCAGGCGGACATGGGCTGCGGTTGCAGCGGCGGGACGTGTGCGACAAAGTAAGTTCGGTAAGGGGTTTTGTGGCACCGCCGCCCTCGGCGGTGTAGTTGGTAAAGCAGCCGATGTCATCGGCGGGTAGTTGTTTGGCCGATCATCAATGCACTGGCAGGCAAGCTGCAGTGGCACACAGCAGGTACCATCCGCCGTATGGTTTCCATCACCGCTGGGAGCGGCGGTGCCACAAAACACACAGCGTAGCGCTTGTCGGGCGCTGTGTGTGATTGACCCATGACACAGACGCGATAAATCGCGGCGCTAACCCACACGCGGACGCAAAACATCGGCGTTAAACGATGTTGATTGAATGGTTGCCCTGGTCGTTCAACGATCAACTGATGCTGATCGTCGGGGCCTGGGTGTCGCTATCCATCCGGCGAATCGACAACTGGCCGGCGACGTTGCGGGTCATGGCTTCGAGCGCTTCGCCCAACTGGCGATCGTCTTCAAAATTGGCGGTGGGGTTGCCCCGGTCGCTGTTGGCACGCAGGCGCATGTTGATCGGAATCATGCCCAGAAAGGGCACGCCCATTTCCGCAGCCATGACCTGTGCCCCGCCGCGACCAAAAATGTCATATTCCTTGCCGTCGTCGCCGATGAAGTAGCTCATGTTTTCGACCACGCCCAGCACCTCGATGTCCAGTTGCTGAAACATGCGCACCGCTCGACGGGCATCGTCTTGCGCCACTTTTTGCGGCGTGCAAACCACCACCGCCCCGGCCAGGGGCAACACCTGCGACATCGTCAGCGGCACATCACCGGTGCCCGGCGGCAGATCGATCACCAAATAATCAAGCTCGCCCCAAAGGGTTTGCGTGGCCAGTTGTTTGAAGGCCCCGTGCGCCATCGGCCCACGCCAGATCAAAGGCTTTTCCGATTCGACAATGGCACCGATGGTCATGGCTTTGATGCCATGGGTTTCAAAGGGAATGATGTCGGTGCCCTTCAGCGGCGGCGGCTCGTTATTCGGTATGTTGAGCAACGTCGGCATCGACGGCCCATAAATGTCACCATCCAATAAACCAACTTTCACACCCGTGCGTGCCAGCCCCACTGCGAGGTTGACCGACACGGTGCTTTTGCCCACGCCACCCTTGCCCGCGCCGACGGCAAAAATGTTTTTCACGCCCGGCAAAGGGTTGTTCAAGGCTACCTGTTTTTGCGGACTGTTTTTGGCCGGGGCGGTGAACTGCACCACCACCTGTTTGATTTCATCGCCCAGTTGTCGGACAGCGGACGTGACGCTGCCCTGCATGGTTTGTTTGTAGGCAGGTGACTGGTCGGCTGATTCAAGCGTGATCGTCGCCAGTCCATCGCAGTAGGCGATATTTTTCACCATGTCGAGCGACACCAGATCGCGCTGCTGCTGCGGGTCGCTGACCTTGCGAAGTTGTTGAAGGATGTCGAGTTTGCTCAGGGGCATGGTTCACTCCGTGATGGTTGAATCGTGATGCGCAATGATAGCTTGGACCTTGGACCGAACCATACCCAAGTCCTCGGCCTGTCGGCCTCGTACTTGGCTTGGGTTCCGCCGGCTCTCTCTGTGCCTCTGTGGTGAATTCTTTGGCGGCAATTAATTTTCGCCCGATGCCTGATATCGGCTGCGGTATTTGGAGGGTGATTCGAGCACGCGGGAGGTGAACCATCGGCTGAAGTGCGAGACGGCTTTGAACCCCAATGCGTAAGCGACGCTTTTGGCGGTCTGTCCGGGTTCAAGGAGCAGTTCACGGGCCACGGCTTCGATGCGTCGGTCCAGGTGTTGACGCAGGGTGTGGCCGGTTTCCGCGGTGAGAATGCGATCCAGATGATCACGGGTGACACCCAGTCGGCTGGCCAGTTGATGGGCCTTGGCACGTTGGCCCAGGTCAATGGTTTGAATCAGTTCCATGGCTTGGGCAGCCAGGCGATTTTCAGGGGACACCGGGGCCATGGTGTGACCGGTTTTTTCCATCACCGCCACCCAGCTTTCCAGCCAGCGTGAAAACAGTTTGCGCAAGCGCAGAGAGGGGGTTTTCAGAGATCGGCCTGATCAGATCGGGCGGTGATTGGGCGACATGGATGTCCCCGATTACCCAGCCGATACCGGTGACAGTCAAGCAGGCTCGTGATGCACCATCAAGGCATTTGCGTGCGAGCTGGGGTTGAAATATTCCGATACGCAACGCAAGGAGCGACTCATGTCTTACAAGCAACGCGGATTCAGCTATGTAGCGACCTGTCAACCCGGGTCGGGTTGTTCATCGTTGATCGAT
>CAZJMK010000048.1:0-33429 GCA_964547135.1 uncultured Phycisphaeraceae bacterium | reverse complement strand
CACCGCCGAGGGCGCCCCGGAGCGGTGCCACAACAAACTCACCGCCGAGGGCGCCCCGGAGCGGTGCCACACAACGCTGGCGGGCAAGCTGCCCGAGGCACACGGCGTTACCCTCCGCCGCATTGTCAAGCTCATCGCTCCGGTTTGGCGGTGATTTCATAGATGAAATAAAAGTTGCTGCGCAGATCGACGCGGGGCGGGGCTGCGTCTTGTCGCCGAGGCGGTCGCTGCGGGCCGGGGGCGAAACGACGCGGCGGAATCGGATTGGGCCAGGTGTTTTGAAACGTGGCCACCGGTTTGCCCTCCAATGCCACCTGCACCGGCGCATTGCCCGGCACCATGCGTCGCAAATCCGCCTGTGCCCTTTGCGGCAGAATCACAAACACCCGGTGCCCGGCCTGTAACGATGACTGCATCAAGGCCCAGCGCTGCTCATCCAGCAATTTCTGCTGATCACGATCAAACTTCGCCCGTGCATCGCGCTGCTCCCTGGGCACCTCATTGGTCGGCACATTGGGTTCGGGCAGTTGCACCCCCACCTTCAAAAAAGTATCGAGTAGTTGCTGCTGTCGCTGTGCATGCCAGGGTTGCGGTTCATCCGGGTCAAAGCGATTCAAACGCAACACAAACGGATAGGTGAATACTTCCGGGCTGTACAGGTGGTAGTTGCCGACGAATTGCAGGTAGTGCAGCAGTGATTGATCGGAACTGAAAATCACCGATTCGTCGGGCACATTCGCCCAAACCGCATCGCGCCCCTGCACCAACGTTTGCCGATTGACGTAATCACTTACCAGCGCGGGTTGAGCGGCTTGCCATTGAAACGTGATCGCCAGGGCGGTGATCAACCCGGCAGCAATCGCTGCCACCGGTCGGGGCACCAGTGCAAACGTCGGCAGCACACTGTGATTTTTACCCGTGACCGAATCACTGCCCTGTGCATCCGTGCTTGAACCGACTGCTTTTTTCACCCATGACCCGGTCGGATGCGGCGCGAAAATAAAAAAGGCACACAGTGCCAATCCGGGAAAGACGGTCAGAAAAAAGCGCAGGTAGCCGATGCTGCCCGGGCCGTCGGGCGCCCAGTAGTAGGCGGTGTAAATCAGCAGGTTGGGCACGATCCAACTGGTAATGACCAGGGCCAGACGTGCGTGTGAGCCGTATAACAGCACCATACCGACCAGGCCCAGCGGAAAGAGAAACACCAGGCCGGTGGTATTGAGGTGGCGGAGCATGGTTTCCCAGTTGTCGGCAAAGTAGGTCCAGGCAAAGCCGGTCGATTCGCTGGTCGGGTCGTAGCCGGTGAAGGCTCCGAAAGCCAGCAGGTTGTAACTGACCAACAGCACCCCCGGCAGCGCCCAGCTTGCCAGCACCAACCCGCTTTGTAACCACGATCGCCATTGCCGCCAATGCAGGTTGAACAGCACGCACAAGAACAAAGGCAGCAGCAGCAAGCCTTCCGAGTAACGAATCGTCAGGGCATAGCCGAGCAGCAGCCCTGCGATGATGCCCCGCCACAGGCCGCCCCATCGCCACCAGGCCAATAGCATCGCCAAGCCCCAAACGACGAAAAACAGGGTCGATGCGTGACTGTTTGGGTTGGTGGATAGGCCCAGCGTCACCGGGCTGGTGGCTACAACGATCGTGGCCAGCAATGCCAGAAACGAACCGATGATGAGTCGTGCTAAAAAAAACGTGCCCAGCACCGCCAGGGTCATGCAGATGGGGCTGATCCAAAAGGACCAGGCAGCACCATCATGTGGTCCGAAGAGAGTTAAAAGCAATGCCACCATGGCGGGCAAACCCAGCGGGTATTTGGGGTAAAAGCGTTCATCGGTTGTGCCCAGGTCGGCCCCGACCCACATGCGTCCGACAAACGAAAAAGGGTCCAACTCGCCCGTGGCCGGGTGACGGGGAATGTAGCCTTGGGTGAATTGTTGTTGAAAGATTTTCCCGCCAAAGAGGTAGCCGTTCTGATCGACCCCGCCGTGGGCCTCGACCATGTAGGTGAGGTTGATCCAGAAAAACAGGCCGGTGACGACCAAAGCCAGAATGACCCCCAGTGATCGTGTGAGGCGTGATTCATCGACGAGCAAGGGGCCGTTGTGACCGGGAGCGCCATTCATCGGGCTTGTCGCCGGAAGGGCCGGGGGAACCGGGGGTTCGATCATGCAATCACTCCTTCAAGCAACGAAAGATACCCCCCCAGGGATACAGAGAAAACCAAGCCGAGTACGAGCCTCGCCGAAGGCGGGCGAGGGCTCGGGTAGGGTTTGGTTAATCGGTTAATAGGTTAATCGGTGACTCGGACGGAATCGTATTTGTCCTTTCTGACCGATTAACCGATTTACCGACTCACCGGTTAACCAACTCGTCCACTTGACCACTTCTACCAACGCGATAAATCGCGGCGCTAACTTCCGAACACTGCTCAGGCTACCCATTATCACCATCATCGGTGGCGGTACAACGCATGAAATCAATCATTTGTTTCAAGGCTGGTCACAAAAAATGGAAAAATCGGAGCAAACGATTCATATTTCCCTTGACGCTGACGCCCGGCGCGCGTTAATTTGGGTCGTGTTGACGGTGTGCGGGGGAATGGACTTTGGGGGCATGTACGTATGGCAACCTGGTATTACCGGGTATTCGGGGCTGACAATTTTCACTTCCAACAGCGCCCTCGACCCATGGTCGATCGCAAGGAGGGCTGATCATGCAAGCCTACAGTGAACTGGAAAAACACCTGATCGAAGCTTTGCAGGAGCAATGCACCCGAGCGGACACGCACCCCAATGCGTTGGAGGACATTTCGATTCTCTGTTCGCATGAAAACATGCGTTGCGAGTTGATCGGATTGGTGCATGAGTTTCACCATCAGCCGACGGACCAGCTTGCGGGCATGATCCGACAGCGTTTGCTGGAAATGCGCTTCATCGACGACACGGGCGACAGCGTGGTCGATGCGCCGCAACAGGAACTGGTGGAATTGGAAGTGACGATACTGGTCAGCGCGTTGGAAAAAATGCGTCAGCGCGCCATTCAACATGGGTTGTGGGGTCAGGCAGAAGCATGTGTGCCCTGCTGTGGGTGAGTATAGAAGTGGTCGAGTGGTTGTGAATTTCGAATTTGGAATTTCGAATTTCGGATTTACCAAGCCAAGAACGAGTCTCGCCGCAGGCGGAAGAGGGCTTGGGTATCTGGCGAAAGTGGTCGAGTGATTGTACATTTTTCAGTTGATTGAACGACCAATTCATAAATCGCCAAATTTTCAATCAAAGAATACCCGGGCCCTCATCGCCTGCGGCGATTCGTACCCGGCTTGGTTCTGCAAATCCGACGGCTTCAACAGCGGGGCCTCCTGCTCAATTCGAAATTCGAAATTCGAAATTCGAAATTCGAAATTTCATTCGCACTTGCCCACTTCTTTCCCCAATCGGTCGAAATCGGCTGACTGCGTTATACTTTGTCACTTGCCCTGATACGCCCGGTTTCCTCCGATCCCGCGAGAGTTGCTGCCCATGATACGGACGCCTGCCTGTATTCTTTTTTCGTTGTCACTGCTTTGCTGCTGGGTCGGTTTCACCCACGCCGACGATCAGCCGCAATCACCCGTTGCACCGACCGTTGCTGCGCCGACCATCGCGCCTGCACCTTTCACTGTGCAACCTGCTGCTCAAGTCCAAACCGCGGTGATCGGTTCCAACGACCCGGCCACCGGTTTCAAAGCACAATATCACCTCACCGCTTACGGCGCAGGCATCTGGTGGGCGACACTCACCGATTACCAGTATCGCCCCCTGCAAAAAGAACCTTACGCAGTACTCACCGATCAACTGCCCAGCGGCACCAAAACAGCGGTGTATCACCTGGCTGCCCGCTCCATCGTCGTCAACGGCTATCGCTACGACCTGGCCGGCGTGCCCTGGCAATTGGTGACGCCGCAAAACGCCGGGCAGGGGTCAGCCGTGTATCGCATCACGCTCGTTGATGCCCAATCGCAACCGGTACTCGACATCGAACGCACCTTCACCCTCGAACCCAAAAGCTACGACCTGCAATGCACGCAACAACTGACCAATCGCAGCAGTCAACCGCTGATCGTGCGATTTGAACAGAACGGTCCAGCCGACATCGCCGCCGACGAAACCGGGTACATGGGTGATCGCCGTGAGTTCATTGCCGGGTACTTTAACCTCAGTTACGACCCCGGTCGCACCCGCATTTACATCGACAACACCCTGGCCATGCGGTCCAAGGTGCTCGATGAGCGTCGTTACTGGCCGACCAAAAATCTGCCCGCTCAATATGAACTGGTCTGGCTGGCCAATGTCAACCGTTACTTTGCCGTGGCTGTGCATCCGATTGTGCCCAATACGTTGAACGTGCCTGCGCAGGTGCCTGCACTTGGTACCGTATTCCCGCAGGAAAACGTCGGCTTGCAAGTCACCGGTCAATTCATCGACAGCACGCATGACCATCGCACAGCCGTGCTGACCCTGGCCAGTCGTGACATCGAACTGCCCGCCGGTCAGAGCGTTGCACTGGGCGTGTCGCTTTTCGCCGGGCCGCGATCGCCTTCACTTTTTGAACAGCCGCCTTACAAAGCCCTGGGGCTGGACCATCTGGTCATTTACAACCTCGGCGGCATCTGCGCCTTCTGCACCTTTCAATGGCTGGCCAACGGCTTATTCTTGTTCCTCAATGCCATTCACTTTGTATTGCGGGACTGGTCCCTGGCGATCATCGTACTGGTCATCGTCGTGCGCGGGCTGTTGCATCCGATCACCCGACGCGCCCAGATCAACATGATGAAAATGCAAAAGCAGATGGCCTCGCTGGCACCTGAAATCGAAAAGCTCAAAAAGAAATACAAGGACGAGCCGCAAAAACTTCAATCCGAACAAATGCGCTTGTATCGTGAAAAGGGCGTCAACCCATTGGGTATGCTCGGCTGTCTGCCGATGTTCCTGCAAATGCCGATATGGATCGCCCTGTACGCCATGTTGTATTACGCCATCGAACTGCGTCACACTGAAGCTTTCTATGGCGTATTTCAGGCGGTCACCGGCGATCGTTGGGGGTTCATGGCCGACCTTTCCCGTGCCGATCACTTCATCAGCTTTCCGCTGAGTTGGCACTTCACCGTGCCGCTGTTGGGCATTCCGATTGACGGGCTGCACATTCTGCCGTTCCTCATGGCCGTGGTCTTCTTCCTGCAATTCAAATACACCACGCCCCCAGCCGCCAACGAACAGGCTGCCCAACAACAGAAAATCATGAAATGGATGACGCTGTTGTTCCCGGTGTTTTTGTATGCCGCCCCCAGCGGCCTGAACCTTTACATTCTGGCTTCGACCGGTGCGGGCATCCTCGACAGCTACATCGTCAAACAGCACATCAAACGCGAAGAGGAAGCAGGCACTCTTTTGGAAAACAAAGGCCCGTCGAAAATGGGCGGATGGATGGAACGCATGCAGAAAATGATCGAAGAACGACAAAAACAAACCGGCACACCCGACGGCCTGCCGCCACGGAAGAAATAGTGAAGTGGTCAAGTGGCCGAGTGGCCGAGTGACGGAATCGTGTTCGGCGGTTAGCGCCGCGATTTATCGCGTCTGGTCGGAGTGGTTCATCGGTTGAAAAATGATTGCATGGCCGACTGCACAAAACAAGAGCTGGTGGTCGTACACCATCTCTGAACATTATCCATCATCCATTATCCTTTATCCATTCCCCATGTTCCGATTGGATGACACCATTGTCGCTACCGGTTCGCCACCCGGACGAAGTGTTCGCGGGTTGATTCGACTCACCGGGCCGGGTGTTCCCGCCATCATCGAAAAACTCACCGGTCACCCGCTACCACCACCCCGCACACTCACCGCCACACGGGTGCTATTGCCAGGTGCCTCGAACACGACCTCGCACGCAACCCCGATGACGTTGCCTTTGCCGGTGATGCTGACGGTTTGGCGCGAACCGGCCAGTTACACCGGTCAGCACTCAGCCGAGGTGCAATGCCCCGGCCACCCTGCATTGTTGGAGCGCATGCTTCATCGGGTGATCGCGCTGGGGGCGCGCTTGGCCGGGCCGGGCGAGTTCACCTTTCGTGCTTTCATGCACGGCAAAATGGACCTCACCCAGGCCGAGGGCGTTGCCGCGATCATTGCTGCCACCGGTCATGCGGAACTGGCTGCGGCGCAAAAATTATGTGCCGGGGAACTGGGGCGTTTCGGTCGTGACCTGGCGGAAAAATTGGCGGAACTATTGGCCCTGATTGAAGCAGGCATCGACTTCACCGATCAGGACGATGTCACCCTGATCACGCCCGCCCAGGCCCTCGTGCAATTACACCCACTCGCCGCGCAGTTGCATGAGTTGCGACAGAACAGTCGGGCATGGGGCCAGTTGGAAGCGTTGCCACGGGTGGTGCTCACCGGCTTACCCAGTGCGGGCAAAAGCACACTGTTCAACACCCTGCTGGGGCAACAGCGAGCCGTGACCAGTCATGTGCCCGGCACCACCCGCGATGTGCTCATGGAACCGCTGACCCTGCGTGACCCGACCGGTCGAACCATCGAAGTGATGCTCATCGATGCCGCGGGAATTGAAAAAATCAGAAGTGGCCCAGTGGCCCAGTGGCCCAGTGGCCAAGTGAAGAAAGAAGAGAGTGGCCGAGTCAAAAAAATGTTTAGCGCGGACGCTTTGCGTCGGCGCTCGGGTGCCACTGACAGCACGGAGTTAGCGCCGCGACTTGTCGCGTCTGATCAGCATACAACCCCGCATTCAATCCAACCCCATTCTTCGACGCGCCAAACAAACCTGAATCGGCTCACCCTCGACACCCAGGCCCAATCCGCCGCACGTTCCGCCATCGACAGCGCTGACTTGCTGTTGGTGTTGCACCCCCCAACCGATCGCAACCAACCCCTTGATCACCTGCCCGATCAATCCCTCACCGGCCAACCGATCATTCACCTGTTATCACAATGCGATTTGTTACCCGATCCCTATCAGGGCGACCTGCTGCCGATCAGTGCTTTGCGTGGTGATGGGCTAGATGAATTGCGACAACGCATCCTCACCGCCGTCGGCTCACGGGGCATCAGCCTCGCCGGCAACCTGCTTGCCCTGCAACCCCGTCATGAATTCGCTTTGCACGCTGCAAGCGAATCCCTGCAACAAGCCCTCGCCTTGCTTGAGCCGCAGGCCCAATCGCCCGTGCTGCTGCAAATGGAACTATTGGCCGGTCACCTGCGCCTTGCCTTGGACGAACTCACCGCCCTGTCCGGCAACATGTCACCGGATGATGTGCTCGACCGCGTGTTCGCAAAATTCTGCATTGGTAAATGATGATTTGGTTACGAAGATAAAGAAGTGGTCAAGTGGCCGAGTACCGGAGAAGTGTTCGAAAGTTAGCGCCGCGATTCATCGCGTCTGGTCGGCGATTTGGCGATCTGGTGATTTGGTGATTTGGCGATTTTCGAAATTGGACGTTCAAACAACTGAAAATGTAAAATCACTCGACCACTTCTTCGAATACCCAAGCCCTCGGCTTGCCAGCCTCGTTCTTGGCTTGGTAAATTCGAAATTCGAAATTCGAAATTCGAAATTTGTATCACTCGGCCACTTCCACTTCACCCATCACTTCGACTCACCTGCATCCCGGCAGGCACACGCGCCGCAGGCGGCTCACTGGAGCGCCAGAATTGCATGCGTCGCCAAAAAGTGCGCGGTTCCGCAAACGGCTGCCAAAGGTAAAGTTGCTGATGAGCAAACACATCGCCTTCACGCCGCTGTGCCCAAAGCACCCACAAGGAAGCATCTTTGCCAAAGTCGTAGCCGGTGAGCGTCACCAATGATGCGTGTGCCGCTTCAACCACGCCGAAGTCAGCATCATCCAATGCACCCACCAACCCATCGTACACGCGCCGTTCGGGGTACTGACCCAGCGCTCGCGCTGACGCCATGCGCACATCGGGTTCCAGGTCCTGTGCCATGGCCTTAAGCAACGGTGCCACCGCATCGGGGTGATGCAGTTTTTGTAACGACAATGCCGTTTCCCAGCGAACAAAGCCGGCAGGGTCTTCCAAGGCGGCGACCAGTGCGGGCACATCATCAGATGAGCCATGCAACCCCAGGGCCTTGATGCTCCCGGCTCGTACCGAGGCATCCGGGTCGGTGAGCAGCAACCGATACATGCGAACATAGGGTTCTTCCCCGCCGAAGTCCGCAGCCGACAATCGCGCCACCGCATTGCGACGTTTGTCTGCGTCATACACGTCAAACGCATCGCGCGCCAGTTGCCCAGCCGACGGCGGCAGAAATTGCTTGGCCAAGGGCGACAACCAGCTTTCATCATCCCCTTGCACCGGTGACGATTGACAACCGCCCATCATCGTCAGCGTTAGTGTGCACAAGGCCGACAGAATCAGCACGAATCGAATTGACATGGTTGGACGCATCATCCGGTTAGTTTACCAAAGGGAAAAAAGTGGCCAAGTGACGGAACCGTATTCGAAAGTTAGCGCCGCGATTCATCGCGTCTGGTCGGTGTGGTTCATCGGTTGGCCGGTGAGTCGGTTAATCGGTAAGAGCAAAGGCAGTTTTGCCCGAGTAACCGATGAACCGACGCACCGATCAACCAAACCATTGACGCCGAGGGCTTTAGCCCCGGATCGTTCGAATCATTTTCATACACGAATCCGGCCCTGAAGGGCACGGCGTCAAGAACACCTCCCCTCACAACACAAACTTACCCAGGTCCTGGTCGCCGGCCAGGTTGCCCACGCGATCTTTCACCATCGCATCTGTGATGCTGATTTTGGTTTCACCCTTTGCCGCCAGTTCCGGGGCATCGAAATTGAGCGATTCAAACACCCGTTCGACAATCGTCATGAGTCGTCGTGCCCCGATGTTTTCCAGCGTCGTGTTGGCCTGCGACGCAAGGTCGGCCATGGCCGCAATCGCGCCGTCCTCAAACGTCACTTCCAACCCTTCCACCCTCAGCAACGCCTCCTGCTGGCGGGTCAGTGAGTTCGTCGGCTCGGTCAAAATGCGCATCAGATCATCGCGCGTCAAGGGCGACAACTCCACCCGAATCGGAAAACGTCCCTGCAACTCCGGCATCAAATCACTCACCGCTGTGCTGTGAAACGCACCCGCAGCAATGAACAGCATGTGATCGGTCCGCACCACACCATGCCTCGTGTTCACCGTCGAACCTTCAACAATCGGCAGCAAATCACGCTGCACCCCCTGACGTGAAACATCAGGCCCATGTCCGCCGCTGCCCGAAGGCGTCGCAATTTTGTCGATTTCATCCAAAAAAATAATGCCGTCTTCCTGCGCCCGTGCCAGCGCTTCGCTGGTGATTTTGTCCTTGTCCAAAAGTTTGTCGATTTCCTGTTCCTGCAAAATCGTGCGGGCCTCGGCCACGGTGACACGCTTGCGCTGGGTTTCCGGCGGCATCATGCGTTCGAGCATGTTGGCCATGTCGGGGTCCATCTGATCCAGCCCCATGTTGGCGATCAGCATCGAACCCGCCGGCTTACTGCTGACGGTCAGTTCCACTTCACGATCATCCAATACGCCTGCGTCAAGCTGTCTGCGCAACTTGCTGCGCAGGCTGCGCCGGGGCATGGTTTCAACCACTTCATCCGCACCTCGGCCCGGCGAGGGCAACAACAGGTCGATGAGTTTTTCCTCCGCTGCCCGGCTGGCTTTCCCCTGCACCAGTTCCGACTCGATGCCCCGCACCATGCCGATGGCCTGATCGACCAGATCGCGCACCATCGATTCGACATCGCGCCCGTGATACCCGACTTCGGTGTATTTGCTGGCTTCAACCTTCACAAACGGCGCCCCGGTGAGCTTGGCCAGTCGCCGGGCGATTTCGGTTTTGCCCACACCGGTGGGTCCGATCATGATGATGTTTTTGGGGTACACCTCGTGCGCCATTTCGATGGGCAGTTGCCTGCGTCGCCACCGATTGCGAATCGCCACCGCCACCGCCCGCTTGGCGGCAGCCTGGCCGATGATGTGTCGATCCAACTCGGTCACAATTTCACGGGGGGTCAGGTGCGGCATCCGCGTATGTTAACCCAACTTCAAACGCTGTTGCGGTCCACTTTCGTTGTTCATGGCAAACGCATGCGGATTGATTTCCAGAGCCGCCACCGGGGGTTGCATTTCGAACATTCAGAACCAAGCCGGGAACGAACCACGAGCTTAGCGAGTGGTGAGGGCCCGGGTATTCTTTGATTGTAAGATTGGCGATTTGGCGATTTGGCGATTGGCGATTGGCGATTGGCGATTTTCGAAATTGGACGTTCAAACAACTGAAAATGTAAAATCACTCGACCACTTCTTCGAATACCCAAGTCCTCGGCCTGTCGGCCTCGTCCTTGGCTTGGTAAATCCGAGTTGACGAACATTGAATCGCTGCCTGGTTTCGTTTATGATTTTCGATTCGCAAGTTCAGCCTCGCTAGCTCAATTGGTAGAGCAGCTGACTCTTAATCAGCGGGTTGATGGTTCGAGTCCATCGCGAGGCATTTTGAGCATTTCCCGCCCCTTGTCGCCCCATCCCGCCCCTGGTCGCCAAATGGCTTAATTTCAGACTTTTTCCGCTGGTCGTGAGCGCCGGGCTGATTTCCGCCTTTAAGCCGGGCTGTGCCAGATTGCGCCAATGAGTCATGGGGGTACGATGACGACTTTATTGTTCATTGGTCGGCGAGCGATGTGCGTTTCATATCACAAGAGTTGCGTGAATCATTATAATCAACGGGCACGAAACTGACGGCGCCAGGCGGTGGGCGTCATGCCGGTGTGACTTTTGAACACGGCATTGAGTTGCTGGACGAACGGGTAACCGGATCGTTCAGCGATTTCGGGCATGGGCAGATCACTGTCCACCAGCAGCCGTTTGACCCGATCGATTTTGGTTTGGGCGATCACCTGTCCGATGGTGCGATCCAGCAGCGCGCGAAAGCGTCGCTCCAACACGCGACGGGAAACATGGGCACGCGCCACCACATCTTCCACGCAGATGCCTGTGGCAGCGTGATCGTGAATGTAGCGCATGGCAGCCACGACCACCTGATCATCAATTGCCAGCACATCGGTCGAGCGTCGCACCACCACGCCTGTCGGCTTGAGCAATCGCGTATCGTCGGGTGCTGCGGCACCAGCCATCAAACGATCCAGCAGCACCGCGGCTTCGTAGCCCAGTTGCTCCGCCGAGACATCGATGCTCGACAGCGGTGGGTTGCTCATTTCGCAGACCAGTTCATCGTTGTCCACGCCGATCAGTGCCAGGTCTTCGGGGACACGCACGCCACTGTTCATGCACGCCTCGGCTACGTGACGTGACCGGGCATCATTACAACAGAACATCCCCACCGGCTTGGGCAACCGTTTGACCCATTGGGCCAGTTCCGCCTGTCGTGTCGTCCACATGTTGGGCAGATCGTTCGGCGGTTCGGTGTTCATTATTGCACAGGTCGCTCCAGCCTCGGCCACCGTTGCTGCGAAGGCGGCATGTCGTAACTCACTGTATTGATGTCCGGTGAAACCACAAAAAGCGAAATTATGAAACCCTCGTTCCAGCAAGTGCTCGGCTGCCATCCGGCCCACCGCAATGTTGTCAGGCAACACGCTTGGAAACGTCTCGTCAGGCAGGTTCTGCGAAACGTTCACCACCGGCAAACGCAAATGCTGCAAGCACTCGCGCAAACGCAAATAGTACGCCTGTGCAATCACACCATCGCCGTTCCAAGCTTCGACTTTTTCGATCGGTGCTGCAATGCGTTCGGGGTCGCCGTACACGACCCAAGGCCCATGGTTGCGTGAATATCGACTGATGCCCATGAGCACATCACGCCCATAGGCCGAAAGCATGTCCACAAAGATCGCTACACGCCGTGTTGCCATCAAAAAAGTATATCCCTAAATACGACGTAATTCCAGAAAAAGTTGCCGCAATATCGTCTTGTTTTTGACAAAATGCCCGACATAATAACCTCAGTCATGTGTAAGTGACCGTCATCGTCAACTGGAAACCAGAAACACATTTTGAAGGAAAAGGAGCTGACATGAGAAAGAATCGACGCATCATCGCTGGGGCTGCTGGAACCATCGCTTCATTGTTCATCGGCACGGCCATTTCAAATGCAGCCGTGCTTGCCAACTACAGCAACGACTTCACCACCGATGTGGCAGACTTCACGACGGCCGGCGGAACGTGGACCCTGAACACCAGCGGTTCGGGGACCTATAGCAACGTCATCTCGGCCAGCAGCACCAGTGGAACTACTGCGGTGCAGGTGACGAATATGGCGGGCCAGAACTTTGTCGTGTCCACGGCCTTTACGGTCAACACCATCTCAGGGCCTTCCACGACCGTGGGCTTCGGCGCTTTTGGGTCCACCGCCAGCTTCGCCGCGCCGAGCTACCTCGCCGATGTGAATGCCGGTTCCACCACCGGCGGCAACAGCACCATCCGTATCCTTGAACTGAATTCCCCCTCCAACACGTCAATTGCCAGTTTCACAACGCCCAGTGGCGGGCTGAACTTCCTTGTCGCGGGTAATCGTTACACTCTGACCCTCGAAGGCGAGTACGTAAGCAGCGACTTGAAACTGACGCTCACCCTCGTGAACCTGACCACTAACATCACCACCACGATCACCGGCACGGACACCACCCCGCTCACGGGCCAGTTCTTCGGCTTCCGCAACCGCACGGGCAGTGGGGCGTCGAACCTCGATGTCAGCTTTGACAACTTCAGTGTGGTCATCCCCGAACCCGCTTCCGCAACCCTGCTGGCGATGAGTGCTTTATTGCTGTCCTGCCGCCGGCGTAAAAATCTGCATCAAGCCTGATTTTGGCGATCACTTCATGTTGCCTCGCCTGACCGCGTGGCAACATTTTGCTGACACATCTTCTTGAACAAATCTGGAGCGATGCGATGAAATCCAAACAAGCCTTCACACTGATCGAACTACTGGTGGTCATCAGCATCATCGCGCTGCTGATTGCGCTGCTTTTGCCTGCCTTGGGGGCTGCCCGTGAGTCCGCCCGTGCGGTGCAGTGTCAATCCAACCTCAAACAGATCGGCCTGCTTCAACACACCTACGCGCAGGACTTTCGCGGCTACTTCACCCCGGCACAGAACCTCAACGCCCCGGCTGGTTTCTTCAGCGATGGCATTCGTTCCCCGGCGCTGGGTCGGTTGAAGGATTACATACCCATGCACATGACCGCTGCCAATGTCGCCTGGGGTGGCAACGAAATACGTAATTTTTTTAACAGTCAATTGATTCCCAGCACCCGTCTGCTCATGAATTGCCCGTCACGAGACTTCCGTGTTCAGGACAGAGTTTCCTACGGAATTAATAGTTGGATGGCTGCCCGGTCACCCAGCGATTACAACAATGCCAAATGGCTCTATCGCATGGATGCCGTGCCCCAGGCCAGCAAATACATACTCGTCGGAGATCGCTGGGAGCACACCACCGAGTTGCTTGGCTCGGCTGATGGTTTCATCAGTTGGAACGGCAACACCAGTTCATCTGTCGGATCAGCCGAACAAGCTTATTACCCCGGATTTTATCATGGCGGAAGCACCGGTCAGACGCATGTACTTGGTACCGGTGCTGCCCTGGTACGTCTGGCTCAGCGTAATTCAAATATGCTCTATGTGGATGGGCATGTCGAAGCCAACACCCTCGAACAGTTGGGGTCTGTCAGCGGCAACAGCCGCTTTTATTGGTGGTAAGCATAGGTTCATCACTGCAACGAATCGCAATCGCGCCAGGGTCACGACCTTGTGTATGACCGTTCGATGCATCGCGGCGTCCTGCATACCTCATGCTCTGGCCGTGGCCAATCATCACACCGGTGTCCAATCGGTCGGCAGTCTTTATATGGCGATCTGCTGATGCAAAATAGGGTTGGCCAACGGCTGATACCAATGTCCGTCCGAGGAACTCATACGATGAAGCACGCGTTCATTTTGTTTTTGGGCTTGATCATCGGACTGACAGGCATCAGGGTGACGATGACCAAAGCGGATATGGATATGGCCAGTGCGAGCTTTCGTGTGCCGTTAACCATCGATGCTGCGGGTGGTGAGTTTGCCGATCCCTGGTGGACGATGCCCCAGCCCCCGGTGATTCCCAGCCAGGAGCCGTTGGACACGATTGTGGTGCGTGGGCGCAGTTACATGATGACCAAAGTGGCCCAGGGAGCAAGGCCGACCGTGCCGCAGGAAGCTCGACCACGCGAGGTTATCGTCCACGCCGACGCAGTCGTGAGCAAGGCCAAGCCGGAAGAGAAGTTCGGCAAATGGGGTCGAAACCCCGTGCGCGGCGGCAATGCGGCGTGGCAATTACTTTTATGGTTTGATGCGTCGGACGCAGCGGAATCGTCCGCTCGGGTGGAACTGGCGGTGAAGGTGCACGCCATCGAGGGCAACCAGCCGGTGACCATGAGCGTGCACGAGTTGGAAGTCACTGCCTGGGACGAAGCGGCGGTTACCTGGGCGACCCAGCCAAAACTAGCAGACAACCGTGCTGTGGCTACGGCAACGGCGGAAAAGACGGATCAGATTGTCGTATTCGATCTGACGGATTTTGTGAAACGACAACGTGATGCGGGGAAACCTTTGGCACTGGCGATTCATGCCCAGGGCACCCGACAGGTGACGCTCCAGGGTCGTGAACAGTCCGGGGGGTATGCCCCCAGACTTCGGCTCTGGTCGGCACAAGCGATGGATACCCTGGCCTCAATGCCAGCCAACCCTCCGCCCAACACGGCGCGGGCGGTCTATGAGCATGCAGATCAGACCCTGTTTTTCAAGGGCAGCGGTCGGGGCGGTCGTGAATCACGTGAACGTTTGATCATCGAGGACTGCACCTTTGTCATGGACTTCAAGGAAGGCAATTTTGGTGCATGGGACGCTCTGCGCAGTGCGATTTATGTGGAAGGGTATCGTGAAGTGATTGTGCGCCGCTGCACCTTTGTGAGCAAGGGATTGCCCGGTGATCCGCCCCGCAAAACCAACGCCTCAATCACCGTTTATGACTCGCTGAACGTGCTGATCGAAGACTGCACCTTTGAGGGCAAAACCAACTGGATGCGCGGCCATATCACCGTGTTCTGCAGCGGACCGACTGTGATTCGTCGGGTTGAAATCAAGGGCAGCCTGCACCAGGTCACCGGGCGTGACGGCAACGCCCGTGATGTGTGGGCCAGCGGCGGCGGCATCTGGGTGGGCAACGGCCTGGGCGAAGGCAAGGTCGGGTCCATGCACTTTGGCAACCCCGATTTGATGATGTATCCCTCCGGCCCGCTGGTGGTTGAAGATTGTCACATCTACAACCAGACCGGACGCGACAACACCGATGCGATCTATATTCAGTCGATTCATCCGTTCATCGTCCGCAACTGCCGGGTCGAAAACTGGCGGATGGATTCACTGCTGGACTTGGGCTTCCGTGACACGCTGGGCAAAAGCTACGGTGATGCCAAGCTGGCCAACCATGGCGCGATGGGGCTGGTGGAACATTGCCAGTTCGGCGACGGCTTCATCAAAATCAGCGTCGGTGCCGGCGGCGGCATTGTCATGCGTCACAATGTATTCAACGACGCCTGGCTGATGCCCTATATTTTCGACGGCGGCAACTGGTACATCTTGAACAACCAGTTCAACAACGTCACCGGGCCTCTGGTCTCCGGACGTGATGGTCGTACCACCGGCTGGGCACCCAAGGAGGGCATGTTCCTGCGCGGCGGGCAGGTGGTCTGGCGCAACAACCCCATCACTTTGGCGGATACCAAACGCACCCCCGTACTGTTCATGGCCAACCCCAACGGGCCGAAAGACTATCACCCGGTCAATTCCGACGATCCGCGTTTGTCCGACGCTCGTGATGATGCCCCGCTGTCCAAACTGCCTGACGAACTGGTGCCCGTTGCCAACGTCACCCCGGGGCTGATTGGTTCCGTCGGCCCACGTCGATAGCGCAATTCGCATGATTCTGCGGGGCTTGATGGGGTTGGCAGATGATGCCATTTTGATGTCAAACTTATCGTTTTAGCGATACTCATATCGGGACTCAGAGCCGCGCGTGGCAACAAGCGGTTAAGTGCAAGTACCACGCGCTTCCGCTCGTGGCTCTGAGCCGGTTTCGAATGGATCAATCGGAAAGAAAAGAGGGCGGGAGTCCGACCCCTTTTCCACCCCGGCTCTTGTTTTACGGAGCGTACGGTAACTCATGTTGCTGCTGCTACTGCTGCTACTGCTGCTACTGCTGTTGCTGCTGCGCCGCTTGCGCCATGAATTTCGCCATCACCTCCACCAGCCCCGGCACATCATGCACACTGGCTTCCACCGTTGGCTCCAAACCAACCTCACGCATCACACCACTGGTCACCGGGCCGATCGATGCCCGTTTCACCTGGTTCATCAATCCGCGTTCATGACCCAATAGTTGCATCAGGTTGCGGGCG
This sequence comes from uncultured Phycisphaeraceae bacterium, assembly GCA_964547135.1. Classification (GTDB taxonomy): domain Bacteria; phylum Planctomycetota; class Phycisphaerae; order Phycisphaerales; family Phycisphaeraceae; genus JAJXSS01. The sequence goes on along the minus strand of CAZJMK010000048.1, from coordinate 16,912 downwards.
GTTGAGCCGCTGGTGAAAGTCACCCAATCAACTTCACCCTGACGCAAGGCCTGCAAAACATCATCGGGCAGTTGTGAAGCGATACGGGTTTGATAAGCCGTGATGCAGGTCACTTGTGCGCCGGCCTGTTCAAGTAAGCAGGGTAAATCTTCCCGCGCCAGGTCCGCGCGCAGCAGCAACATACGCTGGCCGTGTACATCGCCCTGCGTTGCCAGGGCCTGCCCCAGTGCATCGCCATCAAAACGTGTCGGCAGCACATCGGCACGCAAGCGCAACTGGTCCCACAAGGCCGAGGCCGTCGCATCGCCGACCGCTGCCAGTTTCACGCAGCCCAGTGCGCGGGCATCCAACTTCGATGATGCCAAGCGTTGTGCCAGTGCCTCGACGCCGCCGACGCTGGTGAGTACCAGCCAGTGATATTTGTGCAATTGACGCAAGGCCTCATCGAATAGTGCCAATTCATTGGGTGTGGGTTCCACACGTTCGATGGTCGGTGCTTCGAGCACCTGTGCCCCGTGGTCTTCCAGCAAGCTGCGCAGTTGCGATGATTGGCTGCGGGTGCGGGTGATGATGATGCGCTGACCCCGTAAGGGTTTCTGTAAAAAAAAGTCGAGGCCGGGTTCGTTGAGTGCCGCCACCGCACCGATCACGATCATGGCCGGGGCTGTGATCCCTGCTTGCTCCACGCTTATCGCCAGTTGCGCCAACGGGCTGCGCACCTGTTTTTGTTTTGCTGTCGTACCCCATTGCACCACCGCTGCGGGTGTGTCGCCGGGCAACCCGTAACCCATGAACGTCTGCACCAGGCACGACAGCCGGCCCACGCCCATGTACAAACAAAGCGTGCCCCCGGCTTTGACCAACTGAGCCAGGGCCTGGTAATCGACGAACGAACCTGTGTCTGTTGACGATTTCCGGGGGTCTTCGTGAGCGGTAACGAACGTGACGCTGCTGGCGTACTGACGATGCGTGACCGGAATGCCCGCATAAGCCGGGGCTGCGATGCCTGAGGTGACACCGGGTACGACTTCCACCGGCACACCATGCTGCGCCACATAAATCGCCTCTTCCGCGCCGCGACCAAACAGGTACGGATCGCCGCCCTTGAGCCGTACCACGACTTTGCCTTGCCGGGCGTGTTCGACGAGCAGGGCGTTGGTCTGGTCCTGCGTGAGGGTGTGTTCTTTGGCGCGTTTGCCGGCGTCGATTTTGATCGCCCCCGACGGAGCTTCGTCCAATAACGCGCGATTCACCAGGGCATCGTAAATCACCACCTGAGCCTGGCGCAGCAAAGCCAAACCACGCACGGTGATCAGCCCTGCATCGCCCGGGCCGGCCCCGACCAGGTACACACGTCCGAAATTATCCGCTTTGGCAATGCTCATAACACGGAGGGCACTGTTTGATTTCTGTAAAAACCCATGCGCTGTGAAGGTTGTTAAACCTTGACGTTTATGACGCCGATGATGACCCATGATAACGGAGCAAACCCATGGCTGACACCCCGCATCTGCGTCTGCACGATCCTTCCAGCGAACCGGTGGACAGCTACCTGTTTGAACGTCGCCACTCGCTCCGCCGAGCCACCAGCGGACAGGTCACCGTGCTGCTGCGCAAAACCGACGACCATGGCACGCACTATCGCATTGCCTCGCTCAACCTGCTGGACATGTCCGACGGCGGCATGGGCGGCCTGTGCAATGATGAACTTTCCCCCGACAGCAGCGTTGCAGTGCTCTTTCCGCCCCACGGCCCCGAGCGCGGCTTTGATGTTTCCGGTCGCGTGGTACGCTGCCAACGACGAGCGGTGGGCCATGAAATCGGCATCCGCTTTGATGAACGACGGGCGGCGTGATGGTGCAAGGGGTCGAGTGGTGTTGGGTTCGATACAAATGACGCCGAGGGCTTTAGCCCCGGATTCCAATCACAAACATCCGGCCCTGAAGGGCACGGCGTCAAACTCACCTATGATTCCATAGCGCGTTGCATTTCTTCAAACGCCTGTTCGATGCCTTGCGGAATCACCCGCACCCCGGCCACGACGCTGGTGAAATTGGTGTCGCCGTTCCAGCGCGGCACGATGTGTACATGCACATGCCCCGGCAAGCCCGCCCCGGCACACCGCCCCAGGTTGATGCCCACGTTAAATCCCTGCGGGTTGTACGCACGTCGTAATATCTGTTGTGCCTTGACCACCAGCTCCATCAACCCCGCACGCTGGGTTGCGGTGAGGTGTTCCAGCTCGGCCACATGATCGGCTGGGGCCACCAGCAAATGCCCCGAGGTGTAAGGGTAACGATTGAGTACGATCAATCCCTGTGCATCGTGGTGCAATACCAATCGATCTCGTTTCAACCGGGGGTCGCCCTGTACCTGCGCACAGGCACACAAAAAGCATTCACCTGTTTTCGGGCTTTCGATGGGCTTGGCGGATATGACATCGACCGGTTGGGTTTTCGCCTGCGGCGTGGCCGGGTCCAGTTGACGAATGTATTCCATACGCCAGGGTGCCCAAAGGTTGTGGTTTTGCATGAGGGTAGTTTAAGCCATGTTCTTTGCGTCGGCACTTGGGGTTGTGAAGTTGCCAGTGGCACTGATGCGATTTTGACGCCGTGCCCTTCAGGGCCGGATGTTTGATGATGAAATCCGGGGCTGAAGCCCTCGGCGTCATATGATTGTTGTTTGACAAACCATCCTGAACTTCACGAAGACGCGAAGTTCAGGCGTGAATCGTCCATCATAATCCGTTGCACATCGTAAAGAGCATGAAAAAACCCGCATCGTGTGACGTGGGTTTGCGAATCATGCGTGATGGAAGGGCGTATCAAACCGTCTGCCTGCGACGCACCAGCAGCATGGCGGTGGACATCGTCAGCACCACCAGCGTGCCCGGCTCAGGCACCAGTGTCGGCGCGATGCGTTCCAAACTCGTGCCCGCTGATGCCAGTTCAAAGTCGTAAGCCAGGCCCAGCAGGTCGGCTTCGCTCCAGTGACGCCCGATGAAGACGACGCCGAAGGGGGTACCGTCAAGTCCCGGATCGCTGCTTGCGTAATAACCGGCAGGCACAATCACGCCCGGTGTGCCCAGTATGTTGATGACGCCCTGAATGAGCGGCGAGTTATTGCTGCCACCCGGCGCTGCGGTCGCCAACGTCGGCGGAGCCGAACCGTTGATCGGCCAGAGCAGGGCGTCCAGGTTCAGGTCGTCCATGATTTGATCGAAGCGAGCCAGCAACCCATCGCGCCAGTTGAGCCAGGCGATGCCCGCAGCCGTGGTCCGCGTGTCGGTCGTATCGGAGGTTTGTGGCACACCGGGAAGCAGGTTGGCATAAGCACCGGGCTTGCCAAGTGCGGTAATCAAATTGCGGTATTCCTCAATCGTCGAAAACGGCGTGGTCGGCCCAAGGCTTTGCAGATACGACCACTGATCGTACGAAAATGAACTGGGCGCACTGGGCTGGGTTAAAAAATAATCAACCCAGTTGGCCGTGGTGAAAATATCATCACGCACAATGGTTGCGCCCTGTGCTTCGGCCAAATTCACAGCTGCGTCGTACAAGGTCTGTGTTGCAGTATCGGGCGCGCGGAAGGGCGTGACCAGATTGCCCTGACTGGTGATCACCTGAAATTGCGGGTCAAAGTAACCGATGCGTTTGCCCTGCAGCGCGGTGGATGACAATTTGCTGGTGAAGCCGCCGGTGGGGACTTGTGAACCTGCGGAAAGCGGATCGCGGGCTGCGGGGCCGTAAATCGCATCGAGTGTCACGGCTGCGTCGTACACGGTTTTGGCGATCGGCCCGGCCACGTCACGGAAGCTGCCGTTGAGGGGGTAAATGCCGTCGATGGGCACACCGCCATGCGTCGGTCGAACGCCGACCAATGATTGAAACCCTGATGGGTTATGAATCGAACGACCGGTTTCGGTCCCCAGCCCCAGCACAGCAAACGAAGCGTTCACCGCAGTCGCTGTGCCGCCCGATGAGCCGCCGGGGGCACGATTGCGATTGTGGGCGTTGAAGGTGCTGTCACGTATGCTTGTGTTTCCAACGACTCCACCGAGCACCGTGCTGTTGGAACGCAAGCCGTCAAACGCAAAGTCAGGCAGGTTGGTTTTGCCAATGATCACCGCCCCGGCATCGATCAATCGCTTGGTCACCGAGGCGTGCTGACTGGGAATGATGTCGATGCCGTCGTACTTGGAACTAAAGCCGATGTACCCGTTGGTCGTCACCAGTCCGGCGTAGTCCATGTTGTCCTTGATCACCACCGGCACACCATGCAGCGGTGAACGTATATTGCCCAGTGCTCGCTCCGCATCCATCTGTGCAGCGTACGCCAGGGCATTGGGGTTGAACGAAATAAAGGCGTTGTAGGCGTAGTCCCACGCATTGGTCCGCGCCAAAAAGGCGTTGACCAGATCGACGGACGTAAACGAATTGGCTGCAAAGCCTGCTTCGATGTCCGCCACGGTCATTTCCACCACATCAATATTTGCCTGCACCGGCGTGGTCAACAGGCTCATCGCCAGCACAGCCGACCCCGCTCCAAGACTCATCGACTCCCACATGCGCATACCGTCTCCCTTCTAGGGCTACAAGGCCCATGGTTACTTCCCGCCTTCAACATCAAAGAACAAACGCGACGAACATCAGATTGATGTCGCCCAACGCCCACGAAAGCCCCGAAATGTCAATGGATGAAAAACCCCTGACCGTCAGCCCCTGCGCAATTGTCAGGCAGAAACCTCAGTTCGAAATGTATTAATGCAAACCTGATGCCAATGGGGTTGATGGAGCGATTTGGCGATCTGGTGATCTAGCGATTTGGTGATTTTCAGAATTGGACGACCAATCATCTGCAAAATGTACAATCACTTGGCCACTTGGCCACTTCGTCATTTCAGCAGCAACTCGGCGATTTGCACCGCGTTGAGGGCAGCCCCTTTGCGCAGCTGGTCACCGGCCACGAAAAGATGCAGCCCGATGTTGCCCGGTTGGCTCAGGTCACGACGAATACGACCGACGTACACATCGTCCTTGCCCGAAGCATCGAGCGGCGTCGGAAACCGGTTGTTCACCCGGTCATCGATCAATGACACGCCCGGGGCTTTGCTCAAAATGTCACGGGCATCGTTTTCCGTCAATGGTTTTTCAAACGTCAGACAAATGCTCTCGGCATGGGCGCGCATCACCGGTACACGCACACAGGTCGCGGCAATTTGCGGTGCCCCCGGCAAATCAAACGGGTCAGCCTGCACACTGCTGCCGGTGCCCTTGAAGTAACCCCAAATTTTGTGCGTTTCATGCACCAGTTTCATTTCTTCCTCGTTGTAGCCGTTAGGCCCCAATGCGGAATTGTGGCTGAACAAATTGAACGCATATTGCTGTTTGAAAATTTTCGGTTGCGCTGGTTTGCCGGCCAGTACATCACGGGCCTGGTCCTCCAATTCCATCATCGCCGCGTAACCGGCTCCGCTGGCGGCCTGATACGTACTCACCACCATGCGCTGCACTTTGGCAGCCTGGTGCAACGGGGTCACCGGCACCAGGGCGATGATCGTCGAACAATTGGGGTTGGCGATGATCGCGCCCTTGCCTGAACCGAGCTTGATGTGACCCATGGCCTGTGGGTTCACTTCCGGGATCACCAGCGGAATGGCCGGGTCCTGTCGGTAAGCCGAGCTGTTATCGACGACCACCGTCCCGGCATCGATCGCGGCAGCGGCATACTTTTTCGTGATGCTAGAACCGGCTGAAAACAGCGCGATATCAACGCCCTTGAAGCTGGCTTCGGTCAGTTCCTCGACCTTGTAGGTTTTGCCCTTGAAGGTCATGTCCTTGCCAGCACTGCGGGCACTGGCCAACATTTTAAGGTTGGAAAACGGAAAGTTCCGCTGTTCCAGTACTGCTAAAAATTCCATGCCGACCGCGCCGGTCACACCCACCACCGCAACACAGGGGGCGTTGGAACGGGAAGCCGACGCGCTGGACTGAGCATGCAAAGCCGAGGTCATGAGGGTCCCTTTCTGCAAAGTCTGACATTATATCAGCAGGGCTTGCCATTGGCAGGCCCTCTGTTGCTGACAAGCATCAGGTGTAAACAAACTGGGCGGAGGCTTTGCATTTGCCGCCACTCACCAGGCGGACCCAGTGGGCGGAAAACCCGCAGGGGAACTCATGATGCACATAACCACGGGCGGGCACGCGCAGCTTGGCGTAGGTTCGAAAATCACCGCAACCCAGAAAATCAACTTCAACGGTGAAGGTCACCGGTTTAGCGGAGTCATGGGTCAGGTGTAAACATTTTTTGTCGAAGCCGGTCATGAGGTAGGGGTCGGACACCTGCCCCGGTTTAAGCGCATCGTTCCACCACGGACCGCCCCAGCCGGCGGGTTTGCCGAATTGCCAGAGGTCATCGGTTTTACCCAGCCACAGGCCCGATTGCGGCTCGGCTGTGGTGGGCGAGTGACCATGCGAGGGGCTGGCGTTGTCACTGCCCATGATCAGCAGACCGCGATAGGTACAAAAATCGGGGATGACCCACAGGTGGGTGGAAATCGGCCGCACACCCCAAATGCGATTCCCGTAAGCCCAGGGCGACAGTTCATAGAACATGCCGTGGTGGTCCATGAGCAGGCGTTCGTGTTCAACTTCGCGGATGCGCGGCCACTCGGTCTGCCATTTGTGATCAAACGTGTGCGAGGCTTTGGGCAGGCGGTAGGTGCGCCAGGTCTGATCGTTGTGGGTATAGACCTTCATGATGGCCGAGGCACGGTCCCAGCCGGTGGCGAACATGGTGGGGGCGAAATCATGACGACCGCTGATGGCGGTGAAGGGCTTGCGTTCGAGGATGCGCCAGGGGTGATCGGGGTTGCCGTCCCACTCGGCCAGTCGGCCTTGTGACCGCTTGCCCGCCCAGTCAGGTTCGTGATATTCGTTGCTGCACACGACCAATCGACCGAAACTCGAATAACAATCCTTGTAATGCGTGCGGTGCTCCGGCTCGGTGTCCAGCGCCTTTTGCAGATCGACCACCAGGTTGCAAGCCAGCGTGCGAACGTTCAGTTCAAAAAGTTCACCTTCCATACAGAGCACATACACCTTGTTGTCCGGGTCGGAAAGGTGCTTGCATGTGCCACAGACGCGCAGGGGTTGCAATTCGGGAACCGTGCGGATGCGATGGTCGGCATCGATCACATGCGGGCCGATGATGAGCTGATTGGAGGGGTAATGAATGAATCGATTGGTGTACGTGCCGTCGATGCCTCTGGTTTCGGTCACGACTTCCATGGTGAAGTCTTCGTGGATGCGACGCAGCGAAACCCCTCGCCCGCTTTTTTGTTTGTGCGAGTTGTAATTGAGCACATACAACTTGCCGGCCCAGGGCATCAGGCAACCCACACCACATTCGCTGCGCGGCGGCCCCAGATCACCCACCTGAGCCAGGCTCGGCACCACCCCACTGAATTGCATCAGGTTCGCGGGCAGGGTCGTTGTCATGTTATTTCGCTTTCGTGGTTGGAGGATGCGTGCGTGATGACTCAATCGCGTCATTGAAGGCGATGGTTTGTGCAGCACTGATCAGACGGGTGACCAGGGGTCGAATGTGCTGGGTTTTGATCGGGCCTGAAAGCGCGATGGCGGCGTAAGCAGGTTCGTGGGTTTGCGGAATCACCATGCCCAGCGACAGGTGGCCGGAGGGTTGCACAACCTGCGCATAGCCCTGCTCGCGGGTTTGTTTGAGTTGGGCAAACAGCTCGGCCAGGGTTAGCGGATGACCGGGGGTGTCGTTGATTTTTGAGGAGTACAACCGACGAATTTCGGTCTGGTTGAATTGGGCCAGCAGCGCCAGGCCGATGGCCGAGCGAGCCGCGGGATACAGACCTGCCCGACCGACGGCTTCGATGCTGTTCATGCCCGGGGCAGCGTGATAGAGATAGCAAACCTGATCACGCCAGAGCACGCCCAGGGCCACGATCAACCCGGTTTCGCCCAGTTGATTCAGGGGTTGGGCAGCCCGTCGCAGCAAACCTGAACCAAACAGGCTTTGGGCTGCCAGCACGTGAATGCCCGGGCCGACGTGATATTTCTTTTCAGCGTTTTGATGGGCCAGACCCAGGTGCGCGAGGGTTTTGAGCAGTCGATTGACACGAGTGGTTTCAAGGCCGAGTTGACGCGCCAGTTCACGCACGCCCATGGGTGACGGGTTGGCGGCAATCGCACCCAGACACGAAAGGCCGTCGATGAGGCTTTGATTGGGTTGGGCCGGGGGCTTCACAATGTTGCTATAATAGCAACATTATGGGAGGTGTCAAGCCTGATTGAAAGTGCCCATACCCTTACATCATGAAGGTATTGCTGAAAGCGAAGTTGCATTTTGATTCGTGTTATTTTTGCCTTGATTTGCGATAAGCACCGGGGGGCACGCCGACGTGTCGGGCGAACTGGCGGTTGAAGTAATAAATGTCGCGGTAGCCCAGTTGGTCGGCCAGGGCCTTGATGGGCAGTTCGGTTTCACCCAGCAGTTGCCGGGCCTGGGTGATTCGGCAACCCAGGTGATGTTCATGCAGCGATTGGCCGGTGTATTGACGGAAGCGCCGACGCAGCGTGGTCAGTGACATGCCATGTTTTTTCGCCAGTTGTGCGTAGTCGGGTTCGCCACGTACCTGCGACAACATGGTGAGCACTGATGCCAGCCAGTCGGGTTCATCGGGTTGGCGGGCCTGGCGCAGCTCGGCTCGTTGCAGAAGGATTTGTTCCAACAGATTGATCGCCCGCAGTCGTGCCCACTTCCCCGGCCTGCGGGTTTCCTCCAGCATCGCATCAAACAACCGCATCAGCCCACGACCGTCGCCCGCAGCCACTGGTTCAGGTTCATGTACCCACAAGCCCGCTCGCTGCCACTGCATCACCAGCGGCCCGGTAAACGCAATGTAACGATGGTTCCACCAGCCCCCCGGCTTGCCTGCATGAAAGCGAACCCAAGGCCCGGGGTAACAGGGCCAAAGCCAACGCTGTTGCAGCAAGTGTCGCTGCTCATCGTAAAACAATTCGACTTCACCCTGCACCATGAATTGCAGTGTGTGGTAGGTGAAGGTTTTGTCCACCGTGGCGCGACAGTCGGGGTAATGCGAGCCGTGCAAAAAGGTCAGTTGTTCATTCATGGGTGGTTGGAAAGTGCAAAAGTGAGGGTGTCAAATCCATTGTATCACGCCGGGTTGCCCGCCATGATTATTCAACTGCGACCCAATGAATGGTCGTATTGAAGGAGTAAATCATCATGGCGACGACATCGGTTGAATCAACGTTTGGCTCGCTGGTACGATCCGTCACGCTCGCTCCCGCAGAGGTTGCATTTTACAAGGACCAGGGGTTTCTGCCCCTGCCCGGGTTGGTGGATGGGGCACAGGTGGCTGCCTTGCGGGAGGAAATACTCGATGTACTGGAAGCCAACGGGGTGAGCCGGGCGAGTCTGGCCAAGGCTTCGACCAAGGCCGACAAGCTGCGGCAATGCACGCAATACCTGGCCGGTTCACGCATCGATGCCCTGATCAACAGCCCGCAGATGCTGGCGCTGGCGGCACAGCTCATCGGCGGCAAGGCGGTGCGGTACATGCCCTTCACCGCGGTCAAGGCGGCAGGCGGCGGCGGACAGTTCGACTTTCACCAGGACAACAATTACACCCAGCATGACCCAGCCGTGGGATCAATCAACATCTGGGTGGCGCTGGTGGACATGACACCCGACAATGGCTGCCTGATGGTGATTCCCGGTTCGCACAAAAAAGGACAGCTTGCATCGCGCAACAGCGATGATGGTGACACGCATCAGAAACTGGATGTAAACCCCGATGAGTGTTTCCCTGTGCGCATGCGAGCGGGTGATGCGGTGGCGTTTACCCGTTGGACGGTGCATGGTTCGGGCGCCAACTGCACTGATCAGCCGCGCGTGGCTTATGCCCTGCAATACCACCGCGAAGATGTGAACTATTTCAACAAGGAAACCAAGGTGTGGGAAAAACTCATCGATCACCCGCGCTGGTCCACCGGCCCGGTGGCCAAACTCGGACCACAATGAAGTAGCCAAGTGGTCAAGTGATAAAAATTTCGGATTTCGGATTTGTTTAGCGCGGACGCTTTGCGTCGGCTGTTTTGACGCCGTGCCCTTCAGGGCCGGATGTTTGAGGGGAAAATCCGGGGCTAAAGCCCTCGGCGTCAATGATCTGTTTAGCGCTGCGATTGATCGCGTCGCAAGAAGTGACTGAAGGCAAAACAACAACCAACAGATACTCCCTCACAATTACCGTGTGGATCGAACAAGTATTTCACAAGGCAAGCCATCATGAGTTCATTGAGTACCACGCTGACCGCCTGTTTGGATGATTTGGCCAGGCGGATTGATGAAGCGGAGGAAGAGCGCGTTCAACAGGCGTGGGTGAATTTTTTGGAAAATCGTTGTACGGAAGCGGTGTTTGTTCCGCCGGGGCGTGTGCCCAAAGCGCCGCAGGTCGATTGGCCGAAGGTGGTGATCAACGATGCCCTGCACGACCCGCAGTTGATGGTGCTGGATCAATTGCGTGACGTTTCCAACACGCTGGCCAATGGCGGGGGCAATGCGCTTTGTGTGCGGTGCAACTACGGCGTGTCGATCATGACCAGTCAGTTGGGTTGTGAGGTGGTGGAAATGCCGCGTGAACAGGGCAACACGCCGACGACGCTGGATTTGGGGCATGGCGGCGACAAACTTGCAGCGATCCACGCTGCGCTGGACCGTGGCGTGCCCGATCACCGTGCTGGTCAGGGGGCACAGGTGTTCGACACGGGTGAGCTTTTTCTGGAAATTTTCGAGCGTTGGCCGGTGCTGGGGCGATGGGTCTGGTTGTATCACCCGGATACACAGGGGCCGATGGACAACGCGGAACTGGCCTGGGGCAGTGATATTTTCATGGCGTTTTACGATGAGCCGGGGTTGGTGCATCGTTTTTTGGATTTGATGACCGAGCATTACCTGGCGTTTTTGCGCAAGTGGTTTGCGCTGGTGCGGGGCAGGGGGCCTTATTCGACGCATTGGGGGTTGATGATCAAGGGGCAGATTGTGCTGCGGGATGATTCGCTGATGAATCTTTCGCCGGAGATTTATCGTGAGTTCATCAAGGATCGTGAGGCTGGTTGTCTGCGTGAACTGGGCGGGGGCATGATTCATTTTTGCGGTCGGGGCGATCACTTCATTGCGGACATGAGCGAGTTGCGCAGCATGGGTTTGACTGCGATCAACATGAGTCAGCCGCACTTGAACACGATGGAAACGATTTATCAGCAGACGGTGGATCGCGGGCTGATGCTCATCGGGTTCAACGGCGACTGGGCGCAAAAGGCGATCGATCAGCATCGTCCGTTGCGTGGGCGGGTGCAGTGTCAGCAACTGGGCAGCGGCGCAGCATCGCATTTTCGGTGAAGTGGCGGAAGAAGTGGCCGAGTGGCCGAGTGGCCGAGTGGCCGAGTGGCCGAGTGGCCGAGTGGTCGAGTGGTCGAGTGGTCGAGTGGTCGAGTGGTCGAGTGGTCGAGTGGTCGAGTGATTTTACATTTTGTGGTGAATTGATTGCTTGGATGTCTTTGTGGCCCAGCCGCCCCCGGCTGGGTGAACCACCGTGATCAAACACACCGCCGAGGGCGCCCCCGGGGGCGGTGCCACATTCACAGACGCGATCAATCGCGGCGCTAACACCCGAATACTGTTCTGTCATTTGACCACTTGGCCACTGGGCCACTTGGCCACTTCATCAAATACCCAAGTCCTCGGCCTGTCGGCCTCGTCCTTGGCTTGTTATTAAATTCGAAATCGGAAATTCGAAATTCGAAATTCTTCTGCCACTTGACCACTTCATTTTCCGCTTGTCTTGTTTCACCGCAGTTTGATGGTCGCCAAGGCCAGGGCGGTGAGCACGACGGTGGTGATCCAAAAGCGGATGACGACCTTGTTTTCCGACCAGCCGCCCATGTGAAAATGGTGGTGCAGCGGGGCGCAGCGGAAAATGCGTTTGCCCTTGGTGAGTTTGAAGTAGCTCACCTGCATCATGACGGACAAGGCCTCGGCCGCGAAGACCCCGCCGATGATCAAAAGCAAAAATTCCTGGCGGATGACCACGGCGATGTAGCCGATCAGGCCGCCCAATGCCAGCGAGCCGGTGTCGCCCATGAAGACCTGGGCCGGGTGACAGTTGAACCATAAAAAACCAAGACAGGCCCCGACCATCGCCCCGGCCACGATCGCCAGTTCATCCGATAACGGAATGTAGGGCACCAGCAGAAACTTGGACCATTCGCTGTAACCGGCGATCAAAGCCAGAATCATGAACGCAAAGGCGACGATGGCCATGATGCCGCTGGCCAGTCCGTCCTGCCCGTCGGTCAGGTTCACCGCATTGGACGAACCGACAATCACGATCACCGATAAAAGCACAAACTGCCATGCGGCCAGCACGATCAGAAAATCCGAGGGCACCCAGACTTCGCCCTGCCTTTGCCAGGTTTTCAAAAACGGCAGCGTGAGCGCGTGACTCATTTTGTTGAAGTGCCAAAGGTCTTCGTCCAGCTTGGTCGCCCCGTGATGATGAATGAACAGGCCCAGTATCACCGCCAGGCCCAGTTGCAGCAGTAATTTTTCGTGAAAGAAGAGCCCTTCGCGTGAACCGGGTTTGCGCTTGGCGCTGGTGAGTTTGAGCCAGTCATCCGCAGCCCCCATCGCGCCCAGCCAAAGCATGCAGATGACCGCCATGATGATGTAAAAGTTGGACAGGTCCGCCAGCAACAGGGTGCAAACCAGTATCGCCCCGACGATGAGCACACCGCCCATGGTGGGTACGTTTTTTTTGTCCTTGGTCAGCTCGTTGAGCTGCATGTTGTAAAACTCAGGGTGATCGCCGATTTTCTGTTTGAGCAGTCGGCGGATCGTGGCCGGGCCAAAGAAAAGCACCAGGCCGAACGAAAGCAGAATCGCAGCGATGGCGCGGAATTCGATGTAATAAACAAACAGTCGAACCAGAGCGGACAGCCCCAGACTGTCGAGCGTCTCACGCAGGGAGTTAATCAGTAGGTAAAGCATGAAAGGTCAATGATGCCATGGATCATGGATAAAGGATATTGGATGATGTTCAAGGCAAATTGTGATTTTTGCCCCCCCTCTCCCCTTGGGAGAGGCCGGGTGAGGGCCGAAGAACGCAATAGCCATGAATTAAAAAACTCAATAACAGCCGCGCCCTCGATATAGGGGACATTTTAGAACCCCTGTTGTATTGATGGATGCAATTCAAATCGACCATAGTACATCGGCCCTCACCCTACCCCCGCCGCGGCGAGGTCTTCGACTCACCCAGGGGGAGAGGGGGGTCAAACAATCTCCAACGATTGCAGCAAGCGTTCCAGCCCCATGCCGCGCGAGGCTTTGAGCAGCACCGTATCGCCCGGCTGCCAGTGGGCTGTCACTTTCATCGGCAAATCGTCGCTCCAACCGGCAAAGGTCACCAGTTTCGCCGCCGGGTAACCCTCCTTCAGCAGTGCCTCCGCGGTGAACAGGGCCATGCGACCGATCAAAATCACCAGGTCGATTTCACTGCCGCGCTGTGCCAAGGCCCGCCCCAGCCCGCGATGCAAATCGGGGCTTTGCGAACCCAGTTCCAGCATGTCGCCCAGCACCGCCAGCTTGCGCCCCGACGCTTTTTTCGGCAGTGATATCAACGTGTCCAACGCCACGAGCATCGCGTCCGGGTTGGCGTTGTAGGCATCGTTAAGCACGGTGACGCAACCATCGTTTGTTGACGCATCGGCTGTGCCCCTGAGTCGATATTGATTCACCTGCCCGCGCCAGGGGGCTGGGGTCGCTTGCGCCAGCGCCGCAGCAAGGGGTTGCATATCAATACCCATGCACCTGCCGACGGCCAGGGCACACAGGGCGTTGAGCGCATTGTGCCGACCGGGCAGCGGCAGGGTCATGCTGTGCGTTTTTCCCCGATAAGTCACCGTCATCAACCCACCCGTTTGGTTCACAGTGTATTGCGACAACGTCCAATCCGCCCCGGGGGTTTGACCAAAACTAATGCGTTGAACTTTCGCGGGCAGTTGCGCCAGATGGGGGGCCAGCAGCGCGCGGGCCGGTTCATCGTCGGGCAGTATCACCACACCTTTGGGCGCTACGAACTCGAAGGCGGAGCATTCTTCTTTGGCCACGCCCTCGAGGTTGCCGAAATATTCCATGTGTTCGTGGCCCAGGCTGGTGAGCACCAGCAGATCAGGCTGAACCAGTGGCATCAGGGCTTTGATTTCGCCCGGGTGATTGGTGCCCACTTCGACAACGACAAAGGTTTCGTGTTTGAGTCCCGCAGCAAGCAAAGTCAGTGGTACACCGATGTGGTTGTTAAAACTTTTGGGCGATTGCGTGCCGCGCAAAGTCGATGACAGGGCGGTGTGAATCAGGTGACGGGTGGTGGTTTTGCCGTTGGACCCGATGACGCTGATGACCGTCACGCCGGCCTGTTGCAATACCTTTCGATAGGCCCCGGCCAATTGTTGCAACGCTGCCAATGTATCAGGCACGCGGAGCATTGGCACGGCCTGGGTCGTGGGGGTTAAATCGTGCTGCACGATCACCAGGCCGACTTGTGTTTGAGCCGTGACCGGTGCGACAAAATCGTGACCGTCGAACGTGTCCCCCTTGAGGGCCATGAACACTTGCCCCGGTGACACCGATCTGCTGTCGGTCGATAACCCTGTCAATGTCGCTGTGCCAAAACCGGGGGCCGGTGCCACCAACCAGCGCCCGCCCAACACCTGTGCGATGCCCGTCGGCGTCCAAAACGCAGCGATGCTTTCGGGCAGCAGCACTGATTCACGCGGCGAAATGTCTGCAAGGTTGGTCATGATCGTTGTTGGTTACGCCGGGGTGGGTCCGGGGGTTCGGTTCTTAGTGGCTAGTGGCTAGTGGCTAGGTGCTAGGTGCTAGGTGCTAGGTGCTAGGTGCTAGGCAGATTGTATTGGTATATATAATTTTCCAAGCTCCAAGCTCCCAGCTCCCAGCTCCCAGCTCCCAGCTCCCAGCTCCCAGCTCCCAGCTCCTAGCTCCTCAACCATCGCTCCAGCGCGATTTTCGCCTGTTCCCGATCATCAAACGGGTGTTTGGTTGTGCCGATGATCTGATACGTTTCGTGCCCTTTGCCCGCCAGCAGCACCACGTCATCCGCCTGCGCCAAGGCAATCGCCCAGCGAATCGCCAAGGCACGATCGCTGTGTACCAGCACTTTCACCTTGCTATCCATCGTTGTTGATCGGCCCCAACTCGGCTCGCCCTGCAATCTTCCGATCACCGTGTCATCGGGCACACCGGTTAATATTTCATCAATGATCGATTGCGGGTCTTCCGTGCGCGGGTTGTCGCTGGTGATGAGGGTCAGGTCCGCCTCACGACACGCCACCGCCGCCATTTTGGGCCGTTTGGTGCGATCACGATCACCGCCGCAGCCAAACAGACATATCAACCTCGCCCCCTTTTTCATCACCGGCCTCAGCGACCGCAACGTCTTTTCCAACGGGTCAAACGTGTGCGCATAATCCACCAATACCGTCGGCAGGCCGGCCATATCGTGATTGGCTAACGTCACCGGTTCCAACCGTCCCGGCGGTGCGACACACGCTTCCAACGCCAACCGCAACTGTTCTTTCGACAACCCCGCCAGTACATGCGCGATCACCGCTGCCTGCAACACATTCATGCCATTGTGCGCGCCCACCAGCGGCACACGGCACGTCAACTCGCCCCAAGGCCCGTTGAGCGCAAACACACTGCCCGATGCCTGCATCGACACCATGCGCACCGTCGCTTGTGCCTTGCCCGCATTCGCCCCATCGGCCATGGCACAACCCATCACCCTCGCCCGGCTGTCACGCAGCATGCGCGGAGCATACGCATCATCGATATTCACCACCGCCAACGCTTCTGTCGGCAATGATTCAAACAAAATCGCCTTGGCGGCTGCGTAATTGTCCATCGTTCCGTGATAGTCCAGGTGATCACCGCTCAGGTTGGTGTAAACCCCTGCCTTGGTCGCCAAACTCGCCACGCGACCCTGATGCAGGGCGTGACTGGAATACTCGGCCACGGCAAACCTGCAACCATGGTTCACCATGCGCGCCAACAGGCGTGAAAAATCGGTCGCGCCCGGGGTGGTCAGCGTGGCCGCGGTCCGCATCTGCCCATCATCAATACACACCGTACCGATGAGTCCGCACTTGTTTGCCCCCGATGACAACAATTGCTGAATCAACGTGGCGACGGTGGTTTTACCCTTGGTGCCGGTGATGCCGACCAGTTGCAGTTTGCCTGAAGGGTAATCGTGCAACTTTTCCGCCAGGCGACCGCACAAGGCTGAGTCGATGCTGGTGCCCTGATACCGTGCCACCATGATTTGCGGATTCGTTGTGATTGTTTCGGGCAGAGTCGCGTCGTTTGTGACCAGTAAGGCCCCGGCCCCACGGTTCACTGCGTCATGAAGGTATTTGGCGCCATCTTCCTTCGAACCACTGCGGGCAATGAACAACCAACCCGGCTGAACCTGGCGCGAATCATCCGTCAGGTCCGCCACCCCCAGCCCCCCTTCGACTCGCGGGGGCAGGGTGATCGCTTCACCTTGGCATAGTGCTTCCAGTCGCATCAACGCTTTAGGTTCCCTGTTGAAGTTAATGTGTTCTGTTTCCGAAAACCCACCGGTTTAAGCAGAGTCAAGGGCAATTCAAAGTAGCTGGGGGCTTGGAGCTAGGGGCTAGGTGCTAGGGGCTAGGGGCTAGGTGCTAGGTGCTAGGTGCTAGGCAAATTGTATTGGTATATATAATTTTCCAAGCTCCAAGCTCCAAGCTCCAAGCTCCAA
>CAZJMK010000047.1:0-33699 GCA_964547135.1 uncultured Phycisphaeraceae bacterium | reverse complement strand
CGGGTCAAGCTCAAAAAACTATATCCATCAATCGAGATGCAATGAAACACTAGCGACCCACGCCCGATTTCGTGAAGACGCCCTCTCAATGGGGAGAGGGACGTTCGGCAGACGTAATAACTCAACCCCGCGTTTGGGTGGCAAATGAATCGGTGAAACACCGAAGCGCGGTTTCTTTGTCCAAGTGATTTCAATCGATCATCGCTGTGCAAGGCGATGCGGCGCGATCGGTACGCTTACATAAGGAACAGCAACATGCCTCGTTACACGCAATTGGCGATTACCAACCCGGAAGACCTTCGTTTTGGTGTGGCCCCCAAGCCTTTGACCACCCGTCGCGGGATGGTGATCGGAGGCGGGCAGGTGTACCCGGAGTTGAACTTCACCTTGCCGCCGATGTTTGTGGAAGCAGCGACGATGCCGGAGATTCGCAGACAGTATCACGAGATCATCACCGGCGCGACCAAGCGAGCGGCGGAGTTGGAACTGCCGGGGTTGGTGATTGAGTTTGAAACGCTGCCCCCGATGACCGAGCACCCGGAATGGGGGATTGAGCTGACGAAAATCATGTGCGATGAGTTGGAACATGCGCACGCGCGGCATGGGTTGAAATCGACCTTGCGGATCACGCCCAACGACACCCGTGAGTTTGAACGTCCGCCGATCATGCGCAGCGGGCATTACTGGGAAGAGATGCTGCAAACCTTCGACGGGTGTGCGAAGGTGGGCGCGGAGTTGTTTTCGATCGAGTCGGTGGGCGGCAAGGAAGTGCATGATGAAGCCTTACAGATGTGCGATCTGCCGGCGGTGATTTTTTCGCTGTGCATCATGGGCGAGCGCGACATGCGGTTTTTATGGTCACACCTGGCGCCCTTGGCCAAGCAGCACAAGGTACACCTGGCGGGCGACTCGGCGTGCGGGTTTGGCAACACAGCCATGGTATTGGCGGAGGGGAAAATGATTCCGCGTGTGTTTGCAGCGGTGGACCGGGCGGTGACGGCGGTGCGTTCGCTGGTGGCCTTTGAATGCGGCGCGGTCGGGCCGAGCAAGGATTGTGCGTATGAAAATGTGATACTCAAGGCCATCACCGGTTACCCCATGGCCATGGAGGGAAAAACCGCAGCCTGTGCGCATTTTTCACCGGTGGGCAATATTGCTGCTGCGACCTGCGACACCTGGAGCAACGAAAGCGTACAGAACATCAAACTGCTTTCAGGCATGGCGCCCACGGCTTACCTGGAACAACTGGCCTACGACTGCCGACTGATGAATGAAGCGCTCAAGGACGGCAAACAGGCGGCATTGATGTTGCAAAAGTGGCTGGTGAATTCGGATGCGGCATTGGACCCGTCGGCCTTTATTCTGACCCCGGCCAACGCGATCAAACTGGGGCAGACGATTGTCAATGCCAAGTCGCCGTACCTGGCGGGCAAGGCGGTGGCGCTGTGTGCGATTGGGTTGCTCAGTGAAGGTCACAAGCGCGGGCAGCTTCGCATTGACGAACGTGAATTGGGGTGGCTGGACACGATGCGTGAAAGCGTCGAAGCGATGCCCGATGATGAGGGCGCGTTCATCGGACAGATGATGAGCATGGTTGATACGAGCAAGTTCGTGCCCAAAGACTATGAGTTGGTTTGAAAGAATGTGGCAGCATGTGCTGCGCGTGATGAATCGTGCAGCCGTGGGTGAAAACCCGCGGTTGTGCATTGGTAAGCACGCCCTCACCCTAACCCCCGCCACGGCGAGGTTTTCAACTCTCCCGGAGGGAGAGGGAACAGAGGATCGAATTGACGCAATTAACTTTATAACGGAGAGAACGCTGTGAAACGTGAGTATTACCTGAACCTGGCCAGGCAAAACATTCGCATGCCCATCGGGGCGCACCTGGTGTTGTGCGAAAAACCCAATCACGATTCGCTGCTGTTGGACGGCAAGGCTTTGGGGCAGGTCGTGGCCGAGGCGGCAAGGCGCTATCGCACGCCGCTGGCGTTTCCGCTGATGGATTTGACGGTGGAAAAGGCGGACCTGCTGGCGATGCTGGGCGTGCCTGCTGCGGAAGTCGATGCGTATCACTTCACCGGCTGCCCTGCGGAGGAAGTGATTGATCAGGTGCGCAGCAGGTTGAACACGCCGGCCACCGCACGCATGAAGGCCAACGCACAGGCAATTCAATTTGTGAGTACGCAATCGGACCTGGTGGCGGTGGGTATGTCGATCGGGCCGTTTTCGATGATGACCAAACTATTGGCTGACCCGATCACGCCGGTGTATCTGTCGGGCACGGGGATCAAGGGCAGTGAGGACCCGGAAGTGCGTGCGGTGGAAATCGCGCTGGAATTGTCGGTGATGATCATCGAGCGCGGGATACGCCATCAGGTCCAGGCCGGTGCCAAAGCCATCTGTTTGTGTGAACCAGCCGCCAACATGGTGTACCTGTCGCCCAACCAATTGGCTGAGGGGTCGGATGTGTTTGAACGACTGGTGATGGTTCCCAATCGCCGAATCAAAGCGGTGCTCAAGGAACTGGACTGCGATTTGGTGTTTCATGATTGCGGCGAACTGACCGACAACATGATCAGGGATTTTGCCACGCTCGACCCGGCGGTGATGTCGCTGGGTGCGTCGCGCAAGTTGTGGGAGGATGCGAAGCTGGTGCCGCGGACGACGGTGTTGTTTGGCAATCTGCCGACGAAAAAGTTTTACAGTGATGCGGAGATGCCGATGTCGAAGGTGGAGGCGCTGACCAAGGAACTGATCAGCAACATGCGGAACGTCGGCCACCCGTACATACCGGGTTCGGAATGCGATGTGCTTTCCGTGCCGGGGTCGGAAGCGACGATCAAGGCGAAGGTCGATTGCATGATGAGTTGCAAGGTGTGATTTGAAAAGTGATCAAGTGATCGAACAGTTTTCGGCAGTTAGCGCCGCGATTTGTCGCGTCTGCACTGGCAGACAAGTTGCCCGTGGCACCCGAACGCCAATGACGCCGAGGGCTTCAGCCCCGGATTGATTTTCATTACACAGGTGCAGCCATCCGGCCCTCAAGGGCACGGCGTCAACAACGCGCGTTAGGTCCGCCAACATAATCGCCAAAGCTGATTGGATAACCGTTGCAGTTCGACAAGGCCTTGAACCTGTCGCCAATGCAGTTGCAGCAGGGCACGGTCGTCGCACCAACGTTGCGGGATGAACCAGCCGATGTCGATTTGAGTGACGCAACCGCGCTGAATCAACCGACCCGTGACCGCGTCTTTCAAGGGCGACAGTGAGCCTTGGTACGATAGAAATGCACGGCGATGGGGGGGTAATGTTTGCAACATCATCGCCCCTTTTTGCGGCCAATGAAACGAGGGCACACGCACCCGTGCGGACCAAAGTTTGCCCGTCGGTTCATGCGGATTGGCAAGCAACCAATCGTAGTGCGAGCCTTGCGGAGTTCGGTGCAGCAGCAGTACCATCGGCAATTGCAGCATGATCTGTGCTCACTGTGTTAGAATGTTCCTGTCAATTTCGCACCGACCTATTTGAGGATCACCACGATGTTGCTGCAACGATTGCGTATTGTGCGTTGGACATTGGTATTGCTGGCCCTGTGCATGTTCGCAGGCACACTCACCGGCTGCAACTCGATTCTGCGTCGTGAAGCACTCGATGCCATGGCTGCGGGCGACCTGTCCACCGCCGATGTGAAACTGCGTCGAGCACTGGTCAACCAGCCCGGCGACTATCGTGCCAACTGGTACTTGGCTGAGGTACGCATGCGTCAGAATCAATACCTGGCGGCACAGCAACTGCTGGGTCATGCCCTGAAGCAACACCCCGACGGCCCGGATACGCCCAAACTTTTGGACCTCATGGCTGAGTCGCTTTTCAAACAGAATGAAAATGCCCTGTTGACGACCTTTCTGGCGGACACGGCTCGTGAACGTCGTAACGTCAGCGACTACATTCGACAGGCCCGCTACCTTTCGGCCATCGGCGATACCGACGGCGTGAACCTGGCGTTCATCAAAGCGGCCAAGTTCGCCCGTGTCGATGATGCAAGGCCGTACCTGGCGGCAGCCGAGTATTACGAATCGGTCGGCGATCGTGAGCGCGTCATCACCGCTTTGCGTCATGCCTATTACATTCGCCCCGATGACAAGGCCGTGCAGGACCGGTTGCGTCGCAATGGCATCGTGCCCGGCCCGACCGTCGGCATCGCCCCGTTGTCACAGAAGTGATTGATGAAGTGGCCGAGTGGTCAACTGGTTTGAAATGTTTAGCGCGGACGCTTTGCGTCGGCGTTTGAGGGCGAGCCTTTTTGGGCCGGATGATGGCGGGTGAAATCCGTAAAACCCTCGGCGTCGGTTGTTATCGTGCATTTCAACGTTGATTGGATTCGCGTTCTCGAATGCGTTGTTGAAAGCCCAGGGCGATGCACAACAGGCCGACGGTCGCCAGCAGAATGCCCAGCAGGTACACCAGCGTGGCCGGGGCGCCGGTGAGGTAAAATCGGCTGAGGATGCGCACCATGACGATGCCCGTGAGTGCCAGCGCTCCGCCGAGGATGTAGTAATTTCGCAGCATCATGTCTGCCTTAACAATACCGTGTTAATCACCATCAGGCGATGGGTCATGTCATGTTAAAATACGGATTGGCGCATGGGCGAAACCAATGCTTCAACCTTGACAGCCGAGGAACGCCGTTTACTGTTGCAAGTGGCGCGACAGGCGATTGCGTACAACCTGGCGCAGGGTTCGTCTTTGCAAATCGATGCCGCTGGTTATCCGCCTGCACTTGAAGCCCAGCGCGCCAGTTTTGTGACGTTGCATCGACGGGGCGAGTTATGCGGTTGTATTGGTTCGCTGGAACCGCGCAGGCCGCTCGTGGAAGATGTGGCTCACAACGCTCATGCGGCGGCGTTTGATGATCATCGTTTTGAATCGGTGCAAGCGGATGACCTGCCCGACCTGACGATTCACATTTCGATTTTGTCGCCGTCGGAGCCGATGTCGTTTTGCAGTGAAGCGGACCTGTTGCGGCAACTGCGTCCCGGGGTCGATGGGTTGATTTTGGAGGAGCAAGTCGGGGTGTTGGGCAAGCGACATCGCGGGACGTTTTTACCAGCGGTGTGGGAGACGCTGCCGGAGCGGGAAATATTTTGGCGACATTTGAAACGCAAAGCCGGGCTGCCGGAGGATTACTGGTCGGATACCCTGCGTGTGTGGCGTTATACGGTTGAATCGGTGGAATCGTGAAGTGGTCGAGTGGTCGAGTGATTGTACATTTTGAAGTTGATTCAACGACCAATCACACAATAAATCACCAAATCGACCATTGACGCCGAGGGCTTCAGCCCCGGATTTCACCCGCAAACATCCGGCCCTAAAGGGCTCGGCGTCATACGCCGACGCAAAGCGTCCGCGCTAAACATTTTTTTCACTCGGCCACTTCTCTTTTCACCCCTCCCACGCTTCGCAGTGACGATCCAAAAGGGGCACCAGGGCGCGAAGAATGTCGCGCAGCACACGGGCGGGGGAACCCACGGCATCGATGTCGGCCACCAGGTCCGTCGGGTAATGATCGAGCATCGGCTGAGTCTGCTGGTGATAGACCTCAAACCGACGACGGATCACCGTTTCGTCCGCATCATCGGGGCGATGTTGCAACAGGGCGCGACGCTTCATCCGTTGCACCATCACGTTTTCATCGCCGGCCAAGAGGTGCACGATTTTGAGTACTTTCACGTGCGGGTCCATGGCCTGGGTCTGCTGCACCGTGCGCGGAATGCCGTCGAGCAATAGCAATTGTTGCGTGGGTTTGTAGGAACCGTCGGTTACTTTTTTGTCGATGTACTGTTTCCACAGGCGCACCGTCAGTTCATCGGGGACGAGCAGGCCTTGGGTGGAATAGTGGCTGAACTCTTTGCCCAGGTCGCTTTGTTTGTCCAGGGCGCGGAACATATCGCCGGAGGAGAAGTGATAGAACCCGGGGATTTTGCCGAGCATGGTGCCCTGCATGCCTTTGCCGACCCCCGGAGCGCCGAAGAGGAGAATGGTGTTGTAAGCCATGGGATGAAATTGTCCTTAGATGAGGCGTGGTGGTAGTACCCGGCTGATTCGTCGCCGGTGGAATCAAAGTTTGGTCGAAGTCGATTGATTTTCGAGGATTTCGGGATCGATGCGTGCCAACCTGGCAAGGTCGCTGTCGCTGCGTGGAGCGGGGACAAGGCTGGTGTTGAGTTCGCTGCGCACCCAGTCCAGGCTGCCGGAGTACCATTCGTAGATGAAACCGATGATGACGATCAGAAGGAAGGGCAGCCCCAGCACCAGGGCGACAGTGGGTATGTCACGATACACCACCGCCCAGGGGTAAAGCAGTGCCACTTCGACATCGAAGACCAGGTAGAAGAGCGCGACGATGTAAAAGCGCAGATCAAACTGCACCCACGCGGAGCCGACCGCTGGTTCGCCGCATTCGTAAATCGAACGCTTGACCGGGTGCGCCAGCTTGGGGCGGACGATCATGCTCAGTATCAAATTGAACAGCACAAAGAACAAACCGAAACCAACGAAGATGGCAATGGCAACCAGAACGCTCACCGGGGTTCCCTGTGCGATAACGGTGCGTGATACGGTGCGTGATACGGAGGAATCGACATGATACGGCAACAGCGCGTTGCGCTCAAACGGAAAGAAGTGGTCAAGTGGCCGAGTGGCCGAGTTGTCAAGAGTCAGAACCAAGCCAAGGACGAGGTCGCCGCGGCGACCGAGGGCTTGGGTATTCTTTGATAAAAAATTAGCGATTTGGCGATTTGGCGATTTGGCGATTTGTGAATTGTTCACCTCTGATGTGGCACCGCCGCCCTCGGCGGTGCGGTTGATCCCAGTGGTTCACCCAGCCGGGGGCGGCTGGGCCACAAAGACACTGATGCAATCAATTCGCCACAAAATGTAAAACCATTTGACCACTTGACCACTTCTTTCCGTTGAACACCTCTGTTTTTTATCGGGCGCGCGAGCACGATTTTTCTTGCTTCATGCACCAGCGTGATGTATATATGAAGGTGGTGGTTGAGCCACCGTGAACGACGACACGAGCGGACCCTATGACAGGGTCCCCATGGAAACCCCCGGCAAGCGATCCCCCTCGCTTCACGCCAACCGGGGGTTTATTGTTGCGCTGGTTTTCAGTCCTGTCGGGCTGCAGCCGAGCGATTGTAAAGCACCACCACGGACATCGCGGTGAGCGTAAGCAATACCACCGCCCAGCCGGCTGTGTTGCCCGGCTGACCGGCCATGTGCTCGGTGTAAATCAGCAGCGGCAGCGTCTGGTAATTGGGTAAATCGCCCATCACCATCAGCGTCGCCCCGAACTCGCCCAAAGCCCTGCTGTAGGCCAACACCCACCCAGCCGCAAGCCCCTTCCAAGCCATGGGCAGACTCACGTACCAGAACAAGCGCAATCGGTCAGCCCCCAAGGTGCGTGCGATGTCCTCCATTTCACGGGTGACACCGGTGAACGCGGAACGAGCGGACAAGTACATCAAGGGAAACGCCACCGTCGCTGCGGCGATCACTCCGCCATGCCAGTGAAACATGACCGAGTAGTCGAACCAGTCGTGCAGATATTGACCGATGAAGCCACGACGCCCCAACAGCAAAATCAGGTAATACCCCACCACCGTCGGCGGAAGCACCAGCGGTAACAATAACAACGCCTCCAATACACTTTTGCCCCTGAACCGACGACGTGACAAAAAATAACCCAGCGGCACTGCCGCCAACACCGCCAGCAGACTCGCTGCCGCTGCGATGCTCACCGACAGCAGCAAAGCTCGGCTGAGTGTCATGGCAACGCCACCGGTATGGTGTTCGTCGGCGGTGTACCTGTGCCCGCATCACGATCAGGTGATTTGTTGGCGAGCATCGTGTCGGGTGATTCCAACACGATCATCGGCACAAACCCATGCTCGGCAAACACCCGCTGCGCTGCTGAGGTGAGTAAATGATCAATGAACTTGCGCGAGGCTTCGACCCGCAAACTGCGCCGCACAATCGCCGCTGGGTAAACAATCGGCTGATGCCAATTCGCGTCGGCCTGCGCCGCTGCCAACACTTGGTCTGCTGCGGCCTGCATATCGCTGCGATACACCACCCCCGCATCGACCTCGCCCCGCACCACATAATCAAGCACCTGACGTACATTGCCCCCATGCACCAAGCGATCTTTCACCGCGTCGGTCAGTTGAAGGTGATCGAAAACCTGCATGGCGTACACCCCCGCCGGCACGGTTTTGGGCTGACCGATGGCCAATCGTTTCACCCGTGCATCCGACAGCTCCGTAAACGATGACAGTGCCAGCTTTGAATCGCTGGGCGTGATCAGCACCAGTTGATTACCCGCCACGAGGCGCGCGGCATCGTCGGTGAGCAACCCCTGTGCCCGTGCCTGATCGATGGGTTGCTGGGCTGCGGCGATGTACACATCGACCGGGGCGCCTTGTTGAATTTGTGCCAATAGCACGCCCGAACCGCCGAAGGTGAAGTTGAGGTTGATGCCGGTTTGCCGTTGATACTCAGCGGCGATGGCCTGCAACGCATCACGCAGACTCGCCCCGGCTGCGACGGTCAAGGTTTGTGCCTGTGCGACAGTACCAGCCTGCGTCGTCCACAACACCAACGCAATCAACCCACAACACCACCGACGCAAAAGACCTTGCCTCCGATGTAAGGTTTGAGAGCGCATACTCTTTTGAATGCAAACCTGATGCCATGATTCTGGCCAACGGATCGAAGGGTCCATGAATCGACACCCGGGCCATGGTTGCGACTTTTCAAGGCAAATGATGATTTTCAGTGCATATGTGACCTACGGTAGTGGTTTGGCAAAGCGGCTCACCAATAACATGACGCCGAGGGCTTCAGCCCCGGATTTTACACAACGACTATGACCATCCGGCCCTAAAGGGCACGGCGTCATGATCGTTCAAACCCAGCCGGGGTAACGGGTGCCACTGGCAGCTTGTCTGCCAGTGCTTTGTGGCACCGCCCCCGGGGGCGCCCTCGGCGGTGGTTCGTGATGGATAATGGATAATGGATAATGGATGATGTTTAGAGAGAGTACACGTCCACCAACTCTTGGTTCGAACATTATCCATTATCAACTATCCATCATCCATCATTTCAACCCAGCCGGGGCGCCCCGGGGACTGGGCTACATCTTGTAAACCAACCGCCGATGCCATCGGCGGCTTTGCTGCTTGCCTTCACTGCTTCTGCAACCACGCCCACTGTCTGGCGATGCCCTCTTCCAAACTTGTTTTTGGTGCGTAACCCAACTCCGTCTGTGAACGGGTCAGGTCCGCCCACGTCCGTTCCACGTCGCCCGGCTGCATCGGCTTACGATCAATTTTCGCTTTTTTCCCCGTCACCCTTTCAATCGTCGCAATCAATTCATTCAAGCTGGCCGGGTGATTGCCCCCGAGGTTATACACCCGATATCCGCCGCCCGGCCCGGTCATTGCGCAACCTTCCAACGCGGCACACAACCCGGTCACAATGTCATCAATAAATGTGTAATCACGACTGGTCGAACCATCGCCGAACACCGGGATCACCTGCCCGCTGCCCACCAGTTTCAAAAATTTGTGGATCGCCAGATCAGGTCGCTGCCGCGGCCCGAACACCGTGAAAAAGCGCAGACAACTCACCGGCAGCCTGTGCAGATGGTGATACGCATGGCAAAGCAACTCACCCGCTTTTTTGGTCGCGGCATATGGGCTGATCGGGTGATCGACGTTATCGCTTTCAGCAAAGGGCACTTTCGGGTTGTTCCCGTAAACGCTGGAACTGGAGGCGAACAAAAACTTTTGTGCCCCGATCGCCACCGCCCCATCGAGCAGGTTGACCGTGCCGTCGAGGTTGACCGCGGTGTAGTAGGCCGGGTTTTCAATGCTCGGTCGCACCCCGGCCATGGCCGCCAGATGCACCACGGCACTGGGTTGATATCGGGCAAAAGTTTCCAGTACCGCAGCCCGATCACGAATGTCGATTTCCACCAGTGTGAAATTGGCCTGCGCCATCGCGGGTTCGATGTTGCGATGCTTCACCTGCGGGTTGTAAAAATCGCAGAAGTTGTCGATGCCGACGACCTGCTGCCCCTGAGCCAATAAACGATCGGTCAGACTCGAACCGATAAACCCGGCGGCACCGGTGATCAATATGGGTGATTGAGCCATGATAATAACGTCTCCGTGTAAAACATTCATCGTAGCGTGTCAACCCGCCCTCGTGCATCTTTTGGAGATGATCAAACCAATGATGATGGGTGCGATGCAGCTCAGCCATCGGGGGCGCCCTTGGCTGGGTCGGTTGACATAATTCGCCCGGTCACACCGCCGGGGGCGAAGGTGCCACATCAGGCATTGTCAAACCATCATGCCCTTCATCGCGTCTGGTGTAGCCCAGCCGCCCTTGGCTGGGGTCTGCAAAGCCGCCGATGGCATCGGCGGTCCGTTATCGGTTTATCAAGACAGCACTGGCAGGCAAGCTGCCAGTGGCCCCCACGGCGGATACCATACGCTGCTTTGTAAAACTCACCGCCGGGGGCGACGGTGCCACAAAAGACACACAGCGCCCGACACCCGGTCAAAGCCCACCGCATCCTCCGAGACATCAATACGAACGTGGTTACACTGTTGTGATGACTTTGCGGGATGATCAACACGATGAGCAGGCATCGCGCCCCGAAGGGTTGCTTCCCTGGAGCGTCGGGCGAACACTGGGGGCGGCAGCCGAGTCGTTGTCACGGGCGCTGACGAGTCTGTCCTTGGGGCCGCAACTCAAGGGCAAAAACAAACCCGGGTCGGCCCCCGGCATCGAAACCCATGAACTGGCATCGCTGGCTTCGGCGCAACCGCCTTCGACCGCAGGCCCGGTGCATCTGACCTGCATCGACTACAGCCCGGATCGCGTGCAGGTGCAGGACATTGACGACATTGAAGACTTCATCATTCACCATCGCCCGCAATGGGCCACGGTCCGCTGGATCAACGTCGATGGTTTGTCGGACCTCAATCTGATTCGCGGCCTCGCGGAAAAATATCGGCTGCACCCCTTGGCCATCGAAGACGTGTTGCATGTGACCCAGCGCCCCAAGGTGGACCCCTACCCGGACGAGGGCGATTTCCAGGCCCGCATGTTTTTACTGATTCGCATGATTCAGTTGCGTGAAGGTCGGTTGCACAGCGAACAGATTTCCATGTTTCTGGGGCACAGCACGCTGATCACCTTTCAGGAAACCCGCGGCGATGTGTGGGACCCGATCCGGCATCGACTCAATGTCAAAGGCTCGCGGCTGCGCACCAACGATGCGAGCTTTCTGGTTTATTCGCTGGTGGACGCAGCGGTCGATCACTGTTTCCCCATTCTCGAATACTACGGCGACAAACTGCACGAACTCGAAGAGGAAGTACTCGACAACCCGTCGCTGGAAGCGGTGCAGCGGATGCACGAACTCAATCGTGAACTGATGCTGCTCCGCCGGCAGGTCTGGCCGATGCGGGATGTGATTCAGTCGATGCAGCGGGAAACGCACGAGTGCATGAGCGATGTGACGCGCACCTACCTGCGCGACGTGTACGACCATATCGTGCAGGTGATCGACATGATCGAAACGTATCGTGAAATTGCGGCCAGCATTGCGGAAACGTATGCGACACTGACGGGCAACAAGCTCAATGAGGCAGTCAAGGTGCTGGCGGTGCTCACGGCCATTTTCACCCCGCCAACGTTTCTGGCCAGTGTGTACGGCATGAACTTCAAACTGCTGCCCGAACTGCAATGGCAGTACGGTTACCTGCTGTTCTGGGGCGTGTCGATTCTTTCCTCCGTCGGCCTGATGTGGTGGATCAAGCGCAAAGGCTGGCTGTGAGTGGGGGGGGGGTAAAATAAAGTGGATTGGGCTGCGAAGGTTCGAAGAATGGATCATGGATAAGGGATCATGGATAATGTTCAAGGCCATTTCAACGATGGCTACTTCTGAACATGATCCTTTATCCATTATCCATCATCCATTCTGTATTTCTGTCAGCCGCCTTGATGCAACGCCGCGTTTGCATAATTCTGCCCTTTTTCGCACAATATTCGGCTGCGTTGACACTCTTTCAACCACCGGCTCCAACGAGCCGAACAAGCAACCCCCTTTATTGGAGTTTCGCATCATGGCCAACACTGGCGTTGACAGCACCGGATTCGCCGAGGAAAAATCGGCGCAGAGCACGGGCAAAAAACTGCGACTGGCGTTCATCGGCACCGGCGGCATCGCGGGCACGCACATCAACTCGCTGACCAAGTTCGAAGATGTCGAGATCGTCGGCTTGTGCGACATCATCCCCGAGCGCATGTACCGCTACATGGAAAAGACCAAGACGACCAAGGACCAGTGCTTTACCGATTACAAGAAAATGCTCAAAGCCGTGAAGCCCGATGCCGTGTCGGTCTGCACGCCCAACGGCGTACACGCCCCGGCGTCGATTGCCGCCAGCCAGGCTGGTGCGCACGTGATCACCGAAAAGCCCATGGCCATGACGCCCAAGGAATGTTCGGCCATGATCGCCGCGGCGAAGAAAGCCGGGAAGAAACTGGTCATCGGCTTCCAGTATCGCTACCACCCCAACACCAAGTTCGTCAAGAGCGCTGCGGACCAAGGCGTGTTCGGCGACATCATGTTCGCCCGGGTGCAGGCGCTGCGTCGGCGCGGCATTCCGAACTGGGGCGTGTTCGGTCAGAAGAAACTGCAAGGCGGCGGCCCGATGATCGACATCGGCGTACACGCCATCGAAATGACCCACTACGTCATGGGCATGCCCAAGCCCGTGGCCGCGATGGGCAACTGCTGGACGTACCTGGGCAACAAACCCAGCAAGGTACGCAGCAACTGGGCCGGCTGGGACTACAAGACCTACACCGTGGAGGACCTGGCGGTGGGTCAGATTCGTTTTGCCAACGGCGCGATGCTGCACTTGGAATCGTCGTTTGCGGCACACATTGAAAAGGATGTGTGGAACTTTGAGATCACCGGGACCAAGGGCGGCGCCAAGTGGGACCCCCCGACGATCTTCCGCGATGATTTGGATTACATGACCAACGTCACCCCGGCGTGGGTCGGCAGCGGCGACTTCGGCAAATTGTTCGATGAAAAGCTGCGCGGCTTTGTCGATTACTGCCTGTACAACAAGCCGACGATTGCCCCCGCCGAGGCCGGGCTGATGGTGCAGAAAATGCTCGACGGCATTTACCGTTCCGCAGCCGCCGGCGGCAAGGAAGTGAAAATCGACTGATGATGATGCCTTGTGAATGAAGCAACCACACCGGACCTTGGTGAAAACCAGGGTCCGGTTTTATTTGAGGATTGGGTGATTGAGTGATTGGGACGCCGTGGGCTTTAGCCCCGGATTCTTTGCATTACATAAAAACAAACATCCGGCCCTGAAGGGCACGGCGTCATGATCGTTTACACCCAGCCGGGGGCGGCTGGGCTACAACAGACGCGATCAATCGCATCGCTCACCCAGATCGCCGACGCAAAGCGTCCGCGCTAAGAAACTGTTTCATAACTCCTTCCGGACTCGGAGCCACGAGCGGAAGCGAGTGGTTTTTTGCATAACCAAGAACCGCTCACTACCGTTCGCGGCTCTGAATAAAGCAAAGGTTAATCGGTCAGAGCAAAGACTATTCTGTCCGAGTAACCGATTCACTGACTCACCGATCAACGACGCAGAATACCCAAGCCCTCGTCGCGGACTCCTCGTCCTTGGCTTGATAAATCCGAAATTCGAAATCCGACATTCGAAATTCGCTGCACTTGACCACTTCTTCCTCAATACCGATCAATCGACTCGCAAAACTCATCGCCCTCGGTTTGACGTGATAATCGTTCGACCGGTTGGTCGTCGCGGTGAATCAACGTCGAATTTTTCTGCAAACGCAATCGGGCCGGGCCGCGCAGTTCGCAACAGGCATTCACATCCGGCGCACGCAGCACCTGAGCAATCCGCCCCGGTAAATCATGCCCTGCGGTGATGCGCACCTGGTTCAACTTGAGCCGCACCACCTGCCCTTGTTGCTTCACTTCCAAAAACACTTCCGCCCCACGCGGACCCGTCGGCATACTTCTCCGCCCATATCCCCCACCCGAACCATAACCACCACCGTTGCCCCGCCCGCCATTGCCGCCACCATTGCCCCCGTTCCCCGAACCACCGCCCATCGCACCGCTGCTGCTTCGCGGCACGAAACGCACCTGCCTCAATAAATCACCCAACAGTTCCAACGCCCCCGCCGGCATGACCTCGCGCCCCTGCGTGTCCGGGCGAATGATCACCGCCTCGGTCAATTCCGTGATCGCATCATGCACCGAAATCACCTTCTGCACGATCACGCTCGGCCGTTCCCTCCGCCGATCCACCTTCCCCCGCAAAAACACAATCCGATCCGGCGCCAGCAACTCCGCTGCCACCGCATACGCATCACTGAACACCACCGCTTCGATCGCGCCGCTGTGGTCCTCCAACGTGATCATCGCCATCTTCTGCCCCGGGTTCTTCCCGTTCTTGGTCACCGTCGGCTTCACCCTTGTCAGCATCCCGCCCAGTATCACCTCCACCTCCGCTGCCAACTGATCGATCTGCGCCACGTCCACCGTCGCATATCGCCTGACAATGTCCTTGTGCTGATCCAGCGGGTGACTCGACAAATAAAAACCCAGCACATCCTTCTCAAACTTCAACTGATCCGCCGGCGACCAGAGCGCAACCTTCGGTAAAGAAATTTCGGATTTAGCGGGAAGCCCCGCTGTTGAAGCCGTCGAATTTCGAATTTCGGATTTGTTCTCCGACCGAGAGGTCTCCAAAACACCAAACATGTTGAGTTGTCCGCTGGCGCGATCCGCTGCCGCACGCTGCCCTGCCGCCAGGGCTGATTCCAATCCCTCCACCAAAGCCGACCGTTTCGATGCCCCATGCAGTGCATCAAACGCGCCGCACTTGATCAGTGCCTCGATCGTCGCCCGGTTCACCGAACCCAGCGCTACCCGTTCGCAAAAATCATGCAAACTCGCAAACAGCCCGCCCTTTTGCCTTGCTTCCAAAATCGCGTTGATCGCCTTGTCACCCACCCCCTTCACCGCGGACAACCCGAAACGAATGTGCCCGTGGTTGGCGTCCTTCTGTTCATCCGATTCATACACCACGCTGAACCCGATGTCCGACAAATTGATATCCGGCGGCTTGACCGCGATGCCCCTTCGACCATCCGGGTACATCACCCGCCGACATTCGTCCACATACTCCACCACCTTGTCCGTGCTCACCGATTCATACGTCAGCACCGCTGCCATGTATTGCACGGGGAAGTACGTCTTCAAATAAGCCGTCTGATACGCAATGATGGCGTACCCCGTCGAGTGCGACTTGTTGAACCCGTACCCAGCAAACTTCAAAATCAAATCAAACAACTCATCGGCCTGCTGCCTGCTCAACCCCTTGGCCTGTGCCCCTTCGACAAACTTCGGTCGCACCGCGTCGATGTTTTTCTGTTTCTTTTTGCTGATGTCCTTGATCAGCGTGTACGCCGCACGAAGTGGTATGCCGCCCAGCTCATGCACCACCTGCATGACCTGTTCCTGATACACCATGATGCCGTAGGTCTCCGCTGTGAACTTATCGACAATCGCATGCACCTTGGGCACACTCTTGCGGGCGTGTTTGCGATCACAATAGTCGCCGATCAACTCCATCGGCCCAGGTCGAAACAGTGCGTTGGCAGCGATCAAATCCTCCAACCTGTCCGGCTTCATCGCCATCAGCAGGTTGCGCATCCCGCCGGATTCAAATTGAAACACCCCAGCCGTCTCCCCCCGCCGAAACAAGTCCAACACCTTCTGATCGTCGTAACGCAACCGCTCCAAATCCAATGGGTCGTGTAACCCATCACCCTCTGAGGGCTGCGGTGAAGGTAATTTCGAATTTCGAATTTCGAATTTCGAATTTGAATTTGAATTTGAATCGATGTTAGCGCCGCGGTTTACCGCGTCTTTTTCTGTCCCTTGGCCACTCGCCCCCTCGACCCCTCGACCACTTTCTTTGCCTTCTTCCGCCACTTGACCACTCGGCCACTTGGCCACTTGGCCACTTCCCTGCTCCGCCACTTGACCACTTCTTATCCCCACACTCTCCGCAATCACCTTCTCTTCCAACGTCCCCCTGATCAGCTTTTTCGCCTTCTCCAAAATCGAAAGCGTCCGCAACCCCAAAAAGTCCATCTTCAGCAACCCGACTTTTTCACACGTCGGCCCATCCCACTGCGTCACGATCTGTTCCGTCCCCGGCGGCTTGTACAACGGCACAATCGTGTCCAGCGGCTGCGTCGCCACGATCACCCCCGCCGCGTGAACCCCCGCATGGCGTGCCAATCCCTCCAACCGTTTCGCGGTGTCAATCATCTGCCGATGCGTCGGGCTGTCGTTGTACAACTCTTTGAGTTGCGGTTCCTGTTCCAGTGCCGACGCAATCGTCGTCCCCAGCTTGTCGCCCACCAGTTTGCAAACCTTGTCCACCTCCGGGATCGGCATCCCCAGCACCCGCCCCACATCGCGCAACGCATTGCGTGCCTTCAAGGTTCCAAATGTGATGATCTGTGCCACATGCCCATACTTCTGGCGCACGTAATCAATGATTTCCTGTCGCCCATCCTGACAGATGTCGATATCGATATCGGGGTACTCGGAACGATCCGGGTCGGTGAATCGTTCAAACAGCAACCCATACTGAATCGGGCATGCGTTGGACAACCCCAGGCAGTAACCCACCATCGTGCCCACGCCCGAACCACGTGCGTTGGCGGGTATGCCCCGCCGGCGGGCTTCGTTGACAAAATCCCACACGATCAGAAAGTAAGCCGAAATATTTTTATCCGCGAGCACTTTGAGTTCACGGTCGAGTCGCGCCCGATGCGCAGCCGTGAACGTGCCCTGCTCCGCCGGCCCATACCGCCAGATCGCCCCCGCCTCCGCCAATTCCCGCAAGGCCTGATCGCACTGAGCCTTCACTTCCTCACGCGATTGCGTTGCATTCACCGCGTCAAACGGCTGAAGCACGAACCGCGCACAAAATGCCTGATACCAAGGGGTGGAACCAATCGGCAACGAAGTGGCCCAGTGGCCCAGTGGCCCAGTGGCCCAGTGCGAAGACAATTTCGAATTTGCATTTGCATTTGCATCAATGTTAGCGCCGCGGTTTACCGCGTCTTCTTCCGTCACTCGGCCACTTGACCATCGGCTGGTTTCTCCGCCCCCTCTCCCTCCGGGAGAGGATTGGGGTGAGGGCGTGGCTTTCTCCGCCACTCGACCACTTTCTTTGCCTTCTTCCTTCACTTGGCCACTTGGCCACTTGGCCACTGGGCCACTTCCAACTTCAATCCTCACCGCCGGGGCGTAACTGGTTTTGAAATTGAGTTCAAGGTTGCACATCCGTGCGATGCGGACACTGTTTTCGCAAGCCTCGGTCCAGCGTCTTAAATCACTGGCTGCGTACATTTCCTCCGACGACTTCACATACAACTGCGTCGGGTAGATGAGCCTTGATTCATCGGTCAGCAGCTTGCCCGTGGCAATGCAACACAGTGCGTTGTGCGGGCCATGGTCGTCGGCATGCAAAAAATGCACATCATTGGTCGCCACCACGCCCACGCCCAGTTTGTCCGCCAGGTCGATGAGTTCGGGGTTGACCTGATCCTGCTCGACGATGTGTTTCTGCACTTCGATGAAAAAATGGTCCGGGCCGAAAACTTCGAGGTACGTTTCCGCAATTTCACGGGCCTTTTTGCGATTGTCCGCCATGAGGGCTGAGGGTATTTCACCACCCAGGCACGCACTGGTCGCAATCAATCCCTTGGCGTGGGCCTTGAGCACTTCCTTATCAATGCGTGGCTTGTAGTAAAACCCCTGGGTGTACGCGATCGACCCCAGCTTGAGCAGGTTGCGATACCCTTCCAAATCCCTGGCCAAAAGCAGCAGGTGATAGCCGCCGTCTTTCACACCCGTTGATGTGCGGTCGGTGCGTGCCCCCGGGGCCATGTACGCTTCGATGCCGATGATGGGTTTGACGCCTGCCGCGACTGCTTTCTGATAAAAATCGATCACGCCGAACATGCACCCATGATCGGTGATGGCGATCGCTTCCTGATTCAATTGTTTGGCGCGTTCGACCAGGTCCGCAGTGCGACAAGCGCCATCCAGCAGACTGAACTGCGAATGCACATGCAAATGCACGAACGATTTTTGAGCATCAGCCATCCCTGGCTCCAAGGTGGAAGGTGATAATCTATTTTACAGTGTCCGGGTTATGACGCCGAGGGCTTCAGCCCCGGATCGTTTGAATCATATCTCCTACAAGAATCCGGCCCTGAAGGGCACGGCGTCAAAATCACCTGTACGCTTGCTATTCACCCAGCCGAGGGCGGCTGGGCCACAACAGACCAGATCAATCGCAGCGCTAACTTCCGAATACGATTCCGTCACTTGACCACTTGGCCACTTCCCCCTTAATACCTTTTCACCTTCACCGCCCCCGACGCCCCTTGCTCCAAATTCATGACCAAATACCGCAGCGCATCACACGCATGGTCCGGCCCATCCTTCACCGGTTCCTCACTCTGCAACCGTTTGGTGTCATAGTGATACGTCGCCAACGCCTGAATTAACTTCCCGCAACGCGGATCGATCCGCAATGTGTCATGATCCAGGCGACTGCGAATCCGCTCAATGCCCTGCGCAACCGACCACCGGCCCTGTCGCACCTTGTACCCCTGTTTTTGCAAACACTGAATCTCCGACAACCCGGTCTGTCCGTTCTTCTGGCCGCCTGCCGGGTCCACCCCGACCCACGCGAGCCGGGGCCAATTTTTTAGCGACAGCGCATGCAGCGTCTGCTCAGCCGTCAACCCCTGCTCGTGATGTTCATCCACCACTTCCATCAGCCAATCCGTTGCCGGCTGGTCTTTGCGCACATGCACCAATGCCCACAAAAACACCGTCGGATTGCGCATGCCAAAGTCCATCCCGCCGACCCATATCGCTCCGTCAACGTTTTGCGTATCGATTTTCCGTACATGTCTTTCCATATTGAAATCCGGGTACACGCTCGCACTGGTGCTGGGTCGTCGGCACATCATTTCCGCTTCCCATACACGATCACTCACCCGGTTGCGTTGCGCAATCAAATCCTCCACCCGTACAAACCCCTGTGCCGACTTGGCCCGCCCCGCACACGATCGGTGCAATACACACAGCTCGCACGCTTCCGCAATTTGACATCGCTCCACCACATCCAACGCGCTCCAGCGAAACACCCGCCAGGTGCTCCGCTTGCCCGTCTCATCGCCCCCAGCCTTGCCCGCTCCGATCAATTGGCTCATCAGCCCATGGGGCCGATGCATCGTCGATAACGCCTCCACCGCCCCCCGCACCCACCAAGGCCCGCACCGCCCCGACCTTGTCACCAGTTGCGCCGCTTCCCACACGCCGGCGTCAAATTCCTCCACCTCATCGCATCGCAACTTATGCACCCGTGTGCCACGCACCGACGTATGCGACTGCGCCAGCACCTCCGCTGCACTGCCGCTTGCCAATTCCAACCGCCGTTGCGTCGGCTCACTTTTCAAAAGCGTCCTTAACCACGGATGTTCAAACATTTCACAAAGGTACGTGAACATTTTCGACGACTGCCCCAAACTGCCGCCCAGTATCCGCACCTGAACCCCAGGCTTGAACACCAAATCGAGCACCGTCGCTGCCGCCCCCAACTTCGTTTTCCCTCCGCCCCGATTCGCCCATACCACACAATCACTTGAACTGTTTTCCTCAAGCCGGGTACGAGGCGACTGCACCTCCGGGGCAGGCGACGAGGCCCCGGGTATTCTTCGCTCAACCCGTGGTTGTCGTCCTTCAAAATACACATGCACCAAATAATCAAACGGCGCATCGTGCCCCTCCATGAGTGCCTTGCGCGGCACGTCCATCCCCAAAACCTTTTTCACAAACTGATGCAACTGTTCCGCATCCCGCGGCATCAAAGCCGACAAATCCGCACTCATTCCGACCTTCGCCTTGCGTTTGTTTTTGCTGCGACCTGGCATGATGCAATGCCCTCCGTGGTTAGCGCCGCGATTTATCGCGTCTGCTCAACAATGAACCCACTCACTCGGCTGCCGCCGTCTCCCCATACAACTCCTGCCGCAAAGCATTCACATCCATCGACGGGGCTTCTTCCTCCTCCAACGCATCACGCCCCGACTCGGCCACCCTTCGCAATTCCGTGCGCAGTAAATCAACGCAAGCCTTGCGTGCTGATTCGGTCACCTCCGCGTCCTCGCCCGTCGCCAACCGCAGCAGCCGAGTCGCTGCAAATCGTCGGTACTGCGACAACAGCAACTGGGTTTGAAAATCCGAAAGCGCACACAACCCCGACAGCGTTTTGCGCACCCCCGGCTGAGCCACCCACGTTGCCAAATCCTCCGGCTCCACCCCGTGCATCTGCGCCAATTGCAACAGGTCATGCCGGGCCGCAAGCAAATCCCCCAGCAACGCCCTGGTCTTCACTCGGCTGATCGCTTTCATATTGCTCTCTCAATGAGTTGGAAAGGGGTATGACGCCGTGCCCTTCAGGGCCGGGTGTTCTGAGCTAGGTCCACCAGTTGCATCAAGGCCGTCTCACGATGCTCATGTTGCGCCGCCAGGGCTTTTTCCAACTTGCTGCGATCCGCCGGCAGCAAAAAGAAATGCACCGCCACGGGCATCTCCTCCAACCCCATCGGCTTTTGCAACGTCGGGGCTGGCAACTGCAATCGACGCAACTTCTCCAACGCCTCCGCATCCTCCGGCAAACGCTCCGCCAATGCTGCCAAGTCCAACCCGCAACGCGCGCGTAATTCCTCCACCAACGCAGCTCGTGCCTTGGGGTCGTCCTTGCCCTGCAACCGATTCAGCGTCGCCAACAGTTCCAATGCCCCGGCATCGTCCACGTCCCACACCACGCACCGCGCTTGCGTGACCCCCAACTCCCGCAACGCTGCCACGCGATGATGACCATCCAGCAATTGATACTGCGGGGTTGATTCGCCCGGTTGTGATGATGAGGTCGCTTCCGGGGGCAGCCGACGCACAATGATCGGCGGATACCGATCACTCCGCTTCAAATGCTCCTTCAACTTGCCAAACAACGCCGGCGACATCCGATTGCTGTTCTTCGGATGAGCCTGCAATTGCGCCATCGGTAACAACACCATGTCCATGATGAATACCCCTTGTTTTGTGCAAACCCAATTTCACCGCAGAGATCGCCGGGAAGAATGGATAATGGATGATGGATAAAGGATCATGTTCAGAAAAAGGCGACGCCGAAAGGGTATGAAACATTATCCTTTATCCATAACCCATCATGGCATTGGTGGGTCCGTTCACCGACGCGCTTGACCCACTCTTCATCACTTGGCCACTTGACCACTCGGCCACTTGGCCACTTGACCACTCGGCCACTTGGCCACTTCTTCGTTCCCTCCGGTTGTCGTGCAGGTAATACACCGGCTCACTGAGCAACTTGGCCTGTGCGGTCCGCCAGTGCGTCATCGGGTCCGGGTCGTAGCCCTGTGACCTTCCGTAATGCTGGCGATACCAGCGACGCAGTTCCGTCAGTAACCAGTCGCGCTGCTTGCTGCTCATCAATGCCAACCGCTGTTGCACCACCGAAAGCAACGCCAAATCCGTCGGCTGCAAATTGACATGCGCCAATGCCGCCAATAATCGCGCATCATGCGGGTGCGTGGGTCGTGGGTATGCGGTCATGCCCGCCTTGGTGAAAAAGGGGTTCACCCGCCCCATCGCCGCCAGGGCTTCGGTGTAAATCGTTGTTGCCGACTGCAAAGCCTCACGCACCAGCCGAACCGCCAACCCCAGCCCGCGCCACTGCGGATGCACCACCACGCGACTGATGCAACGCACCTCCTCGTTCAGCACCTGTGCCCGCTGCCAAACGTCCGCCATCGACCCGTACCGATCATTCAATGCCGCGTCACGCATCCGACATGACAAACTCGGCAATGATTCGACCAACACCGCCACCGTCGTCGTCTGCGGGTCCTCCGTCAGCATTTCACCCCCGTCAATCATGCGCCGAAACCGTTGCACCACCCCCGGCTGACCATGCCGCAACACCAACACCCGCGTGGCCGTGGCAGGCCGCTGTGCCTTGTAATGATGCGCTGCCAAACTTTGATAATCGCGCCATCCGCCCCGGCACAATTCCAACTCCGCCTCCATCGGCTTGGCAGGTAACTCGCTGAATCGTTGCGTCAGGTTCGTCATGACTGGCCTCCGTCCAATAATTCCAAATACAAATTCAAAATCCGTCGGCTTCAAAAGCAGGTATTTCCTCTAAATTCGAAATTCGAAATCCGAAATCCGAAATTAAATGCTTCCCCTCCTCATCACCTCCAACTCCGTCCCCAACCCCTTATTCATCAGCACCTCCGGCTCCAGGGCCTCGAGCAAATCATCATGCGTCGTCGCCACGATCAGGCACACCGGCTGCGCGGATCGTCGCACCC
Organism: uncultured Phycisphaeraceae bacterium; assembly: GCA_964547135.1. Lineage (GTDB taxonomy): Bacteria > Planctomycetota > Phycisphaerae > Phycisphaerales > Phycisphaeraceae > JAJXSS01. The sequence continues at coordinate 11,055 of CAZJMK010000047.1, read as the reverse complement.
AACGGCGCAGGTTGCGCGCGATCACCTTGGCGGTGATGCGGTCCAACGTCGCGCCAAACTCATCAGCCAGTATCACCATCAACCCCGATGTGCCTTCATCGCCCTGTTGCCCTGTCGAACCAGCCGGGGGACGCACCTGTGCCAGCAGGCGCGCCAATTGCAATCGGTAACGCTGCCCTTCCGATAGTTCGCCTGGTTTACGTAACATGACAAACGCATCGCCCAACCCCGCCAGGCTGAGCAGCGTGGTGACTTCCTCCAACGATAAACCCAAATCGGCAAACCCATCGACCAACGGCTTGTCCCCGGGCGGAGTCAATCCATCAAACCGAAGCACCCGTGTTTGGGGTGATTTTGCAATCAGTTCATCATTGATTAAACGCAGCAATGAACTTTTCCCCGACCCCGAAGGCCCGGTGATGAAAACCACCTGGCCGGGGTGCAGTTCGAGCGTCGTCGGGGGCACGATCGCCAGGGTTTTGCTTTCATCGACCCCCAGCCCGAACATGGCTGCCACCTGACAGACATTGGCAGAGGGTTCGACGGCGGTGGGCACCGACCATTCCAAGTGCAATTTCAACATGTGCAGCTCCCGTATCGTCGTGATTGATTCGCCTGGTCACGCCACGCACCACGCTTACCGCAATAGCCGACTGACCACCTGAAAATCGTGCATACATCGGCGCACCTGGTGCAACGATTGCCCGGTGACCTGTGCAATCCGACGCAGCGAATACGCTTGAAAATAGGCTAATTCAGCACATCGTCGTACGGGCTTGTCCAAAAGGTCGCGGCGCTTGAGTAAAAAGCGGTACTGCGGTTGACGCATGCGTTTGACCAGTCGTGCCACCCGCCGGCGAAGCGTCCATTCGCGCTGCCCCATCAATCGCGCCAGGTCGGCAAAGGTTTGTCCCTGTCGATACACCTGTTCGAGCAGCAATCGATCGGCATCGGGCAGCGGCTGGGCGAGTTCGAGCAACCGCTCGTACCCACCCCGCTGGTGCTCCCTTCGCCGTGCCTGGGCATCGACCCATTCAGGCCTGAGTGATAGCATGACATACCCCGTAGTTCAATAAACTGTGAACACAACAAGCTAATTGAACCAGCGCCGGGATGGTTTGTCAAGGCAAAGTTCAAATATTTTTGAAAGTTGTAGGAAAGGTTGATTGGGTGCGACGAGGAACACGCAAGTTAGCGCCGCGATTTATTGCGTCTGATTGAAGGGGTTCATTGGTTGGTCGGTGAGTCGGTGAATCGGTTGAAGAAGTGGTAAGTGGTCAAGCGACGGAACCAAGCCGAGTACGAGGTCGCTGCAGCGACCGAGGGATCGGGTATGGTTTGATCCAAGGTCCAAAGTTGTATTTGATTTTGGACTCGCCAGAATACCCAAGTCCTCGTCGCGGACTCCTCGTCCTTGGCTTGTTTCAGCCACTTGCCCCGATTTTCATTTGCGCAGCGGATTTCGGCGCAAGAAAGTCAACCGGCCCTGCTGTTCACGATCTGTTTGCGTCCGACCAGGTGGATCAGCGTGTCGGTTTGTTCATGAACTTGGCTTGGGCATTGGCGCACAATCGGCCTTGCTGCGACAGTTCCGCACAAAGGTCATACACCCGTCGATCGCGCTTTTCCAAGCGTGCCTTGACATGCAATGGTTGGTCCAATGTCACTGCATCACGGTAGCGCACATACAACGTGGCGGTGACGGCACAAATGCCGTGGGCAAAAAGACACTGCGTCATGGCGCTATCCAAAAGTGTGGCCACCAGTCCGCCATGCAATCGATCCGGGTAGCCGTGCATCCATGTCCGGGGTTCGAGCACTCCCGCCACTGAACCATCCGCCTGCAACGTACAGACCAACCCCAGTGCTCCCGGTTCCTGCGCATCACAGGCAAAGCAACCGGCATGCTCCGCCTGCAATTGCACACGCCAGTTTTGCTCCCCCTGTGTGGCGCCTGGTGATGATGGGGCCTGCTCCAGGGTCATGGGTCGGTTCGGCAGTGGTGGTGATGATGGTCCAAATCATCCGCACAGGGGTTGGGGCCTTGGTGATCGGGTCGGGTTTGAAAATCTTTGAGCACATTCAACGGGTCGGTCCCGGTAAAGCCACCGCTGATGGCCACGCCCATCTGTTGCAGGTGTTGTTGCGCACCGATGCCGATGCCCCCGACCACGACGCGCTGTACTGCCAGGGACTTAAGCCAGTGCGGCATGGTTTCACAACCCGTTTGCCGTCGCATCACTTTGCGAACATCACACACCTGCCCCGATTGCCGATGCCAGTGCGCCAGCAGCAGCCCGTCACATCGGCCAAAGTGCATCGAAAACGCTTCGCCCGACAAGGGCAGTGCGATCAACTCGACATTGCCAGTATCACTCATGGTTTTACTCCGTCAACCAATTCATCCCCCCATGGTAATCATCGACGGTGTCATGAGTGCGTACATCGGTGACATGATTTTACGGATTGCGACCGAGGCGCAATGGGGGTTGATCGGCGCAAGAAAAAAGCCGGACCCGGGAGGAATCGGGACCGGCTCGTGAGGGGAGGGTGATGGGTGGGGTTGGTTGGGTGTACTCCACCCGATCAAGGAGACTTTTTAAAAGAAGGCCGCTGATAAACTGCGGGCCTCGATACCGAACACTAAACGCAAACCGAACCTGATTCCGAAACCGAACCATTCGTCATCGTCAACCGTCCGATCCTCAGCGGCCTTCCACTATTTATTACGCCCCCCGTTCACGCCGGTTCACCCTGGTTCGCAAAAATATCAAAAAAATCGCGCGCCGCAAAAACCCCCTTGTTTCAAGGGGTTTGGTGAAAATTATTTTTGCGTAACCGCGACAAGTTCGCCCATCGGTTTTAAGTTCACCCCTTTGCCCCAAACCGCCCGGGCATGGTGCAGGTAAACCAGGTAATTCTCCAGCGTCACATCCGGCGGAACACGGTGATCAGGCATCGGAATATACCCGCCTTCCTCCACCAACGGCTGCAACCGGCGCACTTCCTTTGCAATCGCCGCAGGCCCGTGCATCAGTATGTGCTTGTCAAACCCGCCCATCATCAGCAACTGCTTGCCGTATTGCCGGCGGAGTTGGATCGGGTCCGCCCCCCAGGTGCCGACTTCGATCGGAAACATGCAGTTCACCCCCGCGTCCAGCCAGTGCGGCAGCAGTTCATCAATCTTTCCATCGCAATCGACAAACACCACATCGCACCCATGAGCGTACAAAATCTCCGTCACCCGTTTCATCTGTGGCACGATGTATTTCTTGAAATGCTCCGGTGCAAGCAGCGGCCCGGAATTGAAGCACATGTCCTCCCACAAACATGCCAGGTCGAACTGTGCCCCCTGCTCATACAGTTTTTTCAGCACCGCGACCTTGACATCGGTCAGGGTGATGACGATTTCCTCCAACAGCGCCGGGTCGTCATAGACCAGATACGAGACATTTTCCATGCCCATCCAGTCGCGTATCCAGCCGTAGAAACTACCCAGCCAGACGCTGCGCGGATGCGGACAGTTCGGGTCGTTCCACACCTTGCGGGCAGCGTCCCAATCGGCGGGCAGTCGTCCCGGACTGGTGGGGTCGAGCTTGGGTTTGAAATATTTTTCCCAACTGGCGCGATCCTTGAGGGTGTGATCCAGGTGCACGGGGATGGAACCCATGCGCTTTTTACGCAGCAGCAGCACGCCGTTGTAATCCTGAATGACTTCGTGATCGCCCCGGTCCTCGATCTTTTTTTGTTCGAACGCCGGGTACAGCCCCGGTTCACCGCCCGGGCCGCCCTGATAACTGTCCATCCCGAAAAACTGGTTCTGCGTCTGGGCGTCATACCCACGCTTCACCCAGTCGGGCAACCCCTGCTGTTTCCACACATCAATCGTCTCCGGCCAGAAGGAAAAATCGCACATCGGAGAGCGGTCCCTGGGCTGATAGTGCATCGTCGCCAGAAAACGTTGTCGATCACTCATCGCAGTTATCAGGTTGGACATATCAGGGGTTTCCAAAAAGAAGGAATTGACGGAACAGGGCCGTGAGAGCCTGTATGAAAAGCCCATGGTCTTGACGAGCCGCGCCCGTCAGGGACTTTTCGTACAGGCTCTGAGCGGAGCCGGGCCGTGTCGGCCCGGTCAATATTAAAAAACCACACTTACCAACCGGGGCGACACGCCCCGGCTCTTTTTCACCTCTCGTCAATGTACCCGATCATCACTGCTGGGTTTGTCTTCGATGCCGCAGGGGCCGCCGGCGGTGGAAGCGGCATAGGGTATTTCGCGTCCGTCAAAATCGTGGATCGGAAAGTACCACTTCGATACACAGCGTGACGATCGCGGCATGTAGTGACAGATAAACGCACGCCGCCAAAGCGAGGCATGACGATTGGGGCCGGAACCGTGAATCACGCTGCCGTTGAAAAAGAGCGTGTCGCCGGGGTCCATGATCGCGGGCACAGCTTTCAATCCCTTGGGCACGTTGACCAGATGCGTGGTGAAACTGTCCTTCGTGTCAGCGATTTCGGGGCAGAGTATTTCCAGCTTGTCGGTTTTGGGGACGATATACATGCCCCCGTTGTCGGGCGTGGCAGGGTCAATGGCGGTCCATGCGGCGATACAGGTTTGCGGTTCCACTTGGAGGTAAAAATTGTCCTGGTGCAGGGCCTGCCCGCGTGCCCCGGGTGGTTTGAAGTAGTACATGCTCTGACAGGCCACCGGCTCATCCCCCAGCAGTTGACGCAATGCGATTTGCACCGACGGATGCAGCATCATCTGTTTGGCAAAGGCATTGAACCGATGCGGGTGCATCACACGGGGGTAACGCGTCAAGGGGTCGTCGGCTGAGGCGTCGGCTTTGGGTTCAAAGTGACCGGCAATGGCAGGGCCTTGGGCGATGTCATCGAACAGCTTGCGCAGTTCGGCAACCTGCTGCGGCGAAAACAACCCTTTGAAAATCAGGTAACCCTGCTGTTGGTACGCGCGTACCTGTTCAGCACTGAGTATCGGTTTTGACGAGGTGTTCAAGGATGTTGCTGGTTGAATCATGATGAAACTCCGATTGGGTCACTGTCGGTGCGTAGCCCGTCCACATTCGTTGCATAAGCCTACCTGCGGGGCGGGATTTGACCATGGACCGGGTTGCCAAGATGATGGACGATTCAGCCACGGATTGGAGGTTTGATCATGTTGAACAGCGGGTTGGCATTGCATAGCTGCGGTCACTTCAGCGCTCAGCCGGAGCATTCCATGGCTCGAACCAAGCCGGTGGATCATTTGTTGATATGGGTGTTGGGGGGACGCGGTCATGCGCAGGCGGGGGGACACAAGGTGCAGGCTCAGCCGGGCGACCTGCTGGTGTTCCCCAAGGGCGTTTCACAGGCGTATGGGTCGGATAAAGCCGACCCATGGAATATTGTCTGGGTGCATTTTGATGGGCGTTCTGCGGTTGATTTCATGCGTTTTTTGGGGCAACAGGGAAAACTGCGTTTGCGTTTGGGGCTGGACGCGACGTTGCGGGATCGTTTTGAGGAACTGGTGCTTTATCACACCGGCGCTTCGCCTGACCGAAAGCGTTTGTGTGATTGTTTGTTGTGGGGTTTGCTGGGGTTGATGAGGCATCGACTGGAACAGCCGGTGCGACATACGGATGAAAGGCTGCCGACGTTGGGGCGGGGGTTGCAGAAGTATGTTCAGGAGCATCTGGCCAGGCCGATACGCATGGAGGATTTGGCCAGGGTGGCGGGCCTGTCGCAACGTCAGACGACCCGTTTGTTTCAGACGTTGTTCCGCGCCAGTCCGATGCAGTATGTGTTGCAACAACGGGTGGCACGGGCGGCGATGCTGCTGACGGAAACCGATGGGTCGGTCAAAAAGATTGCGCTCGAAGTCGGCTGTGTTGATCCGTATTACTTTTCACGTTTGTTTCGCAGGCACATGCAGCAATCGCCCAGCCGGTGGCGAGATGGATAATGGATGATGGATAATGGATCATGTTCAGAGAGGGTGTACGTTAATCAACTCTTGGTTTGAAGATCATCCATGATCCTTTATCCATTATCCATATGTCCCGGTGGGTCCGTTCGCAGACTCACTTGACCCACCCTACGACAATAGACGCGATCAATCGCGGCGCTAACCAGAACGCCGACGGAAAGCGTCCGCGCTAAGAAACTGTTTCTTAACCGGTTTGGGTGGGGCAGGCGTCTCGCCTGCCAGTGTGAAAAAGGTACGTCAAGGCACGGGCAACGAGTTGCCAGTGGCGCCCGGCGTGATGAAGTTCAAGTGCGGTTGGTGTTTTCTGCACTTGACCACTCGATCACTACTTGAAATACCCAAGCCCTCGTCCGCCTGCGGCGAGACTCGTTCTTGGCTTGGCAAATTCGAAATCCGAAATTGAAAATCCGAAATTCACATCACTTGAGCATGGGCACGATGGTGACATAGACACCGCAGATGATGGCACTGGTGATCACGCCGGAGATACTGGCTCCCAGGGCTTCGGGCAGAATCAGTTCGCCGGGGGCGTCGGTTTGCACCATTTTCTGCGCCACCTTGGCGGTGGTGGGCACGCATGACACCCCGGCAATGCCGATGATGGGGTTATAGCGCCGCTTTTTGGCAAAATACAAAATGTAGCCGCCGGCGATGCCACCGATGCCGGAAATGATCAGCGCCAGCACTCCGAGTACCAGCAACTTGAGCACCACCGGGTCGAGCAATGTTTCGGCCCCGCAGAGTACGCCGAGCATCAATCCCAGAAAAAGCGTCGCCCCGTAAAGGAAGACATTTTCAAAGAGGTTGATGTACACCTTGATTTCCGATTCGCGGACAGCCACGCCCAGAAACAGGGACAAAAACAGCGGGGCCGCCATGGGGAACAGCAAACACAAAATGGCGCAGGCGACGACGGCAAAGGTGAGTTTTTCGCCGCTGGTGATGACCGGGCCTGCTTTTTTCTCCGTGCGCGTGGCACGCAGATGTTGGGGCACCAACAGTTTGATCATGTAGGGGTATCCGCCGTAGGCCAGGCCCAGGTAGAGGTAGCTGACCACGGTGATGGGCACGAACAAGTCGGGGGCGAGTTTCAAGGTGGTGAACATCACCATCGGGCCGTCGGCTGAGCCGATCATCGCCACCGAGGCTGCCTCCCCGTAACTCATGCCCAACGCCACCGCAATCGGAAACACCAAAATGGTGCCCAGCTCCGCACACAGCGCGATGAACATGCTTTCCATCGGACGCGCCAGTACGAAGCCGACGTCAAGCAGCACGCCGATGCCCATGAACACCAGACACGCAATCAACCCGTTGGGGAACGTGAACATGTACACCGGCTGCAAAAAGTCCAGTTGCAGCATATACAAAATGTTGTCCGGCTTGGTCACCATCGGTTCGATGATCAAGGTGCCCTGCGGACGATCCGATTTGGGCAGGTCGTCCAAATTCACCTTTGGCGCTGCGGTCGCTTGATTCGTTAGACCCTCCGATGTCGTTGCGCTGCCGGTCGGCTCGGCTGGTTGCACCAGCGCTGCTGTTGGCACATCCCGTTCCAAATGCTGCACTGTGATCGGGTCCAGAAACATCACCCCCGCATTGACCGCAATCATGCCCATGCCCATCGGAATCATCAGCAAGGGTTCGAGCGTGCCTTTTTTCCCCAGGTAAATGAGCAGCATGCCCAGGGCGATCAACCCGACACGGGCAAACATGGACACTTCGTCGCCGGCAAACAGCGTGTCCAGGCCTTGAAAAAATTCCAACGGGTTGCCCAGGTTCATGGTCGATCCTTCACGGTGAATTGATACTGTTAATTACAGTTCACCTTTGAATTGTTTGAGGGCTTTGCCCAGCAGTTTGATGAGCATGGCCACGCCGAAGGAAATCACAATCGCGATCAGATAGACCATGCCCGCACCGCGCAGGGCGGAGGTGATGGAGGTTTCCGCCAGCGTCGCTGCTGACACCATTTTGGGCGGAGTGGTTACGGATGCAAACAAGGCTGTCGGCTGCGTCAACAGGGCAATGCTGAGTGCGGTGTAAGTTGGAATGTTCCGCCAATGTTTCATGGGTGAACCCTTGTTTCACGGTTGACCAGCTCCAGCCACCCCAAGGCGCAGGCAAACCCCCTGCCAAAGGCCTACCGATATCAGATCGGAGCAATTCCAGCCTGTCGTCACAGGTTTGGATCGATTTCGCCAATTTGGGGGGAAAAGAGTCAGGCCCGCTCCCGCGCGGAGCGTTCATCGGACAGTGTACCCCCAATTCCCCCGGATGCAACCATCACCAGCACGTTTTGTCCGAAGAGCAAAACGTTTAGCGCGGACGCTTTGCGTCGGCGTTCTGGTTAGCAGACGCGATCAATCGCGGCGCGAACACCCGAATACGATTTCCACACGTGCCCGACGTGACCACCGATTTGCACTTTTTTTATGCAAAATCTTTTGATTCCCTTGACCTGGTAAAAAGTGCGGTCTATGTTGAATGTGACGTGTGGGTAAGTTAGGGAACTGATTGTCAGTTCATTGGCCCGCAGGAGAGGAACCGGGTGTTTGTCCCGGTGCATAAGCAAGGGGAGTCAACATCATGAATCAACAGGCAATGCAAGCGCTGATGCAGCGCAGTCGTGACATTCTCGCGCGATCCTTGCAAGGGTCACAGGCTGCTGCCTTGGCGGCTGCGATTGTGCCCTTGGGTTCCCTGGCGATGTCGCAGGGGAATCAGGCCATGGCCTTGGTGGAGGTCGGCCCGGAATATTCATCCCGCGTGGACTCGGTCATTACCGACGTGGGCGGGGGCGTCTCCCGTTACGAATTCACCGTCGTCAACACCACCAGCCCCTACGCTGGCGGATATCAGGGCGGCCAATTCCTCATCGTCAACTGGGAATTGCCTTCCTTCACCAACCCGACCTCGATCATTTTCAACATTCAAAGCCCCTTCGGCTGGGACTACGAAATCATTGAGGGCATCAATAGCTCAACGCAGTATTACAACAATGTGGAAGGCCCCTACGGCCAATACATCTGGTCTTACGACCCCAATCAGGACCCGCAGGTGGCTGCGGAGGGTGGCAACAACCCCTATCCCCTGCCCTTCAGCGCCTACGACAACCCCCCGTTTTTGATTCACTGGTTCACCGTGGAGCAGATCGAAGTCGGGCCGGCCAACCCCATCTGGCCTGGCAGCGAGTTGAGCGGGTTCAGCTTCGACACGTTGGCGACCAGCAGTGACAATTCGCCTTACAGTTCAAGCTGGTTCCAGTTGCCGATTCGTCTGGGCGACCCCCCGGTACCGGGCAACGGCGATACGGGCATTTCCGTGCCCAGCAGTTTCGTTCCCGAACCGACCAGTCTGCTTCTGCTGGCCGGGTTGGCGGGCATGGCCGGTCTGCGTCGTCGCCGGGCCTGAGCCAAGTCGCCGATGGCACCCGGTGTAGGGTGGGTCAAGCGAGTCTGCGAGCGGACCCACCGGGGACATGATGGATGATGGATACAGGATAATGGATGATGTTCAAACCAAGGGTTGATTAACAAACACTCTCTCTGAACATTATCCTTCATCCATTATCCATCGCGGGTGCCTGTGGCACGGTTGCGTGCCACAGTGAATCACTGTGGGCAGTCGAAGCTGCCCCCGGCTGGGTTCAAAAAGGTTTGACGCCGAGGGCTTCAGCCCCGGATCGATTTCAAAATCAATGTGAATGACAAAACCATCCGGCCCTAAAGGGCACGGCGTCATCAACACACAGATGTGGTTCTCCTCGGATGTCACATCCACATACCCGGCTGATACCATTTGCCGAATTCAACCGCACCTTTCACCGTGCGGTTTTTTTATTGGTTATTGTGCCTCAACCCGGCACATTCCACCTTCGTTATCGTGACCTCGACCAGCGCCGGCCTACTGGTTATTCCCCATTTTCATAGGTCGCATTAACTTCATCGGTCACCCCGTCGATAGTCGCAGAAGTGGAAGTCCGCGTGCGATGCACGCCGAGTGTGATCGGCTGCGTCGCGTGGGAATCAGGCTCATCAATCAGGGGTGTGACCAAGGGGTGTGGCCCAGTCACATGTGTCAGATGTGTCCCGTCGTTGATTGTACAGGGAGGCTCGACATGCTGCGCAACGTTCGTATCGGCACCCGTCTGATTGTGTCGTTTTTACTCGTCTCGGCCATCACCGCCATCGTCGGCGGCGTCGGCTACTGGGGCCTTGGCCACACCGCCGGTGACATTCACGAAATCGGCGTAGTCCGCCTGCCCAGTGTGCAAAGCCTTTTGGAAATAGACTCGGCGGCCAACGGCGTGGTGATCTGCAATCGCACCATGCTCGATCGCACCCTCTCCAAAGCCGACATGGAAAAAACCTACGCCCAGCTTGATGCCTTCTGGAAAAAAATCGACGAGGCTTGGAAAGTGTATGAACCCCTGCCCCAGACCGTGGAGGAAGCCAAGGTTTGGAAAGAGTTCGTCCCGGCTTTTGACAAGTGGCGCGGACTGGTGGGCGACTATCGCAAAATGTGTCAGAAAATGGATGCCATGGGGCCTAATGATGTCGAAGCTATGAGCGAACTGCAATACCAGGCTCGATCCTTCGTTCTTAACGATGTCTATCAGGCTCGCCTCAAAGTCAATGAATTGCTGGCTCAACTGGTGAAAATCAATGATGAGGCCAGTGAACACGCCGTCAAGGAAGGTTTGGCCACCGCCCAATTTCTGGAATGGACCACCCTGATCGTCGTTGCCGCCGGCGTATTGCTGGCTATCGCCTTGGGCGTATTCATGTCCCGAGCCATCACCAAGCCGATTGCGCTGATGGTCGAACGCCTCAAGGACATCGCCCAGGGCGAAGGCGACCTCACCAAACGCGTCGATCAGGATGCCAAGGACGAAGTCGGCCAACTCGGCCTGTGGTTCAACACCTTTGTGCAGAAGGTGCATGACATCATCAGCGAAGTCGCCCTGACCACCCGTGACGTCGCCTCGGCTGCGACCGAGATCGCGGCCAGCAGCGAAGAGATGGCCAGCGGGATGAAGGAGCAGTCGCAACAGGTGACGC
>CAZJMK010000046.1:0-33915 GCA_964547135.1 uncultured Phycisphaeraceae bacterium | reverse complement strand
CAATTGTCCCTGTTCGACTTGTAACCGGACACTACTGATTCGAAATCCGAAATTCGAAATTTTCGTCGCACTTGAACACTTGGCCGCTCGGCCACTTGACCACTTCTTTGATCACAACTGACTTTGTCGTCGGGTTTGCGGGTCCAGCACATCGCGCAGGGCTTCGCCGATGAGCACGTAGGCGAAAATGGTCAACGACAGCGCCAGACCGGGGTACACCGCCAACCACCAGCGAAACGATCCGCCGGTGGTGGTCGATTGACGGATCAACTGGCCCCAACTGGGTTGTTCCACCAGTCCGATGCCCAAAAATGAAAGAATGTTTTCGACGTTGACCGCCCCGGCGATGCTGAAACTGGCCGACACGAGCACCGGCGTCAACCCGTTGGGCAGCATGTGACGAAACAAAATCGAACGCAAGGGCAACCCGGCTGCGCGGGCTGCCTGCACGAAATCGAGCTGGCGCAGTTTCAAAAACTCGGCGCGTAAAAACAGAGCGTAACCCGACCAGCCGGTGATTCCGATCACCACCATGATCAGCAGCAACACCGTGCTTTCGTCACGCCAGAAGGCGAGAATGGTAAGCATGAGGTACAAGCGCGGAATGGCATCGAAAATTTCCACCAGGCGCATGCCGATGAGGTCCACCCAGCCGGCGAAATAACCCATCATCCCACCGACGATGATGCCCAGCACCACCGCGATGCCCGTCGAAATAAAACCCACCGCCAGGGCAATGCGACAGGCGTGAATCATGCGACTGGCCATGTCCGCGCCGTTGAGTTCGGTGCCCAGCCAGTGACCGCTGTGCGGGGCGCGCGGGTGCGGCCTGTTGATATCAAAGCCATCAGCCTGTCGATCCGACGGCGAATAACGAATCGGCGTGTACAACACAAACTCAACCTGCCCCTGTCGTTCAAGTACCCGATACGTGTCGTAAATCACCAGCAACGGCGGACGACAAAACCACCATGACAACAGAACAGTCACCACCAGCACGCCAGCCGTGATGAATATGCGATGCTGATGGGTCAACCATTGCCGACGAACACACCACAACACCACCACCGTGAGCGTCACCACCGGCAGCACCACGTCCATCATCGTCAAATGACGGAGCAACGGACTCGACCAACCCTGATCCTTGATTTTCACCAACAGCGGAAAACTGTTGGCGATGAACGGTGCAAAAATACCGCAAAAAGCAATGACACCAATCCAAAATAAACCCAGCCAGGCACTGCGATGACCCAATACCCCCAGCACGATGCGGGCAGCTTCACTGCGTGGCGGACGGGGCCGAAATAAACCACTCACCCCCGGCACCCCCGGCACCCCCGGTGTTGCCGTTGTGTTCACGCGCTCGTTTGCTTGCGAGGGTGTTTCACTCATAACTCACCCTCGGGTCGGCAATGGTGTAACAGACATCGGAAATCAGCCGACATAGTAACCCCAGCACGCCGCCGATGAGTGCCCCGGCCAGTACCAGTTCACGATCACGGGCGAACACCGCTTCGACCATCAGTTTGCCCATGCCGTTGATCGAAAAAATGGTTTCAACGATGATCGCTCCGCCCAGCAGCCCCGGAATAATGCCCGCAGCAATGGTGATCAAGGGCAGCAGACTGTTGCGAAACCCATGACGAAAAAGCACCGTGCGTTCATCCAGGCCCTTGGCACGGGCGGTGCGAATGTAGTCCTGCGACAGGCTTTCCAACATGCTGCCACGGGTGATCTTGGAAAGCACCGCAAAGCTGCCATAGGTGAGCACCAATATGGGCAGTATCAGGTGCCAGAGGGCATCGAGCAGCCAACCGGTTTGAAAACCGGCTTCGCTCCAATGGGGTAAAAAGGGCATGGTATCGGACATCAGGCTGTGCAACCCGCCGGCGGGGAACCATTGCCAATATTGAGCGCTGGCGAAAAAACCGATGAGCAGCACGCCTGCCCAGTTTTCGGGGATTGAGTGCAGACCCAGTGTGGTGATGCCGGAGGTGATGTCGAATAAACCACCACGACGTCTGGCGGCATACAGGCCGATGACGATCGACAGCCCGTAAACAATCGGCAGCGTGATGATGTTGAGCAGCAAGGTGATCGGCAGGGCCTCGGCATAAAGACTGGTGATGGGGCGACGCTTGGCCATGCTTTCGCCCAGGTCGGGTATTTTCAAACCCATGCGATGAATCAGTTGGTCATCGCGCCCGGTGACAAAACCAAAACCTTGTGCGGGTTGTTCGACAGCATGTGACCATGCGCCGACGGGCGACACGCGATTAAGCCAGCGCAGGTATTGCACCACCAGCGGGTCGTCGAGTCCGTAACGCTGACGGTAGTAATCGCGCATGGCTTGTCGTTCACGGGCCTGCATTTCGCCGCCTTCGCTGAGCATGGGTCCGCCGATGCCCCCGGGCGACAGCGCCATGACGAAAAACACCACCATCGTCACGCCGAGCAGCGTGGGCACCATCAACAACAGGCGACGGAGGATGTAGGTGGTCATAGCGGAATTTCGAATGTCGAATTTAGCGGGAAGCCCCGCTGTTGAAGCCGTCGGATTGAATCAAGCCGGGAACGAGGCACGAGCAAAGCGCGTGGCGAGGGCCCGGGTATTGGAAGAAGCGCTCGAGTGATTTAACATTTTGCAGTTGATTGGTCTTCCAATTCCGTCAATCACCAAATCGCCAGATCACCAGATCGCCAAATCACCGATCAGACGCGATAAATCGCGGCGCTAACAATCGAATACTGTTCCTCACCGATTAACCCTTTGATACCCAAGCCCTCGGCTTGCCAGCCTCGTTCTTGGCTTGGTTCGGCAAATTCGAAATTCGAAATTTTTCGCTTGCTACTTGGCCACTTCTTCAACGTCGAAGCTGCACCGCCCTGGGTACGAACCACTCGTAGCGATCATTCAAACCCAGGCGCACGGGTTCGATGTTTTGAATTCGTCCATCCATGAAAATCAAACTCTTTCGGCTGTACAAAAACGTATAAGGCTGATCATCGTGCAAAATGCGATGACACTGTTGCCACAAGGGCATGCGTTTTTCCTCGTTCACTTCACGTCGCGCCTGATCGATCAAGGCATCGAGTTTGGGGTTGCTGTAAGCGGTAAAGTTGTCGCCGCCGTCGGCGATGGATTTACTGTGAAACATTTGGCGGATATCGCTTTCGATCCCGCCGGACCATGCCATGCACAGGGCGTCAAAATCACGGGCCTTGATCCGCTCGGCAAACACCGACCATTCCAGCGGGTCCAGTTCCATCACCACCCCAGCCCGCGCCAGGTTGTCTTTCAGTGACAGCATCACGCGGTCCCAGAAACCGGTCTGTGAAGGGAACGTCACCTTGAAACGGAAGGGTTGACCATCCGGGCCGTCGATAATGCCGTCGTTGTTGCGGTCAAAGTAACCGCATTCGCGCAACAGGTTGCGAGCCGTGGTCACGTCAAACGGCCAGGGTTCGATGGTCGGATCGGTTTGCGGCGACAAACGGTTGAACGGCCCGGTCACCGGTATGCCATAGCCCAAAAGGATTTCATCAAACAAACGTTGACGATCGATCAACATGGTCATGGCCCGACGCACCCGCGCATCCGCGAAGGGGGTGACATGCTGGTTCAATCGTTTGCCGTTCCAGGCGATGAACCCGTATCCGCCGGTGATGCGCTCGAATTCAAAATGCCTGGTGCGTGCCAGCAGGTCGGGTTCCGTGAGCAATTGTTTGTACTGTTCAGGCTGGGCGGAGAACAGGTCGATTTCACGATTGCGGAACATGGTCAGACGGGCGGCATCGAGGTTGACTTCACGGTAAATCAGTCGATCAAACGCGGGACGCACGCCCCAATACCGTTGATTGCGAACCAGTACGAGCAGTTTGCCCGGCGCCCAGTCGGAAGGGCTTTCCAGCCGATATGGGCCGGTGCCGATGAGTAGACCGGGCAGTTGATTGAACTGCTGCGGAGTGTATTTTTCGTAAAAGCGGCGCGACAGAATCGTCATGCCTGCCGCCCGTCCGAAACTTTCAAAATAGGGTTCCTTGAAGGCGAAGGCGACTTCATACGGTCCCTGGGCAGTGACGCTTTTGACATTTTCCATGCCCTGTCGATCGCGTGGGGCATCGACGGCTGGGTTCATGATCCATTGATAACTCCAAACAATGTCGTCGGAGGTCAACGGCGAACCGTCGGAATAGGTGATGCCCTGACGCAGACGAAAGGTGATCGCTGTGGCAGGCGGGCAATCAGGTTCATTGACAATGTCATCAAGGCGACGACCCTCGGCCAATCGTTTGGCGATGTAGTCGGCTCGGGGTTGGGTTTGATCGACGGGCGGGCAGCCGGGTTCTTTGATGATTTCGTCTTCGCTCAGCGGCACAGCCATGCGTGCATCGACATATTGCTGCCATTGGGTGGTGTTGTCTTCGATGCTCCAACTTTCAGCCAGCGTCGGTTTCCATTGCAGGGTTTGCGGATCGCGGTCCGCCAGGTTTTCGATGACCCGTGCCTGAATCGCGGCGCCGTACGCATCGACCGACACCAACGGCGTCACCTTGGCGACGTTGGCACCAAAGGCATCGACACACCAATCGCCCTCGGCAAAATCAGGTTGGTTGCGCATGGCACGCAAACGATCAAAACTGTCATTACCTGTAAGTTGTAAGGGGGCGACGGCGACAGCGGTTGATGGGTTCGTCGTGGTGGCGGTTGTTGCTTGGGTATGGGGCGCGGTGGCAGGCGTGGTTGAAGCGGTGTCGCTGGTGTTTGATGATTGCACACGCACGCCTTGTTCGATCAACCGGCGAAGTTCGCCGATGTCACGACGAATTTGTGCCTGTTCAGCGGTTTGATCGCGCAGTTCATCGCCCAAGCGCACCACCCGCTGGTATTGCCGATCGTACTGCTTCATCGCTAGTAACACGACGATGATCACCAGCAGACACAACCCAGCCATGACCAAATCACGAAAGCCAAAACGGTTGTCCATGGGTGAACCTTATGCTTGATACAGGGCGAAATCACGGCGTTCATCTGGCACCGCACCGCGTGCGACCTCGGCGGTGTGATGGAATAAAGATAAAGGATAATGGATGATGTACAGAGAGGCTGTACGTCGATCAACTCCGGGTTTGAACATGATCCATTATCCTTTATCCATCATCCATCTTGTAAATAACCACGGAATCATGATAAACCAAGCGCCGGTTTGACCAAGGGTTGCTTTCACTGCCCCAGTGCCCGCAGCACCACCGTCGCATACCCGCCGCGGGGTAAAACAAAGTCAACCCGGCGCATTTTGCGACCATTGCTCAGCGGGTCGCTTTCAATTTCACTCAAATGAAATTCGGTCACGCGCATGAAAAGCGTTCGCGGTGCTTCGCCAAAAAAGGGGCGACGCAAACCGGGTAAACGCAACTCCCTCACTGATGCAATGCCTTCTTCGTGCAACACTTTTTCCGCAGCACCTTTCCATGGTTCGGCCAATTCCGTACCCCGTCCGATCACCGGCAAATCAACATCGATCAGTTCGGGTGGTATCGATGCTGCGGGTACGAACAGCATCGCGCCAAACGCATCATCGACTTCATAACCTGCACCACTGCATCGCCGTTCGAGCATGACGCGGGCCATGCGGTTCCATAAATACGATTGATACGAATACACACACATCTGCTGGGTGAAATAGGGCAGCGCCGCAAAGGCGTCCATGCCCTTGTCCGGGTGTTTGGCAAGCACCTCAATTGCCCGTCGATCGGGGCAACGCGGCAACCTCGGCAACACCTTGGCAAAATCACCCCAATGCTCCGCCAGGGTCCGCCGAAAGACTTTCACCGTCTGCTTGTCCTTGCGCGAGGGCGTGGCAATCAACAATTTGAGCGCCCCCAAATAATCACCCTGCAGCAACAAGGGCGCCGCAAAACCTTCACGATGCCGGGCTGAACCAAACCGCTGATCCCCAAAATAATTCACCACCACCAGCGGCGATTGAGCACCCGATGGCAATGTCAACTTTGCCGCGTAACTTTGCATGGCCTGGGCGGTGGGCAGTGACAAATCACGCACGATCAACTGGAATCGATTACCCGCCACCATCTCCGCGTTCAAGGGTGCGTTCAACCAACCGACACGCTCTGCCCGCCAGTGACTTTGCTGCACCTGTTGCGGCGCATTTTTCAAACTTACCGAAACAAACTGCGAAGTCACCGCGTGTTTGTCTTTCAACCCCACAAACGCCACGTCAGCGGGTTTCACACGCAACTGCTTCCCCAACTCGGCCACGGCCTGCGGGGTGTTGGTGCTTTTTTTATGCAACGCATACAACACAATCGGCTGCCCGTTGCCCGGTTGTGCCAACACCTGTGACTGGGCCTTGGGCGTGAGCAACTCCTCCACCACAAAATCCTCCGGCTGCCTGCGTATGGTCATACCCACCCCTCCCTGATTTTTTCACGAGCATCAACCCACACCATCGGCTGCACCAGTTCACGATTCATCAATACCTGCTGCAATGGGTCCGCCGAGTTGCTGACATCAAAGCGCACCTGAATCAAACGGGCGGGGCAACCGGGGGAACCGGGGGCACCGGGGGAACCGGGTGTGCCGGGTTGCAACGTGGCGTAACACGAGGGTAAACCCAGGGCTTGAAGGCCGTTGACGGTGGCCATGCGCAACAGCAGGTCGGGTTCGGTCTGATCGCGCTGATACAGGTAACGCATCTGCGCCAGCATACTCATCGGTTGCGGTTCGATGCTTGCCGGAGGCTGACACAAAATCGAATCGGTGCCCAAACAAACATTCACCCCTGCCTGCAACATGGCACGATACGGATGCACCCCACCACCCCCGCCCCCGGCCCCGGTTGGAAACCCAAAGTAATCACTGGCACGCGGACAATACAC
The DNA here is from genome assembly GCA_964547135.1 of uncultured Phycisphaeraceae bacterium. GTDB lineage: Bacteria > Planctomycetota > Phycisphaerae > Phycisphaerales > Phycisphaeraceae > JAJXSS01. Next base: position 27,015 of record CAZJMK010000046.1, on the reverse strand, counting down.
CACACTCGTGTGGCTGAACGCCAATGGTCGCAGGTGATTTTCATCGGCGAAGTTGGCATGGGCCACGAGCCAGGGGGTGCGTCGCAGGGCGGGTTGCAGCCAGTCGATGGGGTGTTGCCCGGTGGGGGCGAGGGTGTCGTCCCATTTGCCCAGTTGTTTGCGCCGATCAACGAACAAGCCCTTCAGGTCGCGGACGAATTCGATTTCAGCCGGTGATTCAGCGAGGTGGGTACACAACGGGTAACCCTTTTCCTCCGCCAGTCGAGTCACTGCCAGATACAGCGCAAGCCCCGCCGTGTAAGGCGCGTGCGGCGACAAACCCACTTTGAAATGTTTGGGTGAACGTGGCAATTCCGCCAGGGCGCGTTGCAGGCGGATGAACCCATCGACCTGACCGCGACCGACCCCAAAACATTCCAAATAACTGACCCCCGGAAATTTCACGCTTGAAACATCACGAGCCATCACCGCATGAACCGACCCGGCTACATCGCCCACATAACCCACGCCCTGTTCATACGACTGTCGCAATCCATCATGCACCGATTGGGTGATGCAATCGACCGACTGTCCGCCCAAACGTAATTCGGTGATGCGTGACAACCAACCCACAAAGTTGCCATCGTAGGCTTGTGGTCCCAAAAAGGAGAGGTCCAGGTGCGCATGAGCATTGACCAAAGCGGGCATCACCAGTTGATCAGGCAATGACAGCACTCGGGTGTGCGTGGTCGCCAGTGGTTTCACGTGATCAACTGACCCTGCGGCAATGATCGAGCCTTGGTCATCGATGGCAATCGCACCGGGTCGATGGTTCACCCCCAACGCATCGCGCACTGCCCCGGCTTCAATCATCCATGTTGCCCTCGGCATGATGTTTCACCGTTTGGTATTGCCTCTCTGCCGCCCGAACCGCATCATCTCACGTACGCACAAAAAGAAAAAAGTGTCCGTGTGGCGGTAACGCATTCGAAGGTTAGCGCCGCGATTTGTCGCGTCTAGTCGGCGTGGTTAATCAGTGGGTCGGTGAATCGGTTCATCGGGAAGAACCATACAATTCTGTTTGGTTCGAGTCACCGATCAACCGACTCACCGATGAACCCAACCAATACCCAAGCCCTCGGCTTGCCAGCCTCGTTCTTGGCTTGGCAAATTCGAAATCCGAAATTCGAAATCCGAAATTTGTATCACTCGGCCACTTGACCACTTCTCTTTTTCGCATGGCAGAGTGTGCAATTGCATTTGCCGTCTGATAAGATAGCCTGTTAGTTTAAGCTTGTGTCAAAATACACGCGTGTCCAAGCAAGGGAAAAATCCGATGAAGACGTACCTGCGATTGGCCTGTCTGGGTCTGGCTGCGATGATGACGATCGGTTGTGTTTCACAAACCGATTTTGACCGTACCCGCACCGCACTGCTCAAGGAAAAAGAACAAAATGCGGAGCTTCAGGTACGCCTGGAAGCAGCCCAATCGGAAATACGCGCTTTGCGTGAAGCCCGCAGCGGTGCGGTCAGCGATTCCGACCTGCAGGTGCGCCTCGAAGCAGCCCTGACGGACAAGGACCGCATGACCCAGCGTCTGGCGGAACTGGAGCAACGACTTCGCAACATGGGTGCCAGCGAAATCGTGCTGCCCGGCCCGGTCGATTCAGCCCTGCGTGACCTGGCAGCAGCCAACCCTGAACTGCTCACCTACGACCCCCGTCGCGGCATGGTGCGTATCGCCAGTGATCTGACCTTCGCCCTGGGCAGCGTGGCCGTCAACCCCAATGCCCAATCCGTATTGCGGCGCATCGCCGGCATCATCAACATGCCCGAAGCTCAGCGATACGAAGCCCTGATCGTCGGCCACACGGACAACGTGCGCATTGCCCGTGCCGAAACCCGGGCCATGCACCCGACCAATTGGCACCTGTCCGTACACCGTTCAATTTCCGTCAAGGACGTACTGGCTGGTACAGGCGTGGCACAGGGTCGTGTCTGCGTCGCCGGCTATGGCGAGTTCCGACCGGTGGTGTCCAATGGTCCGCGTGGGGCGCAGGCCAATCGTCGGGTGGAACTGTTCCTGGTGCCCAGCACCGCCGGCAGCATCGAACCCGGACCGGCTGTCGATGCCCCTGCTGCATCAGCCCCCGCCGCCTCCCCGGTTGCTCCCGCCGCCCCTGCCCCTGCCGCTGAAAACCCCGCGATGTTCAAATAACTCGCTGCGATGAATCAATCATCGAACTGACTTGGCGACGGTGACAATCGAAGGTAAACTTTCAGGGTTAAGTAACGTTTAGTCTGCTTCGATCATTCGCTTGCACGAGGTACGCATCATGAACAAATGGACCCTCCGTCTGGCAGGTTTGACACTCGCAGCAGCGCCTCTGCTTATGGTCGGCTGCCAAAGCTCGTCGGACTATGATGATGGCTACATTACTGCCGACATGGTGCGAGCCGACATGTCCCCGGAATTGCAAACTCTGTCCATGACCCCTGAGCAGCGCAAGAACATGCACGCTCGGTCGCTGGACACCACCATGAGTCAGATTCACGAAGACTGGGACCGCATCTGGTACCTCAACAAGCCCATCGGCATGAGCCGATATCCGGTCCCGAATCGCTGATTCTTTTTCGACCGTTTTTTCAAAACCGTTCGTGTTGCCCTGATAAGCCCCCGCTTATCACCGCCACCGAACGGTTTTTTCATGGGCGCACATCACGATGCGGGCGTTCTCAAGACCCAACTCCCCTGTGTCGATATAGCTTATGGAGGGGTGAAGTGCCGTCGGAAGGTGGTTTGGGGCGTTGCCCAGCCATCGTCGGCGGCGGAGGCTTGCACGATGTCGCACAAAGACCCACATGACCTGCTGGACGCTGTCGCCCGGCTGGAAACCCTGCGTAATCAGGGACGCAACCAGGGCCAGCGACAGTTCGCTCGTTGGGTGGTACGGGGCGATGCCGAGCTATTACCCGAAGACGGCCAGACCGATCGTTTACCCGTACCCGTGCTGATCCGTGACCTGTCCTGGGGCGGCATTGGTTTTCTTTGCGATCATGAACTGCCGGTCAATTCCCTCTGGCGGGTTCATTTTCTGGCCCATCATCACGTCGTGGGTCAGATGACCCTGCTCATTCGTCACGGGCGCAAGGTGGATGACGACCTGTACCTCATCGGCGGACAATTCGTCGCCGACCCGGGCTTGCTGCACATACTGGGCGTCGGGGATGATCAGGTCCGCCCCGGGGATGAAAACCCCGCCCTGTCCGCCAACTTTTTACCGCCGGCCGAGGTCGCGTAAAAAATCCGGCACTCAAGGGCACAGCGTCAAACGACCGGTGTCACAGGGCGTCCCCAAGGGCGATGTGATTTGTCTCTGGGTTAGCGCCGCGATCGATCGCGTCTGACCTGAAAGGTTGATCAGCTGGTCGGTGATTCGGTTAATCGGCCAGAGCAAAGACCGTTCTATCCGAGTAACCGATTCACTGACTCACCGATTAACGGCGCCGACCAGACACGATCCATCGCGGCGCTAACTTCACGAATACGATTCTGTTACTCGACCACTTCTTCCTGGTGGGTCCGCGTGCCTGCGCTTGCCATTTTTCGCATGATTGGATAAAACAGGGTTATAAGTGTTTTGTTTGATCTGTTTGTTTGATTTGTGCCTCAATTTGTTTTTGAGGTTTGGGAGAGGGAAAATGTTATTTTTCGTGCGTATCGGTCGCAATCTGCGCCCCGCAGAGCTTGTTGCGGCATTGTTCTTGATTGCAACTCCGATGGTCGATGCTGCGGACATCGAGTTGCTAGCACCCCCGCCTGGCGAATTGTTCGACATGAGCGCCACAGCGCGCACCCAGGCAGGTGGTTCCAGCAGCGGTTGGACCGATCTGGGCTGGAGTTACGGGCAGCCTGCGCAGGCCCTGTCGCAGAGTGACCAGGGTACCAGCGCTGGCGTTGCCATTTCACAAGTCAATCACGCCATCACCCAGCAGACGACCGCCGGGCGACTTTGGTTTGAATTGGAAGTCGGCTTTGCACTCAACGCCCATGCCATCGGTCGGGCCGTTCGTAATGAAGACGGCGATGTGATCGGCAGCATCCCCGCTTCGCTGGCGATCGATGCCAAACTGGGCACGCAACCGGGCATTGCAACCTGGTCACCTTCCTCGGCCTCGTTTCTGCATGGGGTGAGCCAGGATGGGGCAACGATGCGGTTGGTGGCGGGTACGGGCAGTGCGTTGCTTCCCGGGCAGCCGATCTGGGTGCGCCCGATTCTCGCCGGCTTTCAAGGCGATGGTTTGGCCACGCACACAACGGGGGATGGCAGCCTGGGGTTGATTCAGGATTTGCGTCCTGACTGTCAGTACCCCGACAGGCTGACCATGTCCACGAAATATGGCTACGGCTCATCGGAATGGAATGCTGAGCGGCTTTATTTGGATTACACCCAGCACTTTGATTCCCAGACACTGCTGCAATTGGGGGATCGTCAACAGCCTGGGGTGTACCGCGATACGATCAAGGTTGGGCAGTTGATTGCCCTGACGGTGGAGGGAACCAGTCATTCTGAAGATGAAGCGGTTTTCGTCCAGGCCGATGTCAAGGTGAGGCAGCAGTTGGAAGTGGTGGCTGCGCTGCCGACGTATCGTCAGGTCATCGGTCAGAACACGCCCGGCCCGCGCGTGCAGGAATTTGCCCAACCCGAAGATGGCGATGGCGGCCTGTGGACCACGGTGGCAGCCATGGTCGCTGATTATTGGCAACAGACACAAGGTCGGCCCGCCACGGCCAACACTCCCGATGCGATCAATCCGTTACGTGCGCACCTGGATGATCACGGTGTCGCCAACCCGCTGGGGCTGAACCTGATGCTCAATCGGTATTTCATGGATCACGTCAGCAGCGATATTGTCGCCCGCGAAATTCCCGCCTGGATGAGTTTCGACTGGGACTTTGCCGACGGACCGATCATCGGCGTGTTTGACCATGGCGTCACCAATCAGTTCGCCCTGGTGGTCGATGGCATCAGTCATTACGTGGGCGGGGTGGGTTCCCATCTGACGTTTCTTTCACTCAAGCACCCGGCGGGAAACAGGTTTGATCCAGCCAACCTGCGCACCCCGGCGGACGATGTCCCCTACACCGGTTGGACCGATGAACAAGGCGTCAAATGGGTCCCGGAAGAATCGCTTGAGCCTACCTCGATCATCCTTACCGGAAGCGCACGGCTGCTGGGACGCACCATCATCAGCGTACCCACCGGCGGAACCATCGAAGACGATGGCTTGTTCCGCCTGTCCCCCGAGGACCCGGAACAACTGGGCAACGGTCTGGGCGAAGAGACGCATGGCCTGCCCGATACGGTGAAAATCGATCCGAATGTGATCGACACGCAGGTTAGACAAAAACAAGAGCAGATGCGCCAGGAAGGCAAAAGCCAAGCGGAAATCGCCCTGGCGTTTGTGACGCTCAAGTTTTACTACGACCCTCAAACCCTGGCGGTCTGGGGCATTGAGGATGAAGCGGAATTGCGTCCCTTTTGGTGGAACACGGACGAAAACAAATGGTATTTGGGCGGCACGACCATTTTCGGCCAAATGGGCTCCAGCCTGGATGCGGGAGCCGACCTTTACATCGACCACATCGGTTTTTGCGGCGTGAACACCGAGGAAAACTATGTCTGGGTCAATGCCAACCATGCCAGCGAATATGGCTTGATTACGACCACCATCCCTGAACCGACCAGTGCGGGATTGTTGTTGATGGCCTTGAGTGCCGCCTGCTGGCCACGCCGGCGTGGATGATTCATCAATCACCCAATCAACAAATCGCTCAACCACCTTTGTGATGGATTCACTTGCATGTATGTCACTGGCGGCTTGTCTGCCAGTGCCCTTGTCGAGCAGTCACAATGAAATCTTCGCAGCAACAACGTACCGAAGCTCGAAGCTCCGGCAACGAGTTGCCAGTGGCACCCGCACGGACCGCCGATGTCATCGGCCGCTTTTGAGCAGTTTCAATTCGAGTGTAGCGTCTTGCGCCCCTCTCCCTCCAGGAGAGTTGAAAACCTCGCCGTGGCGGGGGGACAGAAATCGATCCGCTGCGTCCGCATTGAATCCGCTTTGAATCACACCGCCGGGGGCGGCGGTGCCACATATCACACCCTGAACTTCAACCCCCGCGCAGGGCTGACCAGACCCGTTTGCGCAGGCGTTTGACCACCCCCGGTTTGGGTGAATGGTTTGCACGCTGGGCATGGGCTTGATGCAACTGCCCGTAACGCTGCACCAGTTCACGCACCATATCCCTTGCCGCATCGGGCCTGGCCAATTTCGCGGTGTTGGTGCGCATGTTCTGCAAGCGGGTCGGGTCGCCAAGCAATTCATCCAATTTCCAACCCAGCACGGGCAGATTGTTGCAACGGATGGCACAACCTTCTTCCAGCAGGTGATCGCTGTTGCGCTCTTCCTGTCCGGGAATGGGGTTGACCACGCAAAGGGGCAGATGTCGAGCCAATGCTTCACTGGCGGTCAGTCCGCCGGGCTTGCCGACCAGCAGGTCCGCCGCGGCCATGAGTTTGTCCATCTCTTTGGTAAAGCCCAGCACCCGAATGCGTGAGCGCACCGCATCGGGGTGACTTTTGAGTGCCTCATCGAGCGTCATTTTCAACCCGGCGTTTTTGCCACAGACGATGAACATCTGCACCGGCGTCTGCATGGTGAGCAGTGTGTCCAACATCCGCCGCACGTTGCCGACGACGCCGAAGCCCCCGGTGGAAATGAGCAGCGTGGGCAATGCGGGCGACAATTCATATTCCCTCAGCACGGCTGCGCGGTCATGGTTTTTCGAAAAACGCGGGTCGATGGGAATGCCGGTGACGCTGATGCGTGATGATTCGATGCCCAGTTGTTGCAGGTGCTGCGCGGTTTCGTGCAGGGCGACAAAGTAGTGATCGACTTCGGGCACCAGCCAGAAGGCGTGCGCATCCAAGTCGGTGATCACTGTGACAATCGGCTGATCAAACAGCCCGCGCCGTTTCAAGCGACACAAAATTTCCACCGGCAGAAAATGCGTACACACAGCGATGTCGGGCTTTTCACGCGCAATCATGCGCACCAGCGGCCGAGTGTTGAGTTTGTTGATGGCTTGAATGAACCGACGACTGCGCCAAGGTTTGTCGGTGCGATCGTAAAGCCAGCCGAACATGGCCGGCGACAGGCGCACCATTTCGAGATAGGCCTGGGCGTACAACTTGCGAAACAGGCGATTGGTGAAGGCAAGTGTGTCGTGATGTTGAACGCTGCTGTCGGGGGCATGTTCGCTGAACGCTGCTTCAAGGGCCTGGGCGGCGCGCACGTGACCGATGCCTGCGGTGGCGGAGTAAATATGAACGTTCAAACTCATGCGCTGCTCCAGCAAGATTGTCAAGGCTTACGTGTTACATGCGTGAAACGGGGTGCCGATGGCGGGGGGGGGCGTGGCGCAGGGCAACTATTACAACCATGTGCCTGTGCAAACATGCAAAGAATGGGCGGTTGGTGGGGCGCGATTTTAAGATAATAAAATTCTGAGGGAGGGCAGAACACGGCACTTTTTGGAATTTTGATACCGTATCGCTTGGGGTCACGCCGCCAAACCCGGGTGACGGCCTTGGGCCCGGTGGCAATGAGAGGGTTATCGTATCGCCGGATATCGTCCTCGGAGCGGTCGAGGATTTCGGCGATGACATCGAGCCAATAAACATGGCCAGGCACACTGGCCATCAGGTGCTGGGCAAGAAAGTGATCAGAATCTTGCAGGTCGGTCTCACAGGGTATCATCAGCCGACAATCCGCGAGCATCTCGTCATAGGGGCGGTAGGCGATCACATCCAGATCGGAGTACACCCCACCGTGGGCGTGAAGAAGCATGTATCGGAATGTATCCACGCGCATGATGAATTTGGGTAGCAGTCGAAAACGTTCGGAATATTGAGGAAAGGATTGGTCAACCAAGGTAAGCATATCTTCATCGAGCCAGAGTTTGTGCTGCCATTGGGGGTGATGCGATTCAATGGTTTGCTTGCATTCACGAAAGAAGGGGGTGAGTTCGCGGCTTTTCCAAGTGTAGTGTATGACTTTGGGGATCGCCTCGCCGGGAATGGCACGTTCATAGTCAGGGAAATGAACCCACTCACGTGGTGCTGGATCATAGGCCCCGTTGTCAATACGACGTTGAATGGAACGTTTCCGGGCGGTGCGGACCATCACGGTACAGGGCCAAATACCTTGCCTGGCCGCCTTGTGGATCAGCATTTTAAGCATGGGTTGACTCCTGCAGCACAATATAAGCCATTGGTAAAAAAAAGACTCTGTCGATCAATCCCGCACCATGTAACTGCGTTACCAGGGGTATCAAATCGGTCTGGGTCAGATGTCCTCAAAAGCCGATGAAGCCCTATAACACCATCAGAACATCGGGGCATTCAAGTTGCTCAGTAGCATATAATATTCGCTTGGAAGACGTTGCTTGATCGATTCCGTCGCAAACAGACGTGTTTCGTTACATCCACTCCAACGTTAACCAAGATCAGACGACAATTTTATCTTGTTCATGCGCATTCAAATCAATTCTCTAACAACCAGCGGTTACCTTGTCGCACATCCGAGGGGGTAAGTGATTTGTGCCGTGGTTGATCAAAAAGTGGATCAAGCGGTTCGCGGATGAAGTGATCTGTAAAAGTTCAGGGTAACCCGCAATTTACAAGTCATGCTCGCTCGGCGGTCATGGTGTGTCACCAGGGCTGACGCGATCGGTGCGGACTTGTTTCAAGGAGGATTTGTCATGACGTTTTCGAAGCAATCGATTCGCATCGCGGCGGCAGCCGTCGCCCTGGTCATGGGCACGGGGGTGGCCGTGAGCACTGCGGAAGCGCAACAGGCCAAGAATGTGATTCTGATGATCAGTGACGGTGCAAGCTGGGGCACGTGGGACATGGCCAGCTATTGGGAATATGGTCAGAAGGGGATGCAGCCGTATGACAACTTCAGTGTCAAACTCGGCATGACGACAACCCCGCTGAACACTTCCACCAGCCCTACCAACAACAACACCCCCACGGTGTTCTATGACCCGGCGCTGGCCTGGGACACCACCCCTAATGCGGGCAGCTACGGTGGCTTCACCAACTACTTTAATGGCTACAACTATATCAAGCGCGACTACACCGACTCCGCTGCGGCCGGCACGGCGCTGGCCACCGGCGTGAAGACGTATAACAACGCCATTGACGTGGATAACTTTGGTCAGGACTTGTCTTATATCACTCAATCCGCCAAGGCCCATGGCAAGGCCACGGGTATTCTGTCGAGTGTGCCCTATACCCATGCGACGCCGGCCACCTTTGGCTCGACGAACCTGAACCGCAACAACTATGGCGAGATCAGCAAGGAAATGATCAACAACCCAGCCGTGGACCTGATCATGGGCGGCGGCAATCCATACTACGATAGCAACGGCAATCTGCGCGTCACGCCCGTGTTCGCACCCGAGACTGGCACTGGTAGTGGCTACATGTCCCAGAATGCTTGGAACACGGTCAACGACCCCAACAAGTTCCAACTGCTTCAAACCAAGTCCGACTTCGAGGCGCTGGCCGATGGTTCGCTGGCTCTGACTGGCAAGAAAATCATGGGCCTGCCCCAAGTTTATGATACACTGCAGTACAGCCGTAATGGTGCTGTGGTTGGTATGGATTCCTCCAACCCAAGCGGGGAAAAATACATCAACAGCGTACCCACCTTGGCAACCATGACCAAGGGTGCGATCAATGTGCTGAGCCAGAATGCGGATGGGTTTTTCATGATGGTCGAAGGCGGTGCGGTGGACTGGGCAGCCCACGCCAGGGACACGGGTGGCATCATCGAAGAACAGATTGACTTCAACCAGTCGGTTAAAGTTGTGGTGGACTGGGTCAACGCCAACAGCAGTTGGAATGAAACCCTGGTGATCGTGCTGACCGACCATGGCAACGGCATGCCCATGGGCCCCAATTCCAACACCATTGCCTTTGAGCCGATTCAGAACAACGGTCAGGGCGTGTTGCCGGGCGTACGCTGGCACTACAACACTCACACCAACGAAAACACTTTGATGTGGGCGATGGGCGTGGGTGCGGACCTGTTCTATAACGAGGTGGATGGCAACGACCCCGGTCTGGTCAACGTGCTTGGTTTCAACGATGGGCGTTACATCAACAATACCGATGTGTTCACGGTGATGAACGCGGTGATCCCCGAACCGGCTTCGTTCGCGTTGCTGGCCATGGGCGCGGGCATGATGATGCTGCGTCGGCGTGGTCGGTGAAGTTGCTTCGTGATTGGATGATGGGTTGATTGATCACGGATCAAACGACGATTGAATCAGGGTTTGTTGATCGTCGCCATGACCATGACAATTTTGCAGCGCCTGGGTGAAAGCCCGGGCGTTGTTTTTTGATGCCTGACCAAGCCATGATGATGCGCGACAATGCTTACGACCCATCGTCATCGGTGGTTGATATGGGTCCATGATTCAACGGAGGATCATCGTTTCCGACCAGACGCGACAAGTCGCGGCGCTAACTGATGAAATCATTTGATCACTTAACCATCATCTTTTCATCAGCTACACATGAACTTTTTATCAACTTGATACCAATTCCAATTACGGGGCTAACAATGGTGCGGTATTGTGCTGACGTTTCGTGAGTGGGTCAGGGATTATTCATCGTGTGAAGTTGAACGTTCAGCCGTACGACCGGATGTCGCACGGGCGCGATGGGTTTATCAACAGGAGGAAAAGAAATGAGGCAGGTACAGGGATCGACCTTGGTATTTTGCGCGTTGACAGCGGTGCTGTCGCAGCAGGCCTTGGCGAACACGCCGTTCACCATCGTGGCACTGCCGGACACGCAGAACTATGTCAACAATGCGACCAATGCCCCGCTGTTTACGCAGCAGACGCAGTGGATTGCGGATCAGGTCAACGGCAGCAATCCGCGCAACATTCAGTTTGTGACCCATTTGGGCGACATCGTCAGCGAAGGCAACAGCATCACGCAGTGGGACCGCGCGGACACGGCGATGGACGTGCTGGACGCGGCCAACATTCCCTACGGCATACTTCCGGGCAACCACGACTACAACAGCACGGGCAACAAAAGCACCGGCACGGAAAACTATGTGAATTACTTTGGCCCCAGCCGATTTGCGGGCAAAAGCTGGTACGGCGGGTCGGACCCCAGCGGCGTGAATCACTATCAGAAGTTTTCAGCCGGTGGTTACAACTTCATTCATCTGTCGCTGGAATGGCAGCCGAATGTGAACATTCCGTTCCGTGATCCGTCGCCGATTCAGTGGGCGCAGTCGATATTGAACGCCAACCCGAACACGCCGTTTATTGTGAGTACGCATGAGCATATTGATGATGATCCGCCGGGGCGCAGCGGTTCGGGCAATGCCGTGTGGGATCAATTGATCAAAAATAATGATCAGATTTTCATGGTGCTCAACGGCCACTATCACAGCCTGAGCGTGGCCAGTGGGAACGATGGCGAGTATCACCAGGTCAGCACGAATAATGCCGGTCGTCAGGTGTTTGAAGTGTTGCAGGATTATCAGGATTACCCGCGCGGCGGGGATGGATGGTTGCGTCTGTTCAACTTCGACATACCCAATAACGTCATCAAAGTGGAAACGTATTCGCCGGTGCTGGATCAGTTCCAGACGGAAACGGTGGCACAGGTGGGTAACTTTGCCAGTCGCTTTGACTTGCCGATTGATTTTGCGACGCGGCTGGTGCCGGTGTTCATTCCGCCCCCGCCGCCCCCGCCGCAGCCTGATCGGGTGTTCCGCAATGGGCTGAACGGTTACAACGGCACGCAGGACACCATGATTCGCAGCAACGAAACCGCTGCGGGTTCCGGCCAGTCGGGCAACGGCGACTCACGCGGACGCAGCTTCGGCAATGTTGATTTCATGAGTGTCGATGGTGACGACGGTTCGCCGGGTAGCAAACCCAACCAGGGGCTGATCCGCTTTGATGACATCGTCGGCACGGGTGCCAACCAGATCACCCCCGGTACTGCCATCGCATCCGCCAAGCTGATTCTCGAAGCCTTCGATCCCGGCAGCGGCTTCACCGTCCACGAAATGCTCGTGAACTGGGACGAAAGCAGCACCTGGAACAGCATGGGTAATGGCGTGCAGGCCAACGACGTTGAAGCGGCCACGGCCATCATCGCCACGTTTGGTGCCAACACCAGCAGTAGTAGTAATGTGCCCACCGGTACGTTGGAAATCGATGTGACCGCCTACATTCAGGCGATTGTCAACGGCACGAAGACCAACCTCGGCTGGCTGCTCAATCCCTTTCCGCTCGGCACCAATGGGGTTGACATTTGGAGCAGCGAAGCAGCTGACTTCGGTGTTCGCCCCCGGTTGGAAATCATGTTCGTGCCTGAGCCGGCGAGCTTCGCGCTGCTGGCCATGGGCGCGGGCATGATGATGCTGCGTCGGCGCGGCTGCTGAGGGTCACCACTGTATCGGTACGAATCAAAAAATGATGATGCCACGCCACCTCTCTGGACGAGGGAGAATTGACAACACCTGGGCTGATCCCCCGGGTGTTGTTTTTTGGTGAAATCGTGTCACGGTTTTCAAATGACTCTACAATCAGACTGGTCATTACTTTGAAACAAGCACAAGTGTTACAACCAGACATGGAGATACCCGGATGATGCTTCAACGAGTCGGCTGTTTGATGTTCTGGTTACTTCTGAGCGTTACGGGCGGTTGTGTCCAAACAACATCGGTGCAGGTTGAATCGGCCAAGGCGGTGACGGTGCATGCCGAGTCGCAGCAGGCGGACTCCGTGCAAGCCCAGGTGAAGCAGGCCAAGCCGGTGAATGTGATTTTGATGATCACCGATGGCGCGAGCATGGGCACGTGGGACATGGCCAGTTTGTACGAACATGGGCAAACGCTCAGCCCGGAAATTGCGTACTTCAACTTTCCGGTAAAGGTGCTCATGAGCACGGTGCCGCTGAACACCAGTGAAAAACCGACCGGCGGACATGAACCCAAAGTCGTTTACGACCCGGAACTGGCGTGGGACACAACCCCCGTCGAAGGCATGCGCGGCAACTACCCCCGGCTGTTCAAAGGCTACGAATACCTGCGCCGCAACCCGACCGACTCTGCCGCAGCGGGCACCGCCCTGGCGTCCGGTCGTAAAACTTATAACCGGGGCCTGAACTGGGACAACGACCCAGCCGAGGTCGGCTCACCCATGCACCAAACCATTTGGCAGAACGCCAAGGCCCGCGGCATGGCCATCGGCAGCATCAGCAATGTGCCCTTCAGTCACGCCACCCCGGCTGCGTTCGGGGCCTTCAACATACATCGCAACAACTATCACGACATCGCACGGCAAATGATTGAGTCCGGCCAGTTGGATGTCGTCATGGGGGCAGGGCATCCGCTTTATGGTCATGAAGGTCAAGTGCGTGAAAAGCCTGCCGAGAACTTTATGACCGTCGCCCAGTATGAATCACTGGCCAACGGGTTGGCTGGTGCGGGCACTTGGCGCTTCATTGAAACGCATGATGATTTTCAAGCCCTGGCACAGGGGCAGCTCGACATGCAGGGTAAAAAGCGATTGTTCGGCTTGGCGCGTGTCGCTGCTTCACTGCAACAAAATCGAGAGGGGTATGACCCCAAGCATAAAGTGGGCGAGTCGCCGAAGGTGCAAGGCGTGCCCGATTTGCCGACGATGAGTCGTGGGGCGTTGCGTGTGTTGCATGAACAGAGCCATGGCAAAGGGTTCTTTCTGATGATCGAAGGCGGAGCGGTGGACTGGGCAGCCCATGCGAACCAGACCGGTCGCATCATTGAAGAACAGATGGACTTCAACCATGCGGTCAACGCGGTGGTGCAGTGGGTGGAAACCATTGGCGGAGGCTGGTCGCAGAATTTGCTGATCGTCACGACCGACCATGGCAATGGCATGCCGATGGGGCCGGGCAGTGACACGGCTGCGTTTGCACGGATCACGCGCGACGATGTGATGGGTGAGCCAAGGGTTCGCTGGCACAGCGGATCACACACGGTGGAACTGGTGCCGGTGTTCGCCAAGGGGGTCGGGGCGGAGCGTTTTACGGGGCTGGTACGTGGGCATGATTTGAAGTTCGCCGAGGTTTACCCGGACTGGGCGAAGTCGGGTTTTGGCTCAGCGTATGTTGAAAATATTGATGTGTTCACGGTGATGAACGAAGTGGTGAATCGGTAGTGGAAGTGGTCGAGTGGAGGAACGATATTCGAAAATTAGCGCCGCGATTTATCGCGTCTATTTGGTGATTTGGCGATTTGGTGATTTGGCGATTGACGGAATGGTTCACTCCTGATGTGGCACCGCTGCCCTCGGCGGTGTGATTGTTCAGGAAGTCCTCTGAACAATCCCCTCTCCCAAGAGGAAGAGGAATATTTCAAAGCCCTCATCAAGGGTAATTCGCCCAGCCGAGGGCGGCTGGGCTACAAAAACACCATTACGATCAATGCACCAAACCCGTTCCGCGCAGATATGATGATGGAATTGTACGATTGATTCACGATCATCATGCGTACCGCTGACCTTCAATTTGACCTGCCAGCCGATCGTATTGCCACGGCCCCGGCCCAGCCGCGCGACAGTGCCCGGCTGATGGTCGTGCATCGTGATACCGGCCGCATCGAACATGCCCGGGTGCGTGACCTGCCTGCACTGGGCGTGCTCAAACCCGATGACCTGCTCGTTTTCAATCAAAGCAAGGTCATACCCGCGCACTTTGTCGCCCAGCGTGGCAAAACCAAGGGCAAGGTCAAAGGCTTGTACATCGAATCACCCGACCCAGCGTACCCCCTGCGCTGGAAAGTCATGCTCGAAGCTCGCGGTTCGCTGCGCATCGGCGAAGCGATCATTTTTAATGAGCACACCCGGCTGAGCCTCATCGAAAAACTGGGCGATGGTCAATGGCTGGCCGACCTGCACAGTGAACATGCCGATATCACCACGCTGGGCACGCTGGAAAAGTTCGGCACTGCGCCGCTGCCGCCTTACATCCGTCAGCAGCGTCGTCTGCAACAGCAGGCCGAGGTGAGCGATGCGGACGTTGAAAGTTACAACACGGTGTACGCCCGTGACCCTGGTTCCGTGGCTGCCCCGACAGCCGGGCTGCACTTCACGCCCGAACTGCTTGCGACGCTCTGGTCGCGGGGGTTGCATTGTGCGTGGGTGACGCTGCATGTGGGCGTGGGCACATTTGCCCCGGTGCGGGTCGATGATTTACGACAGCACACGATACACAGCGAATGGGTGCGGATACCAGCCGACACGATTCGCCGGGCGATCGAGGCTCGTCAGCGCGGGTCACGTTTGCTGCTCGTGGGTACCACGACGGTGCGGGCGATGGAAAGTCTTCCCGAAAAGCTCACCACGCCCTCGTATGATTTTGAAGGGCACACCAACCTGTTCATTCACCCGGACGAAGCTGGTCAGCCGCAGCCGCAGCGGTTCCGTTACACGGACATGTTGATGACCAATTTTCATCTGCCCGAATCGACGCTGCTGGCATTGGTGGCCGCGCTGCCGGGGGTGGGGCTGACGAATCTGAAAAAGTGGTACCAGCTCGCCATCGACGAGGGTTACCGTTTTTATTCATATGGCGATGCGATGCTGTTGGTGTAGTGATTTCGAATTTATTAATACAAGCCGAGTACGAGCGGCTTTGCCGCGAGGGCTCGGGTATTCTGAATGGTCCAAAGTCGAAGGTCCAAAGTCCAAAGTCGTCGCAATGAAGTGGTCGAGTGCGGACAAGTATTCGGGAGTTAGCGCCGCGATTCATCGCGTCTGGTCGGAGCGGTTCATCGGTTGGTCGGTGAGTCGGTTAATCGGTCAGAGCGAAGACCGTTCTGTCCGAGTAACCGATTAACTGACTCACCGACTAACCACACCAATAAGACGCGATCCATCTCGGTGCCAAACAAAGCGCCGACGCAAAGCGTCCGCGCTAAACAAATTCGAAATCCAAAATCACACCTCATGTATTTCCCGCTCCGCATCAATCAAATCGTCATACGTTTCACGTCGGCGGATGATCGTGGCCTTATCGCCATCGACCAGCACTTCCGCCGGGCGGGGCATCGCGTTGTATTGACTGGCCATGACCATGCCGTAGGCCCCGGCTGTGAAAATCGCCAGTAAGTCGCCGCGTGCCACCGGGGGCAACATGCGGTCCTTCGCCAGGTAATCGCCGGTTTCGCAGATCGGGCCGACCACCTCGCATTTTTCCAACGCAGGCTGCTTCATCGTCTTGCTGCGCTTCACCGGCTCGTGCATCGGGGCCACCTTCGTCGGCCAGATGAAATGAAACGCATCGTACAGCGTCGGACGAATCAGGTGGTGCATGCCGGTATCGACGATGACGAACTTTTTGCTGCCGCCCATTTTGATGTACTGCACCCGCGTCAACAGCAACCCGGCATTGGCGATGATCGTGCGCCCCGGTTCCAAAATCACCCGGCCACCGCCTGCGTGAAACGGTTGCAACAACGGCACAATCTGTTTGGCGTACTCGTCCCACGAAGGCGTCTGGTCGTTTTCGTAATCAGCGCCAAAACCTCCGCCGATGTCCAGCGCGGTGATGTTGAAACCCTTGGCCTTGAGGTCATCGATCAACGCCAGGGCCTTGGTGATGGCCTGCACGTAGGGTTCGGGGCTGTAAATGGGCGAACCGATGTGCAGGTGAATCGCAGACAAGTGCAGGGCCGGGTCTTTGCCGAAGCGATCGAAAAATCGGCGGGCACGGTCGATGTCCACGCCGAACTTGGTTTCCTTCTGCCCGGTCGATGTTTTGGCGTGCGTATGCGGAATGACATCGGGGTTGACGCGCAGGGCTGCGTGAGCCTGTCGATGGCGCTGGCGGGCGATGGTGCTGATGTTTTCGAATTCCGCTTCGCTTTCGATGTTGAACCAGCCGATGCCTGCGTCCAGCGCCTGCGCGATTTCACTGTCGGTTTTGCCGACGCCTGCGTAAACCACCTTGTTCATCGGCACCCCAGCCTGCCGGGCACGGAAAAGTTCACCCCCTGAAACCACGTCCATGCCCGCGCCGCGCTGGGCCAGTAATTTCAAAAGGTGCAGGTTGCCGCAGCTTTTGATCGAGTAACAGATGAGCGGGTCGATGGCGGAAAACACCTGACGCAACTTGTCGTAGTGTTCTTCGAGCGTTCGACGTGAATAAATGTAACTGGGCGTGCCGATGCGCGTGGCCAGGTCGTCCAGTGCGATGCCCTCAGCGAACAGTTGACCGTCACGATATTGAAAATGGTCCATAAAGTAGCTCCCGCAATCAGGGAGAGAGATGATAGTCGGTTTCCGGGTTGTATGAAAAACACACCCTGTTTTCTGATCATGAAGTCTGACGGTTACAATTCGATCATGAGCGTACCGATCTCGGTGGTCATTTGTTGTGCGAACGTGGCTGACACGCTGGAGGCCGCGTGTTTGAGCGTCAAAGACTGGGCGGACGAACTGCTCATTATCGATTCGGGTTCCACTGATGCCACGCCCGACATCGCCCGCCGCTATGCCCATCGCTACCTGGTCGAACCCTGGCGCGGGTACACCGGCCAGAAAAAGTATGGTTCGATGCTGGCGAAAAATACGTGGGTGCTGGTGCTCGATGGCGATGAGGAAGTCACCTCCGAATTAGCCGACGAAATCACAGCGCTCGACCCTGCTGCATTGGACAAGCTCGACGTTCTGTCGATGCCCCGGCGAAATTACCTCATGGGTCGATGGGTCCGTTGCGATGGTCCCGATTGGCAGTCAAGGTTGATTCACCGTGATCGCGTGATCTGGGCGGATGAAGTTTTGCATGACAATCGGCTGCCCAGTGCCCCGGGGCGCAGCGGCAAATTGCGCGGGGCGCTGTTGCACATGCGTACCAGCCGGGGGGGCTTCAACGATTATTTTCACGGCAAACAACTGGACCATCGCCTTGCCATCGTCGCCCAACAGATGCACCAGCGCGGCAAACGCTGCCATGTGCATGACCTTTGGCTGCGACCCTTGGCGGCATTTATTCGCATGTACCTTTTCAAAGCCGGCATACTGGACGGAACGCCCGGTCTGCTCGTCGCCCAAAAAAAAGCATTGGAAGCACAACTCAAATACGCAGCGCTCTGGGCGTTGCAAAAGGGCGTCACTCCGCCGGGTGCGACATAACACTCAGTCGGTGCCACACAGCGTCACGCTTGGCGGGGGCTGTGTGTTATGTAGCCCAGCCGCCCCCGGCTGGGTAAACAACAGGTGAGGTACACACCGCCGAGGGCGGCGGTGCCACATCAAACCCGTGACCCCTGTTGCACCACCTCAATCTTTCACCTTGTTCACCCCACTGGACCTTGCGCTCCCGCTCGCTATCCTTTGTCGATGCATTCAATCCCTCCGGCGACGGACCCGCATCTGAACACGCCCCTCTGGCGGAATACCAGTTTTCAATTGATGTGGACCAGCGTGGCTGCCAGCGGCTTTGGCGATCGTATGATCGAATTGGCCGCCATCCCCATGCTGATCACCGCCGGGGCACAGGCCGATGTCGGGCCGGCCACCGCCGCGGTCTATTTCTGGTTTTTTCTGCCCTGGATTTTCATCACCCCCATCGGCGGATGGTTGGCGGACACCCTGCCCCGCAAATGGTTGCTGCTTGCCTGTGATGAAGGACGAGCGTTGTTGCTGTTGATCGCCGTGCTGATGGTGCCTGCGGGTTTGAAAGCCAGTGACCCTGGCATTCACCTGCACCCGGACCATCACTGGAAAATTTTCGCCATTCTTTTCGGCGTCGGAGCGCTGGCATCGATTTTCAGTCCGACGCGCAATGCCCTGATTCCGCAACTGGTGCCGCCCAGCAAACTCAACAGCGCCAACTCCGTGTTGGTGGGCATCGGGGTGATTGCTTCGCTCATCGGCTACAAGGGGGGTGTGATCCTCGAAGAACATTCGGTGCGTCGCGGCATTGAGGTGGCATTGCTCGCCTATGCCATCACCGGGTTGATGTTCGCCTTCATGAAACCTCGGCCACACGTCGGACTGGAAACCGACAAACACCTGTCACAATGGACGCGCTTCATTCGTGCTTCCAAATACATTCGCACCCATCGCCCGGTTCGGCAGTTGGTGTTGTTGTACACCTTGATCTGGTCGATGGCGATGGTGATTGCCCCGGCTTTGGGGTCGTTGTGTTTGATTCGCTATGGTTTTGACAGCAGCAATTTCATGACCCCGTTCATTTACATGAACATGGCCATGGGCGTGGGCATGCTCGCGGCAGGGGTGATTTTGTCGGTGCTCAATCTCCGCCGGGGGGCGAATAAATTGATGTTGTATGCCATGCTCGCCTGTGGCGTGGTTGTCGGGTTGCTGGCGGTGCAGCCTTCGGTGTACGTGGCGGTGGGTTTGTGCTTTTTACTGGGCACCTTCGGCGGCCTGTGCATGATCAACATTTCCACCATCACCCAGCGCATCACGCCCAACTACATTCTGGGTCGCGTCTGCGGGGTGCGGGAAATGCTTTCCAACTTCATCAGCGTACTGGTGAACCTGGCGATCTGGAAATTGCCCCATTGGCAGAAGTTCAACCCCGACATCCCCAACGCGGACAAAATACTGGTCTGGGCGCTCTACCCGCTGGCGGTGCTGATGATCTTCGTCGGCTGGTGGAGCCTGAGGAACATTCGAAGAAAATGACGGTGAGCGCCGACGCAAAGCGTCCGCGCTAAACAAATTCGAAATCCGAAATCCGAAATTCGAAATTGCCGTCACTTCACCACTTCTTCCGTTAATATGTGTCGTCGTTACCCGACGGATTTCATCCACTCAAAAAAAGGAGTTGCACATGTCGCGTCCCGTTACGCTCTTCACCGGTCAGTGGGCGGACCTTCCCTTTGAAACCCTTTGCGCCAAGGCAAAATCCTTCGGGTACGACGGGTTGGAACTCGCCTGCTGGGGCGATCACTTTGAAGTTGATAAGGCTTTGAAGGACAAAAAATACGTCGGCAAAAAGTGGGAGGTTTTACAGGACCATGGGCTGACATCGTTTGCCATCAGTGCGCATCTGGTCGGCCAGGCGGTGTGCGACAACATTGATGAAAGGCACAAAAGCATTCTGCCCCCGGAAGTGTGGGGCAACGGCGAACCGGAAGGGGTACGCAAACGCGCTGCCCAACGCATGATCGACACCGGCAAGGCCTGCCGCTTGTTTTTGGACGCAAAGCCGGGACAGCCCGGGGCAAAAAAGGGTGGCACGGGTGTGGTCAACGGGTTCACCGGTTCGTCGATTTGGCATTCGACCTATGCCTTTCCGCCCACCAGTCAGGACTATTGGCAAAAAGGGTTTGACGATTTTGCCCGTCGCTTCAAACCGATTTTGGATGCGTACGACAAACTGAACATCAACTTTGCGTTGGAAGTGCATCCGACGGAAATCGCCTTCGACATCGCCAGTGCGGAGCGTGCGCTGGAAGCGGTGAAAAATCACAAGCGGTTCGGGTTCAACTACGACCCCTCGCACCTGGGCTATCAGGGTGTCGATTACGTGAAGTTCATTTACACCTTCGGCAAGCGGATTTTTCATGCCCATGTGAAGGATGCCTGGTGGGGCAAGGGCGACGGGACGGTGGGCGTGTTTGGCGGACACGTCACCTTTGCCGACCCACGTCGTTACTGGGACTTCCGCAGCCCCGGGCA
Organism: uncultured Phycisphaeraceae bacterium; assembly: GCA_964547135.1. Taxonomy (GTDB): domain Bacteria; phylum Planctomycetota; class Phycisphaerae; order Phycisphaerales; family Phycisphaeraceae; genus JAJXSS01. The sequence goes on along the minus strand of CAZJMK010000046.1, from coordinate 6,230 downwards.
TGGGGATGTGAATTTCGAACGCATCATCGTGGCACTCAACGATGTGGGGTATCAGGGGCCGCTGAGCGTGGAATGGGAGGACAGCCGAATGGATCGGGAACACGGCGCCACCGAAGCTGCTGCGTTTGTGAAGAAGATCGATTTCAAACCCAGCGCGATCGCGTTTGATGCCCAGTTTGATCGGTGAAACGCTTATTACCATGGATTTCATGGGATGCCCCAGATGCGTTTCATGATTGTGATTGAAAAAGGACCGCGCAGTTATGGCGCCTATGTGCCTGACTTGCCCGGGTGCGTGGCCGTGGGACGTACAGCTGCACAGGTTCGAAAATTGATCCGTGAAGCACTGGCGCTACATTTGGAAGATATGCACCGTACCGGCCAACGCATTCCCAAACCCACCAGCACCGCTGAGTTCATCGAAGCCTCAGCGGCATAAGAGATGACAAAATCATCAACGAAAACTACGTTTGTGGTGTATGTGGGTTCCGCCGACGCTGAAACGGACTTGCAGCCGATGAAGCTCTATCAGCGGTTGGAAGCACAACCGGATGACCCGGCGAATTACTGGCGCGTGTTGGATGAGTCGGGCGAAGATTATCTTTATCCAGCACGATATTTCGTGCCCATTTCCGTCCCTCAGAAAGTGAAGTTGTCTTTCACAAAACAGGCTATGTGAAAGCCACATGAACCTATTCAAGATACACATCCGATTTTAGTAAAGGATATTGTTGCGATGGCAAAAAAATTTCTCGCTCAGCGGCTGGAAGGTATCAAGGGAATGAATTATGCACCTGTCAATGAGCAGGGGGTGGTGTATTTGTTTGCACTATTAGCCAACAAATTGGGTTTTAAAGGTATCGAAAAAAATACAAACGGGATTCCCCGATGCGTTGGCACGCCGTCGAGTCAATGGCGGTGAAGAGATCGTACCAATAGAATTCGAGTATAAATCTTCATCATATCGAACCCATCGTCATCCAAGACGAAAAGGGCTTTGCTTGGTGTGCTGGATTCATGATTGGGCAAATATTCCTGCGGGCATTGAAGTAATTGAATTAAGGCAATATGCAGGCCTTGGTTTTGATGTTTGGATACAAGGTGTTTGGCCTGAATATTGGGGCGGATTAGATCACTATAAAAAAGTTGAATGGTCGGTTCCGTCCGGCGCAAAACCTGGCGATATAATCATTTTTTATCGAACTCGACCATCGATGTGTATTCAGGAGATATACCACCAAACTACTCCCGTTCGAGAAGATCGGAAGTGGAAACATCGTGCAGATCTGCGTCGGGTGTGCCAGCTAAAATCACCTTTGAACTTGGAACACATGAGACAGGTTCGAGGACTTGCCACAGCGGGCTTTATTCGGGGAAATTTGCAGGGACGCAGAAATATTACAGCCCACTGGCCGACGTTGTATGATTTAATCGTCTAATTAAATCCAAGCTTGGCTAAAAGCCTAAAGCGATATGCCCCTTCAAATCTCTAACGATGGTCGAAGGTGTCATGATGAAAAACAACCTGCCCATCAACGAGCTGAACTCTTTCTGCCAGCGCTGGCGGGTGCGTGAGTTGGCACTGTTTGGTTCGGTATTGCGCACCGATTTTGGCCCGGAAAGCGATGTGGATGTGTTGGTCGAACTGGAACCCGATCATGGACTGAGTCTGTATGACTGGGTGGACATGATCGATGAACTCAAAACCATTTTTGGCCGGGATGTTGATTTGGTTGCCAAGAGTGGACTAACCAACCCGATTCGTCGGGAAGAAATATTGCGTACGGCTGAGGTGCTGTATGCGGCCTGATCAAGCCAACCGTGCCTGCCTCCTCGATATGCTGCATCATGCGCAAGGCGTGGTGGCAAGTCTTCGGTCGTCGTCGTACGAACAATACTGCGCTGATGAAAATTTGAGGCTGGCGATTGAACGTCGCGTTGAAATCATTGGTGAAGCAGCGCGCAATGTTTCTGCCCAATTTCAGGAAGCACACACGCAAATACCCTGGCGAAAGATCATCGCCCAACGCCATGTGCTGGCACATGACTATGGTGATATTGATCCGCAGTTGTTATGGAATGTTGCCACGCGCAGTATCCCCGAACTGATCGATCAATTGCAAAAAATGTTGGATGCAAAGTAATCCCGCAAGCCAAACCGATGGGCTTACTCACCCCAGCGTTTCCAGCAAACTCGCCAATTCGTTTTGCGCCTTGCCCGCTTCGGGGGCTTTGGATTTGCGCGCCGCCTCCAGCCCGGCTTTCACCACCGCCCTGGCCTCATCCCGCTTGCCAAGCTGGTTGAGCATTTTCGCCTTCTGGTAATAGGCATAGCAGTACAACGCATCGCGCGCCAGGGTTTCATCCAGCCAGTGCAGCGCGGTTTCCGTGGCCCCGGTTTTGGCATGTTCCAGAGCGATGCCGTAGGTGCAAAAAGGGTCGGCTGGGTCGAGCTGGTGCAGTTTCAACAGTTGGGCAAGTCGGTCGCTCATGTGAGCATCTTAGCTTGAAAATCAAAACGAACCCGTTGGCAGTCCGTTCTTTGCGCCCAAGGCTTCGCCGAATACTTCGGGTATGATACAGCCTCTTTGTTTTCACCATGCCCAACCCTGCTGCGAAACCGCGCTTCCCCATCGTCACCACCCTGGTGCTGCTCACGCTGATCGCCCTCGTGGTCGGTTGGTTGCTCACGTTGCTCATGCCAATGTTCTTTGCCCCACCCACTGCCTCGCTGCAGACCGAACTGCATCGCATCATTTACCTTTCAACGGGCATTGTCTGGTTGGCGGCCATGCTCAGTCTGCTGCCGTTGTTCATGCTCGCACCGCGTGGCTTGATGCCCACGGTCACCGGCTACTTCATCGGTTCAGGTGTGCGATTGCTGCTCTGTCTGGGGGCAGCGGTGTACCTTTGCCTGTTCAATCAACAACCTGCCCTGCCGACGGGGCTTGCCATGGTGGCGGTGTATGTGCCGCTCTTGTTCGTTGAATCTGCGTTGGTCGGTCGATATCTGATTCAACTGGACAAATCGCCGAAACCCAAAGGTGACAAATCGACCGATCCAGCCAATAATCAGTCCCTCAAGGAGACGCAGGCGTGATGGACCTGATTCCGATACTCGCAGCTGGCAGCCCGGTCGCCCACGTGGTGGATAGTTCCATTTACGATCAGTGGTACGTCAGCAACGTCACTGTGATGCTGGTCGTGGCTGCGCTGGTCACCTCACTGTTGGTCATTCCAGCCGCCCGTCGCATTGCCACCGGGAAGACCGGACGCACAGCCGACGACTTCCGCGCTCAGGGCACCCTGGCCAACCTTGTCGAATCCGTCTGCGTGTACTTGCGCAACGATGTGTTCAAGCCTGTGCTGCAGGACCAGACCGATCGCTTCACCCCGATTTTATGGACCTTTTTCTGGTTCATCCTTGTGTGCAATCTGCTGGGGCTGGTGCCGCTGAAGGACCTCACCGGCGGGCTGTTCGGCATCAATCATGGTCACGGCATCGGCGGCACAGCCACGCAATCCATCTGGGTCACCGCGGCCCTGGCGAGCATCTCCTTCCTCTTTTACAACATCACCGCCTTCATCAAATCGCCGCTCGGCTACCTCAAACACCTCACCGGCGGGGCCCCAGCCTACATGTGGATACTCATGGTCCCCGTCGAAATACTGGGCACGTTCATCAAACCCTTCGCCCTGGCGATTCGACTGTTTGCCAACATGACCGGCGGCCACCTGGTATTGGCGGTGTTCCTCTCCTTTGTCCCCGTGGTCATCCAAGCCCTTGGGCCGGTCGGCTACGGCCTGGCCATCGCCCCCATGCTCGGCGCCTTTGCCATCAACATGCTGGAAATCCTCGTCGGCTTCATTCAGGCGTATATTTTCACCTTCCTCACCTGCCTGTTCCTGGGCCAACTGGTGGTCCATGAACACGAGGAACACGAAGAACATCACGATGAAAATCATGGACATGAGGAGAAAGCAGCCGCACACCATTGATGTGTATGACAAGCCAAGGACGAGGAGCGCAGCGACGAGGACTTGGGTATGCTGCGGGTTAACCAGTTAACCAGTTAACCAGTTAACCAGTTAACCGACGAACGGATGAACCATCCCGAATACCCGGGCCCTCGTCCGCCTGCGGCGAGACTCGTTCCCGGCTTGTGAAAAAATTCGAAATCCGAAATTCGACACTCGAAATTTAATTGGTTCTGATTCGATTCAGTGAGGGAATCGAACGTGCCCGCGAGGGTAGGAACCGAATCACCCGATGCGACGCTCACCGCATCATGTTTCAAGGAGTCCGTGTTATGCGTCTTTTTCTCATTGCCCTGGCCATGTTGGCCACGTTCGGTCTGACTTCTTCCGTCATGGCTGCTGACGAACCCTCGGCTGAAGTCGCTGTTTCGACGGGTGAATCAAGCTGGGTGTTCCCTGCCGGTGCAGCCACCGCTGCCATCGGTGCGTCCATCGGTGCCGGCATCATCGTGCTGGGTGCGGCCCGCGGCATCGGCAACATCGGGGCCTCGGCTGTCGAAGCCATCGCCCGTCAACCCGAAGCCGGCGGTCGCATTTTCACTGCCATGCTGATCTCCGCGGCGCTGATCGAAGGTTTCACCTTCTTCGCTCTGCTCGTGCCGTTCTTTGCTTACGCTAACAAGTGATTCGCCGGATATTTCACCACAGAGACAAAAAGTGGCTGGGTGCTAGTGGCTGGGGGCTGGGCAGAATAGATCGCAATCGTTGTTCTGCCTGGCAACCAGCTACTAGCCCCAAGCACCAACCTGATATTCTCTGTGCCTCTGTGTCTCTGTGGTAAATGCTGCTTCGACTCAGATAGAAGGATGCCCTTTCATGAGTAACCTGCTTGCGATTCCCCTGCTCACGACCCTGCTGGCTTCGCCGGTGCTCGCCGCTGCCAAGGGCGAAGACCCCAGTCTGTTTGCGGGAACGATCTACCAATCCATTGCCGCCATCGTGGTGTTCATGGTGCTGTTCGTGCTGCTTTACAAAGCAGCCTGGGGCCCGATTTTGAAGGGCTTGCAGGAACGCGAGGAACACATCAAAAACGACCTGGCCAAGGCTGAGGCTGCGGCGCAGCAGGCCGAGGCGACGCTCAAGGAATATCAGCAGCAATTGGCCCAGGCGCGTGAACAGGCCGGTCGGATTTTGGACAAGGCCCGCCGTGATGCCGAGCAGATTGCCGCCGGCATTCAGGAAGAGACGCGCCAGGAACTGGACGCGATGAAGAAGCGCGCCGAGTCGGACATTCGTTACGCCAAGGAATTGGCCGTGCAGGAACTTTACAAAGAGACCGCGGCCTTGGCGACGCACGTGGCCGGCAAAATACTCGCCCGTGAAATCAACCCCCAAGATCAGGAACGCCTGGTACAGGAAACCCTGGCAGCGATCAAACCCGGTGAGTTGAATTAGGAGCTAGGAGCTAGGAGCTAGGAGCTAGGAGCTAGGAGCTAGGAGCTAGGAGCTAGGAAAATTGTATATACAAATAGGATCGTCCAAGCCCCTAGCTACAAGCCCCTAGCCCCAAACATCGAACCTGTGGCGCTCAACCAAAACCATTGGCATCCTCATGACTGACACTTACGAAAAATCCGAGTTGTTCAACCTGGTGGACCGGGTGTACGGCCAGGCCTTGCTGGAATTGGCTGAAGCCGAGGGTTCGGTCGATGTCACCGCCGGGCAGCTTCGTGAGCTTGCGGAACTGCTGGACCGTGAGCCGGATGTCATCCGCCTGCTGGCCAGTCGTACCCTTTCCCTGGCGGAGCGCGATCAGGCCTGCATCAGAACATTTGAAGGCAGGGTGTCGCCGTTGGTATTGCGATACCTTCGGCTGCTGGTGAAAAAAAATCGTTTTGATGAACTGCCCGGCATCGCCCGCGCTTTTCTGGTCATGGTTGATGAACAGCACGGGGACGTTCACGTCCAGGCGCATGTGGCTCATGAAATCCCCGCCGGGTTGCAGGAGAACATCGCCCGCCGTGTCAACGAACTCACCGGTCGTCATGCGGTGTTGCATCAACACACCGACCCGACCCTCATCGGCGGCGTGAAACTGCGTGTGCGTGATGCAATTTTAGATGGTTCAGTGGCGACACAGTTGCGGTTGCTCAAAGAAGAATTGGAGGAAAGAGGGCGCGTGGCGGCGCGGAGGACGAAATGAAGTGGCCGAGTGGCCGAGTGGCCGAGTGGCCGAGTGGCCGAGTGGCCGA
>CAZJMK010000045.1:0-35574 GCA_964547135.1 uncultured Phycisphaeraceae bacterium | reverse complement strand
CGAAGACTCGGCCACCCTCTCCCAAGGGGAGAGGGATTTTTCAGAGCCCTCATATGACAAGATTCGTTATTAACTTACTTTTGCTTGTTCTGCTTGTGGAGACAACCACCATGGATGCCCATGCGCAGGGTTTCCCCATTTATGATAACCAAAGACTCGCGCGCCCTGAAGGGTTACCCCAATTTCAGGCGGATGATTTCATAGTAAACATCGAGCGGGTCAGCCGGTTCGACAAGGGTACTTTATATGGAAGCCGGGAGTCCCTGCGGAAAACCGGTGAATTCCTGTTAACCGACCCCTCCGGCAGAAAGATATGGGAGGCTGAAGCCGGCAAGACTGCCCGAATACTCAACCAATGGGACTTGATCCGCACAGGCTTTGGAGGTGAACGTTACATCTACTGTGTATCGCAAATCAGGGATTTGTCCCTTGTCTATCTATATACCGGACACCGGGAACTGGGATTGTTCCTCCGTGGCCATATGATGCAGATCGCGGAGTTGCCCTTTGAATTCTGGCTGCATTCCGAATTGCGTGGGTATCGTCCTGAAAAGCCGATGGGCGGGCTGGAAACAGCGGCGGTGTGCCTGAACATATCATTCGCGTTGTCAGCGACCCCCGACTTGTTTTCCGATGGTGAACGAACCGCCATCGAAGCCGCTTTGCGTACCAAAGGGTTGCAACCCTGCCTGAACTGGCTGGAAAAGCCATGGACGAACAACTGGACGGCGGTGGTCGCCAATGGCGCGTTTGCAGCGGCCAATTATTTGAACGATGCCGCCGCCAAGGCCACCGCCATGGAAGTCATGACGAAATACCTCAACAATACCATTGAAACCGATGGCAGCTACGGCGAAGGATTGGGCTACTTTGATTATCCCATCGGAACGCTTCAGCCTGCACTTCTGCAGATGAATGCTGACGAAAGGAGCAAAACCTTTTCCGCGTCGGGGCTGCGTAATTCTGCCACATGGAAAGTATATCCCTATCTGTATGCGAAGAACCCCGATGGAACAACCAGCACCAGCGTTGTGCATTTCGGCGACAATAGTTTCGCAGGCCCCAAAGGAGGAACGGTGGACCTGATGCTGGCGCTCTTGTATCACGACCCGCTGGCATCTTGGCTGATGGATCAGTTCGGGATGACCTATAACCTGCGGGATATCCTGTTACTGAATTCCTTTGCCAATGGTATTCCTTCTCCCAAGTCGCCTGCACAGATGAATCTGCCGTTGGTCAAGGTATTTGACAACGGGGATTGCTTTATCCGTTCGACCTGGGATGACAACGGCATTGTGCTTGGAATGCGCTCGGGGGATGGATCGCGTGTCAAGTTCACGCACCAGCGGCCGGAGTTGGGTTCCATCTCGATGGGAGCCTACGGCGAGTATCTGATTGTGTCCGCAGGGTCCGCTTCCTACCGCAGCCCACTACATTACCAATGGGACAAAACAACCAGGTCCGCCAATACCATCAGTATTGACGACCAGAATCAGCTATTTCCGGGAACCGGCAAATCCAACTGGAATACCACCGACATATCGGGTTTCTGGCGGCAAGGCACTCCCAAAGCTGAGGTGGTCGAGTGTAAAATCGGGAACCTGGCTGATCTGATAGTGAATGAGGTCGCCAAGGCTTATCACGTGCCCATGAAACATGTGCGCAGGTCGGTGTTGTTCGTGCGCGACCCCGGCTACTTTGTGATCATTGATAAAATCGAATCAACGGGCAGCCTGCATCAATATACCTGGCGCTTGCATCTGAACAATCGGGATGATCAGGGCATCGTTACCACTGTAAACCGCAACCATTGGCAATTCACCCGTCCCTTGGCGAACCTCGATGTGTACCTTTTCTCCGATCAACCTGTCGAGACAACCACCGGCAAGGGATACATGCATGGCGCCGGCCGGGACTACCAACCCGGGGGTATTCATGAAGGTAAACTCGGCAGTTCCGTTGCACTGGAGGCATTCAATCCGCAAAAATCAACTTCGATAAACTATTACTCGGTCATCTTTCCCACACCCAAAGTTCAAGCCGCTCCGAAGGTTCAATTCTCCAGGGGGAAAATAGTCATTGGCGATGATGTCGTGACTGTATTAAACGGGGAGTGTACGATCGAAAAGCAAGGGCTAATTGAGAAGTATATTCTTTGGTAAAAGGTCGTCACGCCGAGGCGAAGCGGGGACAATCAGATTTGAGCCCTCTGAACAATCCCCTCGTCCACGGGGAGAGGGTTTTTCAGAGCCTTCACATCACATTTCTTGCCGATAATCCGTGGGCGACTGGCGCATCGCCTGTTTGAATTTACGGTTGAAATGACTCTGCTGGTTGAATCCGCATTGCAGGGCGATTTCATTGACCGGCAATGTTGTGGTGCGCAACAGCCAGGCGGCGGCCTGTATGCGACGCTGGGTGAGGTAGGCCAAGGGTGACAATCCCACGGTCTGTTTGAAGCGACGACACAGATGCTCCGGGGTGCTTTTTGACAAGCGTGTCATGTCCGCCAAACCGATCGGATGGGCGTATTCCTGATCGATGAGGGTTTGAACTTGAGTCAACCAGTCTGGTTGTCTGCCGAGTGTCAGAGGTCGGTGTTCGCAGCGTCTTGTTTGCCGACAAAGCTCCGCCAGAAATCGCTGCATGGCCATGGGCAGCAAATGAGGCTGATCCGCCGAGAAATGTGCCTGCTCGCGCAGCAGCCAGTGCAGGCAGTCACTCAACACAAGTGGTTCTTCAAACTGCAAAAGCATTCCGTGCTGGAAAGGGATCACCAGGCGGCGATGCGGCGGAAGCAGTTCCGCCAGGATGCGATTCCAAGGCGCTGGCAACAAGGGCAAGGGATGACGCATCAGGTCCAGATACACATTCACCACTTCCATCCCGTTTGAATCGGTTTGCAGATCATGTTCCTGTTCATACAACGTGATGCCGACGGCGCCCGGCCCCATGGCCATCGATTGTCCTGAAAGATGGTGTGTCCCCTGACCCGCCAATACACACGTGAACAGAACCACATCCACCTGGTGCGGCCATTGATGAGCATTGATGTAACGGGGGAAATGTTCCACGGCCATGCCCAAGGTCGCCAGCGAAGGAAAGCGCTTGACCACCCGCACCAGGCGACGTTTCACGGAAGGATCATTGGTGGATAACCTCGACATCAATATCAACATATCCAATTACATTTCCATTGTAAATATTGATGTAAAGTCTTGTGACGAATGCGATCACGCTTGGCAAGGAGACCGTGTATGAAGACCGAATTGACCCAGGCTCAGATTACGATGTATCGCCAACAGGGCGTTCTTTATTACCCCGGGTTGCTGGAGCCTGCGGAGGTCGATGAATTAAAGGCAGCGGTGTTGGAAACCGTGGCGGCGATGGGCAAACGTAAGGTCGCCGGTCGAGGCGCGGACATGACGGAAGGTGATTCCTATTACGACAAGGTTTTCACCCAGCGACTGAATCTGTGGCGGATCAACCCAACCGTCAAGCGCTACATGCTCTCACCAAATCTGGGGCGGATGCTCTGTCAACTGGAAGGTCAGCAGGGTTTTCGAGTCTGGCATGATCAGGCACTTATCAAGGAACCCTTTGGCAACCCGACGGCCTGGCATCTGGACAATCCGTACTGGTCCTTTCATTCCCGCCATGCCTTGTCGGTCTGGATCGCCTTGGAACACGCCACGCCTTACAACGGCTGCATGTGCTTCATTCCCGGTACGCACCACCAGGCACGCTATGACAATGTGGGCATCGGCGCCAATATGGCGGACCTGTTCAAGGTTTACCCGCAGATGGCGGAAGTGGACCCGGTGGCTTATCCGATGAAACCGGGCGATGGCAGTTTTCACAACGGCCTGGTGGCACATGGGGCTGGTGCCAACATGACGCGGACCCGACGCATTGCCATGACCTGTGCTTACATGCCGATGGGCAGCAGTTTCAACGGCCAACAGAACATTCTGCCTGCCGACTATTTCAAGTCGCTCAAACCGGGCCAGTTGCTGGAGAATGATGAACTCAATCCCGTGGTGGGGCAACTCGCGGGGGAAATGGTACAGCGATGACAACCTTGGCGCCATCCACGATGTCGGTTCGTGAGCGATTTCAAGCGATCATGAACTTTCAATCCTTCGACCGGTTGCCGATCCTGGAATGGGCGATCTGGTGGAACCAGACATTGGATCGTTGGCGGAAGGAAGGATTGCCTGCGGGGGTGATGGATCATACCGCTCTGTGTGCGCATTTCGGACTGGACCTTTACCTTCAGGATTGGATTGCGCCGCGTATGGCAGGTTGTCCCCAACCCCCCAGTCATGGCGCAGCCTTGATTCAAAGTCATGACGATTACGAACGCCTCAAGCCTAAGTTGTATCCACGCGACGCGATGGATGCGGCCCGTTGGCAGGCGTGGGCAGCCTTGCAGCAACAGGGATGTGCGGTGTTGTGGTTTACGTTGGAGGGTTTCTTCTGGTTTCCACGCTGGCTGCTGGGCATCGAGGAGCATTTTTACGCCATGTACGATCAGCCGGAGTTGATTCACCGCATCAACGGGGACCTGGCGGATTGGCACATCCGGGTGATTGAACAGATTGGAAGTGTTTGCCGTCCGGACTTCATGACTTTTGCCGAGGACATGAGCTACAACCAAGGCCCCATGTTGTCGGAGGAGCTTTACAACGTTTTTCTTCGACCGTATTACCAGCGTGTGATTCCCTGTTTGCAGGAGCGGGGGGTGCTGGCTCTCATGGATTCCGACGGGGATGTCACTACTGCCATGCCCTGGTTCGAGCGATCGGGGCTGCAAGGTGTGTTACCGTTGGAGCGAAATGCGGGCGTGGATATTTGCGTCCTGCGTCAGGCTCATCCGGGCATGCGTTGGGTCGGCCACTTTGACAAGTTGACCATGTCGCAGGGTGAAGCCGCCATGCGTCGGGAGTTCGAAAGAGTATTGCCCACCGCGAAGCTGGGTGGTTTCCTGATCAGTTGTGATCATCAGACGCCCCCGGAGGTGTCATACGCCGATTACCAGTGCTATCTGTCATTATTTCGGGAATACGCCATGCTGGCGGGTCAGGGCAGGTCGGCGGAAGTCAGGCTCAGGCGAGACCGTTGACGAAAGCTGCGTGGGGTTTCGCCGGTGAGGGCATGAAAAGTGGTGGATAGCTGTTTGCCAGTGCCAAGGCCGCAGCGTTGAGCGATCAGGGGCATGGGCAGATTGGTTGTGCTAAGCAACTGCTGCGCCATTTCAATGCGAACCCGTTGCAGTTCTTGCAGGAATGATCTGCCCAGAATCAATCGGAAGCGTCGTTCCAGGGACCGCCGGGATACGGGAATGTGTCGCAGCAGATCGGACATGCCCATGGGTTCACCGGCGTGAAGCCGAATGAATCTGAGTGCTGCCCCCAAATCCTCATCGACAATCGCCATGATGTCGGTACTCTGTCTTGTGCGGACTTCCAGCGGTTCCAGTGGCAGGGGAAGCAGGGGCTTGTGACCTTGCATCAGTTGGTCGAGCATTTGTGCCGCAGCATACCCCAGGGAACGAACCGGCAGGGCAACGCTCGATAACGGCGGATGCGCCATCGAGCAGATCAGATCATCATCGTCCACCCCCACCACCGCCACATGTTCGGGGACATGAATTCCCTGCTCCCGGCAGGCTTCGGTAAGGATCAACCCCAGTTCATCGTTAACCGCCAGTACGCCCACGGGCTTGGGCAATTTGACCAGCCATTGCCGGAGTCTGCGATCGGCCACGATGCGGGCGCGAGCATTTCGTCGCCGAAGTTGACCCAGCGGAATCAGGAATTGCCCTATCACCATCTGGGGGTGAAGCTCCGTCGCCTTCGCAGTGAACCCGGCGACCCGGGACTGGGCAAAATCGGCGTGATGGTAGCTGATGGCCGCCAGATGAACAAAACCACGTTGCAAAAGATGCCGGGCGGCTGTGGCACCGATGGCGGCATCGTCCAAGGGAATCCGTGGCAGAGGATTGTCCTGCATATTCCCGGAGACATCGACCGCCGGGAGATGGGTGTCCAGAACCATCTGCGCATCGTTGCCGTCGGCGATGTGGGTGATCAGGCCGTGTGGTCGCCAACTGCGCAGTTCGAGTTTGACCGGACCATCGGGACGAAAAGTGCGAAAAACCCAGGGTCGCCCCGGTCGGGCGTATTGAATCACCCCCTGCAATACACCGCGGATGAACGCCGAGTCCTCATGGAGCAGTAACCCGATGCGTTTTAATTCAGTGATCGGCATACCAAGGCTCCATCACCGTTTCAATCGAGGGCGAATGATATCACCATGACGCAAACAAGGAAAATTATCCCGCATTTCTGCCATTGTCATCAGGTCTTCTGGATGTAAGGTTATACACATGAGCACGCTTGGTGAAATGGTGAAGTCGGTGGTGACGATCCCCGCCTTGGGCAATGCCTTGTTAAGCCGGCATCCCGAAAATCCGATTGTCAGTCCAACGGACATCCCCGGCGGAGCGGCAGCCGTATTCAACAGCAGCGTGGTCTTTCATCATGATCGATTCATCATGTTGGTCAACCTCTGGGATCGCCAGTGGCGGCCTCGGTTCCATGCGGCATTCAGCCGTGATGGTGTGCATTTCCAGATCGAGTCACAACCGTTGATCGTACCGCCGATGGAGTATCCCTATGTCAATCATGAGGGAATCTTTGATACTCGGCTGACGTGGATCGAGGATTGGTGTTACATCACCTACAACGTAGCCTCCCGGTTGGGCGGGAGAATCATGCTTGCCCGGACGCGCGATTTTAGTACCGTGGAGACCCTTGGCTACATTACCGCTCCCGACCATCGTAACTGTGTGCTGTTTCCTCAGAAAATCAAAGGCCTGTATGCCCGGCTGGAACGCCCCAATGTGGATGGAGCCGGTGATATATATCTTTCCTATTCGCCGGATCTGATTCACTGGGGCCAAACAGTTCTGTTGCTCGAACGCAATCACCGATACTGGGAATCCGCCAAGATCGGCCCGGGCGCTCCGCCGCTTTGGACCCAGCAGGGATGGTTATGTTTCTATCACGGTGCAAGACAAGGAATGAACGGGTATATCTACAACGGCGGAGTCATGCTGTTGGACAAAAACAATCCATCCCGAATTCTGGGCAAATGTGATGAACCGGTGCTGATGCCCGAAACGGATTATGAAAGACAAGGCATCACTCCCAACGTGGTGTTTCCCACGGCGGCAATCGTACCCCACACGGACGGGCGGGTATGGGTTTACTATGGCGCTGCCGACACGAGCATGGCTTTGGCTATCGGTGATCTTTCCATTTTGATTTCTGCTTGTCGTGCGTGAATGAATCTCTCCCTACGCATGTTTTTCAAGGGTTCCTCTCATGACGCAACCAAAAGCATTTCGGCGAATTGTTTGCGGCTTTACGCTGATCGAACTGCTGGTGGTCATCAGCATCATCGCTCTTATGGTGGCGATTCTCCTGCCGGCACTTGCCTCCGCACGCGGGGCCGCAAGGCAAAGTGCCTGTCTGAGCAACCTACGGCAGATCGGCTTGGGTTTACAGGGCTATTACAACGATTTTCAAAACTACATCGTTCCTGCGGATGTCGTACCCAACGGTGGAAACTTCGCCCATAAATTGATCAAGGGCGATTATGTCCAGTCCATGGAGACACCCAGCACCACCGACCCCCTGAAACACAATACCGTCTTTCGTTGCCCCGACGGCCTGGCAGAGGCCTGGAGTGGCACGCCCGCTTCGCAGACCGACCCACGGGGGGCACGCATGTGGCTTTCCTGGGACGGTTCGCGGGCCATGGGAACCTGGTACGGCGTCAACGCCCAGCAACCGATCGGAACACCTCTCAAAGCCAATTTTCCCTTCACTTGGATCAACACAGCCGCCACACCCTGGCTGCTCAATCGCATGGACTTACTTGCCAGTCCGAGTGTCACAGCCATGGTTTACGACGGCGTCCATATCCACCGCGGCAATGCCAACTTCATCAATCTGCGGCATGGGGGCATGCAAAGCACCAACATTCTGCGCGGCGATGGCGGAGCCGGGAATTACCACGCCAGAGCCGTCGCTTTTACAGGGCTTATGGGAACCGCCCACGACATGGCACCGTTTTATCCGCCACTCAAATGGCGCGTTGATCAATAACCAATCGATGGCCGAACCAATTGTTCCAAACAGGCTTTTTCACATTTTCAAGGAGGTTTGAGATGAGAATTCAACCATGGCGGACGCTCGGCGGTTCCACCCTGTTGCTGGCAACCACAGCTCAGGGCGCATTCATCACCACAGGGGTGTATGACGAACAGGTGGTGCAATCAAACACGGTGGATTTCATTGCACCCGCCGCTCCCGGCGATGAGGCCAAGGCAATCGATACCGTCGCAAAACTTGATACCTACAAGACAACATTAACAAATGCCTTTGCAGCCGGTACAGGCGGTGTGGTGACTTTCGATAGTTTCACCCCGACGGATAGTTTGGGAACCGGTGGCAGCATCAACGCCAACTTTGCCTCCGGTGCCAAAACACTCAACATCACCACGTCTGCTCCCAATGGTCTGTCCCTGGCCACTAACTTGACCAACCGTATTCCAATATCCGCCAAAGGCGAGGCCGGACGCGCTGCCACACAACAGGGAGGCACCAATGGTACCGCCCTTACCATGGGAACTTTGACAGGATTATCAGGCACTGCCACGGTCGAATTCCTGATCGGTAGCATCGATGGCGGTGCTCCGCTCGAAGTTATCAATAGCTTTGGTATTACCGTCCTTTCACGAGCCGCGCGGGATTTAGGGATAGTGACAGCAGTCGCCACTTTTACGGATAACACCACCGCCGTTGCATCCCGAAATATCGGTGCTCCAGGTGCAGCATTGGGCGACACATTTTATGGTTTTATCGCCCCGACCAATCTGGGCATTAGCAAAGTGGCAATCAGCTACACCATCAACGGTGAAAACTCCACCAGCTTTGATGATCTGGCATTCACCAGCACGGTGATCCCTGAACCGACCAGTCTGGGCTTGCTGGGTTTGGGTGTCTTCATGATGTTACGCCGACGGCGTTAAGGGCGCGATGCAAACACCAAGGCCGAGGCCGGCCAACGCTGGTCGCGGTCTTTTCTTTCCCCATCAGAAACCAGGAACTGCCATGATGCGATTGCTTCTGCCTGCCCTATTGACGCTGCTTTACCCCATGGCCCTGCTTCAGGCGGAAAGCACACCGGTGCTGACTGACCTGCCGGAGAATGCGGTACTCATCGAGCTTGCCGTTGGTGCCAAACGATTGTCCAATCAGACGCATGTGTTCACCCTGGTTCCTCCGCAACTGCAAGGGTTGACCGCACTTATCCCGCATCGTGGACCCAGCACCAGTGAGCCGGGGCCGGGCTATCACGTCACGCTCACGCAACCCATGGCCTTGTATCTGGCGGTCCATCATCGTGGGACACCGACCGTTCCGGACCCATGGAAGCCAACGGGCCTGACCATCGGCTGGGGTGGTCACGAAGATAATGTTTATGTCCATCTGGCCAAACCCGGTACGGTCGAAATCCCTGCTCACGATGGCAGGGCGGGCGGCTTTGGTGTCCCGCACATGCTCATCGTCAGCAATGACCTTGAACAGGCACGTCAACGGATGAACAAACCCGTTCCTCGTCGCTCAGCCATTCATCGTCCTGCAAGGGTCGCGGTCGTTTTGCCCGATCCCCAACAGCCGGGCCTTTATGGACATCCGGGCGATACGATCCGTTGGCAACTGCGCGTCATCCCCGGCAGCGATAGCACACTCCCCTCATCTCTGAACCTCACGCTCCAGGAACTGGATGGCCCGTTTACATGGTCCGCCAACGTTCCGGTGGATAACAAGGGGCATACCGAGGTTCTGTCGATACAACCTCCCAACATCGGCTACTTCGACCTGGACATCACCGCTCACTATGCCGACGGACGCAAGGATGAAGCGATTGCATTTCTTGGGGGACTGGGCATCGTTCCCCAACCCGATCCGGTGGACAAGGCATCTCCCTGGGGTGTGATGCGTGTGGCTGAAGCTCCCTTTGAAGCCAAACTCGCCCGGATGCTTGGAGCCTCCTGGGTTCGTCATACCAACTGGAACATGGTGACTCCCAAACCGCAGGGCGTGGACCCGGGAAAGTTTCGCGCCTTGGCACAGGCATATCGGGATCAGGGGTTGCACGTGATGGCGTCGATCTCACTAGTGCCCCAATCGCTTTCCTCCAAGCCGGGCGATTCCTCCATTTCCGGCGATGCCGGGCCTCTCTATTCCCGCGTTGCCCCCAGGGATTGGAACCAGTGGCAGCAATTCATGCAGGATACCGCAGCCTCCGTGGGCGATCTGATTGATTACTGGGAAATCGGCAACGAACCCAACACCCCGCATCATTACTGGGCAGGAACCGTCGAGGAGTTCACCGATTTGCTCAAACATGCCGCCTTGGGGATTCGTGCCGGTGATCCGGGGGCGACCATTTTGACCGCCGGCTTCACGTTGGACCCGTCAGCGCGTGGCTTTTTCGATCGCATGTTGGCGTTGGGGGCAGGCAATTATTTCGACATCCTGACGGTGCATAGCCTCTACGCCAAAGCCGTCTCCGTGCAGGACATGCGTTCGGTGCTCAAGAAACACGGATTGCCTGCTGACATGCCGGTATGGTCCACCGAGCCCAAGCATGTATTGCCGATGCGAAACTTCGCCGCAGAGGTGCAGAAAAACATGCACTTTCTGTTGGTGAATCCCGGAGCCTATGCCAGCTTCCAGAATCTCTCCGAGCGTGATGGGGCGGCTGCGCCCTGGGGCGTGGCCTACGCACTTTCGGCCAAGCATTTGGGAGCCGCTACTTTCAAACAGTTGATTCACACCGGCTTGCCGGATGTCGAATTGGGATTGTTCGACCGCGCCGGCCAGATGATTCTTGCCGCCACCGCCGATCAGGGGCCACGGGGCAGTGGTGTGCGTGTTCAGGTCAAAGCCACCGGCTCGCAAATGCCTCGCTATGTGGACCTGTTCGGCCATGAACGCGACGTTCCCGCCCAGGGTACGTTCATCATGCCGCTGGATCGCAGTGGAATTCTGTATGGCGCTGCGGTGCTTGATATCCAGGATATCCTCGTGGGTGAAAGTACGGATCAGCCAGAGGGACTGGAAATCTCCGCCGATCAGGCCACGTTGAAAAACGGCTTCATGCTCAAATCCGATGAAGCACGAGGTGCCTATGCGGTGGTGTATCGTTCGCCCCAACAGGCGGACGGCCAAAAGCCCACGATCAGTTTCCCGTTCACCCTCGAATCTGCCGGAACCTACGAGTTTTACCTATCTGCGATGTGGTACCCCAGCCATGCCGGGGCGCTGGTATCTCCCTTCCACTGGTCGATTGACAATCGTCCCGCTCAACCGGCCCCCGATAACGCCACGGTCCATTGGCGTCGCAGCACCCGAACGCATCTGCGTTATGGTCAGGTCGATCCCATGAAGGATGCCAATATCACAGCCGTGCAAACCTTCGCTCGTCTGGGGACGGTACGCAGACTGACGCCCGGTCAGCACACGATGACGCTTGAACTTCAGGCTCCCCGCGCCCACGACGGCCACTTCAGCATGGAAGTGCAAATGGTGGCGATCCGTCCCATAGCCGATGATGGTGAATAATTCGATCGGCAGAAGGTCGAAGCGAACCCCCTAACGCCAGGTTCCCGGCCGGACATATTGGGCGCGAAATGCGGTGGGGCTGATTTTCATGTGATGCTTGAAGGCGTTACCGAAATACACCCGCCCGGAAAATCCGCACGCCAGGGCAATTTGCTCCATGGTTTGATTGGTGTCCACCAGCAATGTCTTTGCCCGCTCGATCCGTTGTCGCAGCACCTCTTCATAAGGCGTGCGTCCCAGGGTCTGCTTGAAGCGTCGTTCCAGCGAACTACGCGACATTGGCACTGCATCCAGCAAATCCTCCAGATCGATCGGCTCATGAAGATGCGCACCGATCCAGTGCAATGCCTCCTGCGTGTAAGGGTCTTCCACCGCAAGGGTATCAGTCGAGCGGCGGGTGATCACTCCCATAGGTGGAAAATACAAATGTCCCTTGTCAATCGGTTTGCCTTGAAGCTGCAAATCCAGCATTCGCGCAGCTTCATAGCCCATCTTCTCCCCCGCAATCGCGATGCTCGACAAAGGAACATGCCCAAGCTGGCAATACAATGCATCATCGTGAATCCCCAACACCGCCAGTTCCTCAGGCACACGCAGTCCCGACAACCGGCAGGCCTGCAAAACAATCACCCCATGTTGGTCGTTGCAGGTCAGAATCCCCGTCGGGTGCGGCAAAGATTCCAGCCAGGCGCGCAACTCATCCATCACCTCGCCGAAATCTCGGTCTTTCATACGCATGCCATGGGGTAAAACCTCACAACCATACCCTGCCTTTGCCAAGGCATCGACAAAACCATCGTGCCGACCATCGGATACCACTTTGCCACTGGGTACATAGGCCAGATTTCGATAGCCTCGCGCCAGATAATACTGAGCCGCCATCGCACCGATGGCATTGTTGTCGATCGATACCAGCGGACGGGAAGTTTCCAAAAGCGGCGACTCCATCAATACCAACGGCTGGGGAATATCCAGATAGGTACGGGAACGCGAGGGGGATGCACCCACAATGGCCCCATCGGCATGAAATTGCTCCAAAGTCGGAAGCCGGCTTTGGACCTCCGGCATGATCAGCACCAGTTCCCATTGCGTATGCTCACGGGCATAACTGGTGATCCCCAGCACCGCATGTCGCGTCAACCATGGCCGACCGGCCAGCACCACCAGAATCGTCTGCGTACGCCGGTGCTTTGACCCCTGAAATATCCGGGCATGGGGTTTCTTGCGCCCGGATGGGGACCTGAGAGCAGGTTCATTTTTCAAGCGTCTGGAACCCATGCTTGCCATGATATGCAAACTTGACGATATGTCTAGACATGATGATGAATAATCATGGCGCAATCGGAAATCATGAGGTTACATTATAACGGTCGTCGGTCAGTACTTGTGTTCTCTAACCCCACTTCAGGAGGTGAATGATGCGTACGGGTATGTTGACTTGGTCGATGTTGGTTGGTGTGGCTGCGATGGCCACGGTTTCGCAGGGGGCGTTGATTGTAACGGGCAATACGACTGCCCCCAGTTCAAACGTGGTGGCTGAAGGAGCCAGAGACAACGGTGCCACGACCGTGCGTTGGCGGTCAACCGGTACGGACACGGATATGGGTGCGACATTCCTCAATCCCGCCCAGACCCGGACACTCAAAACCATCACGGTGCAAGTCTCCAGCGCAGACTTAGGCGTTAATGTCGGCGGGATGCCGGTAATCATCGATCTTTTCAGTTTCACGCCCGGCCCCAACACGTTTACCGCACTTTGGCGGCTTGAAGGCAATCTTCCTGCCACGGTATCCGCAAATGACTTTTTGACCTTTGATGTCAGTTCCCAAAATCAGATTCTTGCGGCGGATGCCAGCTATGCGTTTCTGATCGGAGCCAATGTCGAAGATCCTACCGGAACCGAGAAACGGTTTCGTATTTTCACCTTAAACAGTGCTTCGGAAGCCCACCCCAACACGTTCGAAATTCGTCGTGACTTTGAATTTGGATCCACGCGTCCGGGTAATACGGTATTACCCGGAACGCTCAATACTGGCCGTGAATTGTATTTCTTCGTCACGGCAGAAGTCCCCGAACCTGCCTCCTTGAGTCTGCTGGGTTTGGCGGGGGTGGCGATGTTGGGTCTGCGCCGTCGTTGATCCTATGTACTCTTTTATCTGTCGTGATACGAAAGTGTTTGACGTTGTTCCTTGACAGAATCCTCCTAACAGCCGATCGGGGCCTTCCCGGCCGGCTGTTTTTCTATCCCTATTTTCATTCCCAAAGGATTGGATCGATGCCACACGCCAACTGCCTTGTCCAGAGCAAATTCTTTCTGCCCGCCTGTATGTTGGGGGCATTGCTGCCCTCGGTCACTTTTGCCGGATTGGAAGTGACCGCATTGGGCAAGAACTATACTCGGAACCCGGTCATCACCCCGGACAACCTGTTTTTCAGCGCGACCGACGGCGGTGGCAGCACCAGTATTCGTAATATGGATGCGCCGAATCTCGATTGGAAAGAGGATGGCTACTACCAGCGTAACCGTGACCTGGGTCAGATTTTCAATCTGTTACCCGGTCAGGACCTGCAATTGGATGCACTGATTCTGCGCACGGGCAACAGCAGCTCCGCCATCCGAGCAGGCTCGGCGGGGAAGGATCTTTTCGTTCAGTTTTTTGAAGTGATTGGCACGCCCACCATCAATAACAACGGGACCGGCCCCGGCCAGCAGTCCACCCATGGATTTACCACGCATCACTCGGCGGACGACTACATTGAAGGCGTCACCTATCAATCGTTGCATGTCGTCACCGGTGGTATGTTCCCCAATCTCGCCGCCACCACGCAAAACGGCGGGCAGGAAGGGCACCTGCAATACCTGCGTTGGGACCTGACGGGCAATGATGAGATCGTGCTGGCGGGTGGGAAACGATATGCCTTTATCGTCGGCTTTACCGATCCGGGCTGGGAACAAGGGTTTACCCTCGGAAACGCAAACCGTGTGGGCAGTTCGCAGTTGAACAACTCCGTCAGTTTGTTCAATGATCCGGCTGGTCAGCAGTGGTGGTCCATTCGTCGTGAAGGCGATGGCACCCTCCCTCCCACCCGTGTACCCGGTGTCAATCCGCCCAGCAACCCGACGGTTAACAACCAATTGATCAACGAATCACTTTTTGCCACCGGGTCGGACCGCTACAACCTTAGCCCGACGACCGATGGCTACCCGGATGTGGACACCTATCGCACGTTCACCTTTTACTTGGAAACCAAAGCGGCTCCGACCCCGCCGCCGCCGCCGCCGACCCCCAAGCTGAAGATTACCAAAGACACAGCCGGACCAAGCAGCGGATCGTACCAGTCGGAGGATAGCAACGCAGGTCCGGGCATCGCGGGCACCTCGCTGCGTTACAACACCAACAGCGGCACCAACCTTGATCGCGGCCAGACCTTCACCGCTTCGGATACTTTCACACTGGACAAAATCGTGGTGCAGTTGACGGCTGCGGGCAGCGGAGCAGCGGGCGCTTCGTTCGGTGTGGAAATGTGGCAGAAACTCAACGGTAACTGGACACTGATGAATGTGTCCGATGGGGATAACCTGCCCGGTTCACTGGCAGCAGGAGACTTTTTGACCCTGGACATCATTGACACTGCCCTGACAGCGGGTAACGAATACGGTTTCCTGCTGCGTTTTGATAGTCTGGGTATCAATCAGGAATTGGAACTGGCACGGACCGGTGATAGTTATGCAGGCGGCTCGCTCTGGCAACGTACCCTGGGGACCGGTGGCATTCGTCAGACCCTGAGCGTTCCGACGCTCGACACCAGCAGGGATATGGTGTTTTTCCTGCAACCGGTTCCCGAACCGGCGAGTGTGATGCTGCTGGCCTTGGGCGGTTCAATGCTCCTGGTGCGTCGTCGTTGATTGTTCATCCAAGGAATGCTGCCGGGGTAGTTCCATATGAACGGCAGGCTTCCATACTCATTGCTTGTGCGAAACGAGGTTGTAGTGACACCGCAATCGATGCGAGCAACCAAACAGGAGCGACTTTCAGCCGGATCATCCACATGGCTGGTTGTGCTGTTGACGATCCTTTGGATGACGTATCCGGAACTTGTACCCTCAGCCCATGCACAACCGGGGCCTGCCATGCTTCCGAATCCGCAAACCCCGCCGTTTATGAGTGATTTCCTTCGGCATCGCGGCATCGGCGAGTGGCCGGAGGTGGTCTTTTTCATCGAGAGCGGACGCGGCACCGATCGTCGCCCCTCCGAATCGATTCAGACCACCGGTCGCTTTCCATTTTTCGAAATTGTGCATTGGAACAACACGTTGAAGGATGCGTTGCCCGGGGGACGCCATGCGGACAAGCCCGGTTGGCGGGAATATGGTCAGTGGTACGATCAACGCCGTCATCTTTTTGCGCGTAGGGCTTCGGGTGAACCGTGGAACCCGCAATACGGGCATATCAGCCCGGCCATGCCGCTGGACGAGAAAGATTGGCCCGAAGGTATCCAAAACGCCACCTACGGCGACTGGCTTGCCCGTCGGATCGGTATTGCGGCTGGTCATACGGGGGTGACCGCGGTAATCGCCGCTGATTTTCTGGAAGGTATTCCCTACGAGAATACCAAGGTCATCGACTTTCACCCGCGCATCGTCAAGGTGTTCGAGTCATGGGCGAACATCCGTCTGCCGGAAGCCGGCGATGTTGAACGTGCCAAAGCCATTGTCGAGCACCATTTTCCCCAATGGAATGATTTCTGGGCGCACAGCTATGCGCGATTCTTCGCCACGATTCTGCGTGAGATCGAGGCGGCGACGGGTAAAAAAGCGATGCTGGGTTTTCAGACCCACCGCACGCCGAATCAGCGCCGCATGTTGGGCACGGACTATCGCATCATGCTCGAACATGTGCCTGCGGGGCAGATATGGTCCCGGATTGAATTACAGGGAGATAAGCTGCGCAAACTTCAACCGCTGGGGGCCAGCTCGGCGGTGTTCGGGCCGTTTGCGGCGCGGGAACCTGACTTCATCGTGGCCGGGCAGATGAATGCGGACCATGAAGCGTTCTGGGACTCGGTCAACAATACGTTTGCGGACACGCCACAAGCCGATCGTGAGGAACGTGGCCGCAAATACCTGGTGCATCAGTGGCTGGAAGTGGGTTGGACGCACATCGCCACACGACAAGGGACGGTACGCCGTGGGGTGCAGTTCTTCATGCGTCAGTATTGGGACCCCAAGGACAGCCATCCGCCCGTGGTCGAGTTGATTCATGCCCATCACCCAACACGCCCTTACGGTCTGGCGAGCTATTACTCGATTCCCAGTGAGCGGAAGCTGGAAGGGCAACTTAAGGAGTATCAGATCAGTGATCGTCTGTCGGCCCTGCGCTCACGCGGGGTACCTTTTGGATATCACGTTTCGGATGCAGCTTTGCCAACACTGAACAGGGAACACGCTCCCACCGGTTGGATCGTATTTCACCCCGAACTGCTCACGGATCAGGAACGGCAACAACTGACTCGACTGGCACCGATTGTGGATGTGCAGAACTTGCCCGACAAGCCGTTGGGCTTGAGTGACAACCTGCGCGGCTTTGGCTTTTATGATCAACATGATGACCTGATCGTGCTGACCACCCATGTGGGGCATACGACAGCACAGGCACAGGTTCGACTGGCTGATCTTGAAAATGGTTCATATGTGGCACGCGACCTGATCAATGACGAACGTGTCGCCTTTGTGGTCAGCGGCCAAGCAGGTTCATTCTCTTTTTCAGTGGAACGCTGGGGTGTACGCCCATGGCAGATTCGCAAGCAAAATTAGGCAATTTTTGCATATCACGGCAGATGAGGCTGAACATCTCCAGACGTGCATTCATGATGATTGCGAATGCTTCAAAGCGATCATCAAGTTGAAAATGACCCTTGACAAGCGATGCCGACGCGACCATAATGGCTCACATGTCTGAAATGGATCAATTGTCATGTGATGAACGATGGTCGGATGGGACAACGGCTCTTTTCGAGGAGCCGTTTCCGCAACGCGGTGCGGTGCAGGCTTTGCGTGACCGTGTCCTTTTGTTCCTGCAACGCAAGCAGCTTGCACCGGGGTCGCCGTTCCTGAATGATGCGGACTTAGCCAATCGAGCGGGATTGAGCCGCTCCACAGTTCGGCGAGCCTTGGACCCCCTTCATCGTGAAGGTTGGCTGAGTCGCGAAGCAGGTCGGGGGACGTTTGTTGGGCCAAAGGTGCTGGGTGGTGCCGGGCGGGAAGTTGGAGCGAGAACCAAAAACTTACGTCTGGGTGTCATTTTGTTCGATATCGGCGGACTGGCGCATGACTGGGTAACCCCCAGGGTGATGGCCGGGCTGGACCAGGCCGCAGACAGCGTGGGGCTGAACGTTGAATTGCTTGGGCTACGGCATGAAGATGTCGCCTCCCTGGTGCGTCGTTTGGAGCGAAGTCGCCCTGATGTGCTGGCATCGCTGGCAGCGCAACCGCGTGATGCGTTGTTGCTGCGGGATGCGGTGAGGCTGAACATTCCGACGTTGGTGGTAGGCACCGCACACCAGTTTCTGGGCATGCCTGCCGTGGTGGAAGATAATGTTCAGGGCATGAATCTGGCCATGGACCTGCTGCGAAAAGCGGGTCACAAAAGGATCGGTTTACTTATCAATCGTTGGCCTTCGCCCTGGGTGTTTCAACGTCAGGAAGCATTCGAAAAAAGGATGCTTCTGGAAGGGCTTGATCCCAATCTGATAGGAACCTGCTGGATAGGCTCAGCCAATCATCCTGGATATCACAGCGAACCGGACGGACTGAGTACCCGTCCAAGACGTTCATTGATGGGAGGTTCAGCTTTCTCCGAAACACTTCCGCTTGAAGGGGCCGACAAGACCGTTATTCGATGGTTGAAACAAACACAACCTACCGCCATTGTCACCGCAAGTTACGTCGCCATGGAAGCGCTTGGTCAGGCAATTGGACAGCTTGGGATCAGCATACCACGTGACTTATCGGTGGTGGGCTTGGATCAACATCCCTTGGCCAGTCAGTGGCTGGGTGTTGAGCCGACGCTTGCCGAATTGCCTTTAGAAGCAATAGGTCGTCAGGTTGCCCACACCAGCCGTGCACTGGCCGAGGGAGCGGAATTGCCCGAAGTCGTTCGCGTGCCCTTCCAGGTGCGGCAGGGCTTGAGCATCACTGTAGCGGAGGGGCATGCCAGCCTCCGATCATCGGTGACTGGTTAGCGGGACACTTCGATTTTCCGATGTTTGATCGTTTCACCACGACCTATGAATCCGAAACAAGAGACAACAGTCACGCCATTTGAAAGGAAATGAAATGATGACATCACATCAAAATCGGAACCGGCCGCATGGTAAGGCCTGCGCCTTTACGCTCATTGAATTGCTGGTGGTCATCAGCATCATTGCATTGTTGGTGGCCATTCTTTTACCTGCATTGAGCGCTGCTCGTGCTTCGGGGCGTGATGTTGCGTGCAGTTCAACGCTGCGTCAGATCGGTATCGCCGCCGCAGCTTATGAAGTGGATTACACGGTTCTCCCTCCGGGGATTTTAAGAACAGGCGGTCCGGGGGGCTATTATGACTGGACCTTTGCTTTGCCGGATGAATACATGGGTGGAAGCAGCCTTGCCGGTCAGTCGGCTCAGCAACGCAAACGGGTGTTGCGCTGTCCCACTGCCACCTCGTTCACGCCCGGAAAAGAAAACCCCAATCACTATCTGACACATCCGCGTTTGATGCCGGACATCACCATGGACGATCAGTCCATGCCCAACCCCAGACCCAAGTTGAAACTGCAACGCACAGGTTTGCTTCAACGGCCCAGTGAACTGTTCCTGGTCGGGGACGGTGCTCAATCCAATAACGATGGTGGTTCGGATGCGGTGGGCAAGTCGGTCGATGACAATCGCATCTGGTGGCAGGGGATGGTATTGGAATCATGGGCGAACCCCGACAGCAGAATCAATCCTGGGCCGAATATGGACGGTAACACCGGTGCCACTGGCAAAGAGCATCTGCGTTACCGACACAGCGCGGGGCTGAATGTGGTGAATCTGGTTTTCGCCGATGGGCATGGTGGGGGGATTAAGTATGGTGACATGCAGGTGCGCAACACCCGAATTCCTCAATAACGCTCTCATTCTGATGCAGATACGTCGGCAACCATCCGATTTGATTTCACTTTTTGATTTTGTAGGTGATTTGGTCTGATTGCCTTGCGACCCAACATCAAGGTTGCGCGTTGCTTGATTGAATTGATGAATCAAGTGTCACGCGCTGTATTTTCTCCGGGTGATACGGAGTCTTTCGAATGATGACTCAGGTGGCGGTGTTGATGGTGTTCATGATCATGCCCGTGGTTCTCGCTGCCGAAGCGGGTGTTGCTGTACTCGAGGAAACACAAAGCTCAGGCCAACCCGGAAACGGTATCATTTGGGAACCTGTACCCTTTATCACTGCGGAAGCTCGCGCGCAAGGCGTTCAACTGGGCGGGGAAGGTGCTCAGTGGCCCCAGTCGATTGATGTCGATGAGGTTGATGGTAGGTTCGTGCTATTTGCCACCGATGTGGGAGGGATCTGGCGTAGCCTCGACGCAGGCCGATCCTTCGAGCATGCCAATGTGGGACATACGCCACGTGGGAGCAGCGGCATCGCCATCGACCCGCACTTCCCAAATCGGGTGATCAGCGTCGGCAGTAACTCCATGGGGTCGAAGTACAACGGCCTGTATCTGAGCGAAGATCGCGCCGCATCCTGGAAGCCGGTGCATCTGGCTCCCATCGCCGGACAGGCAGACCGTCGTCGCCAGGTGGTGTTCGACCCCGCCACCCGTGACGATGAAGCCGGATTGACACGGATCGCCTACTGGTCACGCACACGTGAAGTGCAAGACAACCTCTGGGGTGACCTGAAAATCGAACCCGGTCTTTATCGCAGTGAAGATGGTGGTCGTCATTGGACTCGTCTTTCTGAAGTTACCTGCATCATTGCCGGACACAGTGCTCTGGCAGTGCATCCCACCACGGGCCGACTCTATGTGGCCAACAGCAAAGGTGTCTGGATCAGTGATGATCGAGGCGAAACTTTGATGCGCGTGTTCGAGGGTGAAGCCACAAGTATCGCAGTCAGCAAAGCCCGCCCCGATGCGGTGTGGTTCACCCAACGACAGGCGGTCATGCGTTCGCTGGATGCGGGCCTGACTTGGGAGCGGCTGGCGACCACTGGTCTTGACGAGCCGATTGCCGACCACACGGGGCACATTGCCAACCCCACACCGCGCAGAAACGTTCAGTTTGGAGCGTTGCGTGTCAACCCGATCAACCCTGAACGGATGATCATGCGTTCGCTGGCGGACGACTGGCGTTGGCTACGACACGTTTCCGACGATGGCGGAAAGACCTGGGCATTAGTTCAAGTGGAAAATCGACACGCCTTCTTCCCACAGAATGCACGGCAGGCGATGTTCAGTTGGCATCCTCACAACCCGGACCTTGTCTGGTCATTCGGGGGTGACTGGCCGACGCTTAGCTCCGATGGTGGACACACTTTCAAGTGGGCAGGGCATGGACAAAATGCGGTGTTCATCGGCGGAATGTTCAATCACAATCCGCATCACCCGGACCTGCTTTTTCTTTCCAGTCAGGACTACAACGGAGCGGTGACCTTCGACGGTGGTCACACCTGGCGATATACCAACATCAGTGGCCAAGGCTGGGGAGGCTTTGCCTACGGCGGCACGGCCATCAACCCTCAAATGCTCGCAGCTGGCAACGCCAGGGAGGGCTGGGGTTCACCAAGGCAGTTGCGCACCAGCCGCGATGGTGGTGTGACCTGGCAGGATGTGCCGGGCATGCACTGGAGCAGTCGTCGCAGCGCGGAGGATTTCGGTGTCGATATCGGTTTGGTCCATCCCGTCGTTTCCGAGGTGGCGTTCGTCGCGCGGCTGCGGACGGTTGATGGCGGAAAAACTTGGAACGTCATGAAAGACTGCTCCGGCGTGTTCACCGCAGACCGCGCCGGCGTACTCTATGGAACCAGGCAGGTTGGTCAGAATGCCGATCTGGTGATGAGTCATGACCACGGAGCGAGTTGGAACGTTCTGCAACGCGTGGAAGGCGGCATTGATGATCTGGCAGTAACGCCCGACGGCGAGCAACTCTATGTTGTCTCACGTGATCGACTTTGGCGTGTCGGCATCAAGCCCCATCATGCTCATGCAGAGTCGTTGGTGCATCTGCCCACGCCGGCAACCGCGACCGGTCGTCACCGCATCGCCACCGTTCATATCGACCCTGATGACCCGCGCAGGCTGTTTGTGGGTCAGCGGATCGACCTGCATGTGGCCGACCATGCAGTGATGCGGTCAACCGATGCAGGGGCGACTTGGATCAATCTCACCCGCACCGACCCGTTGGATGGAACGCAACGTGATGGCGGACGCGAGCCTACGTGCATTCGCATCCACCCCGGGACAGGCGACCTCTGGGTGACCACCGGTTGCTATGGTGTTTGGCGCCTGGTGCGAAAATGATTCGCTCAACCCAAGCCGCTTGGTATCAGAGGGCTCATCAGACTATTTTCCGAGGTTCGCTTGTATGGGGCAGGGTACCATTGGTGGAAACGTTCAAGCGATGGATGCCCGCTTCAAGCGTCATCGCTTTTTGATCGGGCAGCAACAGGGTCGCCCAGCTGTTGCCGGGCACACGTAATTCCAGATGCACCTGATCTTCGATGCGCTGCCAATGGCTTTCGATCATACCTAACGGGCTGCGATGGCTGCACTTCACCCAATCAAGCCCTGAAACAAAATGGGGACGAAACATAAAATGCGCAAACCCCGGCTTTGAAGCATCGGCGACGATGCCTCCCAGATACTGCAACATCCACGCGGCAACATCGCCGAACATCACATGATTGCGCGAAGATTCGCCATCCCAATTCTCCCACAAGGTCGTCGCGCCCTGACCCAACCAATGTATCCAGCCCGGGTACTCCGGTTGGACGATCAGACGGTACGCCAGTTCGAGATAACCGGCCTCCGCAAGCGCACGCGGAACATATTTGGCCCCAAGGATTCCAAAAACAGCCTTTGCCTCACATGCCCCCACGGCCAAGGCCAGTTGCCTTGCGACTTGCGGTCGATCCGATTCCTCGGCCAGTCCATGATAGAGAGCACAGGCCTGCGCGGTGGCCTGACCCTCGGCGTAGATGCCGTCTCCCCTGTAAAAGGCCTGTTGAAACGCAGCGCGGGTCTGCTGCGCCAATTGCTCATGCAGCAAGGCTTCATCCCCTCGGCCCGTCAATCGTGCGAATCGGGCAAGTAACAGCGCATTCTGATAGAGGTAGGCGGTGCTTGTCAGCGCTGCGGGGGCGGCCCGTTTTGAATCAGGATGACACCAGTCACCCAACCCGAACTGAATGATCCCTTCGCTTGCCAGCGATGCACAGTAACCGACATAACGCGCCATTGCTGGATAGTAACGCTCTATGCAGCGCTGATTGCCCGTGTACAAGTAGATATACCAGGGGATCAGCAGCAAAGCGCTGTCCCATGCAGGCCCGCTCCCCCAGTTGTAGCCCCATCCTGCCGTGGGCACGATGCCCGGTAGCTGGCCATTGGTTCGCTGGGCATCGACGACACTTTCAAGCCACTCTGCGTAGGCCGATGAAGCATCAAAATGGAGCAAACCTGCCTCTGCCGCCAGATGAGCATCGCCGGTCCAGCCGTTCTTTTCACGATGCGGGCAATCGGTCGGAATGCCGACGAAGTTGCTGCGATAGGACCACATCGTCGCCTGATGCAGCCGGTTGAGCACCGGGTTTGAACATTCAAACATACCCACCTGTTCAAAATCGGTATGCACCACACAAGCCTGAATATCCAGTTGAGCCAGCATCTGTTCGGGTGCTTCGACCTGAACATACTCAAACCCGTGATACGTAAAGCGCGGCTCCCATACTTCCGATTTTTCACTCGCAGATGTGTAGTGGTCGGTTTGTGTTTCGCCGCTCTTGATGAATCCGCCGATGTGCGACTGATCGACCTCCCCGTGGTTGTTCAGGCGTTCACCGTAACGCAACACCACCGACTGGCCGGACGATCCGGTCAACTCCAATCGTGCCCAACCGGCGAGGTTCTGACCAAAGTCGAAAACTCGAACCCCCGTGCGCGGAATCCAGGATCGTACCGCGTGAATGGATTTGACAACCCGGCAGGGGGGGGCAAGTTCAGGTGTCAGCAAGCCGCCGGGACCAGGCACACATGCCGCCTCACGCCACTGTGCATCATCAAACCCCGGCTCAGCCCACGCCGGGTTTGCCAGACGTGCGTCATAGTGTTCCCCATTGCGAAGGGCATCAAACCGGATGGGACCGTCCCCGATTCGCCATGTGCCATCGGTTTCGATGGTTCGGCACACACCGTCGGCCCCGGTCATTTCAAGTTGCAGCAGCAGTTTCGGGTAGTCGCGCCAGGGGGCTTTGTCAAAATGCCACACTTCCGCGGTGTTGGGGTTGTACCAACCGTTGCCCAGCACCGCACCGACCGTGTTCTCTCCGCAGCGCAGCATCGCCGTCACATCATGAACCCGGTAACGCGCACGACGATCAAACTGCGTGGGAGCGGGGGAAAGCACATGATCGCAGACCCGTTGTCCATTGAGATACACTTCATGAAAACCAAGGCCGCAGACGTAGAGCCTTGCGTACAAGCAGTTCGATGGAAGAACAAACGACTTGCGGAAGTAAGGTGCCGGGAGCGTTTGTGCACGCCAGTCCACCGCGCAGACGCCGTCACGACCTATCCATCTTGCCGTCCAGTCGCCGGGCAACAGCAAACCCATTTCCCATCTGGCCCAATCGCTCCAGGCGCTTTCCTGTTGCATCTGATCCCACACCTTGACCCGCCACTTGCATCGCTGTCGGGAGACAAGCGTTCGACCTTGATAGCGTACATGAGTGCTTTGCTGTGAGTTGACAAGTCCTGAATCCCACAAAAGCGTTGCCTCGCCGTGTAGGCCGGCTGTATCGTCCATTACCTCAATGCGATAGGCCGTCTGACGAGTCGCTGCACATCCTTGCCAACTCAAAAGCGGTGAAGCAAACTCCACCCCCAGCGGATTCATGAGCATTTCGCAGCGCAAACCGACGGGGGCGTGTAAGCCGATGGGGGCGGTGGATGGGTTAGTGCTGATCATGGTTTCAACTCAATCTTCATTGCGACAGATCGTTGGATCGAGCCAATTCAGTTTGCCTGCATCGTGTTACGCCCCTCTCCCGGAGGGGGAGGGGGCCTAGCAGTCTCGTTCATTACGCAAATTGCTTAGAAACTGTTACATCACTGGTTTGGGTGGGGCAGGCGTCTCGCCTGTCAATGAGCCGAAGGCTCATGCTCAACGACCATGGTTGCTCGAAATGGGCTTGCGCCCATTGGCAGGCGGGACGCCCGCCCCACCGTGTACTCAGTGATGAAACAGCTTCTTAGGGGGCAGGTTCGACGGCAAACTCAATTTCGTTGGCCCAGTGTTCCGCCCAATCCACGTGGAAGGCAAACGCACTGGCACGCGAGGCACTGCGTTTGCGAGCCAACTCAAGGGTGGGGCCGCCCCCTTGATGATTGACACGATAACTGAACCTGACGGTTCGGCCTGCATCGATCGCCCGTTTGACCTCCGGCATTTCCGACCATGGAATCGCTGCCTCGGTAATCCTCAGACCATCTCGATAGACCGTAATCATCTTTGCACCAGCGACGGAGCCTTCATTCGGCGCTACGGGTTGACGCGGATAAAAATGCTTACGCGGCAGGGTCGGGTGCGTCAGGCGCCAGACCTCGGTCCCTCCGCCGTACTCCTCTGCCACATGATTCAGGGCATATTCATGGTCCGTGCAAAGGCCTGGAATAAACCCAGGCGGTCGCCCCGGCAACTGGCGAATCGTGCTGAGCATTCCCTGCTGATCCTCCGGGAGAACGTTGAAAGCAATCTGCACGTTATCGAAATCAGGGCTGCGATTGCCGGCTGGAAGAATCGGATTGCGTCGATAGGAAAACCGGCGTACGTTCTCCGGCCAATGTAGCGCAACCCGTTGGTCCACAACCCGGCCAAAATCCTTGTCACTGAGCGACCCCGTCCAGGCCGGATAATCGATGCACGGATCAATCCGGGTGTGGATGGGGGTGTCTTCGAGTTTGATCCCCTTGAAAAAGCCGACTTGCAGCCCGGGTTGCCCACCCTCAGCCGCGTGCCGGAGAGCGTCGGCTGGAATGATCTGTCGCTCCGCCCCCGGCGGTATCCAGAACAATTGCATGGAAGCGCCCCCATGCGCCTGAAAATATTCCACACGCAGGGGGACACGTTGCCCGGCCTTGAGTTCGATCTTTGCCACCGAATCGGCTGCGCCGCGTTGCTCCCAGTGATCGATTAACAACTGATCGCCGATCCAGAGACGAACACCATCATCACTGCGGGCGATGATCTCATGTGTACCGGATACTTTCGCCTGCAGATAACCGGTCCAACGCACACTGAAGTCCGTCGTTGATTCACTTTGGCGGGAATTGGCGTAACTCACCTGAGGGTAAAAGAACATGTCATCATCACGCTGCTCAAAGCGAAGGGTTCCAGGGTCCACGCTGTCGTCGGTGATGCGGGCGGCAAAGTAGAAATAGTCACGATCATGCGCCAGCCAAGCCGTGGCAAAATGGTTCTGGCCCTGAGGGGTAAACTTTTCAAAGGGCAGCCAGGCGGCCTCGGTCAGCGTTCGCGTGGCTGTTCCGCTTGCCGCCACCGTCTGAGGAAATGCCCCTTGCCAATCATCCAACTGACCATCCACCATCACGGTTCGATGCATGATGCGGTTGACGTGCATTGTTTCGTGATGGACCGCCAAGCCAAGCTCGCCTGCGTCAAAAATCACGGTGGTCGGATACATGTTGTCGGAGCGGAGTTGGCCCTGCACGGGGATTTCCAGCAACTGAACCTGCCGTGGTTCCAGTTTCAGGCGACCCGGTGGATTGATCTCTAAGCCCTCGATTTCAATGCGCAGTTCACCATCCATCGGCTGGTTGTGATGACTGGTGAGTTCGATTCGAAGTGTGGCACCCTCGTCCACAGGATTGAGAAAATCACGCAACACGATATGCACCGGCTCCAGCCCCCTCACCTGCGACTGATCAAGGGCTTGCAAAAGTTTCGCAAAGGAAGCCGCCTGGCCATCGGTCGCACGCAGAAAAAACCCGCGGTGATCCAGCGGCACAATGATCGTGCCGTCCTGCTGGGCAGGCAGACGATTTCCCTGAAAATCATACATCGCAAAGGGAGCATCGCCTTCCGCAGGAACGATCAGTTTTGCGCCCGTGTAGGGGTGACGCTGCGAAAGCTGTTCTTGAATACGCGATTGTTCCTGCGGATTTTTGCTGCTGCGAAGTTGCTCAAGCAACTGCATGCGTTGCCCGGCTTGCTGCGTGGTGGCGGTCCGTGACCACAACGCCAGTCCGCCCGTGAAAAGTGCCTCCAAATCACCCAGTACGACAACGGTGCCATCGCCCGGATCGTCCCGCATGCCATCGAACACAAACACCCAGGGCAGTCCCCGTTCAAACAGCACCTTGCGAAATGGACGATCCCCGATGAACTGTTGCACCGCACCGACCGATGCCGCCAGAGGATAGGCCCCCAGTCTGGCCGGTTGCTGTTTGCGTCCCTCAGGGGTCCAGACATCCACCATGCGTACACGCCGATGGCTCAACACATCCACGACATTGCCGCCATACACTCCCATCGCCCGGTCGTAACCCGCGGCATGATTGGCCGCAACCACCCCCGCATAACGATCATCCGTGTTGGCCACCCATGATTCGGTGTCAAAGATCAATACCCTGCCTTCGCGTTCCCGGCGATCGCGCCAAAACTGAAAGTGTGCCGGCGATTGCAATCCCTGATAATGAATGGAACAAAAATCCAGATAAGGTAAGAACTCCATGCTCCCATCGGGAAACAGTTTGTCCAACGTGTTGGTGTGCGAATCGCAACCGCCCACCAGCACCTGTACCCCCGCTTGTGCTTCTGCCTCATGCACCGCTTCGCCCATCAGCTTGTACAACTCCCGATAGCGCGGCATATCCGCCTGCCAGCCACTGATACTGTGCCCCTCCCAAGGTTCATTCCAGAGCATCACACCCGTGATCGGACCTTTTGGCCAACCCAGTTCACTTATCAACTGTTTCACCTGAGCCTTGAACTCGCCATCCCACTCCGGCAGCCAGACATGATCCATCTTGCCATCGAGCATCACGCCATCAGGGGCCAAATGCGGACGTGGCCGGCCCAGCGGCTGAGGCGCCGAACCTGTCCCGAACTCCGCCAGCACCGTGACGTTGTGGGCATGCAGACGTCGCAACTCCTCCTCGATCTCCAGGATCACTCCACCGTGATGGGTGGCACGTTGGTTCCGTGGGACAAATGGAATTTCCATGCGCATGGCACGAATGTTCAAACGCTGCAATACCTCCGGCGGCATGTGCTCCATGGATTGATGCGGATGACGCACACGCTGGGGATCGGCTGCAAAGGTGCGCACGCCATGAGTCAACATCGCTCGGCCATGTTCGCCAAGGTCCACAATCAACATCCAGCCCAGGTTACGATCCGGCAAGCGCGGTTTGATCACATGATTCGACCACCCTGGTTTGCCCTCACTCCGGGCCGGCAGATCAATGTCCAGGGGAATCATCTCTAACGTCCCCCGATTCCGCACCTGGGGCAGCCAGATGTCTCCGGGTATTCCCTGGGTGGCCCACTCAATGAGTTCCACATGTCCCCGCGCACGCAAGGGCCGGTCGCCCTGATTGCGAATTTGAAAAACAAACTCCGGTTGTTCTCCCGGCCAAAAAATGTTGGCCGGTGCATTGCTTTCCAACAGCACGACTTCATATGCCAATTTGGCTTCAGGCAATTTGAGTTCATCATGCCAGCCCTGCATCTCCGTCCCCGTACGCATCTGCGCCATGGCGGCAGAGTTCATCCATATCCCCAGACACACCATCCCGTAAAACCAAATGGCACAGCTTCGATTGCAGAACATGTTGTTCACCCTTATGCAGGAGGAATCCTCGACCGTATGTGTGTGGGCTGGTTGGTACTACCAACGTGATGGTTCATGGCTTCCACAGATAGAGCAGATTCTTCGCCCGGGCATCTTCTTCAACAATCACCATGTATTGTCCATTTTCGCGCTTGAACGCCTGTATGCCGTGGCTGATATCCACCCATCCGCTTTGTCCGCCAACGTTGGAAGTGGGAACCATGGCACCGACTACCCGACCCGTGCCCTGATGCCACACCAGAACACAGGCGTCCTTTCCCTGGTATTTACGTGTTGTAACCGTGAACAGATAATCCCCTGCCAAATCAATGGACTTGGGATGGAACCCCTCGTCGTCGCGCGGTAATTCCCTGGTGCGCCACACCTCACGACGCTGATGGGTGGACCATTGGTCGTACCGAACGATCACACTGCCGATGAGTCCCCACGATGCCATAGGGAGGTCCGGGGTGTAACCGCTGACGAATAGCGTGTCGGTGTCAGGTCGGTAGAGGACACGGGCAATTTTTGTGAAACCCGCCGGCCAATCCCATTGTCTTGGATTCTGCAGATCGTAAATGGGTTTGCCTGCACCATCCCATCCCCGAAACGGGAAATGTTGAATCTTGCGGTTCTTGTCATCTCCGCCAAACCAGATGCCGGCCTTCTCGTCCACGAACCAGGGCCAGCCACCCTTACCGACAGACATGACATGCGTCGCCAGGTGTTGCTCGGTATTGCCAAAGGTAAACAGTTCAAACCCGCTGGAAGTTTGTCCAATGGTAAAAAGCAGACGACGACCTTCTGGCCGACGCAAAAATGCCGAACTGGTTCGAAAGCCACGGGGCTTGAGCCGTGGGTCCGCTGGGTTTGCATGCCGGTCAAGCGTGATCGCCTTGAGCGACCAATTGTTCCCCGGCTTCTGCTGCGGATCAAAGTCGAAAATCTCATCCACCCCGTAAATCACCCGCCCGTCGGAAGCCGGATCAACGCCATATGTGTCAAGAAAGGCGTGAGACTCCACTTTCCAAAGCAGATCACCCTTGGGCGAAAAAACTCGGAGCATGACGCCTCCGCCGCCGCCACCCAGATCGCTACTCACATAAAGATGACCCTGACGATCCATACCCACGCCTGTCAGCCCCCAAAGCTTGTCATTCTCCACCACCCCAGGTTGACCGGCGGCAATCCCGCCTTGTTGCCCAAAGGTCTTTACCAGACGAGGCTCTGTGCCCAGTTCGTAAAACAGTACTTGCTGTCGTGGCCCATTGTCCGCCACAAGCAATTGCCCATCGGGAGCTAATGCAATTGCAGACGGTTGTCCAGCATCAACTATTTCCCCAGGCAATGGCTCGCCTGACATATTCCGTTGCACAATCCGCTCCCCGACAAGCAACCAGAGCGTCGCCTGTGGCGTGATGATCACATCTCGGGCGTTGGCAAGTTTGAAATGCGAATCAAGTTCGAGCGTTCGCCGGTTCCGTATCTGAACCTGCCCCTCGTGAGTCACGATGACCAGATGATTGCCGCGTACATCAAGTGCGTGGGCCTTGCCTACCCCGTCTAGCTCTGTGTCATATCGTGCGGAATTGATGTCCGGCGGCGACCAGCGAAATCGCAGCAGCGTCCCTTCGGTGTTGACCACATAAACATGTTGCTCATCAGCCGAGACGCAGCGACTGGCGGTTCCCCATCCCCAGGCCTTGTGTCCGCCTCGGCCATCGTATTGCTTAAGGACCTGATGGTTGGTACGCCCCGCGCGATACAGGCCAATACATCGACCAGCCTCATCCCAATGGGTCACGGCAATCGCAACCCCATCGGGGGTTACATGCAGAGCCTCCATGTGATTTTGCACCCACTCTCCCTGACCATGCGATCCAACGCCGGGAAAGGTATTGCCAAGCCAATGAGTCTGATAGGTCAGGACCGGATAACCGCCCCGTAACTCCTCCGCCAATCCCTGAGCCGACAACAGCAGACTTGCACCTATCACGGCCACCATCGCCAGCCAACCCGATGCGCAACGAAATAAAGCCATGGTGAACTCCCATCAAGCTGTCAATAATTCTGCAAAAGAGTCAAATAGTCTAAATGTGAATCAAATATATTCTACCCGCCCCAATTGAAAACGCAAGCCTCAATCTGAATGAGTCAAATAAATATACTGTAAAATGATGTTTTACATGTTAATATAAGATATATTAGGTCGAAGAACGTTCATTTTTAACGGATGCTTGACTTTTTGACACATTTCCTTTATTATTCACTGAAGTCAAAGTAATTCACGGATGCGAGACGATTTTCATGGCTACTACGGAAGTCACAAGTCATGCACCGCGAGCCAGGGTTTTGAGAACCCTACGTGGTTGGATTGATCAGGGCATTCTCCCGCGTGGAGAGGTCATGCCCACGGAGCGTCACTTGGGCGAGCAGTTGGGCGTGAGCCTTGCCACGGTTCAACGGGCGTTGCGGGTTTTGGAAAGTGAAGGGCTGGTCCGCAAGCATCAGGGCCGAATGCGAACGGTCTCGAATCGTCAAAACCTCAGCCTTCTGCGCAATCACATGCTTGTCGTGGCCGACTGGCATGAGGGCTGGCCCGACAAACACGCTTCGGGATGGGGGCTTTACGTTACCGCCGGTATCCTGCAAGGCTTGGCCGGTAATGGCTGTCATGGCACCATTTTTTCTCCGGATCGTCTGGACACAACGGAATTGAACGATTTTCTGGCACATCAACCGCGTGGGGTGATCGTGTCGGAAATTGATGCGGAAAATCCCCGCCTGATCCAATCCGCCCTGGACAATATTGCAGAGGCCGGATGCCGCTGTGCCGTATTTGGCGATGAGCCGGAGTGTCAATCATTTGATCGCGTTGTTCCGGATCACCAGCAGGGTGCCTGTGATTTGGCCCGGCATCTGATTGAACGAGGAAGAAGGCGGATTGCGATGCTCTGGTACGGACATGTTCCAAGGCAGTGGGCCATCGCCAGAAGAAGTGGTTACGAACAAGCGCTGACACAAGCGGGTTTGCCCGTGTTTCCGACCATCCATGTTCCAGCCGTCCGCTTTTCCGAACAGGAACCTGCCCGACTTTTTGAATCCCACGTTCAACTGTTCGCCGGAGTATTGACACCCAACATTCTGACTCAGGAACCGATAGATGCGCTGATGGTGATCAATGATGCCTATGTACCTGCGACCATCGCTGCGTTGCGCCGACTGGGTAAGCAGCCGAACGTTCAGGTCGATGTCGCGGGTTACGATGCCTTCTGGTCGGAAACAATTGAGCGAACCTTTGAACCGCTGTCTCCGGTGGCCAGTGTGGATAAGGATAATCTGGCCGCTGGTCGTGAATTGTGTTTGTTACTCCTCCGCCGTGAAGCAGGCCGGCTACCCGAGGCTCCGCAACGTGTTCTGATCCCTCCCAAGCTGCGCATTCACCAGTAAATACCTTTGCAATCGTGATTTCATCGCCGGGCAGGGTTCGATTCATCAGCAAGGCAATCTGTCGATCAACACACTATCAATACAAGTCTTTTAATCAAATAGTATATAAAACCATTGTCCTGAGTTTGTATGGTCATCCTTTTCTACATGGAGTCAACTCATGCGAACACATCGTACCGGCTTCACACTCATTGAATTGCTCGTGGTGATTTCCATCATTGCCTTACTGGTAGCCTTGCTTCTGCCCGCCTTGCAGGGAGCACGGGAAGCGATGCGTCGAACCGTCTGTCAATCCAATCAGCGTCAGGTTGGGTTGGGGTTTGCCGCCTATGCCGCTGACAACCGCGACCTCCTTTCGCCCAGCTATATGAACGTTCCTTCCCTGCCACCCTGGTGGGAAATTCACATCATTCCTTACGCCACGGGCCAGAGCGCTCGCGATTATGGCAACAAGGTTTTCTGGGTCCAGAATACACGCAGGCCGATCCCTGCCCTGGATTGTCCCGCCATGACCGCCAAACTACCAAACGATCAGAAATGGTCACCTTTTGCTAAAAATTTACTCCTCAGTGCCGGACCCAATTCCGCCGAGGATGAAAAATGGAGATGGGTCAAATATGACAAAGTACAGATCCCCGGCAAAACCTATCACATCGTTGATGGTGTTCCCTCAGGTTTGATGACCGTTCTTTATCCGGGTGATTGGCATCGTGACCTGGTATGGTGGCCTGCGGGTTTGGGTTACGCCTCGGCGCACCCGGAAGCCGGCCTGAATGTCCTTTATGTTGACGGCCATGTCGGTGTCTCCAGTAACACCGCTTTCAACACCAGCCTGACTCACAGTACCGTCAGCCCCAACAAGCCGTTCTAGTCAAATATGCGTCATTAACGAGACAGCCTGAACCCCCTCTCCCCCCAGGGGCGAGGTCCGGTGAGTCGAAAACCTCGCCGTGGCGCGGTATTCGGATAGGCTCTAAGTCACCTCGTGGTCAAATAGTTACGCAAATTGCTCTCATTGGACACGATTCGCATGGTCACATTGAAATAAACTGGCTCGCATTTTTGGCCGATAATCAGCGATGTGAAACCGTCGTTCGGTCACCGGTTGCGGTATCGGCGTCAGCGTCCCCGTGCGGGGGGCGTGGCAATTCTTCTGGTCATCATTGCCGTGGCCATGGCCACCATTTTAAGTGTCACGTTCCTGTCGGCTCAAAGCACCTCGCTGGGCATCGCCCAAAACCTGCGACGCCACCCGCAGGCACAACAAATCGCCGAGTCGGGGTTGGCCACGATCGTTAAGCAAATCGAAAAAGACCCGCAATGGCGCAGTCGTTTCACCCATGGCTTATGGGTGAACAATCAGGCCTTGCTCGGTGGCACAGTCACTATTTACGGACAAGACCCACTCGACAGCGACTTGGCCGACAACCAGGCCGACGACCTTGAACTGCGCGTGATCGGTACCTATCAGGGCGTCACACATGAATTGAAAGCATTGCTGAAGTTCGAAGCCATCGTCGGCGGCGGCGCAGCCAAGGGCGTTGTCACCAGTGGCAAAATCGCCCTCACCGGTTCGTCGCAGATCGATAGTTACGATTCGTCCAAAGGCGCCTACGGCGGAAGCAATGTCGGCTCCGATGCCACCATCGTCACCACCAGCACGTCCAACGGCATCATCTCGCTGGTGGATAACTGCAAGCTCAAGGGCGATGCCATCGTCGGCAAAGGCGGCAACCCCAATACCGCCATATCCGTCGAACAACCAGGCAACATCACCGGCACAAAAACTGCGTTGACGGACAACCTCATCTGGCCGGGTGTGATGGCTCTTCCCGGTGGATTCGGCGCGAAAGCCGACAGTAAAAGTTATGGAGGCAACAGCAAGACTACGATCAGCAGCAATCTTTGGGTGGATGACTTCACCGTCGCTAATGCCGCTGAAATCACGATCCAAGGCAATGTATCGCTGCGTGTGGACAAATCATTTGCTATCAAGAACAACGCGGAAATCAAGTTGGACACCAACGCAACGCTGACGGTCTATGTGGGTGAAAAAATAGAATTCACCAACGCTGGCAGACTGAACACCAACACCAACAATCCTTCCAGAGTGATCATTTATGGTCGAGGTTCAGGCTATGAACACGCGATTTCCAACAATACGCGGGTACACGCCATCATCGACTGTCCCACTTCGAAAATAAAAATTGAAAACAGTGCCGAACTGTTCGGTGCCTATCTAGGCACGCAATTGACCATGTCCGGCGACGCCAGCTTCCATATGGACACCAACCCCGCCATCCTCACAGCCAACCCGCGCCTGCCCAGCGGTTCGGGCGGCGGCGGTGGTGGTTCCGGCGGGTCGAAATTGATTCAAACCCAATGGCTGGAACTGCCCTGAAATCAGTTAACTCATTTCATCGTCGTGCCCAAACACACCCCCATCGATTGGCAAGGCGCTGACAACACGTGCCTTAACCCCTCGGCTTGGTGTTTCCAATCAATTCAGAAGCGGTCATCCATCCGCGGATCGGAAGCGGAGCTGTTGTCTTCACGGGTGACGATCCAGTAAGGCGCAGCGATCTGTGTGTTGGGGGAACCCAGCAAAGTGCGACCGACCGTGGCGGCATGACCATCGAAAAAAGAAATGTTGGCGGTGTTGCCGGGGTGACGAAAAGCCGGGCCTTCACTGCTGTTGTTTTCGTTCACATAATCGCCACGGTTGGGGTAGTTCATGTTCCAGTTGTCCGAGGCCTTGTCGGTAAAGACAAAGGTCTGTGCCGGTCGTCGTATCAGGTTGTCCGGGTAGCTGTTGATTTTGCCGGAGGTCCAGGGGAAGTAGAACCCAGGCGTCATCGAGCCTGTGGCGTAGGGCAGATTGGTGTTGTTCATTTGATACCAGCGATACATGCCGGTCCAGCCGCTGGTGTGAAACGGATTGGTCGGGCAGAGCATTTTGCGCGGCGCGTAGGTGTTCCAATCCAGGATGTTGGCTTCACGAAAATTCAGCGATTCCGTGAAATACGGATTTTTATACCACCAAACCGTTGTGCCTCCCGGTACGTTCACACCCTGCAATGTAGTGTTATTGGCGGGCGTGATGAACCAAGGCAACCAGCGCTCACGGAAGTCGTTGCGATAGCTGGAAGCGGTCATCGCATACTGTTTGAGAATCGTCAGGCACTGCGATGTGCGGGCTGCTCCGCGCGCCGAATTGAGGGCGGGTAAAAGCAGCGCCACCAGCAGGGCGATGATGGAAATCACCACCAGCAGTTCGATGAGCGTGAAACCATGTAGGGGCCTGGGGCGGCACAATG
>CAZJMK010000044.1:0-35604 GCA_964547135.1 uncultured Phycisphaeraceae bacterium | reverse complement strand
GATATCATGAGGATCGGCTATTGCTACCTTATAGATGCAATGAAACACTAGCACCTAGCACCTAGCACCCCCAGTTCTGCATTACACTCTTGCGTTTACGTTTGTTCTTTGGTTATCGGCCTGTCAACCCTGATTTACAACGAATACCGGAAAAGTGGACGAGGAATTGCGACTTTGCCGATGAGGTGGGTGGGTGGGTCTTCTGGGGTCTTACCCATGACGACGCCAAGCTCGGATCGCCATACGCAAACGACCGTCAACACAACCACTGACCCCGCGCAAGGGCGAAGTTTTTCCGGTGCGCTGCAGGCGGTCGAACTGGACTGTTTACGACGACACCTGGCGGAAGCCGAAGCGCTGGGTTGGCCGATGGTGGTGATTGATCGGCAAGGCAGTGTGATATGGTCCATCAACCTCGACAACGACATACAACCGCGCGGATCGATCCCTCGTCCGTCACGTTGTCGATTGTTCCGCAGCCAACGTCGGGCGATGCTGGCACGCTGGTGGCAACGCTTAACTCCACCGAACGACCGCAGCGATTTACATTGCCAATGGGTTTGCGATCCGGGACGACCGCGTATGTTGCTGGTACACAGTTTGGAAAGTCCTTCGTTGTTGGCCATCGGGTTATGGTCCGAGGCAGCCGCCGACCGGATCATGGGCCTGCTGGTCAGTTCCGCCTGGCGACGCCTTTTGTCGGTATCGGGACCGAAAAAAGGCAGTTTGTTCGCCAACCTACAACCACCGGCGGCCAAACGCTTACGTGGGGGTCCTCGCTATGAAACTCAGCAAAACGTCCGCCCTGGCGGCTTTGGCCGTCGCGCATCTGGCCCAGTACCCTGAATC
Source organism: uncultured Phycisphaeraceae bacterium (assembly GCA_964547135.1). GTDB lineage: Bacteria > Planctomycetota > Phycisphaerae > Phycisphaerales > Phycisphaeraceae > JAJXSS01. Next base: position 34,755 of record CAZJMK010000044.1, on the reverse strand, counting down.
CTCCGTCGTGCAGGCACGGCAAGTCGCCGAGCACCTGGGCATTCCCACCGACAGCGCTCTCAAAATTTTGCAGACCCTCGCACGTCACCACGTCATCGACAGCCGACTGGGCCGAGGCGGAGGTTATCGCCTGGGCCGTACCGCCCATGAAATCAACCTGCTGGAAATCGTTGAAGCCATTGATGGACCTGTCGTCGCCGACGTTTCCCTTTCCGCGCAGGAAGCAGCCGACCGTGGCGGAAGGGATGTGCTTGAATCCATCTGCCAACAACTGGCGCGACAAATCCGTGATCAACTTTCATCCACCAGCGTCGCCCAACTCGTCGGCCAACCGGTTGCCCCCCTGCTCAAAGCCGGGTGACAGTCATGTGAAGTAGCCGAGTGGTCCAGTGGTCAAGTGCTCAGACAAGCCGAGTCGGAGGCGTCCTCGCCGACGGCTCGGGTATCCTTTGAATGATTTGGCGATTGGGTGATTATCAATTCTTTCACGCCTGAACTTCACGTCCGCGTGAAGTTCGGAATGGTTTTTAAAAAATAAATGACGCCGAGGGCTTCAGCCCCGGATCGTTCGACACATCCATCCGAAAAAAATCCGGCCCTAAAGGGCACGGCGTCAAGCGTCGGCGCTCGGGTGTCACTGGCACCCGGTGATGTAGCCCAGCCGCCCACGGCTGGGTGAATAAAGCCGTCGATGCCATCGGCGGTCGATGGTTTTCACCAATTGACGCTCGGGTGTCACTGGCAACTTGTTGCCAGTGCATGAACGTACGTTGACCACCCAGGCAGACAAGCTGCCAGCGGCACGCAAAGCGGCGGATGGTTTCCGCTGACATCGATGAATCACGTCGTTTCAAAAAGAAATATCGCTCGCCCACTCGCCCACTTCTTTTGCCCGCATCTTTTTGACGGCGCGTTACAATATTGGTCTTGCGGATCGAATGATCCTTTGTTAGAATTATTACTAAATCCAACAGCGATGCTGGTTTCAGCGTGGCGGTGGACTTACACGAAAGGAACGAACCATGCCTGCTCAAGTTGATGCGGAAAAATGTGATGGTTGCAAAACCTGCCTGGAGAGTTGCCCCAACGAATCGATCAAAATGGCGGACGACAAAGCGGTCGTTGATCGTGACTCCTGCATCGACTGCGAAGTCTGCATGAGCAACTGCCCGCAATCCGCGATTTCGATGGAATAACCCCCGGATTTAACCCCCCCGGAGTTAAACCCGGTTTCGGTGATCGACAACCAGTGACTTTCAAAACCCACATCATGACGGTGTGGGTTTTTCATGCTTTGAAAGGGTGAAGTTTGAATCATCCCCGCCCGAACTTCACTCGGACGTAAAGTTCAGGCGCGATAAAATTCAAAATCACCAAATCGCCAAATCGCCAAATCGCCAAATCGCCAAATCGCTCCATCATCCAACCATCACCCGCGTTTGTCCAGTGCAATGTAATCACGGATGGCCGGACCGGTGTACACCTGCCGAGGGCGGGCGATTCGGCTGTCCTTGTTGTCGTGTACTTCTTTCCAGTTGGCGATCCAGCCGGGCATGCGACCAATTGCAAACATCACCGTGAACATGTTGGCGGGAATGCCCATCGCCTTCATGATGATGCCCGAATAAAAATCAACGTTGGGGTACAGTTTGCGCTGAATGAAATAATCATCATGCAGTGCCGCGTCTTCCAAATGCCTGGCAATGTCCAACAAGGGGTCGGTCACGTTCAATTTCGCCAGCACCGTGTCGCATGACTGCTTGATGATTTTCGCACGCGGGTCGTAATTCTTGTAAACCCGATGACCAAAGCCCATCAACTTGTGGCCGGTGTTTTTATCCTTCACCCGGGTCACGTAATCCTTCACATTCACGCCCGATTTGTGAATCTCCTCCAGCATTTCAATCACCGCCACGTTCGCCCCCCCGTGCAACGGCCCCCACAACGCACACACCCCTGCCGCACATGACGCAAACAAATTCGCCTGGCTCGATGCCACCATGCGCACCGTGCTGGTCGAACAGTTCTGTTCATGGTCCGCGTGCAGCACCAAAATCAAATTCAAAGCCTTCACCAATTCCTTCGGGGCGATGTAATCCTTATTCGGCAGGCTGAACATCATGTGCAAAAAGTTGGAGCAATAGTCCAGTTCGGGCATCGGGTACATGATCGGACGACCGATCGACGTTTTGTACGCCGCCGCCGCGATCGTGCGCACTTTCGACAGCAACCGTGCCGCTGCACTTTCAAACGTCGCATCGTCCTCCATTTTCAACACATCCGGGTGGTAGCACGACAGGGCATTGATCATGGCTGACAATATCGCCATCGGATGCCCGTAAAACGGAAACCCATCGTAGTGCTTACGCAAACCTTCATGAATGATTTCGTGCTCGGTGAAAAGCGCACTCCAGCGTTTGAGCTGCGCCTTGTTGGGCAGGTCGCCATAAATCAGCAGCCAGGCGGTTTCGAGGAACGTGCAATGCTGGGCGATCTGTTCGATGGGGAAGCCGCGATAACGCAGAATGCCTGCTTCGCCGTCGATGTAGGTGATGGCACTTTTACACGCCCCGGTGTTCCCGTAACTTTCATCAAGGGTGATGTAGCCGGTCTCGCTGCGCAGCTTGGTGATATCGACCGCCTTTTCATTTTCCGTGCCGATGACCACCGGCAAATCAATCGACTTGCCACCGACCTGAAGCACTGCTTTTTCATTGGTGAGCACTGCGTTTGGACTCATGCCGCACATCCTTCTCTAAAACAATCACCTGACGGATTTGGTCCCCAGCCGGGGCAAGGCAAGTCTAGGGCGCAAGCGCGATTTTCGCCAGCGTGTTGAGGCAATAAATCCGCCCAAGCCAGGGGGGAACGGCCAAACAAAGAAGTGGTCAAGTGTCGGAACCAAGCCAAGAACGAGGCCGACAGGCCGAGGACTTGGGTATTCTGCATTCAACGATTTGGCGATTTGGTGATGGGGTGATTATTGAATCTTCCACGCCTGATCTTCGCCTTCTGACGAAGATCAGGATGGTTTTTCAAACCACCACTTCAAACCGATGTGTGCCACCGGCAGTTTGTCTGCCAATGTGTTGTAACCGATCGATGGCCATGACTCCCTGTGACAGATCAAAAACAAAAAGTTCAGGGTCCCGCCGGCGGGCTGCCCGCGGCACATCATCCCATGCGCCGACGCAAAGCGTCCGCGCTAAACAAATCCGAAATTCACCCCCTTCGACTCCCTCCCTCCCATCCAACGCGCTTGTGATATAATGCCCGACCGCAGAGGGACCGTTAGCTCAGTTGGCTAGAGCGCCTCTTTGACGTAGAGGAGGTCACAGGTTCGAGTCCTGTACGGTCCATTCCCCCGTTTGGCACTGACCCGCACAGTTCGGAATCGGCCTATATTTCCGGCATCGATTCTCTGCCTGATATCATCCCTTCCAAGCGACAGCCACGCACGAGACCATCGGCCTACCAGGTCGTACGGACATGCAAGCCTACCATCGCGGTCGGGCGATCGTCTGGTTTTCGGCCAGGGAGGGTTACCCCATGCGACTTCGACACGAACGGACCGACGCTCGTTAAACGCCGACGCAAAGCACGCAGACACATCACGGCTGGTTATCGCGCTTTATCGCCTCAAACTCACGTTGCAAGGCGGCATCGGTGGGAGCCAAGGCAAGGGCGCGCTGGTAATGCTGCAAGGCTTCGTCATGTTGGCCCCGGGCTTGGGCTAATCGCGCCAGGGTGCGCCAAAGTCGTGCGTCGTCACGATGGTCAGCTTGGATGCGAATCAACTGGGCCTCGGCTGCGGGCAAGTCATTGCGCGAGATGGCCAACTCAGCCAATTGGGTGTGGGCTTCCAGGTGATCGGGGTGGTGATCGAGGATGCGTTCGTACTGTTGCTGGGCCTGTTGCGGACGACCCAGAAGCAGGTACAGCCCGGCCAGGCGCAGGCGAATTTGCGGGGATTGAGGACGTTGTTCGACGGCGGATTCGATCCAGTTAAGGGCTTCGTTGTATCGGCCATCTTCCATGAGTGCCGCACCGAAGCGGTACATGGCCACGGGGTTGCCGGGTTGACGTTCCAGGTCCATCAGGCGCATGGCAGCCGGGCTGCGACAGTGGGTGTTGTACCACCAGGTGGACAGCCCCATGGCCACCACCATCAGCGCACAGGGAATGGCCACGGCGGCGCGACGACGGGCATCGTGCAAGGTGAACCGACGAATGCCCTCGGCCAGTAACATCGCCACGGCCAACGCCAACGGCAGAGCCAATCGCTGCGCAGCGTAAATCGGGGCCGGGGCCAGCACATGCGCGACGAGCACGAATTGACTCAGGGCCAATATGCCTGCGACGGTGAGCCAGTGCCGATGACGCAGGCCGATGAACAGCAGCACGGTCAACCAAAGCAGTAACAACAGGCCGACCCAGACCACCGGCTGATGCCAATCGGGTAACGCAGCCGGGATGGTGTTGGTGCAGGGTCGCGGATAGACCAGTTGCGATAGGTAATACCCTGCCAGTGAAAAGGAGGCAGCCAACCGCTGGCTGACCGTGGCATCGAGCAACGGGTTGCGGGTCAGGTCGTTGCCTCCGACGGCACTTTGCCATTGCCAACCGATGGCTTGGGTGCGGCCCCAAAGGTACAAGGCCAGGGGTATGAGCAATAACAGCGCGGTGCCGGCGTGTACGGGGCGCAGGTTGCGCGGTGCGGCGCTCGATGTTGGGTCGTTGCGTTTGAGCCAGGGCAGGTCGAGTTTGCCGGGGTGCGGGCCTAAGTAGGCTTGTAATATCGCCAGCGGGATGACCAGCAACCCGGTGGTGTCGGAGCCCATGGCCACGGCTGCGGCCAATAGGGCGAGCATGGCCGAGGGAAGCGAACCATGCTGTCGGACCAGAGCACGGCGATGCAACCAACCAAACACGCAGACCCCCAGCAGGGCGAGCAACTGGGCACGACCGGTGATGAGGTTGATCGACTCAGCTTGCACCGGGTGAGCGATGAATACGAAAGCGGCCAGCCAAGCAGCGGTGGCCCCGACGTAATGGGTGAGCCACCAGCCGACGACGCAGCCGAGCAGGGCGAGCAGGGCCATGTTGACGATGCGGAAGCCTGCGGGGTTCAGCCCGGTGATTTGATCGTTGAGGCGATAGCTGGCGATGGCGATGGGTCGATATTGGCGTGGGCCGTCGGCTTGGCCGAGGCGCTCGTGATGTTGCCAAAGGTCGAGCCAGCGAGCGGGTTCGGTGACATCCGGGTTGGTGATGATGATGGTGCGATCGTCGTCGAGGAACGGGTTGCGCAGGGCATTGCTGTAAAGCCCGGCCACCAGCAGGGCCATGACCAGGGGCAGATAAATCGCAATCGCCAGGGTTCGTGCGCGCTCTTGCATAAGTCGTCACAAAGACGAAGGGGTTTCCCGTGCCTCCGACTCATTTTACATCATCGGCAAGTTCGGATCGCGCGTCCAATGGGTGCGGAAGAAGTGGTCAAGTGAGACATGGATAATGTGTTATGGATAATGGATAATGTTCAAACCCAGAGATGATGGTCGTACGGTTTCTCTGAACATGATCCATTATACTTTATCCATTATCCATCATGTACCACAACCAGTGGCACCCTGGCCCGCCTCGCCGTCAGGCGCACGGGGCGGGGTGTTGCGGTGTTTGACCTTGCAACACAGCCAATACATCGCGCACGACCCAGCTCATGTTGCTCGTGGCGGTGTGGGTGCGTGAAGCAAGATGTGCATACAAACGCACATTGGCGATGTCGTACAGCGGGTAATCGGCTGGGGGTGGTTCGGGTTCATGCACATCCAGCAACGCCAGTGCCTGCGGGTGCGTTTTGGCCCATTCCGCCAGGGCATGATTGTCAATCAAAAACCCACGCGCCGCGTTGATGAACAGGGCATTGGGTTTCAATTGAGCCAATACCTTGGCGCTGATCATGTGCCGATTGGCAGCACGGCCATCGACGTGAATCGTGATGATGTCAGATTGTTGATACAACCTCGAAGCAGTGACGAATTCATACGGGTACATACCGGCGGGGGATTTTGCCACCTCATCACGCAGGGTTTTTTCGGACAACAAATCGTTGACCAATACTTTCATGCCCATTCCGGCTGCGGCACGACCCAATCGTTTGCCGATGCGCCCAAAGCCGACGATACCCAGCGCCAGTTCATCCAGTTGTTTGCCGACTTCGATTTTGCGCACCTGATGAAATCGAGCTTCGTCGATCCGCGCTGCCATCACAGGTCGTGGGCGGTACACATCGAGCATCAGCCCCAGCACATATTCGACCACGGCCTGGGTGTTGGCATCGGGGGTGTACACCACTTCGACGTTGCGTTTGCGACAGGCGGGCACATCAATGTTGTCCAGCCCGACGCCCCCCCGCCCGACGACGCGCAACTTCGGGGCCTGATCCAGCAACGCATCGTTGACGAGGGTGTAGGTGCGCACGATCAACCCTTCTGCCCGCCGGAGCAGTTCAGCAAAGCGGGGGTCATCGGTTTTGCAGCGAATCAGTTCGACTTGTTGCGCCAGCCAGTGGGCCGGGGTGTCGTCGAGGGTTTCGGTGACCAGTACCAGGGATTTGTTCATGATGCGGGCATTGTGTCACAAAATGAAAAACCAGGCCCGATGAATAACAAAGCCCAGGGATGGCATCCCTGGGCGTTACAACGTTGACATTCGCACATCACTGAAACGCGATTGCCGAATTATTTCTTGTAATAGTCCGCGTTTTTCTGCGTGAACGAGGCCCACTCGGCGGGCAGGTCTTCTTCGGGGAAAATCGCCTTCACCGGGCATTCATCAACGCACAGGCCGCAGTCGATGCAGGTGTCCGGGTCGATGTAAAGCATCTCGGCTTCCGCAAAATTGGGTTCGTCCTTGGTGGGGTGAATGCAATCCACCGGGCACACGGCGACGCAGGCAGTGTCCTTGGTACCGATGCAGGGCTGGGCAATAATGTGAGGCATGGTTTTGTCCCTTCGAGTGAAAGTTGAATGGTTCGATTAAACCAAGTATAGCTGGCGACGGACCGGCTGGGCAAGGTTTTTCCTGATCCCGTATCATCATCATGATGACGACGCAAACCCAAACATTGGACACGATTCTGGTGGGCGATTGTCTGAAGTCCATGGCCGACCAGCCCTCGGCCTCGGTCGATCTGGTCTTTGCCGACCCCCCTTATAACATCGGCTACAAGTACGACCAGTATGAAGACGCCCGTGATGACGAGGATTACGTCCAATGGACCTATCAATGGATCGACGGCTGCGTGAACCTGCTCAAGCCCACCGGGTCGCTCTACATCCTCATCGGCGATGAGTACGCAGCCGAGACCAGGCTGCATTTGAAGAAATTGGAGAAAGAACGCAAGCTCATGTTCCGCAACTGGATGATCTGGCATTACACGTTCGGGCAGAACTGCAAGGCCAAGTTCAACCGCAGCCACGCTCATTTGTTTTACGCGGTCGGGCCGGCTGGGTTCGATAAGGAAAAATGGGGCTTAAAAAAACAGGCGAGCGATGCACCGCTCGCATTGCCCTTCACGTTCAACAAACAGGCTGTCGCGGTGCCCAGTGCCCGGCAGATGGTTTACCAAGACCTGCGTGCCAACCCGACGGGCAAGCTGCCTGATGATGTCTGGTACCTGCGCCCGCAACAGGCACTCGAAGATAAAGACGCCAACGGTAACACCTACTTCGAACCCGATGGCGATGTCTGGTACCTGTCCCGGTTGTGCGGCACTTTCAAGGAGCGTTTGGGTTGGCATCCCTGTCAACTGCCTGAGTCGCTGTTGGAACGCATCATCGCGGTGTCGTCCAATCCGGGCGATGTGGTGTTCGATCCGTTTGTGGGCAGCGGGACGACCCTGGCGGTGGCGGCACGCATGGAGCGGCATTGGCTGGGGTGTGAGCTGAGCAAGGAATATGCGCAAAAGGCTGACGAGCGGATTCATTACGCCAAAAAACATGGTCGTGCGATGATGACCACGCAGCAGGACAAGGGCATGACAAGCCGGGCACCCATGAAAAAACCCGAACCGCTGCGCTCGGCTGGGTTGTTTTAAAAATGAATCCGCCAGCCTGTTTTTTTTGATTCGTACAGAGCCACGAGCGGAAGCGAGTGGTACTTGCACTTAACCGCTCACTGCCGTTCGCGGCTCGGAACGACAAGTCCGGCTGATTGCTGCACCGCCCATGCGACATCAAGTGCCTGGCGATGTTCAGCCACATCGTGTACACGGAAAAGGCGCACGCCTTGCATCAACGCACCCACGGCCACGGCCAGGCTGCCGGGTAACAGCTCGCCGGGCATCGGCGGCTCAGTACGTGTTGCCAAGTGACCGACCCTGCCCAAAAAGCGTTTACGACTGACGCCCAACAGCACCGGGTAACCCAGGGCGGTGAGTCGATGCAACCGGGCGAGCAGGGTTAAATTATGTTCGACGGTTTTACCAAAGCCGATGCCCGGGTCGAGCATGATTTTTTCCGGTGATACGCCGGCGGTGATGGCCGCGGCGGCGCGGGCTTGCAGGTAGGTGATCACTTCATTCACCACATCGTCGTAGTGCGGGTTGAACTGCATCGTGGCCGGGGTGCCCTGCATGTGCATCAACACGATCGGCACACGATGATCGGCCAACAACTGCAACATGCCCTCGGTGCGACCGGCGTTGACATCATTCACCATCATCGCCCCGGCCTTGAGCGCTGCCCGTGCCACTTGCGGGTGTTGGGTGTCGATACTGATCGGTACGACTCGCCCGGTTTGTTTCATCTGTTGGCAAAGTTGTTCGATCACCGGCACGACCCGACGGATTTGTTCATCAGGGGGTACGGGTTGTGAGCCGGGGCGTGTTGATTCCCCGCCGAGGTCGATGAGGTCGGCCCCTTGCTCGATCATCTGCAACCCATGGGCGACGGCGGCATCGACGTGCTCGAAACGACCACCGTCGGAAAAACTGTCGGGGGTGACATTGAGGATGCCCATCACCCGGGGCTGATCAAGGTTGAGCGTGCTGTCATCGACAAACGTGAGCTGCATGGCGGATGAAATGTACCCGTAAATTCATATGAATGCCCGTTGCCCGATTGTTGTCGTGGGCCGATTGTTTTTCAATGACATTTGCCTTGGGCGAAATCGGTGTTAAACTATCGGAGCGCTCCGATCACTTAAAACAAACTCTTTATGCGCCATACAACCCGGTCGAAAGGAGCTGTCGATGGGCGACGATCAAAAGACATTGGTTGCCTTGTTCATGTTGATGGGGTGGGTCGCGTGGTGGTTCGTCGGCTTATCGACGGTCAGCGCCAACGACATTGCCGCACCGCCTGGCAAGCGATTGGAGGCGGAAGCCAACCTGCCCAAAAGTACGGTGAAGGTGGTTGATGCGGCGGGGGCATCGGGGGGCAAGGCTGTGACCAGCGGCAAGGAATGGGAACCGATGTTCGAAGTGAGTACGCCCAAAGAGGGTGACGGTTTGGAAATTCATGTACGACACCAGGGTGGGCCGTTGCAGCTCAAGGCAGTGGTAGGCGGGCAGCAAAAAGAATTGAAATGGATTTGGGACAAGCCCGGCGACTGGAAGTGGAGTTCGTTCGGCAAGTTCACCCGTGAGCAACTGGGCAGTTCGTTTCTGATCATTCGCGGTGGCAAGGTGGAACCAAACCCAATGATCGATTGCGTGGTCATCGGCGGCATGGGCGGCGAGGCTGGGGCGGCCACCACCCCGGCACAGGTGAACCCCGGCGCGGTTGCAGGCAATGCGCTCAACGTGCCTGATCAGGTGGTGAATCAGTTGACAGCCACGCCGAGTTATGCAGCCGACAACGTATCGCCGCCGGTGGCGATCATGCTCAGTGTTGATTGGAACAAACAACTGGCCCCGATCACGTTGTTGCACTGGGGCGTGAATGACTATGACATTACCGAACCCAAGCGGGCGGAAAATGCGGGGTTCAATGCGTATGTCAAACAACTGGCCCCCGATTTCATTCGCATTCATCACGCAGGGTTGGCGGACCGCTGGACGGTTGCGGCAACCCGCCAGTGGGACGTTGCCAAAATCAAGCACGCCTTTGCGGCCACGGCTGAGGGTTACGGCAATGCCCGCATCATGATGAACATACCCACCTGGCCCCAATGGTTTCACGATGGTTCGACCTTGCCGGCGGAAAAAGAGGCGGAATTTGCAGCGTTTTGTGGTGAATTGGCCCGCATCATGAAGGAGCAAGTGGGGCGCAGGATCGAATGGTGGGAAGTGCTCAACGAAAAGGACAACAGCTACGAAAAAGAAAATCGATTGAGCGACCTTTGGCGGTTGCAGAACATGATCAAGCTGGCGATACGACAAGCCGACCCGCAGGCCAAGGTCGGCGGACCGGCCATGACCTGGCCCAAACCAGGCTGGGTCGAATCGTACCTCAAGGCCAGTGTCAGTCAGATTGATTTCATGACCTGGCACAACTATGCCTCGGGCAACGCCAGCGACCCCAATGCCCAGGTACTGGCCAAGTCGGACACGATACGTGAGCACGCCCAGACCGTGCTCGATGGTTTGGCCAAGCACGCCCCGCAGCGCCACATCGAAACCTATCTGACCGAGTTCAACATCAGCTGGTCGTGGCAGACGCGCGACCCGCGCATGGTCAATCATCTGGGTGCGGTGTTCGATGCCCTGGTGGTCAAACGATTGGCCGAGCAAGGCGTCACCGGCATCGCCAAGTGGCATGTCAAGGATGGCATTTACGGAATGCTCGGAGCGGACAATCGACTGCGACCGACGGGGGTGCTGTATCTGTGGTCACGTCCATTACTCACCGGCACGATGGCGGCCACGACCAGCGACTTTGCCGACCATGTCGAAGCCCTGGCAATTGGGCGCGACGATGGCAGTCGATCGTTGCTGCTCATGAATAAAACCCCGCGTCGCGCCACGTTGGTTGGCGGGGGTGCAGCCGAGTTGTTGGGGGTGAACAGTGATACGGCCATCACCCGGCGCGTGATTGATGAATCGACCACGGCCAGTGGTAGAGCCGTCGTGGTTACCGCAGATACCGCAACCCGCCTGTTGACCCTGCCCGGCTATTCCGTCACGTTGCTTACGACCGTACCAGCCGGGACGGTGGATGCTACTCTTTTTATCACAAACCCTTGACTTTCGGATCGCTCCGAGTATATTAAATCATGATGTCGGAACGCTCCGAACAAATCGCTGTCGCCACACCTCCGCGTCGGGTCACGTTGGAGCAGGTTGCTTCCGCCGCCGGGTTGGCGCGTACCACGGTGTCGGACATTCTGAATCGCAACGTGGGCGACAAGTACAGCCGGGCGACACGGGACCGCGTGCTCAAAGCCGTGCGCACCCTCGGTTACACCCCCTCACGAGCTGCCCAGGTCATGGCCCGTGGTCGATCAGGCCTCGTCGGCCTACTGCTCACCCGTGATTTTTCCAACCCCTTCTGGGCGCGCGTGGCCAACTTCGTCGAACAGGAACTGCGCTCCCGTACCTATCGCATGCAACTGGCGGTCACCGAAGGCAACCCTGAACAGGAACGCAAACTCATTCAGCAACTCGACGGCGATCAGGTCGAAGGCTTGATCATCGGCCCGGTGTATGAATCGATCGACCTCGAAGAACACCACAACGTGCTACGCGGCCGACTACCCACCGTGCTCTTCGGCGGCTTCTGCGACAGCCAATTCGATAACGTGGCACTCGATCACGAAGCCGGCAAAGGCATGGCCATCACCTACCTGCAAGAGCGCGGCCACCGGCGCGTCGGCTACCTCTGTGCCCCGCCTTCACGGTTACGCCCCGATCAGCCCAACCCGGCGTACCCGGTGTATCGCATGTTCGAGGCACGCGGGTTGTTGCAGCCACAGTGGTTTACCTGGCAGAACGATACCGGGCGTTTTGAGGATTTTTATCAAACCTGCGGTGAGTTTGTGAAGCGTTGGAAACAGGCCGACCCCGCCACGCGACCGACAGCGGTGATTTGTCACAACGATCAGGTGGCGATGACGGCTTACCGGGCGTTGCATGAAGCGGGTTTGTCCGTGCCGGGCGATTTGTCGATGGTGGGTTACGACAATCTGCCGGAGACGGCGTATCTGCCTCCGCCGCTGACCACGGTGGACAATCAGGTGCAGCAGCAGATGCGAGCCCTGGTGCAACGACTGGTCGAACGGCTGGACCATCCGCGTCAGACGGTGCAACAAATCATGATTCGACCGACGCTGGTGGAACGTGCCTCGGTACGTCGTATTGGCTGATTCGCATATGACAAACTGTCGGTGAATACCGACAACAAACACGTGTTTGGTACATCGTCATGGGAACTATCTCATTTATCAAAGGAGGATGTCTGATGAAAGCGCGAATGGCAATGTGGGTGGCAGGTGTGTTGGGTTTGCCCGCAGTGAGCGGGGCAGCGTTTTTGAGTAACGATTTTTCCGGTGACACGGTGGGCAGCCGACCGACCAGCGTCACCATCGTCAGCCCGGCTTCGAACACCGGCACGGGCGACACGGCGGGTGACATCGGTGTCGTGACCGTCGGTACTTCCGTCATCGGCGGCGGCAATGCCATGCGGCTTTATGATCGCAATGACCCGACGGCTGTGCACGTTCGTCAATTGCTGACAACCGGCACCAGCTCCGGCATTTTCAGCTTCAACTTCACCTTGGGCACCTATGGCGGAAGCCAGCCCTCCAGCGACTCGTTTGCCAACAACGGCAATACGTTTCTGCGCGTTTCGGTCGGCAGCAACACCGTCAATGCCACCAGTTCCACCGACGGCAACACGTTTCAACGCATCGTGTTTTCACGCATCGGCACCGGCTCAACCGGCAACCTGTTTGCCAGCAACAACACCTCCGGCAGCCTGACCGACACCACACTCACCACCTTCATCGAAACCGCGAACAACCTGGTCGTAATCATTTTCAATCGCACCACCACGGCCATCAACTACACCAAGAGCGGCAGCCAATCGGTCGCGGCGGGCAGCTACGACGTATGGTTCAACGGCACGCTCGTGGCCGACAACTTCGCCATGCGCACCGGCACGTCCAACGTCGCAGGTATTTCCATGGGCAGCGGCGGCGGACAGGTCGGCATGGATTGGATCGTGGACAACCTCAGTGTGACCGCCATCCCCGAACCGGCGACGCTGGGCCTGCTGACAGTTGGTGGATTGTTGTTGGGCACACGCTTATCACGAAGCACCAAGGTATAACGCACACGTCAGCATTTTTTTAGGAGGATTTGCGATGAAAACGTTCGGCAAATGGATTGGTTGCAGTTTACTGGCCTGGGCGGGTTGGTCCACTTCGGCTCACTCGGCGATGTTGTATGAAGGGTTTGATTATCAGGTGGGGCAATCACTGGTCGGGCAGAACGGCGGCAACTGGGATGCCACCCGCGCCTGGGCGACCGGCGGCTGGTCCAACGGTTCGATCAACGCCGCCAACATCGTGCCCGGGCTGACCTTGAGCGACTACCCGGTGCTGGGCAACGCGGTGGAACTGGTCAACAACAATAACGACGGCGGCAACTACAACGCTTTTATTGCCGGTCGTCAGCTTCCCTCAACACTGTCGGTGCCTTCGGGCAGTGATGTGTTTGTCAGCTTTTTGTTTCAACAGCGGCAGAGCGGATCGTTCGCCAATGAAACGCATCTGTCCCTGGCGGGAGCGCCTTTCAGCGGCGGTCAGAAGATGATCAGCCGACCCGTGACACTGTTTGGGGACAACAACCCGGACAACGCGGCGGTGGGGGCGGACAACGGCACAGGCTCGGCCTCGGCGAACCTCGTGCAGACCAACACCACCTACCTGGTGGTCAGCAAGTTCACCAACCTCAACGGCCCGACCTTCAGCAGCAACACCGCCACGATGTGGATGTTGCGCGCCTCGGACTGGGATGCCATCAAACTCGGCCCGATCGATGAATCGGTGTTGGATGTCAACAGCCTGCTCAAGGTGACCCATCATCCGGGCAACACGTTTGTGGTCACACTGGGGGCGGATGATTACATGCGTTTGTGGACGGTGACCGCCTTTGGCATCAACAATCGCACCGCGTTTGACGAAATCAAAATGGGCACGGCTTTGGATCAGGTGATCGCGCCCATTCCCGAACCGGCGACGCTGGGCCTGCTGACCCTGGGCGGACTGTTGCTGCTGCCCCGACGGAGGCTTTAGAGCGATTTGGTTCAGAGCCGAGGCGTGTCGTCTTCAGAGCCGGGGCGTGTCGTCTTCAGAGCCGGGGCGTGTCGCCCCGGTATGAATGACTCATGGGACCGGGTTGAAACCGGGCCGACACGGCCCGGCTCTGCTCACGGCCCGGCTCTGCTCACGGCCCGGCTCTGCTACGAAACGAAAACTCATGGTTCCAGGTAACCATAAAAACAGATCGAAACTCTGACGCAACGACTTTCGGTGATCCCCGATGAAAACCGCGGATCACCTTTCCGCACACCTGTCATCACAAGGAGTCTGCCATGTCACGTTCAAGCAATCAGGGTTTCACATTGATCGAACTGTTGGTGGTCATTTCCATCATCGCGCTGCTGGTGGCACTCTTGTTGCCTGCACTGGGGGCTGCCCGGGAAGCGGCCAACAGCGCCAAGTGTCTGGGTAACCTGCGTCAGATTGGTTTGAGTTTTCAGATGTACGCCGGGGACAACAAGGACTTCATCCCCAGTGCCTATCAACCTTCATGGGCCGGGCCTAAATGGTTCGAATCACGCAAGACAGGTGACTACATCGACCAGATCAGCAAGGTGTTCCTCTGCCCGACGGATCGCTTCCCCGACAGTGACGGAAGCTTTCGATACAGCTATGCCTACAACAGCGGGGCACGTTACGGCTACAACGCCACCTGGGGCTACGGCCTGCGGCAGATCACCGCCTGGGACAGGCCCAACACTGTCGCCCTGGTAACCGATCAGGGCAACAACCAGGGTGAACATCGACACGAACTGGAAAGCGCCACCAATCACAGCAACAACGGCCCGTTCACTCGTCACGGTCGCGGCATCAATGCCGTGTTCTTCGATGGTCACGGCGGATTCCTCTACGATGTCGAAGACAATCTCCGCTCACAATCATCACGCGCCTGGTCGCAGGCGGAACCCGACGCAGGCGTGTGGGACCGATACAAGTTCAGGGGCTGACGAAATCAATAACCTCGGCTTTGTGGTGTGGGCTGGTGCATGACGCCGGCCCACTTTTTTTTATTGGCAAGTCCCGCTAGAGTGGATTCAATGCAGACCTGGCGGATCGATTTTCGTTCCCCCGCCACGGCGAGGTTTTCAACTCTCCCGGGGGGAGAGGGGGCGCAAGACGCTACACTCGAACTGAAACCGCTCTAATAGGCGCAAGCCCATTTCGAGGAACCATTGTCGATCTATATGAGCCTTCGGCTCATTGACAGGCGAGACGCCTGCCCCACCCAAACCAGTTATGAAACAGTTTCTAAGTACATTTTCAACGCCGCCAACCTATGTTAGTTTTTGGTTCGCACCATCGCATTGATCAAGCTGTGCGCTTTAGTCCAAGCAATTTAATTTCGCAGAATGTCTGGTTGAACATTAACTGCCTCTTGGTTTCTACATCATCCATGATCCTTTATCCATGATCCCTTCTTTTCTGCTTCGTGTTCTTCCTGTCATCCTGGCCAAACGCTTTGTTGTTTTCTCTGTGGCTCTGTGTCTCTGTGGTGAGTATTCTTAACGACATTCGAAATTCCCATGCCACGCATCAAAGACTTCGCCATCGTGCTGCGGGAAAGCGACTGGTCGGAAACCAGCCAGGTCGTCACCTTGTTGTCGCTGGAACACGGCAAATTCCGGGGATTGGCCAAGGGTTCCAAGCGACCCTCCCCCTCCAACGTCGCACGCTTCTCCGGCGGCATCGAACCCATCACCCGTGGCCAAATCGTCGCCTCCCTCAAACCCGTCACCGGCTTGTCCACGCTCACCGAATGGGACCTGCTCGACCCCTACCCCCATCTGCGCAACCATTGGCCGACGTTGCAACTGGCCTGGTATGCGGTGGACCTGGCCAACGCACTGCTCCCCGACCATGAACCCCACCCGCAGGCTTATGAGGCATTGTCCGTGCTGCTGACGGAATTGATGAACCCCGATGCAGTTGGGGGACGGTTGCTGTTGTATCAATGGTCGATGCTGGCAAGCTGTGGTTACGCGCCACGATTGCAGTTGGAATTGCCTCTCACATCAACCGGCGACCCCACCACGCAGGGCACCTGTTGGTTTGATCCGTTGGAGGGCGGAGTGATGTCGGAAACGTCGGTAGCTGGTTCGAGGGCGATTGCTTTACGTTCAACGCAGTCAACCATCAGCAAAGACGACCCGGGGGTTGGTCCCTGGCGGGTACGCTGTGAAACCGTGCAACTGCTCAAAACCTTGGCGGAAGCAGGGGCGTTGCCTGGTGACATGCAAAAGGATCAGCGAGCCTTGCAACGCGCCAATCGGTTGCTATGTGCGTATGCAAGGCATGTGTTGGACAGGGAACTGCCGACGATGGGCGCGATTCTGCGCGACAGAAACCAGACGTGATTGATGTTGCTGTGAATACGCTTCGATGCCGCTCTTTCAAAACGTCAGGGCAATGCCCCCAGCCACGAGTCCCGCCACCGCCAGGCCCAGCACCAGGGGCAGTTGCAAAACAAACCCGATCGGCAGAGCGACGAACGCCAATACCATCGTCCCGGCTACGAGTATGCCGCCCCATCCACGCACACCGCTTCCCTCCTGGGTTGTAGCACGCGCTTTGGAACCAGCCATAGATACCACCTTTCCTCAATCGCACCGGTGCTCTCCCCAACACCTGTGCCTGCGTGTCCCCTGATCTCCAAGTCACCCGGTTTGCAAAAATCATACCCTATGAAGGGATATTGTCGTCCATTGTACCCGACCGGGCCTCATCGTCCAATAACATTTATCGGTCAACGGGGGGCGAATCATACACGAAATTCGCCATGCTGCCAAGAAAAAGTGGCCGAGTGTTGTGAATTTCGGATTTCGGATTTCGAATTTGCCAAGCCAAGAACGAGTCTCGCCGCAGGCGGACGAGGGCTTGGGTATTTTGTTTGAAGCAACAGGGTGTTATACAAAATCTTCCACGCCTGATCTTCGTCGTCCGATGAAGATCAGGATTCTTTTTTCAATGATCACTTGCCATATTTCCCCAAACCATCCTTAATCTTGACGGGAGCCACATCAAGGCAGGCGCGACACGTTACTGCGGTGACCACAAACGCCGACGCAAAGCGTCCGCGCTAAACAAATTCGAAATATACTGCCATGTCTTTCACCCCCAACCCCGATAATATCGGACCTTCCCAAACATGCCATAACTTCGCTTTGAATCATCACATAATCATCCTTTCCTAACCAAATATCACTGGACAAAACCTGGTAAGATGGATAAACTTGTCTCTTGTTACTTGCGGTGCGTCACGGCGGGGGCTGTTGAAGGATGGACCCTTTCGTTTTCTCCGGGTGGCGACGATTTCAAACAAACTCAACTTCGCCTTCGCCGGCGGTATTGCGTTTGCATTGAAGTATCAACATCGGACAATTGCCTACGATTCAACCTCGGCTCAGGCAAGCGAACGTCAGACAAAATCGTGTTTTACTTGACTTTTAAAACGATCGTCCAAGAATAACCGGTTGGGGAACAGCAAAGTACGGAACCGTGATCAGGGGACTTGGGGTTCATTTGGGGGATTCAACATGTCCAAAAAACAAGCAACCGATGGTTTATGGAATCGCCGAGCAGGCCCAGGGCCAGCCGCTCAACGTCGCTCGGCTGGGTTTTCCCTGGTCGAACTGCTGGTCGTGGTCAGCGTGACGGCACTGTTGATGACCATTCTGTTGCCTGCCTTGGGCGCTGGCCGGGAGTCGGCTCGTCAGGCCAAGTGTGCCAGCAACATGCGTCAAGTCGGCATCGCCTACGCTTCGTACATGAACGACAACAGCGGGTGGACGGTGAATTCGCGGACTTTTTATCGCAAAACCGGGGTGAAAACGTTCAGCAACTCAAGTCAGGTGATCTGGGGGCCTGTGGAGCCTGGCGACACGACATCCCCCAAGGATTTCCTCCATCTGGGGCGACTCTGGGAGGGCTACCTTGGCGGGGATCGTGGTCAACCGACCGCCCAATCTTTGGGACTTTATTACTGCCCCAGTGCGGTGAAATACAAGCTTAACAACGAAGAAAATTCGATGATAAGCAATATCGGGGTGTCGGCCGCAGCCCCCCCGGTGGCCAGTACTTATTACATGCGGGGCGTGCCACAAGGCGCACCGCAGCGTAACACCGATATTGAACTCAACATGCCCCTGATGGGTGACCTCACCGGCTGGCGTGGGGCACCGGGCAATCACAGCAATCTGTTGGCTGCGCTGTTTGCCGATGGCAAGGTCAATCGTTTCCGTCACCCGACCGGTTGGCTGTACGATGTTCCTCCGAATTACAAATGGGGCAGCGACAAAGACCCGCAATCCCCCGGTGCATGGTCGCAGATCGCCGCCGGCAAGTTGACAGCCATGCAGTGAAACCCCCCAGTTTCACCCACCAAACCCTCCAGTTTCACCAAACCGCAAGGTTGTATCTCTGTTTCATGTCCAAGGTTGAAAAATCGGGTTGCTTCGGCGGTGTTTTGGCGCTATCTTCATGACATGGAGCGATGACGCTTCCGCGAAACAGCAAACCCGTCACAACGTCGGGTTTAATTTACTGGACAGATCATTCGTCTGCGAAGGGAGAGGGAAATGAAAGTTTTGCACCCATTGGCCTTGGGTTCATGTATAGCGCTCGCTCTGGGGGCCTGCGTCACCGATACGCAAGCCGACACCATGGAAACGGTGTTGGAACTGGATGTTGCCGCCACCGGTGCGCCCATTCCTGATTTTCTCACAACGGAATACAACTTCCAATTGGCGTCCGGGCTTTTCAACGCGATCGAAGCGATCACGGTGCAGGTCGCCATCCAGCACGAAGACGTGTCCGACCTGTCAGTCTATCTGGTTTCTCCCGCAGGTACGGTTGTGCTTCTGGCTGAACGCCCCGCACTCTCCGGCGATCGTGATTATCGTGACACCCTCTTCGCCGACGATACCGTGAGCAACAATTATCCCTCCATCGGCTCCGGTACCGCCCCCTTTACCGCCACATTCAATCCGATTCAACCCCTGTCAACCTTCGTCAACGAAAACCCCAACGGCCTGTGGCGCCTGCGCATCACCGATGATGTGCTGGACCTTTCCGGCACGATCTACCGCCCCGGCTCCACCGTCAACTGGGCGTCGGGCACTGGGGTCACGGCAGGCACCAAAATCACCATCACCTCCGTTCCCGAACCGGCCAGTGCGGTGTTGCTCGTCGCCGGTGCCGGGCTGATGTGGCACCGCCGCCCCCGGCGGTGTAATTGACAAAGCGGCGGATGGTATCCGCCGGTGAATTGGTCAATGGTTGTTCCCCCAGCCGAGGGCGGCTGGGCTACAACTGACGCCGAGGGCTTTAGCCCCGGTTTTCACACCACAACCATAATCATCCGGCCCTGAAGGGCACGGCGTCAATCGCCGTGTGCCACACTGGTTTGGGTGGGGCAGGTGTCCTTTGCGTTATTCAGAGCCGCGACCCCCGGGGGCGGCAGTGAGCGGTTCTTGGGTATGCAAAGAACCACTCGCTTCCGCTCGTGGCTCCGAGTCCGGAAGGAGTGATGAAACAGTTTCTAAACGAAATACGACAAATCACACCCTCACAAAATCACCCAATCGCCAAACACTTCAATTCCTCCGCCTGGGTTTGCGCAAAGCCGTGCGATAGGCCCGGGGCGTCGTCTTGCAACCCTGGGCAAACGCCTCGTAAAACCGTGACAGCGAACCAAACCCGCTGGCGGTGGCCACTTCCAAAATGCTTTTATCCGTCACGGCCAACAGTCGCTGGGCCTGCCAGAGTCGTTGCCGGGTGAGGTAGGCCCCCAGGCTCATGCCCACATGTTCCCGGAACAAAGTCATGGCATAGTTGGGGTGCAGGTTCACTTCCGCTGCAATGCGTTCGATGCGTAAATCTTCACGGTAATGCCGGGCGATGAACGCAGCCATTTGTTCGACCTTGCCCAGTTGCGGAGTGCTGCCGGCTGCCTGGGCACGATTAATACGACCCTGCACCGGGCCGAGCGTGTCGGGGTTTTGCAACATCAGCCGACAAAAGCGAACTTCGATTTCCTGCACCAGTAATTGCCGACGCACGGGTTCATCGCTGGTGCAATCCTCCGCCATGCGCTGCAGGGTTGGCGCATCGTGGGCTTCGGGGTGGGCATCAACGATCAGCCGACCGGTGAGCACGGTTGTGCGCACCGATTCAGGCACCGGCCAGTGTAAAAACCAGTTGAGGGGAACCGTCGCCCAGCCCATGCGAGTGCCCGGCTGCAAATGCACCAGCTCATGCGGTACCGCCGCCCAGAACAGCACCCATCGGCCCATGGGCAGTTTGACCATGCGCCCGCCGGTGAGGTAGGTCACGCTGCCCTGCATGATGAAATTGGCTTCCACCTCCCCGTGACGGTGGGCCTTGTGCATCAGCCTGGGCTGACCGGTCCAGACCGCAAACCCCAGGTCCACGTAATCAATGTCCGACTTGGCCATGACCTTAGAATACCGGAATATTGACCAATTCCAAGGGAAGATTCTCCGCGATACCAAGGTTACAGTTTATCAACCCGGTAATAAGGAGCTGATGATGAGCACCGACACCCTGCCTTCGTTTCCGATCATCGATGCCGCCAAACAGAGTTGCATCACCCCCGAACAGGCGCAGTTTTTCCGAGACTACGGTTTGCTGCACATTCGCAATCTCTTGCGCGGCGATGAACTCAGACTGTTGCAGGAACAAACCCTGCCGCTGGTGCAAAAGGCCACGGCCAGCAAAGTCGATGACCCCGATTACGCTTACATGAAGCATCGGGTCACGGGCAGGGAAGTGCCCTATCGCATCGAGTACATCATCGACAAAACCAAGGCCGGCAAGGCGCTGCTCGGCCACCCGTTTATTCTGCAAAGCATTCAGATGCTTCAGGGGCGCAACTTTCTACCCACCTGGGACAGCATGGTTTTCAAGCTCGAAGGCATGGGCGCCCAAATCGTCTGGCATCGTGATGGTGAACCCTACCCCGAACAAGCCGCTGACATCGATCACCCGGTGGCCGCGATCAATGTTGATTTTTACCTCGACGGGTCGGACCTGACCAATTGTTTGTGGGGCATATTGGGGTCCAACCGATGGAAGCACAAGGACGCCTTGGCGAAAATCGATGAACTCAACCGTGGTGACAAGTTCAACACGGAGGGTGCGGTGCCGATACCGGTGCAACCGGGCGATGTGTTGTTTCACAGCATTCTGGCGTTGCATGGTTCGCCTGCTGCGCAATCGAAATTGCGTCGGGTGATGTATTACGAGTTCCGCCCGATTCCGGTGGAATTGAAATATGGTCCGCACAAGCCGGAGTATGTGCCGCTCAAGCAGAAGGTGTTGTTGGCGGCTTTGCGTGAACGAGCCGAGGCTGCGTATGCCCGGGGCGAGCAGCCGTTCGTGTATCAACCCGAGGGGGCGTATGCTGCACCGGCGCTGGGGGTGGAGGAAAAACTGTCCACCTGGCGTTACAAGCACAGCGATTTTTTCCGAACAGGCGAATGGAAGCCTTGAATCAGGGATGATTCAGGCACATGACTCACACTTAGCCCCCGGTCAATGACCGGGGGTTCAATGCAACGAATCGAATGATGTATTGCCCATGACACACTGCGACGATCGCGTCGCTTTTTTTTTCGAACATTCAAAGGAGTAAAAAGTATGAACACGGCCTTCGCCATGCAAACCAAACCCGATTTTGCGCAAACCCTGGCGCGTTTTGAAGCCTGGTGGCACAGCGATGTCATCGATCGCGCGGTGGTGCAACTTTCGGTCAAACCCACCCGACCCTACACCGGCCCGACCAGACAACATGCCTCCCTGCGCCAGCGCTGGATGGATGTTGAATATCAAGCCCAGCGTGCCCTGGCCGAGGCTGTGCGACGCGATTACCTGGCCGACAGCTTTCCGATGTGGATGCCCAACCTCGGCCCGGAAATCCTTGCCACGCTCTACGGCGGGGACCTGGAGTTCGGCGAACACACCAGTTGGTCCAAGCCCATCCTTCACGACGGCTCACAATGGGCGGAGGTGGTCAAACTGGAGCCAAACTTCAACAACCTTTACTGGCAGACCATTGAACGCATGATCGACCTGGGTTTGTCGATCGGGCGGGGTAAGTTTTTGGTGGGCATCCCGGACCTGCACGGCGCGATGGACGTACTGGCCGGGCTGCGCGAGCCGCAGGAACTGTGCATGGATGTGATCGAATACCCCGAACTGGTGCAGTCGGCAGGCATGCACGTGGCTCAGGGTTTTGTGGAAGCGTTCGATCGATGCGTGCAAAAAATCGGGGTGCATGGGCAGCCGATGACCAGTTGGCTGACGATGTTGCACGATGGGCCGGCCTGCATCCCCAATTGTGATTTTTGGTGCATGCTTTCGCCCCAGGTGGGTCGTGACATGATCGCCCCGATGACACTGTTGGAGATGCAGCCCATGGCCCGCAGCATTTATCACCTGGACGGCCCGGATGCGTTGCGTCATTTGGAAACAGTGCTGGCACTGCCGAGGTTGAACGGCGTGCAATGGGTGTATGGTGCGGGCAGGGGACCGGCGGCAAAATGGCTGGAGGTGTACCAAAGGTGTCGTGCGGCAGGGAAGTGTTTGCAGATCATCGCGGAGGGGCCGGCGGATGCGCTGACGGTGTTGCGCGCCCTTGGGCCGAAGGGTTTGATGCTGTCGGTGGGGGGTGAGTTTGCGGATATTGAAAGTGCGCAGGCGTTTATCAAGGATGTGAGCAAGGTGACGCGCGCGGGGTGAAAGTGATTTTGACGCCGTGCCCTTCAGGGCCGGATGTCTGTCATTTCCTTGGACAAACAATCCGGGGCTAAAGCCCTCGGCGTCAGTTGTAGTTCAGCCGCCCCCGGTGCGGTTCCACATTCAGGGACGCGATCAATCGCGGCGCTAACACACTGGAAAGGCCCTGCCCCCGGTGGGCACAGCGTCAAACCCGCTCAATTGGCGCGCAATCATTTCGACCCTTTGCCGGTTTGCTTGTTTAACAGGCAAACTTCAAATCATATAAAAACGGACCAAAATTGTCATAAATATTGACACAATAAGGATATATGGATATTTTGTGTCCCCAATGTCCACTCGGCATTCTGTTTGCCATACACAAAGGGAGTGCCGGGTGAGTTGGCCGGTCGTGAAAAAGGGGTTGGTTGCAGCGACGCACCTTGATGGGAGTTCACCATGTTGGTTTGTTCACGCGGGAGGGTCGGTGTCCATCTTGCACTATTGTTCACACTCACCTGCAGCGCGATCGCTCTGGCGGAACCCGGTAATGTCGCAGGCAGCGCCGCTGATACCAGCATCACCGCCACGGTCGCGGACATGACCGAAACTGTGCCCGTCGTTGCCATCGAAGCGCCTGCTTCCAACGACTCGGGCGCCACCGCCTGGATGCTCACCTCCACCGCCCTGGTGTTGCTCATGGTGCCGGGCTTGGCGCTTTTCTATGGCGGACTGGTGCGTACCAAAAACGTGCTCGGAACCATGATGCACAGCTTTGCCGCCATGGCCATCATCGGCGTGCTCTGGGCGGTCTGTGGCTACTCCATGGCCTTTGGCCCCAGTGTGCTGGGCGGGTGGTTCGGCTGGAGCTGGGACTATTTTCTTTTACGCGGCATCGACGAAAGCATGATGGCGGACTATCACATCCCTGAATACGTGTATGCCATGTTTCAGGGGAAATTTGCCATCATCACGCCGGCTTTGATTGCCGGAGCCTTTGCCGAGCGGGTGAAGTTCCGCGGTTACTGTTTGTTCATCGCCTTGTGGGCGATATTGATTTACAACCCGCTGTGTCACTGGGTCTGGTCCGCTGACGGATTTTTGTTCAACCTCGGCGCCAAGGGCGCGATCGATTTTGCAGGCGGAACGGTCGTGCATATTTCCTCGGGCGTGAGTGCGTTGGTGTGTGCGTTGTACTTGGGTTCACGTCGCGGCTATCCGGGCACAGCCATGCACCCCAACAGCCTGGTGCTGACGCTTTTGGGTGCGGGGTTGCTGTGGGTTGGCTGGTTCGGGTTCAATGCCGGTTCATCGGTCGCCAGTAATCTGCAAACGGCTCAGGCGTTGACGGTGACCCAGATCGCAGCCTCGGCTGGTGCCCTGGCGTGGATATTGATTGAGGCCATGCACCATGGCAAAGCGACCAGCTTGGGGTTGGCATCGGGGATATTGGCCGGGCTGGTGGTGATCACGCCGGCGGCTGGGGTGGTGCAACCGGCGGGGGCGATCGCGCTGGGCTTTGTCGCTTCGATCATTTCGTACCTGGCGATTCAGATGAAAACCAAACTCGGCTACGACGACAGCTTGGATGTGTTCGGCATTCACGGCGTGGCAGGCATGACCGGAGCCATCACCTTGGTGTTTTTCATCCGCCCGTCATGGTGGACCTCGGCTCAGGAAGAAGTCGCCGGCTGGGGCCTCTTGCAACAACTGGGCGTGCAGGCGGCCAGCGTGGGCATTACCGTGGCTTATGCGGGCATACTGACGCTGCTGCTGGTGGTGCTGGTGGACAAGACCGTGGGCTTCCGCATGGACGACAAGGGCGAATCGGCAGGCATGGATCACGCCCTGCACGGGGAACACGGCTATGGGCTGCTGAACCTCAATTAAAAAGGTTCATCGGAGAGTCGGTTGATCGGTTGCTCGGGCAGAACTGTGTTTTACCGATTCACTGACTCACCGATTCACCGACCCACCAAACCATACCCAAGCCCTCGCTCGCTCAAAGCTCGCTCGTACCTGGCTTGTCGTCACACTCATTCACCCTTCACCGATCAACACCATGAAACTCATCACTGCGATCATTCAGCCGGATAAATTGGACGACGTGCGTGAAGCGCTGATCAAGGCGGAAATCACCCGCATCACGGTGAGCCGATGCACCGGTCACGGGCAGGCACAGGGGGGCATGGCTGCGGAGGAGTTGTACCGCGGTCAACAGGTGATGCCCAACCTGCTGCCCAAGGTTCGCCTGGACATTGCCTGCAACGATGCGTTTGTGGAAATCGCCATCGGCGCGATTTTGCAGGCCGCCCGTCACGGTCAGGGTGAAATCGGCGACGGGAAAATTATCGTCACGCCGATGGAGGAGTGCATCCGTATCCGTACCGGCGAACGTGGCGGACAAGCGATTTGAATTTCGGATTTCGAATTTGTTTTGTGCCGGGTGCCTGTGGCACGGGTACGTGCCACAGCGCTGAACCCTGTGGGCAGCCCAAAGCCGTGTGCCACTGGCAGACATGTGATTTTGACGCCGTGCCCTTCAGGGCCGGATGGCTGTGAATGATCCGGGGCTAAAGCCCTCGGCGTCATGCTCTTTAGCACCTGGCCGCTGCACAACGGTTTCAATGATGCACGGCGCCGTCGTCGGTGGTGACCGAGCCGACTTCGATCTGCAAGTCTTCGCGCTTCTGAATTTTTTCCACCTGGCCGTCGCGTATCCATAACACCCGATCGCTGTTGGCCAGCATTTTGTGGTCGTGCGTGGCAGTGATGACCGTGACGCCCTGTTCAATCGTCAATTTTTTCAAGAGCGCGATGATGTCGGCTCCGGTTTTGAAGTCGAGGTTGGCGGTCGGTTCGTCGGCGAGAATGATGGCTGGGTCGTTGACCAACGCACGGGCGATGGCGACGCGCTGCTGCTGCCCGCCGGAGAGTTCACCGGGGCGATGGTCCAGGCGGTGACCCAGGCCGACGAGTTCGAGCACCTTTTTCGCCGCCGCTTCCGCCTCGGTGTCGCTGGCACCGGCAAAAATGCTGGGCAGGGCGACATTGCGCAACGCGGTGAGCGAGTAAATCAGGTTGTAGGCCTGAAAGATGTAGCCGATGTAATTGCAGCGGACGAATGCCAGTTGCCTGCTGGAAAGCTGCGTGAGTTTGAGCGGGCCGATGGACACTTCCCCGTCGCTGGGGTGGTCCAGTGCGCCGATGATGTTGAACAAGGTCGATTTGCCCGAACCCGAAGGCCCCATGATCGACAGGTATTCGCCACGGAACACGTCCAGGTTCACACCCTTGAGCGCATGCACCGTTTCGCGGCGCAGTTTGAAAATTTTGGCGACGTTGCGCACGCTGATCAGCAACCCGCCTTTGTGGATCGTGCCCAGGGATGGTGCGTCGTTGGAGAGGGTGGTCATGGTTTGGTGATCGGTTAATTGGTTAATGGGTGGGTCCAGACTCAGAGCCACGAGCGGAAGCGAGTGGTTTTTCAATACACCGCTCACTACCGTTCGCGGCTCTGATGACCACTTCTCTTATCAAAACGGCAGTTTGAACACGGCCTTGGACAAGAATGTAAACCCGATGCCCAGGGTGGCGATCAGACCCATGCCGCAGGAAAAACCCGCGAAGACCACGGGGATGTACTGCCGCCAGACCAGGCCCAGTTTCTTCTGGAAATAGTAGCGACCCAGAAGCGCTCCGCCGAATTGGAGAATCAGCGAGTGCGGTTCGACGCCGCCGATGCCGCGGACCACGCCGTAAATCAAAAACGTCGGCCAACCCAGCCAGCTCATCAGATTAAAACTCGCCAACCCGATCGCAAAGCCGATGCCCAATATCGTCGGATTAAACGCCCGTTCAAACAGCGAATACCCGCCCAGCGTGGCGGAGTAAATCACCGAGTTGTTCTCGGCCTGCAAGTCCCACATCACCTGGGCAAACGGGTATTGCGGTCCCGGAATCGGCCCAAGGCTCCAAATGAACTGGGCAAACAGCAGACTGGCAAACAGCACAATCGGCGTCAAAATGATTTCCGCTTTCCATACCGACCAGAAACTGGTGCCGGTGAGTTCAGCCTTGCGATAAAAGACGGTCATCGCCCCGTAGTTGTGCAGCGGCACAGGCAAAAACCAGATGGCCACGCCCTGATAGCCGGACAAAATAAACGCTGCTTCACGCACCATCGGAATGCTCACCGTCTGACCGGCGATGCCTTCGAGCCGGGCGGAGGCGTAACTGATCAGCGGCGTGTACACGAACCCGTAAAACAGCATCACCGCCAGTACGCCGTGGTGATGCCAGCCGATGAGCTGCATCGACACCACGATGTACAGCACCGTCGAAATCAGATACGTGGCAATGATCCAGCGCACCTGAATATCACCACGTCCCGGCGGAGGGGCGCCATCCGCAACCCCCATCTGCTCACCGCGCAGCTTGCGTTCACGCATTTTGCGCTGCGTGCCCATCAGCCCCTTGACCACCGCCACCACGCCCACCGCTGCGATGGCCAAAGAAATCCCCACGCCGAAGGAAAAGTAAAAGTCGATGTAGTTTTTGAAGTTGGTGATGATCGTGCCGTCGCCGGGCGTCCAGGCGGTGAGCACATGGGTGTGGTACAGAATCGGGTTGAGCGTGTAGGTGACGAGCATGCCGATGAAACTGCCCACCATGGCAAACCAGGGCAGCACCATGCCGATGAGCACATGCCCCAGGTCAAAAGTCAACC
Organism: uncultured Phycisphaeraceae bacterium; assembly: GCA_964547135.1. Taxonomy (GTDB): domain Bacteria; phylum Planctomycetota; class Phycisphaerae; order Phycisphaerales; family Phycisphaeraceae; genus JAJXSS01. Next base: position 7,028 of record CAZJMK010000044.1, on the reverse strand, counting down.
CCGTGGCCACGGCCGGCAGAAATGAGCCGGTCTGCGGAGTGAAGTCGGTGAACGGAATGGGAAAGATGATGATCGGCTGGGCGAGCAGCGCACCAGTGATCGTGGGCAAACCCAGGTACACCACGCCGAAGACCAAACCCATCACACTGCCGATGGAAAACACCCGCCAGCGCCATGAGTGTTGCTTTTTGGCAGCGCCTTGCTCATCGACGGCCTTGTTGGTGGCTTCCTCCTCCTGTTCCTCCGACAAGGCCAGAATGCCCTGTGCCCCGACGGGTGCCAGCGGGAAGGGCAGTTTTTCAACGTCGTTGGCCAAGCGGAACAAACCGTAGCCCAGCACCATGTTGTCGATTCGGCTCATGAGTGTGCCGAAGATGACCAGCCCGACGGCCGGCAGCCATTCGATGCGGAAAAAGTTGCGACTGCTGAGCACTTCCGGGTCGGTCGGGGCGAACCACTGCGGCAGATGCTCCATGATGCCGTGGGCCTGCGCCGCAGCCGACTGGGCATAAAACTGATGCCAAAGCACCCCGGCAAAGGGCGTCCCCATCGCCGCCCCGGCCAGGTAGAACAGGGTGAAAATTTCCGCCTTCTTCAAAAACTTGTTGGCGCGACGCGCCACTTCGATGAACAGAATCACCGTCACCCACTGCGCCGCTGACATCGTCGAACCCGATTGACCGGCCAGCAAACCCATGTACATCACGCCCGGCACCATCAGCGCCGCCACGAAAAGCGCCCCGAAAAACGCCGGCCAGGTGAACCCGTTTTCGAACGTGGAGGGCGGCTCCATCAGCCCGCGAAACTCCTCCATTTCACGGTCCACCTTCGCCCCCCCCGGCTGGGTGCCAACCGTCGCCCCCACGCCCGGTCGATTCCCCGGCGGCCCGCCCGTCCCTGACTTGTTGAAATCCTGTTCAGCCACCAGCCACCTCATTGCTCAAACAGTTTGAATTCAATTTTCCCTACTCAAGCACAACCATCACCTGATGGAGTGCCCCGTCGTTGACGCCGAGCCCTTCAGGGCCGGCTATCCGCACATTTGAATAATCCGGGGCTAAAGCCCACGGCGTCACAGCGTGCAGTCTTACTCCATCTCACGACGCTTTTTGTACCGCCTGCTGTTCACCCAACGTCTGCAACGTCTCCATGCGGTATTGCTCGATCATCTGAGCCGACAGTGTTCGCCACAACAGGAACTGGCCCCGCAATTCCTGCACGAACACCCGGTTGGCGCGATACCAATCACCCTCCGCACCGCTGGCGCGCTTGACCCATATCGCCACCTCATCCACCCCCGGTATTTCCGACGGCCGGGCGGTCAGGGCAAATTCCTGCGTCACCCCCAGATCAAACGGCGCCAGCGCCAGCTTCGCATTCAACTGCAAATTACCCGAGGCGGCTTCGCGGGTGATGTTCACCTCCGATGCCGCAAAGTTGCCCAGCCCGGCATCGTTGTGTGCCCGGAAATGCTCGGCAAGGAAACTGACCACACCGGTGATGTCGTAAGCCGACACGGTGAACGGAAACGTCATGGTGATCTGATCGTTTTCCGGCTTGGGCATGCGCCAACTGCGCGCCAGACCGGGGTTGGCGCTCTTGCCGGCCCGCAGTGCGGGGTAAATGGCGGACACCAGCACCGTAGCCATGACCAATCCGATGGCAAACAGCGAGTTGGTCGATGAGTAGTTGATCGACGGGGCACGAATCAAACCCCACTCGGCCAATTGCGCTGCGACCAGGGCCACGGTTTGCGCCAGCAACTGACCGGCCATGCCGCCCACCACGGCGTAAACACTGGCCTCGGCAAAGAACAAAAAGCCGACGTGTTTGGGGGCAAGCCCCAGGGCACTGAAGGTGTAAATTTCTTTTTCACGGTCGGAAATCGAACCCAGCAGCGTGCCGAAAATAATCAGCCCGCCCAGCACCACCGGCACGAGCAGCGCCATGCCGCCGGTGACCTGGGTGAGCTTGGTGAATATCAACCGCATCACACCCTGCGGCCCTTTGGCCCACACGGGTACGCTGACCATCTCCGAAATCTGCCGACCTGATTCGAGCGTGTCGATCTGCGGGCTGGTGTAAAAGTTGATCAGGCGCAGGTCCCCGCCGAATTGCCTTACCAGCTTCGCCGATGCCACCACCAGTTGATCGGGCGACAGGTGTACAAAATCGCGCTCGACCAGTTCCTCCACTTCCGTTGCCTGCGTGCCCAACTGACTGTCCGAAAGCGTTTGTGCCGCGTCGATCAAGTCCACCGGCAGGGCGGGTCGGCCATCCAATTGCGTCAAGCGTTGATATTGCGTCGAATCAATCGTGCCGGCGAACACCGCACGCTGACCGTGAAACAACACCGGGTCGCCCGGTTTCAAACCCAACTTTTCCTGCACGATCGACGGCAGAAACACCCCTCCCTTTTCCAGCATGGCAATCTTTTCATCGACACTGTCACCCGTCAGCACCGAGGCCAGCGCCGGCCAGCGCCGCAGTTCCGCCGGGTTCAAACCCCACATGCCATCGACCCACAACGCCCGTCCGTCATCCGGCCTTGCCACGCTGTACGGGTCGTCATTGGCATTGGCACGCACCAGCCACCATTGGTCCGCCACCATGCCCCCGCTGCCTTCGTAGCCGCGCAGCTGCGTCAGTAACTCCGGCGGCAGGGCCTTGTAATTGAGGTGACGCACCATGATGCCCGATGTGGTGTCTTCATTGATCGGCCCCTGCGTGATCATGCGCACCCCCATGCGCGTGCTCACCGAGGCAAAACACAAAATCGTGAACGTGAGCATCACCACCGTCACCGCAGTCAGCACCGTCCGCGTCGGACGACGACGCATGGTGGACATGCCCATGTTCACCGCCGCCAGCAGGGTGCCCAGTCGTGATATTTCCAACTGGTGCAATCCGACGCCCTGACCCTGCATGGCCTTGAGTTCCGTGCGGAACTTGCGCGTGATGATGAAAATCACCAGGCTCGCCAGCAGCAGAATCGTGAACGCCAGAAAGATAATGATCGGCGTGCTGGCGATCGCAAAACCCGGATGCATCACATACAACAACGCAAACGTCACCATGAACATGCCCGCGAACCCCGCCAATCGCCGATAAATCGTCGTCGCCGCAAACACCAGTCGTTCCAGCGCAAAGGCAAACGGTATCGCCAGCAGCAGCAATATCACGATCGAGTAAACCAGATCGTCCATCGACTGGCGCAACGGCGTGTACACCGCGCGTGACAACGCCAAACTTTGCTTGTACTGGCTTTGCTGATCGGCAATGCTTGCGATGTTGCCTGCTGATTCGAGCGCCCGCCTTGCCCGGCCGTGCAGCGATTCCAAATCCGCATCGGTCACCCCGCGGCTACGCAACATCTGCAAACGCATTTCATTGAGTCGCCACAGGTCCATCGCAGCCGAGGCCGAAAGCGCCGGCGGGGTTTTGATCGCATCCAACATCAGCCCCCGGCCATACGGATGTTCATCATCCACATTCAACAACACCGGCCCCTTGTCCTGAAACACCTTGATCGGTTCGGGCGGCAGCAGCGCGGTGGTGTACACAAAGTTGATATCACCCAACTGCCCGTAAAGGGCGCGCGTCAACGGGTAAGCCGCATCCGTCGCCGCTGAAAGCACCCGCAACGTACCAGGCAACGGTGTGGCCACCGGTCGATACACCACCGCTCCGCTGCGCGCAGGGAACAGGTTGAAACGCAGCGAACCGTTGATGTTGCCGGTGCGCACCGTCGCCATCGTACTCACCGCACGGGCGTTGCCCAGGGCATCAAAGTCAGCCCCGAAACCCACAGCCGTATTGAAAAAATCCTTGCGGATCGCCAATAACGGAAATCGTCCGTTGGCGTCAATCGGCTCCAGCACAAACGGATCAAACCCCGGCAACTGTGAGGGGTTGTTCACAAAAGCCCAATCGCCGGTCTGCGCACTGCCGCCGCGGGGCAACACCGCAATGAGCGCATCGATGGCGGGGCGGTCTTCCGACAGGCTGCCGGTGACCTGCAACCCGACCGTGTCGCCGCTGGGGCGTCCGCCTTCCCACGCCGGCCGCTTGGATAGCGATTGATCCGTGAACACCCGGTTGAGCGAAATACCCGTCTGATTGGCGACCCGTTCCAACAACAACGTGGCAAAGCGAGCCTGTTGTTGCATGTGCCGCCAGTTGAGTCGATCCAGCGTGTCCGCCGGGTGACCTTCGCGCAGTCTTCGGTCAAAGCTGGTCATCAGCGACACGTTGTAAATGCTGTACGTGCCCGCCACCATCGACCCGTTGACATAACGACCGGGTATGAATCGGCTGGCCAGGGCCGTGTCCGCCAGGGCATCCAAAGCCAGTCCCGAATCCGCCGGCATGGTGCGTGCCGCTTCACGAAACGCTGCCAACACCCGACCATAATGACCGGGCGTGTCCCCCGCGGCATTCACCCCCCAGTACGCCCGCTCCGTCCAGTCCGAAAGCGCCAAATTCCACGTCGGCCCGACATCCGCCAGGTCGTAACTCACATGCAGGCTGATCCAGCGATCCGTCACCTTGCTTAGCAATCGCTGACGCTGCTCGTCCATGTTGATCCGCACCGCCAGTTCATCCAGTCGGCGTTGCAGCCGAGCCTTGACCTTCTGCGTCAGTTCGATCATCAGCGTTTCGAACACAGCCGGGTCGGTGGTTTTGGCGCGCTTGCCTTCGTGCAGGTAACGACGCATGTTGTCCCATTGCCGCACCCGCTCTTCGGTCGTCGCAATGCGCTGTTGCACTGCCTCCAATTTATGTTCCACCGTCGCCCGACCGCTTTGCGGAAGGTCCTTGCTCAACTCACGCTTGGCCCGACTGCGTTCGGTGCGATCATCGAGCAACGACTGGTTCACATCCGCGCGGGTGAACTCCGCCTGTTTTTCCATGAAATCGCGCAGCGCTCGCGCCAGCGTCGAATCCTGCACCGATTCCACGCCCGCTTCCAACCCTGCGAGCATTTGCTTCACATGCGCCTGTTCCGCCAGGTGACGTTGAGCCACGCGCTCCGAATCGCGCTGCTTCATCATCATCGCGTCGTACAAATACCGCGCCCCTTGGTGATACCGGGCCTGATTGTCCAAAAACACGATCAGCACGTCGCGCGCAGGCGGGTTGTTTTTGAAATGCGCCGCTGCCGCCAGCAACGCTGCTGTGTTCCCTGCCGCGCGTGCCCCGGGGCTTGCCTCCGGCACCTCGCCGAAACTGTCATACGCAGCCGACAACACCATCAACTCCATCCGACCCAGTGTGCTGCCTTCGAGTTTGGGTGATGTCCCCGGCACCAAGGCCATGATCGTCCGACCCTCGCCGCGTTCCCAGTTCACGTGACTGACCAATGTTCCTTGCGCAAAATCCTTTTTCAGGTCCAACAGCGCGCGACTCGAAGCCGGGGCATAAAACCGCAGCAAGTTCACAGGCAGCGGCACCGCTTTGCGATACACCGACACATCTTCCTCGCCCCCCAAAAACACCACCGCCTTGGCGCCCAGCGCAAAAGCGCGTTCCCAGTTGTTGTGACTGTCGTAATCCAGCACCACAATCGCGCCGCTCGGATTGCGCGAACCATAGTCCGCCAATTCCCCCTGTCCCACGTACATCACCGGCCCGCTCACACCCCCCGCCCCCGTCGTCGGCGACATCAGCAAATTCGGCCGCAGCGGCAACACCTGCAGCTTCACCCCCTCCACTTCCAAATGACACACCTGTGTCTGCGTCTGAAACAACGGCAAATCCAACGCGATCGTTTCCAACCCCATTCCCGCCAAACGAGCCGTGATGTAATCCCCCGCCTCACGCCCGTAAGCCGACCCCGCCAACCGATGCGGGTGTTTGGTCAGTTCCTTCAAATCCGCTTCAAACTGTCCCTCGACCGACATCGCCTGCACCGATGCCGTCCACATCAGTGACAACATCATCACCAACGTACTGAGCCATGGCGCACCACCACCTGCAACCCAACTGCGTCCCCCTCTCCCACCGGGTGAGGGCGCGTTGCTGTTGCCAACATCCTGCAATACCCAAGTCCTCGTCACTTCGTTCCTCGTCCTTGGCTTGTTATCAAATTCGACATTCGAAATTCGACATTCGAAATTTGCATGCCGCTCATCCATTTGGCCGCTTCTCATTCCAAACCTCCGATACGACCGACGGTGACCTTCACATTGGCGCGTTCCTCGACACGTTCGACCTTGCCGTCGCGCACCCACATGATACGGTCACAGATGTTGAGCAAACGATGATCATGCGTGGCACAAACGATCGTCACGCCACGCTCCTTGTTGATCCGCGTCAATATGTTCAAAATTTCCTGCCCGGTTTTCAAGTCCAAATTACCCGTCGGTTCATCCGCCAATAAAATGCGGGGCTGATTACACATCGACCGTGCAATCGCCACCCGCTGCTGCTGCCCGCCCGACATTTCAATCGGCCGATGCGACCAGCGATCCTTCAAGCCCACCAGGTCCAACAATTCCATCCCCCGCCGACGTGCCTCCTCCGGCGGAACCCCCGCAAACGCCATCGGCACCGTCACATTTTCCAAGGCCGTCATGTAACGAATCAGGTTGTACTGCTGAAAAATGTACCCAATCTTTCGACAACGCAGAAACGCCAATTCCACCGCTGACAACTGCGCCACATCGACCTCATCAATCAAAATCCGCCCTTCACTGGGCGAGTCCAATGCCCCGATCATGTTGAAAAACGTGCTCTTCCCCGAACCCGAAGGCCCCAGCACCGCAATGAACTCGCCCCGGTAAATCGCTGCGTCCACCCCGCGCAACGCATACGTCGTCGTCTCCCCCCGACCATACGACTTGACCACCCGCAAAGTGCGAATGATCACCGCCCGATCACGCGCCCCAGCAGTGCCGCCGGCCCCTGATTCGCTTGCCTTGTTCTGCACCGGGTTGTCCGTCGTCGTTGTCATGCTTCGTTACCCAATCACTTGGTTACTCGGTTACTCGGTTACTCGGTTACTCGGTTACTCGGTTACTCGGTTA
>CAZJMK010000043.1:0-36596 GCA_964547135.1 uncultured Phycisphaeraceae bacterium | reverse complement strand
ACCAAATCACCAAATCACCAAATCACCAAATCACCAAATCACCAAATCACCAAATTTTACCGCATCACTCCTCTTCCAACGCCTTCAAATAGTGTCGCATCAGTTCCGCGCGCGTCACCACGCCCAGTACCTTTTTTACTTCACCAATCACCGGCAGACTCGTCACATCCTCCTTGCTGAACTTGTCCATCACCTGTTCCAAATTGTCGCTCATTTTCACCGTCGGCAAGTCATTGCGCGCCAATTCCCCCACAAGCATGAGCGGTATCGCTTCCTTCTGCATCAGGGCCAAACGTAAATCCGCACTGCGCACCACGCCCAGGTACTGATCGGTATCATCGACCACCACGTATTCCGATCCGCCGATGTTGGCTGCCATGTCCAGCAGTCGCTGTGCTGGTTCATTACTGCGCATCACCGTCACCGGGCTGACCATCGCCTCGGTCACCTGCAAACGGCGCAGCAGGGTCAGGTCCGACATCGCTCCGACGCGAATGCCCTGTTCCCGCAAGGTCGTCGTGTAAATGCTGTCACGGTCCAGCAGCTTGGCGATGGTCGTCGCAAGCACCGCCACGAGCATCACGGGCAAAATGAGTTTGTAGTCGTTGGTCAGTTCAAACACCAGTAAAAACGCCGTCAAGGGGCAATGCACCGTCCCGGCCAATACCCCGGCCATGCCCACCAGCGCGAAATTGGCCGGCATCACATCCCCAAAGCCCGGCACATGGCGCACCGCGATACCAAAAGCACCGCCCAGCGTCGCCCCAATGAACAAACTCGGCGCAAACGTGCCACCCGAACCGCCCGAACCCAGCGTCAACCCTGTGCCGATGATTTTGCACATCATCGCTGCCAATAGCACCAGCAGCGTCACCTGGCGCACCTGATTTCCGTCGCCGTCAAAACCCAGGTAGGTGGAGGGGTGAAACAACCATTGAATCACCGGGTAGCCATTGGCGAAAAACACCGGGGGTTCATATCCGCCGACGCCCCTGCCAAAACCCAGCACGAACACCACCCCCATCATGCCCAGCAACAACCCGCCGATGGCCGGTTTGACGGCTGGGTGAAGTTTCAATCGACGGAACCAATGTTCAAACCCATGATAACTGCGGGCAAACGCCCAGCCGACCAGTCCGCAAATGACGCCCAGCCCGATGAACGGAATGATTTTTTTGATCACAAACGGATAGGCTGCCAGTTCCGCCGGCACACTGAACATCGCCTGTTCGGGGTGAATGGCTCGTGACGTGGCCACGCCCATCACCGCTGCCACCACCACCGGCAAAAACGTGCGCATCGAAAAATCGCGCAGTATCACTTCGAGCACAAAAATCACCCCCGCAATCGGCGCGTTGAACAATGCCGCCAACCCCGCAGCGGCACCGCACCCCACCAACGTATTGCGATGTTCCCTGCTCACTTCCAAATGACGGGCCACGAACGAACCCACCACCGAACCAATCTGCACAATCGGCCCCTCCTGTCCCGCGGACCCACCCGAACCGATCGACAGCGAAGCCGTGATCATTTTGTAAATCGCACTGCGTGCCCGCAACGTCCCGTTCCGCCGCGCCAGTGCTTCGATGACATCGGGGATGCCATGCCCCGGCGGAGCCTTGACCAGGTAATAGGTGATCAACCCCACCGCCAACCCGCCCAGCGCCGGCAGCGGTATCAACAACAAAATCTTCCAACCGTCAAATTCATGATTGGCGACACGACCAAAGAAAAACCCTTCTGACAAACGTACCAGCGCATCAAATGCCACCGCCACCAGCGCTGCCAATGATCCGATCAACCCGGCCACGATCACCAAGGCCCAGCCCCCTGCCGCCGGACCGGCCATGGCCTTTTCAATTTTGCTCCAAAGCTGTTTCATTGCACTCCGTATCAGTTCACCTTGTCATTAACCCGGTGACGGTTGATTTCATGCACCGGGCGCTGAACCGGCTTGCGTGACAGGGGGTTGCTCCGTCGGTTTTTCAGCGGTGCTTTGTACGGGTTTTTCAATCTGACCATCAACCTGCAAGCCCTGTCCCCAACCGATGCCGATGATGGCCCCCGCCAGCCCCGCGCCGGCAAAGTGCATCGGCAGTGCCAAAGCCGGGCCGATGAGCCTGCCGCGATACCATGCTGAAAGCAACTGTTCGCCATGCTGGTACTGCCACAACCCATATCCGTACACCCCGGCTGCCACGAGCATCGGGGCGACCAATACCACCAGCGCATTTTTGTTTTGCGGAAACAACAACTGTGATGCCAATCCGCCCAGGGCAAAAGCAAGTAGTAATGAACCAATCACCTGCCCGCTGTCGCTGGTGCGTATGAGTACGAAACTCACCAGCGCCCCCACCACCGCACACACCAGCCCCGCACCCCAGGCCTGTGCCCCCGGCAAATCCAAACGATGGTCGATGCCATAATGATCCGTTGCCGCCAGACTGGGCCACTTTTGACGCAACACCTTTCGCCCCAGTTGCATCAACAGGGCCAGCACCACGATCAGAACGACCCATATCAGTGATTCGAAAATCAACCCGCGATAGTCCGTCGGCAGTCGGCTTTGATGCAACCATCCGTCGATCGGTCCGCCCGTGGCTGAAAGCACCAACCAACTCATCGCCACCACAAACAACCCCGATAGCAAATGTCCGCCGATGCTGGCCATCACGCCCATGACGATCACCGGCAAGCCAAGTAACAGCAGCATGAACACTGCTGACACCCACCCGCCGTGGGCAAACCATAATGAGTACCCGCTGCCGCCGTCGGGTGACTGCAACAAGCCCCCTGCTCGGGTGTACCACCACCCGCCCATGGCACAGGCCGCCAGCAAAATCAAACGTTGTCGTAAAGTTGGAAACACGGGCTGCTCCAATCTTCAAGCCGGGTACGAGGCGTCATCACCGCAGGTGGTGACGACGAGGCCCCGGGTATGCTGAGTGGTTAAATGGTGAGTCGGTGAATCGGTTACTCGGCTGGAAAAGGCTTTGCTCTGACCGATTCACCGAGTCACTGACCAACCGATTAACCATCCAATACCCAAGTCCTCGGCCTGTCGGCCTCGTCCTTGGCTTGGTTTTCTGCACTTGGCCACTCGGCCACTTGTTCCATTGATTCTCCGCTACGATCAGACACGACAAGTCGCGGCGCTAACACAGAGCACCAACGCAAAGCGTCCGCGCTTAACAAATTCGAAATTCGAAATCCGCAATCGAAATCATCCTTCAAGCAGCCACTCCGCCAACTGCGGGGCAAAGTAACTGATCACCAGGTCCGCCCCTGCCCGTCGTATCGCATAGGTCGTTTCCAACACCGTCGGTTTTAATTCCAACCACCCCTGCTGGGCCGCTGCCTGAAGCATTGCATATTCACCGCTCACCTGATACGCAGCCACCGGCACACTCACCGCATCACGCACCTGTCTGACAATATCCAAGTAGGCCCCCGCGGGCTTGATCATCACCATATCCGCCCCTTGCGCGATGTCGGCTTCGACTTCGCTGCGCCATTCCCTGCTGCGGCGATAGTCCATCTGATACCCTCGCCGATCACCGAACTTCATGCCCCCTTCGCCGGCTTCACGGAACGGCCCATACAAACTCGAAGCATACTTCACACTGTAAGCCATGATGGCAACATGCGCAAAACCCGCATCGTCCAGCGCCCCGCGAATCACCTGCACCTGTCCGTCCATCATGCCCGACGGGGCCAGCACATCGGCCCCCGCCCGTGCCTGCGCCACCGCTGCCAGGGCATACTGCCCCAAGGTTGCATCATTATCAACGTTCACCGAAACATGCTCGTGTTTTTTGAGGCTTTCACCTTCCGACAACACCCCGCAGTGCCCGTGCTCGGTGTATTCGCAAAGGCACAGGTCCGCATACATCAACACATCAAGCCCGGCACTGCGCACCTCGGCCAATAACCGATTGACCGGCGCCTCCTTGGTGCGGGCGTAACTGCCCTTTGCATCCTTTTTCAGTGAAGGTGTCACCCCGAATAACAAAAACTGCGACACCCCTTTGCCGGCCAGCTTACGAATCGTGCGCAAAGCATCCTTCACCGGCAACTGCGACACCCCAGGCATCGAAGTCACCGGCTTGGCCTCGCTCGCATCGGTCACAAACAACGGGTAAATCAGATCACCCACAGCAAGGGTGACATCGGCCACGGCGTTACGCAACACAGCCGAGCGTCGCAACCGCCTGAGTCGCTGATTGGGGAACGTGGGTCCGTCCATGTCCACAATCGTAACCGATCATCAATACCAAGGCATGTTTCCGCCCATGTCAGTTGGTTGACCCCCTACTTTTATCGGGCCTCATTGAATGGCTTGAGGTACGACTGCCCCGAAACACGTAACAACTGTGACTGAATCACCCCTGGTACTGAACACCCCTGCCGATTATGCCGACGATAACGACGGTAGCAGTGATACTGCGCTGAAGGAAAAGTCGGATGACGCAGTCCGTGCCCCAATTTAACCAGCGACCTTCAGGGTCGATGCGTACCCGCAACACCGGCAGGTTCACCGGGTTGGCAGCCATTGATTGCCGACATTACGTGGGCAACGGGCCTTGCAAGCATCAACGCAGTTGTGCCCAGTGCCCTCACTATCAACCGATGGGGCCGAGGGTATGCGTGCTCAAAACCGGGCCGCTGGATGAGTTGATGGCATCGCTGGTGGTGCTGCCGGAGTTACGCAGACGTTTCCGTGAAGCACATATCACTCTGATCACCGGTGCCCAAGGCATCAGCCTGTTATCGGATCACCCCTGGCTGGACCGGGTGCTGCCGCTGGACGCGATGACGGCGATGCGCCTGACGCAGGAACAGTTCGAACTCACCATCAACCTCGACATGGACGTAAACCTTTGTGCTTTGCAGATGGCCTTGTTTGCCCATCGTCGCTGGGGCATCGGGTTGTGCCCATCAGGTTTGCCGATACCCCTGTCCAACGAGGCGGCAGCACTGATGCCTTGGTTATTGGCAGAAACGGATTTTCAGGACACCCATGCCCTGTCGTATATGAAACGGGCGTACCGGGGCCTGGGGTTGGATTGGCGTGGTGATCGATTGATGTTGCCGGTGGACAGTGAACGGCGGGATCAAATGATGATGCGATTGGCGGTGCAGGGTTTTGTACCGGGCAAACCCACCGTGGCAGTCGATGCGGGTTTGTTGAGCGCCCTGACCGATGCCGATGAAGCAGGTAAATCATTATTGACAGGGTTGACCGCGCTCATGGCCCATCAGCCTGACATGCAATGGTTGATGTTGGCACCGATGCAGGACGATACGTTTCACCATCACAAAATGTGGGGCCAGTTGATTGAGGCATTGAAAAACAGTGCCCGCATTAACACGCATACCAAAGTGTTTCAACCACGCATTGATGACGACCCGCGCGGGTACCTTGCGGCACTCGATTGTGCGCAGTTGCTTTTCTGTGCCGGCGGTGCGGCCTCGGCTGCGGCATTAGGCATGGGTAAACGCTTTTTGTCGGTACATACCCCGCAGCAAACGCCTTGCGTGGAAGCGGGTGAACAGGGCGCGATGCTCGCGCTCATCGGCAATGCGGAAGAACGCGTGCAACATTGGTTGCAGGTCGGCAGTGCCATGACCGATGAGTTACTGCAAAACCTCAATACCAGTGCGACACAAACCTCAACACGGAGCCGGGCGGCGTAAAAACGCTCGTGAAAACCATGCGCTGCATGATACTGGCTCCAACCTTGCCCTGGCCGCTGCATGGTGGTCGGCAAATCAACGCCCATCATTTGATGTCGTGCCTGCTGCAACAGGGTCACGATGTGATGCTGGTGTTGCGCGATGCCCCTGGTGCGTCGCAGTGGGCAACCTGGCCCTTGATTGGAAGGGTGGGTGTCGTGACGATCAAGCAGTGGTCAAGTGGCCAAGTGGCCAAGTGGCCGAGTGAAAAAACAGATATCACTTCAGCCTCATTGCCTTCGACCCATGAATGCAGCGACGATGTATCACGCTGGAATCGATTTTTCGGCAATGACCCGGCAATCGCCGCCAAGGTGGCGCGCATCGCGGATGACTATCAGCCCGATTATGTCGAAGGTTGCGGACTTGAAACGCCGTTGTGGATGACACGGTTACCAAAACAAACGGCGAAAGTCTGGCTGGCAGCCGACGAAAAATTGTTGTTTCACGGTTCGATGCTCAAACAGCCCGGCTCGCTCAAAAAGCAACTGCACACCTTGCGTGAAGCGGTCCAGTTGGCGATGTACGAACGATTTTGCAGCCGCATCATCGACGCTGCAGTGCTCGTGGCCGACGATGATGCAGCGATGTTTCGCAAAGTAACGGGCATGAAGGATGTGCTGGTCTGCCCCAATGGGGTCGATCATGTTTACTTTCACCCGGTCGATGACGCACCTGAAAAACAAACCGCGGTGTTTTGGGGTCGCTTGGACTTTGCCCCCAACATCGAAGCAGTGCAATGGTTTGCCCGTGACATTTGGCCCAAAGTTTTCGCGCAATACCCGCAGGCAAAGTGGCGCGTGATCGGTCGTGCGCCGGGCAGTGAAATTCGGTCACTGCTGGAGCGCACCCCCGGTACACAACTGATCGCCGACGCAGCCGACATTCGACCGCAGGTATGGTCGAGTTCATTGGTCGTGCTGCCGGTGCGCAGCGGCAGCGGTATAAAAAACAAGCTGCTGGAAGCTGCTGCCATGGGCAAGCCCATCGTCGCCAGCCCCAACACGGTGCGCGGCTGCGTGGCTGACGACCCGCAACCCTGGCAACTGCCCACGACAAAAGCGCAATGGGCGCAACACATCAGCGCGCTATGGTCGTCACCGACACGTGCAGCCGAACTGGGCAAGCGCGCCCGGCAATGGGTGTTGCAACGCGACGGCTGGAAGGCCGGCGTTGATGTACGCATGCAGTGGCTTTGGCAGAGCGGACGGTATTCAGGTTCGAATTCAAAACAGGGTGTGGGGTCCGGAGAAGGACTCGCAGCATGAAGCAATTTCTCATTTTTATCGTGGCGATTTTGATCGTCTTCGATGTGGGAAAAGGATGGAGCACAGGTTTGAAACAGATGTTGTTCATGATCGGCGTGTTGGGAGCGAGCCTGTGGGCCTCGTTCTTTCACCCATTCTGGGGGCTGCTTCCCTATTACCTGTTCTCGATCATGCAGCCACAGTTTTTGTGGGAGTGGGCCTTGCCGCCGGGCATTCGCTGGTCGATGTACGCAGCGGCGATTGCACTGATCGCTGTGGTGCTGAACCTGCGCAAGGTGATGAACAGCGCCCGGCTCAATCCGGTGATTCCGCTCATTCTGCTCTATGCGGGGTTGATCACGCTCAGTTACCTGCTCGCCTACGACAGCCGAATCGCCGGCTACTGGTTCGATGTGACGGTCAAAACGCTCATCATGGCACTGCTGGTGGCGATACTCACCGACAGCATCGACCGTGCCCGCTGGATGATTTTGCTGATCACCTTCGCCCTGGGCTACCTGGCCTGGCACTTCAACATTCTGTACATCACCGAGCATCGCATGGACCTGCTGTTTTACGGGCTGGGGGCGCTGGACAACAACGGCGTGGCGATGATCATGGCCATGGGCATTCCACTGATGTACGCAGTGGGCATTTCCGTGCGCCCCTTATGGATGAAACTGGCCTGTGCAGGCTTGGGCGTGCTATTGGTACACAGCATCATGCTGGCGTACTCACGCGGAGCCATGCTCAGCGCTGCGGTGGTGGGTGCGTGGATTCTCTGGCGACATCGGCCGCGCTACCAGGCTTTCATCCTTGCACCGGTGATTCTGCTGGTGGTGCTGATGATGGCCGGGCCGGCGGTGCGTGATCGGTTTGCATCGATTCACGCTGAAAATGTGGACTCCAGCATTCAGGCCCGACTGGATACCTGGGCCGGGGCGATACAAATGATCGCGGACCATCCGCTGGTGGGCATGGGGCTGCGTAACTCCAACATTTACAGCTTCAATTACGGGGCGGATATGGTCGGTCGCACGATTCACAATCTTTATTTGCAGATCGCAGCCGACAGCGGCATCCCCGCACTGTTGGTGTACATGACCATTGCCGGTTTGGCGCTTTACTCAGCCGGTCGCAGTCGCAAAGCCCTGCTCAACTGGATCGATGAACAGGAAAACCCCTCGGCGCATCGTCATACCAAACATGCCGTCGACAAGCCGGCCATCGACCCGGAAAAAATGGAGGAAGCCCTGCACCATAGTCGCTGGCATGCCAACCTGCTCATGGGCGTGCAAGCGAGTCTGTTGATCTTTCTGGTGGACAGTTTCTTCTTCTCCAAGGAAGTGCTCGAAGTGGCGTGGCTACTGACGGTGTTGGCCTGCATCAGCCCGCGCCTGGTCGATGAACATCTGACTCAGTTGGACGAACAGTTCAACATCGTGCGCGAACCGGAATTGACCGCCAATCAGCCGATGAAACTCCCCAAACGGCAACGTTTGCCGATGCCCGGCACCACACCGCTGCCAACCCTGCCAGGCCTGACACGCACACCACAAAATTACCCACGCATACAAACGTGATGGCATTGGTTAGCGCCGCGATGGATCGCGTCTTACAAAATGGTCGAGTGATAAACAATCAATGGAAACGCCCTCACCCTTACCCTCTGCCGGAGGGAGAGGGGACAGCAATGATCGCCTGCGATGAATATGAAACTGCCCCAACCGGATGCCTCCAATACCCCGCCTGCCATGCGCTTGAAACTGGCGACGGATTCGTCGTTGGCGATAGGTCCGACATCCGCCAAACCGGGGGTGGTATTGCACGCCCGCGTCGTGGCTGGGCGCACCGGCGGACCTGATAAAACCATTTTTCGCAGCATTCCGCACATCGACCCCGCCCGCTACCAGGTGCATGTGGTCTATATTCACCCGCAGGGCGACCCGATTGTCAACGAGTTGCACGAACGTGCCCAAAACGTCGGCTGCCAATTGCACACCATCGCCGAGTCCGGCGCACTGGACATGCGCACCGTGCTGACGCTCAAACGTTTGTGCCATGAACTCAAGGTCGATGTCTGGCACGGCCACGACTACAAAACCAACGCCCTGGGGTTATTGCTGCGTCGGTTTCACCCCATGAAACTGGTCACCACCGCCCACGGATGGACCGATGAAACCGCACGTACCCGCCTGTATCACAAACTCGATGACCTCATGCTGCCCCGCTACGACCGCGTGATGACCGTCAGTCGCCCGCTTTGGAACCACTGCCTGATGCAGGGCCTTGATACGCAAAAGTTGTCGTACATACCCAACGGCATCGACATCGCTGACTACCAGAACACGGGGCAGCGTGAATCAATGCGTTCACAATTGGGTGTTGGTGCTGGTTGTCACTTGATCGGTCTGGTCGGTCGATTGAGTGCGGAAAAAAGTGTTGACCGTGCATTGCATACCATTGCGCGACTGACGGCCATGCGTCATGATGTGAAACTGCTGCTGGTCGGTGACGGACCGGAGCGTGAGTCACTGGTGACACTGGCGGATGACTTGAAAATCAGTGATCGTGTCATTTTTGCCGGTTGGCAGAAAGATGCACGGCCCTATTACCAGGCGATGGACTTGCTTCTGCTTTCGAGTCTGACCGAAGGCATGCCCAACGTGGTGCTGGAGGCGATGGCGATGGGTGTGCCGGTGGCGGCCACGGATGTGGGTGATGTGAATTATCTGCTGGACGATGGCCGATGCGGGCTGGTGCTTTCGCCCACCGCTGACGACTGGGCGCTGCCTTTGGGTTACTGGCTGCCCCAGCATGACGAATTGCAGCGCAAGGCACGCATGGCAAAACAGCGTGTGCTCAGTCACTTTTCATTTGCCCAGCGCATCGAACGTGAACTTGCGGTGTATGACGATGTGTTGCAGCGTCAGCCCAAACCGTTGCGTGAAACCCGCGCGGCTTGATGAAACATGGCACCCGACTTTGTCAAGTTACAACACCGCGCATGGGCAAAAAATCAATTCGAACGATTCACATCCAAACCGGGCTTGCTTTTCGCGGAAATGTCGCTGCCGGGGACGGGGGCGGAGGTGGGTTTGCTCGTCAGTGCCTTGCGGATTTCCTCCATCAACTGATCGACCTTGAAAGGTTTGAACAGCACGCTCGACAGCCCTTCCTGACTGGCGCGGACGATCGAGTGATGCGGGTCGTAGCCGAAGCCGGTCATCAGAATCACCGGCACATGATCGTCACGACGCCGGGCGGCGGCGAAAATTTCATACCCATTGCGATACGGCATTTTGATGTCCGAAATGATCAAATCAAACGTGCGCTGTTCAAGCATCAAACAGGCTTCATGGCCATCCTTGCAGATCACCGGTTCAGCACCAAATTTTTTGAGCACCTCGCCAATCGTGTTGCGAATCGTCGCTTCATCGTCGGCTATCAATACCTTGCGACCGGCAAGTAGCGGGTCCGTCTGTTTGGGCGTACCCACCTTGTCCGCACCCAGCACGCCTTTAGGCCCTGAGCAGACGTTCTGCATCGAGTTGCGAATGGTCTGCACATTTTCCAAAATTTTGTTCAGGCGGGTACGCATCGAATCGTCGCCGATGTACTCCTCCATCAGCGAGCCGGCTTCGGTGACGATGTCGTTGAGCGGGGCAGCCATTTCCTGAACGAAGCTGTCGGCCAGTTGACCGGTGGTGGTGTAACGTTCGACCACCAGCAGGTCCAGAATGTGCAGTGCCATGGCGATGTAGCGACCGAAAATTTCCGCAAACTGGCGGTCTTCCTCGTTGAACGCACCGATCGTCTGGCTTTCGACGTTGTACACGCCGATGACCTTGTCATGCAGAAACAGCGGCACGGTCAGACTGCTCTTGCAGTGCTGCAAGCCCAGCACGTAGCGTGAATCTTTTTCGGTGTCGTGACAGATGTAACTCCGCCCCGTGGCCGCCACGTAACCGGAAATGCCGTTGCCTTCCGGCTGGGCGTACAGGTCCACTTCCGTCGCTTCGCTGGGCAGGCCCTGGGCGATGACCAGTTCAAGCTTGTTGCTGCGTTTGTCCAACAGGCGGATGCAGAAGTGATCGAAGTGCATCAGGTCTTTGGAAAAGCGAATGATTTTGTCACGCAATAATTTCAGACGGTCGCCGGGCACGAGCTTGGCAATGGCTTCGCCTTCGAGTCTGGCAAGTTCACGGCCGGCGGCGTCGATGGCGTCCAATTTTTGTTGCAGTTTGCGACTGCTGGTGGCATCCCACACGACCGCCACGACCTGACGAATGTCATGGTGTTCGCCGACGACCGCCGAGGCCATGAGTTCGTAGTAACGGTCGTCCACCTGCAGGGCGTATTTTTTACTGCGTGGTTGGCCGCCGTCGCCGCCGGGGCCTGAGTGCATGGAGGAAAAGAGCGTGCGGGCCTGACTGCAAATCTGCCGAACGCGATCGAGCACTTCGGGGCTGAACTTGCGCATGCGTTCGTTGGACCATGAGCATCGCCCGTCGGAATCGACGATGCACACACCTTCGCCGATGGTGTTGAGCACCAGGCTCGATTTATCGCCCACCAGGCCTCGCTCCAAGGGCAGAAAATCACCCACATCGGCGAACACCGCGTGAAAATCGCGCGAGCGCAGCAACACCATCGCTTCGTCCATGCGCTCGACGGTTTCCACGTCAAAGAACTGGGCCAGCGACAGCGCAATCGGATGCTGACGAGTGCTTCGCCCCGCCAGAATAAGGACGCGTTGACGAACGTTATCCATGATGTCTCTCGGGTTGGATGAATCACCCCGCCTAACAACTCGCAAGCCTGCACCGACCGACATTTCTAACATCGGCCAAACGCTAGGCTGCCCCGGGGGTGAATCGAATGATCATTTCAACTACGAGAAAATAATCACTCCATCCACATACAACTCTAGCAAACTAAAACCCCAAGTTCAAAGAATCAAAAGGTGTTCTGATCCGTAGTTTTATGGACCCGATACGGTGATGACGCCGTGCCCTTCAGGGCCGGGTATTGATTGACATATCCGGGGCTAAAGCCCTCGGCGTCAATGATTGTTTGAACAACCATTCTGATCTTCGTCGCTGACGACGAAGTTCAGGCAAGGGTGATGTCATTGATGAATACCCAAGTCCTCGGCTTGCCAGCCTCGTCCTTGGCTTGGTTCCGTCACTTGACTACTTCTTCAACCCGCCGATAACTCACAACAATGTCGCAATCCACGTCCGGTAGGTCGCAGGTTTATGCCCATCGCAAATATGACCGATATGGCCTACTAAGGCTGCCCTGTCCGCAGCCAACACCCTTCGTACGGAGGCCCGTTCATGAGTTCCGATCCCTCAACCAGCAGTACCGTCGATCAAAGCATCGTGCGTATGCAACAGCGTTTGACCGACCTTGCCAAAACTCAAGGCTCGATCCGATGGTGGACGGCGATCATGGTGATTTTACTAGTCGCCCAATCGCTGCTTTTTGTCTGGGGCCTGTACGGCTCGGTGCAGCGCAACTTCATGGACCAACAGCGCGTCATCGCCGCGGTCACGCCCCGTTTGCAGGCCATGTACCCGCAGTTCCGCAGTGAAGCGACCAACCTGCTTTACGACGTCGGCCCGGTTTACAAGGACCTGATCGTCAGCCGATTTCAGGCAGCCGCCCCGCAGTTGATCGAAGGCTTTGACAACGAAATTCGCAGCCTCGTTACCGACCTGCAGACCGACACGCGCAACACCCTCGAAATTTCCCTCAATCGCGTCGCCAAGCGCATCAAGCCCGATATCGATGCCACCTTCCCCGTATTGGCTGACCCGGCTGCGCTGGACCGCATCACCAAACATTTTGAAACCCGTGTACACGATGAGTTTGGTCAACTTGGACTCAAGCTCGACACCATGTATCAGATCGAAGCCAAAAAAATTTGGAACGCACTGGTCGCGCTGTCGCCCGAACCGGACATCATGGCTGAAAAGGTCGAGCTCGAACGCACCCTGTTGCACCACCTGATTCAATTGGCGGATTACGAACTGCTGCACGCCGGCGAACCCGACTCCGCCACGCAGGTGTTCCTTGAACTGTTTCACACCGGCAACCCGCACGCTGTACCCACCCGTAACTAAAACCCGTCATCGTTTTGTCAATTTCAACACTGGTCCGCTGTCGATTACCAAACATCAAGCAACCCTCTTTTTGAGGATTTCAACATGAGTTCTGCAAACAACAACGACACCTCCGCGACCGAAAAACGCCTGGCTGAACTGGAAGCTCAGCTTGATAAAACCCTGGCACAAACCCGACAAAAAGCCATGATTCTGCGCATCGTCGCAGTGTTAGCCGTCGGGCTGATGGGTTTTTATTTCTACTACGCCCACAAGCAGATTGAGCAGTTCGACACCGAAGCCGTGGCTGACATTCTGCAACATCGCCTGACCGAAGCCCTGCCCGATGCATCGCGTCAGATCAGCGCCAGCCTGAAATCGCAGGCCCCTTCGGTCGTGGCTGATGCCGAGGCTCGCCTGCTTCAGGTGCCCCATGAACTCATCGGCATCCAACTCAAAGGCTATCTGCAGCATCACGTGGCAGAGCAAATCCGCGTGGTGGAAGATGAGTTTTACGCCACGGTGAAAGCGCAGATCGACAACATCAAAACCACGCACCTGAGCAATCGCCCCCAGCCGCTGGATGAAAAAGAAACCATCGCGCTGCTCGATCAGGTGCTCGCCACCTACGGCCAGCAGGCGAGCATCGTGCTCGACAACGTGTATCACGACTACGCCAACCAGGCCGATGCCCTGATCGGTTACATGCACAAACTGGCAAGCAATCAAAGCCTGTCACGCCGAGAGCAGCTTCACCGTGATCTGTTGCAGACGTTTTTGGCGCTGATGGACAAACATCGCGGCGAAGGCGGCCTGAAGTGGGACAAGGTTTTCGGCAACCCGCTGGAAGCCAACGTGCCGGTGAATTGAAAGTCATTTGATGCAAAAATATGTAGCCCAGCCGCCCTCGGCTGGGTTTTACTTGATTCTTTAGGTAGCCCAGCCGCCCTCGGCTGGGTTTTACTTTTGAATAATCACATAACACTGGGTGCCTGTTGGCAGACGCTTTGGGCTGCCCACAGCCCGATCACTTGTGGCACTCAATGATGTCACAATGAAACTCACCGCCGAGGGCGGCGGTGCCAAAATACAAAGAACTCACCGCCGAGGGCGGCGGTGCCACAAAAATAAATCACCGACCGGCCACCATCGCCTGTAACAATTCACCGCTGCACGTGGGTGCGCTGCTGCGACCGGGGCCGGTGAGTCGTTCCGCATCACGGCAGAGTTTCACCTGGCCGTTGACAATCGTCACCACTGCCCGACCGGTAACCTTCCATCCATGAAACGGGCAGTTACGGCTTTTGCTGGCAAAATCACCCGCATCAATCGTCCAATGACATTTCGGGTCGATGATCGTCACATCCGCATCACTGCCCGGGGTCAGCGAACCTTTGCCAATGAGGTTACACAACCTGGCCGGGTTGCTGGTCATCATGGCGAGCATGGCTGGCCAATCGATGGTGCCTGACTCGATCAATGCACGCATGTACAAGGGTAGCGCGCAATCAAGGCCGATGATCCCGTAGGGTGCTGCGGCGAATTCGAGTTCTTTTTCCTCCTGCGTGTGCGGGGCGTGATCCGTCGCCAAAATGGTGATCGACCCATCCTTGATGCCCGCCAGTATCGCCTCGACATCACGCTGCCCCCGCAACGGCGGGTTCATTTTGTAATTCGTGTCATACCCAACGCAATTGTCTTCGGTGAGCAGCAAATGATGCGGCGACGCTTCAGCCGTGATGTGTGCCTGCCCGAACAAGTCCGCCCTTGCCCGGCGCACCAGTTCGACACTGCCACCTGACGAAATATGCTGAACGTGATAGCGGCAACCAATGTTCTGTCGCAGGTTGAGCAAAATATCACGCTGAATGATCAATTCTTCCGCGACCCTCGGCCAACCGGACAACCCTAAGCGCGTGGCCAGTGAACCTGCATTCATCGCCCCGCCGCCCAGTTCCGGGTCTTCACAATGCTGCATCAGCACCTTGCCGGTCATGGCGATGTACGACAGGGCCTTGGACATCACCGACGCTGAAGCCACCGCGACACCATCATCAGAAAATGCCACCGCCCCGGCCTGGGCCATCAGGCCGATTTCCGCCAGTTCCTTGCCGGCCCGCCCCTTGGTGATCGCCCCGACTGCAAACACATTGGCGAGGTTGGCACGTCGGGCTTGCAGGTGTACAAAATCAATCCGCCCGTTGTCGTCGAGTGCCGGGTTGGTGTTGGGCATGCAGCAGACACTGGTAAACCCCCCATGCACCGCCGAGGCTGCGCCGGTGGCAACGGTTTCTTTTTCTTCCTGTCCGGGTTCGCGGAAGTGTACGTGAATGTCGATCAGGCCGGGGGCGACGATGCAGCCCTCGGCTCGTATCACGGTGTCCGCCTGCGTGTCCGGTTTGCTGACCCTGGAAAGACCGACCACCTTGCCGTTGTCGAGGGTCACATCGGTGACCTGATCCAATTGCGAGGCTGGGTCGATAACGCGTCCGCCGGTGATGACAATGCGTGCCATGGCCCAAGTTTACCATGGGGCAGTGTCCGCGGAAGTGATTGAATCAAGGGTCATGAACGCTAACGATCACTTCTGGCCCTGCTCGTCCAAAATGCGTTGATACTCGGCACGCAGTTGATGCGACTCGCGCACCCGGTCATGCAGGGCGATGTGATTGTGGTAACGCAAAGCCAGCACTTTGAGACAGCAAAGCACCATCAGGTAAATGAACAAAGCAATGGCCAATAACGCGGGATGGGGCAGGTTCCACAACATCGCTGAATGTATCGGCCCAACACCGGGGGTGACTCAAGGCGACCCATCCGGTTGGGGCGATAACCCAGCGAAAACGGGTGCGGTGGTGAGGTTTGGGGAAATTGTCGTTGTCTTCGCACTTGACCACTTGGCCACTGGGCCACTTGACCACTTCTGGCAGCACGATCAATCGCGGCGCTAACTTCCGAACACGATTTCGACACTTGACCACTCGGCCACTCGACGACTTGTCACTTACCTGCCTCTTGAAACTCGCTAAAATGCTCAATCCTTACCGGAGTTTTCCATGTTCCGTATTGTCGAAGCCCGATTTCTGTCCCCCGATGTGAAGTTGTTTCGCATTCAGGCGCCACGTATTGCCAAGTCGCGCCAAGCCGGGCAGTTTGTCATTCTGCGTGTGCATGACCAGGGTGAACGCATTCCGCTGACCATCGCGGACAGCAACACCGCTGACGGCACCATCACCATCGTCGTTCAGGGCATCGGCAAAACCACCAAATTACTCAACAGCCTGCAAGCCGGCGATGACATACTCGATGTCGTCGGACCTCTGGGCAAACCCTCCGATATCGAAGCCTACGGCACGGTCGTCATCATCGGCGGCGGACTGGGCACCGCCATTGCGTACCCCACCGCCGTCGCCATGAAAAAAGCAGGCAACCAGGTCATCAGCATCATCGGCGCCCGCACCAAAGAATTGATCATTCTCGAAAACGAAGTCAAAGCCACCAGCGATCAGACGCACATCGTCACCGATGATGGGTCGTATGGCGAGAAGGGGTTTGTCACCAACAAACTACAAACACTCATCGACAGTGGAACCAGGGTTGATTTCGTGTTGGCGATCGGGCCGATACCGATGATGCGGGCCGTGGCTGAGGTGACCAGGCCACACAAAATCAAAACCATGGTCAGCCTGAATCCGGTCATGGTCGATGGCACGGGCATGTGCGGCGGGTGTCGGGTCATCGTCGGCGGGCAAAGCAAATTCGCCTGCGTTGACGGCCCCGAATTCGACGCCCATGAGGTGGACTTTGCCATACTGGCACAACGCAACCGCATGTACGCTGACATCGAAAAACAGCAATTGACTGAACTGGCACAACACCCCACGCAACACGTGTGCAATCTGACGAAAATGAGTAGCCACCAAGGCGGTTAATTGGTTAACTGGTTGATGGGTTAACTGGTTAACCGATCCATCCAACCAACAACCAATTAACCAGTGAACCAATTAACTGATCAACCAGACATTCCATGGACAAACTGCCCCCCAAAGAACGTTTCAAACTGCCCCGTGTGCACATGCCCGAACAGCCTGCTTCCGAGCGCCGGCGAAACTTCGGCGAAGTGAACCTGGGGCTTGAAGTGCTCGCTGCCCAGCACGAAGCGCAGCGCTGCCTTTCATGTGCCCACCCGGCCTGCACCTCCGGCTGCCCGGTCGGGGTCAAAATCCGTGAGTTCGTGGACCTGGTGCTCGAAGGCAATTTTCTGGCGGCTGCGAAAAAATTGCGCGAAGACAACGTGCTGCCCGCTGTCACCGGTCGGGTGTGCCCGCAGGAAGAGCAATGCGAAGGTGATTGTATACTGGGCAAACGCACCAGCCCGCTGGCCATCGGCAACCTCGAACGCTTCATCGCCGACTGGGAACGCACCAGCGGCCAGGTGGGGTTGCCCGACAAAGCCCCGCCCACCGGCAAAAAAGTCGCCATCGTCGGTTCCGGCCCCGCAGGTTTGTCATGTGCCGGCGACCTCGTCCAAAAAGGCCATCAGGTCACCGTCTTCGAAGCATTGCACGAAATCGGCGGAGTCCTTGTTTACGGCATCCCCGAATTTCGTCTGCCCAAGGAAATTGTGCGCCAGGATGTGGACACCCTGCGTCAGATGGGCGTCGATTTTCAAACCAACGTCGTCATCGGCAAAACCGTCACCATCGACCAGTTGATGCAGGACGAAAAATATGATGCGGTGTTCGTCGCCACCGGGGCCGGGCTGCCGGTGTTTTTGAATGTGCCGGGCGAGCACCTGTTGGGGGTTTACTCCGCCAATGAATTTTTGACGCGGGTGAATTTGATGAAGGCGTATCGTGACGATCACGATCAGCCGGTGTTTGACTGCAAGGGTAAAAACGTGGCGGTGGTCGGCGGGGGCAACGTCGCCATGGACGCGGTACGCACAGCATTACGCCTCGGTGCTGAACATGCGTACCTGATTTACCGTCGCACCGAAGCCGAAATGCCCGCCCGGTTGGAGGAAGTGAAGCACGCCAAGGAAGAGGGCATTGAGCTGTTACTGTTGCAAAACCCAATCGAGTTCATCGGTGATGAGCAGGGCTGGCTGCGGAAGGTGAAAATTCAAAAAATGGCGCTGGGCGAACCCGACAAATCAGGTCGGCCCCGACCGGTGCCGATTGCGGGCAGCGAATATGAACTGGACATCGCCATGGCGATCGTGGCCGTGGGTACCAGTGCCAACCCTTTGGTGCAATCGACCACGCCCGACATGCAGACGCGCAAGGGCGGGTACATCCAGGCGGATGAAGCGACCCTGCGCACCAGTAAAAAGGGCGTGTTCGCGGGGGGCGATATCGTCACCGGAGCGGCCACGGTGATTCTGGCCATGGGCGCAGGTCGCAAAGCCGCGGCATCGATGGATGATTATCTGAAAACCGGTGCTTGGTGACGAATGGATAATGGATGATGGATCATGGATAATGTTCAAAAATAAAGAGATCGCACGGCACATCAACTTCTTCACATTATCCATCATCCTTTATCCATTATCCATCAATTTAGACCGCACGCCCCGTCATTGACACACTTGCAGCAACCTTGCCCCGTGGCAGGGCATTCCTTGGTGGTACCACCGGCCACCGTCGCGGCAAATACGCTCTGCACCCGCCGGGTTTTCCCGCTGCCGCACGATTCGCACTTTGCTTTGTCGTCGGCCTGACTCATGGTGCGCAGCAGTTCGGTCACATGTTCGCAATCATCACATCGGTATTCGTAAATGGGCATGGTGGATATCCATCGAACATCAAGGGCTTTGATTTGCCCCTCTCCCGCCGGGAGAGGGTAGGGGTGAGGGCGTCTTTACGGGGCTAGTGGCTAGGTGCTGGGGCGATCATATCACCCATGATGCGTACTCCAGTCATGCCAAACGATTTGCCATATTCACAGAACGCGACTCCAACGTCCGCCATGCGCGTTCTAATTTAGTGACCTGTTGTTGAATGGTGTCCACCGCTGATGACATCCAAGCGTCATCCGATGAAACACGTGCGGATTTTGCGGTCGTCGCACGGATTTTGATTTTTGCAGAATCGCGTCGTGAAGGTTTGGCCGCCGTCGATGTTTTGGCTTTGGTTTTCAGCATGGTCATTCATCCGATGATAATTGCTTAAAAATTATAGCCGGTGAAAAAGCCCCGGGCTGGTCATCACGGCTTGAGGTTGCCCTGATCAAAATCTTCCATGATCTGCGTGGGCAAAAGGTGGTTGGCACCGCGATAGGTCAACACCTGGCCGGTGATGACAAACACCACCCGGTCGCTGCGCTGCTTCACGATGCGCTCGACCTGTTCGGTTAATTGCGACGGCGCCAGTTTCATCGGCGGCTCGGCAGCGTTCACCCCATCGGCGGCAAACACAAACAGCGGTGCCTCCCCCGCTTCACTCACCACCACCCGACCGCGACGACTCAGCACAAAATCACCCTCCCGTCGCAACCCCGGCGAACTGTTGCGAGTGTCCGGGGCGGTGCCCAGCACCCGACGGTCAGTGATGTTGCCCGTGGGCGGAGGCGTGACGGCTGTACGCACCGGGTCCACTGCCGGGGCGTCCTGTCGCTGTTGCAACAGTTCCGCAATCACCTGCTCGGCAGAAGGGGCAGGTGCGCTCGCAGCAGGTGCGGTCGGTGCAACCGGCACAGTCGGCAATGCAGTGGTTTTGTCGGCTGCTTTTTCATCGGCTTGAACGGGGGTGACAGCATCGGCTGTCGGCTTGGTCGCTTCGTCCGCCAACACCGGCAGCACCGTGACACTTATCAAGGCGATGAAAATCCAATTTCGCATCGACAATCCTCCACGCATTTGTCATCACGATTCCACCACAGCCCATGCCGCCGAGGTTTCTGTCCCCTCTCCCCCCGGGAGAGTTGAAAACCTCGCCGCGGCGGGGGTTAGGGTGAAGGCGTCCGCTATTCTCGTATTCGCCCGCATTAAACAATATATTAGACACGCCCTCACCCGGCCTCGAAGACTCGGCCACCCTCTCCCGGAGGGAGAGGGGGTTCAAGTATTCCAATATTTAACGCAAATTGCTTTAGCCCCGGTTGATTCATCCCTTGATCCGACCCTCAAGGGTTCGGCATCATTACGACAAACTTCATCACACCACCGGGGCACCGATTTCCTTGAGTAACTTTTGCGCCGCGTCCGCTGCGATCTGAAACGACTCGGCGTGGCTGAGTTTTGCATACTCAACGTTCACCTGACCCGAAGGCCCGGTCGCCAGCACAGCCTTGGAATGCGCCAGGTGCGGTTCCAATGTCAACGGCCCATGCCACCCGGCCTTGAGTGCCTCGCTCAAAATCGTCTTCACATGCCCAGCCCCCTGCCCCAACGGCACATGCACCTTCTCCTTGTTGCTGTCCTTCAGGTGAATGCAATCAGTGAAGGGTTGCAGCAACTTCCACGCAGCGTAAACATCATCGCCGCCCATGTTGTAGTTGCTGAAATCGAAGATGCCGAAAAAGTGTTTGCCGTCGCGCAGGGTTTTGAGAATGACCAGGTTCTCCGCCGGGTGATCGCCGAAAATGTGGCTTTCATTTTCGTGATACAGCTTCATGCCCAGCTTGGCCGCCTCGTCACGCAACTGGCTCAGCCGTGACAGCGATTCGGTTTGCCATTGGTCTTTCGGGGCGTTCTGTTTGTTGTAATAGCTGAACATGCGCACTGATTTGCAATTGAAAATCGGTGCCAGTTCCGCCAGGTGACGCAAACGGTTGATGTCGGTTTGAAAATCGTCGTTGATGTCGATTTTGCCGATCGGCGAACCGAACATCGCCACACCGATGCCCGCGTCGCTCAATTTCTGCTGCACCTGCTTTGCAAGTTCAGTCGGCAGCGTGGTGATATTGAACGTGTCAATGCCGCGCAGGTCCACGTGCTTGATTCCCCCGCGCTGCAGGGCTTTGATCTGATCTTCAATTTTCGAACCTGCTTCATCAGCAAACGCGGAAAGTACCCAACTCATGAATGGCTCCATTCGGTTTGGTTATTGATTCATTGGACATTATTGACGCCGAGCCCTTTAGGGCCGGATGATTATGTTTTCGGTCAAAGCAATCCGGGGCTAAAGCCCACGGCGTCACATGTTGACTGGTGGGTCCGCTCGCCGTCTCGCACTTGGCCACTTGGCCACTTCATTCATCGCACTTCCCGCATCGACCCGCTGCTGGTCGGCGTCAACGCAGGGCTGCGCACCGGTTCCCCCGGCGGAGCGGTATTCAACGGCGGGGCGTCGATTTCACTGTATCGAGCCTGAAACAACGCATCTTCCAACGGGATTCGCCACAGGTGCAACCGATCGACATACCAGCCTCGCCCCCAATCAAATTTCAAATAAACCGACATCAACTGCTGCATCCCGCTGGGCTGACGCGGATCGACCGGACGAATCACATCCACCTGTGCCAACCAGCTGCGAATGCGCACATGACGCACATCGATCACGGGCATGTCCGTCGGCGGTGACTGATCCGACCACGACGCATCCGGCCCCAGTTCGCGCATCGCATACGCATAAGTATCGTCACTGGTCCCCACCGGCAGCACCAACCGGTACGACCGACCCAGCGGCCTGTCTTCCAACACCGCCTGCACCGCGGCCACGGCTGTCTGTCGGACGTTGAGCAGATTCGGGCTGTTGGCCGCCACATCGCCGGCGTCTTCCGGAATGTTCACATATTGACCGCAACCGGCCAAGCTCGTGGTGAACACCAACATCGCCACCGCCAACCATGACTGCATTTTCATGTGATGAGTCCCTGAAACAGCGTGATGATTCACAATCGATTCGCTGCCAAGCATTGTAACAGTTTGTGTGCACACAGGGCGACGCAACCCAATCAAGGCATCAACTCAACGGCGGTTCAGTCATCGGCTGATGATGCTGGGTCAGGTCGGCTGTGCCCAATTCCGACAGCGGGGCAGTCAGCGGCTGCGCACACACCGGGCAGGTGCTCATGCGGCGTAGTTTGCGCTGATAAGCCATGAGGGCGGACACCATCGTCGCGTGGCTCCAGGTCAGCGGCGAAACCGACAGCGGCGCATTGTTATAAGGGTGTACCTGTTCCGCCAGAATGCCCGATGGCAGCGCGTGACGCACCACCCAATCAAAATACGGCAACGCTTCCTTCAATTCCGCCTGCGTTTTGGCCTTGGCGATCACCCATTGCGCCATCCAAAGCGTACAGATGAACCACGGGTTGCCCGGCACAGCACTGTCACTGCCATCGTGAACCCGGTGGTAGGTGTCGCCTTCATAGCGGGACAGCCCGCCGACGTGGGTGCGTACCCACAAACCAGCCTTGACCGCCTGCATGGTTTGCACCATGCGCGGGTCATCCGGCGACATCAATCCGAAAATCGCCAACCCATAAAGCGAACTATCCAAAATCGGGTCGTATTCAAATTCCAGTTTGCTGCCGCTGCCATTCCCGTTGACTTTGTCGCTGGTTTTTTCCGACAACGACGGCGGTGCGAGAAAACCATCGAATATGTCGGCATCATCGGGGCCGGGAGTGCGACCCGCCATGACATCAGCCATGAGCCGGGCGGTGCGGGCGTGGTCCAACGGCACGATGCGTCGTAAAAATCGCTTTTCCTTCTCCGACCAGAAATGCCTGATGAATGCATCCTTGGTTTCCTGCGCCGCCCTGGCGTACACCTCCGCCCGTCGCGTATCACCAAAACAGGTGGCAAACTGCCAGGCTGCCTGCAACCCGGCGTACACCGTCGCCACCGTGAACGCATGCACGCCCCATGAATCCTCCCACAGGTTGTAACTGGGCAGGGGCAGATGCGTGTCCGGGTCACGAAAACGCACCAGAAAATCAGCCGCGGGCAAAATCAACGACAGCCACAATGGGCGGACAAACTCGATATCACGGTACAACACATAATGCCGCCAGAAGGCCCACACCACCAGCGCGGTTTCATCTTCCTGAATCGGCAACTGCGGCCGACCCAGACTGATCCACGGATGCCAGCTTGATGCCTGACTGCCGTCGGGGTTGTACTTGTGCAGAAAGTAACCCTGTTCGGTGATGATGCGGGCACACAGCGAGTAAAACGAACGCGCCACATCGGGGAACCCGGCATCGTCCAGTGCCGAGGCCACCAATGCCCCGTCACGCGGCCAGAGGTAGCTGTACGTATCGCGCTGAAACTGCATGATGTCCGTGTCATTGGCAGCGATGATCGCCCCTGAATTGTCAATCTGCGAACGCATCACCAGCAGTGATCGTTTGAATAATTCGACGACTGCCGGTTCGGGGCCGCCCTGAGCCGGTTCGGGGAACTGGGCTGGTGTCGCGGCTAACCACAAACGCCAATATGAAACCGTTCGGTCGATGACGTTTTGCGGGCCTTCACGGTGTAAAAACCGTTGCAGGGTTTCCATGTCTTTGTAGTTCTGCCCAGCCCCGATGACCATGTGTACGATGCGTTTGCCGCGCGGAGGCAGATCGACATGCAAACCCATGGTGGAATCGACAGCCCCCTGTGCGATTGAATTACCCCCCAGGCTGCCGTCCTCGGCATCGCGCCAGGTTCCCTCGGCATTGAAGTACCCAGCCATGCCGGTGGCGAACTCATCCATGCGTAATTCGCCATCGACGTACCAGCCGGCCATGAGGTAGCGCTGCCCCTGATAGTGAATCAGACAACGCAGCATCGGGTCAAAGTAAACCGTGTCGCCGATGCGTGTACCGGCCACGGCAAAGTTGTTGTGGTGATACAAATGCACCACGCGCTCGCTGTCGTGCAGGTTGATCACCTCAATGCGACGCACCAGTATCGTGCGGTGAAAATCGACCACGTCACTGCAGCGCAATTCCAGGCGCAGGTCATCGTGCGTCATCACCACATTCGTGGCCATGGTGTCCGGTTGAAAGCCCAGTTGAATGCGCCAGTTTTGATGCGACCAGTAAAGCCGACGTCGCCGACGATCAGGCTGCATCTGCCCCTGCCCCACCGCCGGCAAATTCGCCCACACCCCCAGGCGGCAAGGCCCCCCTTGCGCATGGTTTTCCTGTCCGACATGCGGGTAGTACAAATCACGTATCTGGTAGTGCTGATCAAAGCAGACCAGCATCTGACCATTGCCCACAGGGATGTCACGAGGCATTCTTTGTCACTCCGGGCGACCGATCACCAGTTATCTCTAACTTGATGGTTGGGTTCTGGTGGGGCAGGCGTCTCGCCTGTCAATGAGCCGAAGGCTCATCATGATGCACGGTGTTGTTTGAAATGGGCTAATCGCCCATTGGCAGGCGGGACGCCCGCCCCACCCAAGCAAACCTTCATTTCCAACACGACGCGAGTTTTCATAAGATACCCGCATGGCTGAGTCTATCGATAGTAAAAAAATCGTGCTCGAAACCGTCGAACCCATCGGCAAGCGCGTGCTCGTGCGCAAGGATGAAGACAAAAAGCAGACCAAGTCCGGCATCCACCTGCCCGACAAAATCGAAATACCCACCCTCACCGGACGCATCGTGGCTGTCTCCATCGAAGTCGAAAACGACCCCAACTATCCGATCGCCCAGTACGACCGTGTGCTGTTTCACCCCAAGGACGCAGTCCCCGTCGATTTCGAAGGCGACAACCGTCTGTTTGTCGTCCCGGTTGAAAACGTCGTCGCGGTCTTTCGCAAAAACAAGTGAGGACTCTGAAAAACCCTCTCCCCACAGGAGAGGGTGGCCGAGTGTCGCCGCGGCGACCGAGGCCGGGTGAGGGCCGATGAAGAAAAGGCGTTGAAATACGGTGCGATCAAACGCTCTTCCGCCCTTACCCGGATACGAGCAAAGCGAGTACTCCTACTCTCCCAAGGGGAGAGGGGATTGTTCAGAGGGCTCAAGTGATGTGCATTGCGATGAGGTTGTCAAATCTTCTTCAATCTCATCGATCACACAATTAAAACCATGGTCCAAGTACTATCCGGGAGCAATCATGATTGAACTTCGGGTGATTTCCAATCATGGAGATACCAATGCCCTGTTTCACCGATCTGATCCGTCTGCACAACGTCGGCGGATACACCCCACTTCCCGACGGCTCACTGCGCTTGCAACGTATTCCCGAAAATGTGCGGGTCGGCCTGAACCCCAAGGCCTAGGAGCGAGCACTCGATTCCGCCGGCATGGAAATTCGTCTGGTGATCGATGGCCCGGTCAGAATCACTTTGTCCTGCCCCACCGATGTCGATTACCGCCCTGCCGAGGCACGCTTGTTCTACGGCCCCTATCAGGGTTTCAAGGGGCGTGACAGTGAATGCGGACGATATCGAATCACCCAAAACCCCACGACCTTACAGCTCACCCCGTCATCGCGCCTGCACGAGCTTCGTGATGATTATCAGCGAACCGATTATTTTGCGCCGCAGGTGTTGCGATTGATGCTGCCGCTCTTGCACGGGCCGGTGACGCTGCATGGGGTGGAACCGGAGCCGGGCACGACGGTGCGTCCGCCCCGTGCTGACGAATTGCCGCAACGGACCATGCTCAGCTACGGCACGAGCATCACGCAAGGTTCCGGTGCCAGCGGACCACACCTCAATTACATTCAGCAATGCGCCCGTGCCCTGCACGTGGATTCGCTGAACCTGGGTTTCGGCGGCTCGGCTCACTGCGAAACAGTCATGGCTGATTACCTGGCCCAGCGCGATGACTGGCATCTGGCAACCTTATGCCTGTCCGTCAACATGCTGGGATTCCCGGAAAGTGAATATGCCGCTCGTCTGAGGTACATGGTACACACCGTGGCCGGTCGCAAGCCGAATCGGCCTGTCTTTGCCATCACCTTGTTTCCCTACAGTGCGGATGTGGTGAACGATCATTCCGGCCATGCCGACAAGGCCCGCCGTTATCGGGAACATCTGCGACGGGCGGTGGCCGACTGTCCAACCCCCAATGTGCATCTGGTCGAAGGGCCTGATCTGTTACGCGATATCATCGGCCACAGCGAAGACCTGCTGCATCCGGGTGACTTTGGCATGATGCAAATGGGCCTGCGACTCGCCGAGTTCATCCGTCCGGTGCTCGACAAGCAGACCTGAAAATCGCCCTTACCCTGCAAAATAGCCTTCATACAATCATCATCGTATCCGTCAAGGTAATTCACATGACTGCTGATGATATTGAAATTCCCAAAGCACAGACAGGCACGATGTATCCGCTTTTGGCTCATCTGGCCGCAAGGCCTTGGTTTCCCTGTTCGTATCTGAGCGGCAACTATGCGGATTGTGAAGCATGGCGAAGTGATGCACGGAAAAAGGTAGCATCGTTGATCCGTGTTGCTGTGCAAAACAATCCGCGGGTGAATATCGTCGAACGAACGCCTTGCCAAGGGTATGTTCGGGAAACCATCACCCTTGAACTGCATCAAGGCATTGCGGTGCCGGCTTATGTACTCATTCCCGATTCGGCAAAGACTCCCTCACCGGCGATTCATTTGCTGCACGATCATAGTGCG
Organism: uncultured Phycisphaeraceae bacterium; assembly: GCA_964547135.1. Classification (GTDB taxonomy): domain Bacteria; phylum Planctomycetota; class Phycisphaerae; order Phycisphaerales; family Phycisphaeraceae; genus JAJXSS01. Next base: position 9,978 of record CAZJMK010000043.1, on the reverse strand, counting down.
TTGTATGTGTGGGGAAAGGAAAAGGTGGTCGAAGAGGATAACGAACATACTGTATTGCGGGCATTCAAGGAAGGTATGTATGCGGGTAATAGCATCGGATCGGAACTGGCTCGCCGGGGGTTTGTCGTCATTGTTTCGGATGCTCCCTACTGGGGCGGTCGGCGAATGCTGCTTCCCACCGACCCGCCGCATTGGCGGAATCTTTCACTGATGAGCGCGGAGGAAGTAAAAACATGCAATCAGCGGGCGCATACCAAAGTATGTGATATTTCAGCCGGTTTTTTCATGTCGGGTCACGCCTGGATGGAGGTCACGCTGGCTGAGGACCTGGCGGTGCTTGACTATCTGGCAAAACGTTCCGAGGTGGATGCACGACGCATCGGTGTCCTTGGTCAATCCATGGGCGGGTTCCGCGCAGTGCATTGTGCGGGCATCGGTGGTCGTTATGCAGCGGCGGTCATCTCCGGTTGGATGAGTTCCTATGTCGATATGCTCCGGCATACTTTGCATACCTTCAGCCCGCCGATGGTATTGCCGGGGCTTTATCCGCTGATGGACTATCCCGATGTCGTTTCGCTGATGACTCCCAAACCGCTGCTGGTGATCAATGGTAAAAAGGACGATCTCTTCACTGTGGATGGTGTGAGCGCCGCATGGGAAAAGATTGAGCGTGTTTACGCAACAACCGGCGGCGAAGGAAAGTTTCAAGGCCTCTGGTTTGACGGACCGCATGAACTGAATCGCGCCATGCAGCAGAAGGCTTTTGACTTTCTGGCCGAAGCCCTTGGCTGACACATCATCGATGAAGACCTACTCGAATACCCCGCTGTAAGCACCGAGCCACATCGGTGCATAGCGTACATCGCAAATCATCCGCTAAGAAACTGTTTCATAACTGGTTTGGGTGGGGCAGGCGTCTCGCCTGTCAATGAGCCGAAGGCTCATGTTGATCGACAATGGTTGTTCAAATGAGCTTGCGCCTATTGGCAGGCGGGACGCCCGCCCCACCGTGTACTGATTTTTGAAACAGCTTCTAAGCGGTCCCAAAGGTCGGACCAAGTCGGCGACACACCATCTTCAATCACTTGTTGACAATTGTAATATTATTGTTATTTTGTAATAGTACATTTGACTGACAGGCCATGAAAAGGGTGATTAAGCAGGGTCGTTTGGTCGTTTTGCATTGTAATTGGTTGTTTTCGATCAATTTATGAGGTTTTCGATAGCAATGGGGCTGCATTCTGCGAACTGCTCACGTCATTCAATTTCATAAGGACATTGCACATGCGTATCGCACTGGTCGGCGTCGGCAAAGTGGCTCAGGGCAATTACGTGCCTTTTTTGAGCAAGTACCCCGGCGTACAGCTGGCGTATTGCGACAAGTTCCCCGACAAGTTGCCGGAGTTGGCCAAAACCTTCGGCGGGGAAATGCTTGGCTCGTTGGAGGCAGTGGCCCAGTGGAAGCCGGATTGCGCCATGGTGCTGACCAATGAGCAATACCGCTTTGAAACCGCGCTCAAACTCATCGAACTGGGCGTCCCTCGGTTATGGATGGAAAAGCCCCTGACCGCCCGCAACGGTCAGGCCCATGTGGACGAACAGGATTTTGCCAACGGAAAAACTCTGCTCGCCGCTGCCAAAGCCAAAGGTTGTCAGACGGCTCTGAATTTCAACTACCGATTTTTCGAACAAACCCTTGCCGCCAAACGCATCGCGGACGAACGCAGATTTGGTCAGGTCATCGGCTTCACCGGGCTGGTGCATTACGCCTGCTGGAGTCACTGCATCGATCTGGTGCATCACTTCGGCGGCCCGGTCAGCGAAATCAGCGCTCTGCAAGGGCAGCCGATGCGCAAGGGGCAGGGCATCGAAGCGCAGGATTTGGGGGCAGTCGTCCGCATGGAAAACGGAGCCATCGGCACACTCATCGGCACCGCAGGCATCAGTTGGCAGCACCCGCTTTTTGAACTGACCGTGTCGTTTGAAAACGGTCGGGTGTCGATGCGCGATCTGGATGGCACGCTGGAAATACTCGACCGCAATCAGCGATTGCATGAAACCCGCACCATCGTGCGCGATGAAGCTCGCTGGACGCAATACACCCAGTCATTCGCCAAATCGCTCACAGCTTACCTCACCGCCATCAGCGCCGATCAGCAGCCGCCGGTGACGGGCATGGATGGTTTGCGTGAACTGCAATTCGAAGCAGCCATGCGCCGCTCGGCTGCGACGGGGCAGGCGGTGAAACTGGCCCAGGCGTTTCCGATGTAAAGCTTATTTGCGATTCGTTCGACAACATCAACAAAACGCACTGTGACGGTGCGGTGTCATTATGCAAAGGTAATGCAACATGAAACGGATTCACCTCAAAGGTTCGGCCCAGGTTGATGTGATCGAAGTGGAAAAGCCGGTGCCAGGACCGGGGCAGGTGCTTATACGAACGCAGATGTCCGCCTTGTGCGGCAGTGAAATGCACGGGTACCGCGACAAGGGCGTGCCCGGCGGCAACAACGGCCACGAAGCGGCGGGCATCGTCGAACAACTCGGCGAAGGGGTGACTACGTTGCAAGTGGGCATGCGTGTGGGCGCCAGCGCGATTGCTGGTTGCGGGGAATGCGATGAGTGCAAAGCCGGTCGTTACACCTGGTGCCTGAAAAAGTTTTCTTTTTTCGGCAACATGCACTCGGAATATTTTGTGTTGCCTGCCATGGCGTGTCATGTGTTGCCCGATGCGGTGCCGTGGGACGTGGCGGTGCTGATCACCGGCGATGGGCTGGGCGTGCCGTTTCATTCATCGACAAAGATCAACCAACCCGGCGCGATCAGTGTGGCGGTGTTCGGCCTTGGCCCGATCGGTCTGGGCACGATATTGCTTCAGGCGCATCTGGGTCGGCGGGTCATCGGCATCGACCTGTCGGAAAAGCGCCGCGAACTGGCGTTGCAGATGGGGGCGTGGAAAACGATCGATGCCGGCGCGGTGAAGGATGTGCCGGCGGAAGTCAGGGCATTGACGATGGGACGCGGGGCGGATGTGTGCGTGGAAGCGGCGGGCATTCCGATCACCGCCAAACAGTGCTTTGCAGCGGCGCGTACCCATGGGTTGGTGATTTTGAACGGGGAGCAGCCGAAGGTGGAAATATCGCCCAGTGATGATCTGATTCGGCGTGACATCCGTGCGGTGGGTTCGTGGTTTTATCACTATGCGGAATACCGCGACATGCTCGCCTTGTATGAGCAGGGTTTGAAGGTCGAAAAAATGGTCACGCATCGCTTTCCGATGCAGCAGGCGGCGCAGGCCTATGAAGTCATGGCCAAGGGATTGTCGGGCAAGGTGATGCTGGTGTATTGATACGCGCAAAACATCATTTGAATTGCGAATATCGGTTGTTTCAAGTCGGGTGCCACACAGCGTACCGCTTGATGATCGCGTAATTGACGCCGTGCCCACCGGGGGCAGGGCCGGATGGCCGTGCATTGATCCGGGGCTAAAGCCCTCGGCGTCACTGTTGTTGTTAGCGCCGCGATTGATCGCGTCTGTGTCATGTTTCAAGAGCACAAATCGCCCTTCGGGGCTCAGTGTGCGAACGGCCATCGTCGTGAATTGCCAACGTTTAGCGCGGACGCTTTGCGTCGGCGTTATGGTTATCGCCGGTTGCCATTGGCAGCATGTCTTGACTCATCAAACTCGATCAGCAGATATTGTCGCAGAGAACGCAGATATCGCAGAGTTCGCAGAGAAGACAAGGCGGACGGGTCTTAACCCCATCTCCCCCACGGAGAGTGGGAGACCTCGCCGTGGCACAGGACGGAACAAGGCACACTTTCCTCAAATAATGATGCAAATTGCTCTCAATCACCCAATCGCCAAATCACCAGATCGCCAAATCACCGATCAGACGCGATCAATCGCGGCGCTAACTTGCGAATACGGTTCCGTCACTTGACCACATTGCCACTCGGCCACTGGACCACTTCATCAAATACCCAAGCCCTCGGACGCCGCGGCGACCTCGCAATCGGCTTGCTTATGTATATTCGAAATTTTCTTGCCATCAGGCCTCATCGTATTGGTGGGTTGGCATATTGTCCCCCAACCCCGGCCAGGCGGGTAAACGTTCCATCCAATCGAAGAATCGCTGGTAAGCATCACGATGAGCGCGTGCCCATGCCACGGCTGCGAAGATTTCACGACGTGAACATGCGATGGGAAACGCAAAACCCGACCAACTGCGCAGCGAGGCGATTTTATGGTTGTGCAGTTTGCAGGCGACAAACGGTGTACGTGCTTTGCAGGCTGCCAGTACGCCATGATGTTGACCGGTGATGTAGAGTTCAGCCGATTGCAGACTGCGTACCACCGAGGACCAGTTGGCCGGTGCATTCAAACCCTCGGCTGAGCCACCCAAGCCCAAAAACGGCAACGCAGCAAAACCGGCGTGCTTGTGCGTAAAACGTCGCCAGCGCGGCGTGTTGTGCCGATAGATGACGCCCATGACCGGTGTACCATTGAAATCGGTGGCCGGTGCCAAAGGGTCAATCGGACATGACAGGCTCAGGTCGGGGTAAATGCGCGGCAGAAAACCGGTGGTGGTGAACATGAAATGCGCACTGGCCGGCTCACGAACAGCGACCCCATCCAGCGAAGCCAGTGTCGGCCCCCAGTGGCTGCCCATGCGATGCCAAACCGTGTTGATTAGATAGGCTCGCTTGCCCATACGCTTGGCTTGTTCCAGGCTGTGCATCAATCCGAGCACACGGGGCTGACTCCATGCCTGAGCTTCCTCCTGCATCGCCCCTTCGCCGTTGACCACCAAAACATCACAGGCTTCAATGGCCCCCGGCGGACAAGGCTCCAAACGCGGGGTGGAACTGAAGCTTACGCCCCGCCCCTGACCGCAACGCAGTTTGAGCGCCTCGATGACAGCCAGGCTGCCGGCGTGGAAACTGGAAGTATCGTTGAGGATATGAACGTGCATCGGGCGCGTGCTTGGGGGATGAGTTATCTATTGGGTACATCGCCTTGGACTGACCTCCGACGAACCCAGCCCGCACAGGCAGCTTGCCAGGCCATTTTCGCGGCGAAGACGATGGATGGAGTATGGCAGAAATATGAACTCGACACAAGGTGTATTCATCATTGCATCCAACCACGCCAAGCTCTGCGACTCTCTACCGGTGAAAGCGTTTTTATCAGAGCCTCGAATTGAATAACACCGGACGACCAGTCTTTGATAGTGTTCTTCGGATGATATCAATATCCTGCATCGCTTCGGTCAGATCGGGCAGGTCCGCAGGCCAGGGGCCGCCTTCACAAGCCTTGACAAAGCGATCGTAAATCGTCTGAGTTTGTTTGATCAAAGGATAATACTTCTGTTTCCCCAATCGGGAAGCTTCGATCACAGGGACACCCTCTTTTTTCGTCTGGGTGATGCGCCAACCCTGATCGGTGACGCCGTAGCACCAATCGATGTGTTCGCGTTGGTTGCCTTTGGTGGAGTACACAGCCAGGTCCGCCGCCCAGGTGATGAAAAGATGAGCCGAGCCACATTCCTCAAAATCAAGTTTGAGTGTTTCCGTATCAGCACAGGTCAATTCCGGGTGACTGTGATGATCGGAAAACATCGTACCCACCGTGGCTGACCGACCCATCAGATAACGGGCGATATTCAGGTTGTGAATCATGGCATCCATGAACGGCCCGCCGTTCTTCTCGGGGTCCAGTGCCCAGTTGTTCCACTGCGGATAATGATGAATCCAATCCTGTCGGTAAAGTGCCAGCTTGCCGATGCTGCCTTTTTGGAAAAGGCACTTCATGGTTTCCACCACCGAGTTGCTGGTGCGGTTATAAATCACGCCCACCTTGACCTTGTGCTGCCGGGCGGTGCGCACCATCTTCATACACTCGGCTGTGTTGGGAGCCAGCGGTTTGGTCGTCAGAATATGTTTACCTGCCGCAGCAGCCTTGCATACCAGATCGCTGCGGACCCACGGTGGTACAAACATGACGACCATAGCGATTTCCGGCATGGCCAGCATTTCATCCACCTTCGGCACCGTCTGCCCGGAAAAGTCACGGGCAAAGTCCGAAGCCCGATGCTGATTCACATCATAGAAATGCGTGAACCTCACGAGCTTGCTGGCCTTGAGACCCGATGACATGATTTTTAAATAATCACCGCAACCGATCACGCCGGCTTTGTATGTACGTGTCATGGTAAATACTTTCGTTGGATAGGTTTGGTTCGAAACATTTGATACACCTCAAGCCCCTGTCACGATGCCCGTGAATAGTCACGCAGAATCCGATCATGAAGCTCGTTATGCGCGGGAACGATTTTCATGCGAGCCGGGTCCGCCTCAAACCAGTCCAGGGTCCGGCGGATGCCCAGGTGGTAGGGAATCGTGGCCTGATAGCCGGGCACAAAACGTTTGATCTTGCTGTTGTCGTAAATGGCGCTGACCGCCTTGTCGCCCAGCAGATTGCCTCGTTGAAAATCATCCCTTGCAGCGATGAAGTCCGAAGGCACATGCACGATGTTGGCTTTGCACCCGGCTGCCTCCGCAGTGATCTGCCAGATTTGATCCCACGTCAGAAGCTCATCGGAAGTGATGTGAAAGGCATGCCCCACCGACATGTTCAGGCCCAACAAACCCACCAGCCCCTTGGCAAAATCACAGGCGTGGGTCATCGTCCACAGGCTCGAACCGTCGCCATGCACCACCACGGGCAAACCGCGTTTCATGCGATCAATCATGGTGTAGTCGGTCCAACTGCCGATCGCCAGGGGAATCACGGTGTCATAAGTGAGCGAAGGGCGAACGATGGTCACGGGGAATTGTTGTTGGCGATAGGCAAGCATCAGCCGATCTTCACAGGCGATTTTTTGTCGCGCATAATCCCAATAGGGATTGAAAAGCGGCGTACTCTCGGTCACCACCGGATGCGTCAGCGGTTTCTGATAGACACTGCCTGAGCTGATAAACAGGTACTGCCGGGTGCAACCGGCAAACAGTTTCAGATCGCGTTCGATATCCACAGGGTTGAAGGCAATCCAGTTGACGACGCAATCCCACTGGTGTTGCTGCAGCACGCCCGCCAATTTCTCCGGCTGACGAATATCGCCGTGTATTACACGCGCCCCTTGGATTTCATGCGCACGGTTTCCACGGTTGAGCAGATGCAGTTCAATGCCGCGTTCCACTGCCAGCCGACTGCATGAACTGCTGATGTTGCCCGTCCCGCCGATGAAAAGTACTTTCATGACATGTTCCTCTGCATGACACAGGTACCAGTATGCTTTTTTTCAATTCACGTTGCTGCGCGTAAATTGAGTAAATATGCGCCGATATTGATATGACACCCATCAATAATTGAATTAGGCTATCACGATGCGCACGTATTCAAGGCTCTGGCCGACGCGGTCACCGCAACGCGCCTACCACTTGCAACGGGTGACGCAATATGCCTCGCGCTGGCATCATCATGATGACTGGGAATTGTTTCTACCCACGGGTTGCCCTGGGCGGGCGTTGATCGGCGACTATGCCGAGCGCTTTCACACCGGTCAGCTTTATGTTGTGCCTGCCTACATGCCGCACATGTTCTACCGATTGGATAAGCCCGGTCAGGGCGGGCGGGCCGCCGGCTGGGTGCTCAATTTCATTCCGCAGATGCTGGAGGCACACGCTGATGAACTGGCCGGGCTGTCCCGGTTTGTTCAGCGTGCGGGTTGCGGTTTGCTATACACCGGCAAGGTGGTCGAACAGATCGGCTCCGCCATGCATCGACTGCAAACGCAAGAGGGAATCGAAGGCTGGGCCAGAGTGCTTTTGATTGTGGATCAACTGATCAAATCGCGCAGTACCCAAGCGCTGGCCGGGGCGGATTATTTCCATCGCTACACCCGTGTCGGTTCACAGCGTGTCGATATGATTTGCCGACATATTCACGCTCATTTCACCGGCAGCATACGCCTGGATGAACTGGCGGACCTGTTACGCACCAGCGAGGAAACGGTCTGTCGATTGTTTCAACGCAACACCGGGCGAACCGTTCTGCAATATGTCAACGAACTGCGCATCAGCAGAGCTTGCGAATTGCTGGCACAGACGGACATGAACATCACCGATATTGCCCAGCAATCCGGCTACCCGACACTGGGGCATTTCAATCGCATGTTTCGTCGCCACAAAAAAACCACACCGCTCAAATACCGACAGACCAGCCGATGAATTTGGCAACGTCGATCGCGCCCTTTGACGACTCACCCACAGCCTGCTTCAACATCGCCGACAACTTCACTTGTTGTTGCGTGTGTTCATACGCCAATCGTCACTGCGAAAGGGCACCATCGGCAAACCTTCGTTGTTGTACAAATTGCATTCGGGGTTATCCGCCCAGGCATAGCGCACCGCCACGGGGTTGGGCACAGCCTCGCTTTGCACAATCACCTTGTCGCCCTCGATGCGTGCCGTCGCCCAGTGCCATTTTTCATCTTCCCCCGCAATGGCAAAGCCCTTGAGTTCATCGCCCTTCATCATCAAGCCCGTACCCGTGTGGGTAAATGAAAGATGCACTTGCGAGCCGACGACCTGCATCGCTTGATACTGCGGGCCGCTGGGCACTACTTCCTTTTTGCCATACACATGGTGCAACGCCCAGGCTGCCAATCGTTTGCCCACGTCCTGTTTGTTGCGTGGGTGAATGTCTTTTTCTTCGCCGATGTCGATGGTCACCGCCAGCCCGGCCATGGGCAGCTTGCTTGCCACCATTGCCTGTGCCTCACGCAACTCCGCCCAGTTGCTGTTGCCAGGCTGATCCTTGCGGGCCATGTAGTTGGCCAGTTGCACCTGGGCAAAAGGCAACTCCGGCTGCTGCCATGCCTGTCGCCAACTGATGATCAAGTCAGCCATGAGCTTGCGATATTGGTACGCCCGGCCGGTGTTGGCTTCCCCCTGATACCAGATCACGCCCTTGATCGGCAGCGGCGTGAGCGGATGTACCTTCGCGTTGTAAAGCACCGATGCCAGATTGGGGTTTTTGCCAGGCTCACTGGGGGTGCGCGGCTTGCGTGGTTCGGGTTTGCCCTCCGCCTTGGCTTTGTCGGCCTGCTCCTGCCACTTGATCAGGTCCGCCTTATATTTTTCAACCAGAGCGGGATATTGCTCGGGGTACGTCCGGGTGCGTTCCAAAATGCCTGCATAATCCGTGTCGGCTTGCAGTGTGGTCATGGGGGTCCACGCTTCAGCCGGGGTTCCGCCCCACGATGAATTGACGAGAGCAATGGGTACGTTCAACTGTTGATGCAGTTCACGGCCAAAGTAGTAGCCCACCGCTGTGAGGTCGCCTGCGGTTTGCGGACTGACGATCACCCAGCGACCAGGGACATCTTCTTTGGGTTGATCAGCCACGACCGAAGCGCTGGTGAAACATCGCATCATCGGCCAATTGGCCGCGGCGATTTCTTCCGCAGCATGGTTGCTGTTTTTCACGACCCATTGCATGTTCGATTGGCCCGAACAGAACCACAGGTCTCCGGCGAGGATGTTGGTGATGGTGATGGTGTTGCTCGCGGTGATGGTGACATCCGGCACCGGCCCGGCTGCGTGAGCTGGCAACTTCACCTGCCACTTGCCATCGTGACCCTCGATCGTCACGCTCGCCGCGCCGCATTGCACGATGACTTTTTCCCCCGGTGTCGCCCAGCCCCAAATCACCATCGGCACATCGCGCTGCACCATCATGTTGTCGCTGAGCACCGCCGGCAGACGAACTTCCGCCAAGGTGACGGATGCGCATGCGAGTAAGGTGAATGCCACCGCTGCAACGATGCTTGAACGCCTCATCAACATTGCTCCTGCAAAAATAACATGCTCTGCCGACGAATGGTCATGATATCGTGTAACGCAGCAACATGCCCAAGCCTAGTGTTTCATTGCATCTATAAGGTAGCAATAGCCGATCCTCATGATATCACC
>CAZJMK010000042.1:0-37252 GCA_964547135.1 uncultured Phycisphaeraceae bacterium | reverse complement strand
TTACCATACAAGCATCAAGCCAACTTACTGTCGTTCCTTAACCGGACACTACTGAGTTGGAATTGCGAATTTCGGATTTGTTTAGCGCGGACGCTTTGCGTCGGCGCTTTTGACGACGTGCCCTTTAGGGACGGATGTTTGTGAATTGATCCGGGGCTAAAGCCCTCGGCGTCAGTTGTGGCCCAGCCGCCCTCGGCTGGGTTGAAATACCTTGACAAGAACACCGCCGAGGGCGGCGGTGCCACATCAGACCACACCGCCGAGGGCGGCGGTGCCACCTATCGCCGGCCCAACAAAAAACCGCAGGGGTGAACCCTACGGTTGGTGCGTCGGAAAATTTTCGAATCGTCCATCGTCGAACATTTCAAGCCCGACGACGCAAGAGCATCAGCGATGAACCCAAGGCAAGCAGACCCAGCGTGGCCGGTTCGGGGATCGGCGTCAGCGTTGCGTCCAAGGACATCACCAACACATCCGCCACTTCGATCAGGGGTAAATCATTGGGGCCTAAAACCGGAGCGTTGTTGGCATCCAGCGCCGGACGGGCAAAAATCAGGTATCGCCGATCGATCATCGTGTCCGGGCCTTGAATATTCCAGCCATAGTTGCCAGACAACGCATTGTCATCAAAGGGATAACCCGGATCAGTATTGTCCACGGCATTGAAAACAAAGTCACTCAGGCTGTATTGCAAGCCCTGCATGAAAATGATCTGGTAGCCTGCGATATCGCCCGACGGCGCAAAGTTCCACGTCAACCCCAGTATGCGGGTCAAAATATTCTGACCAATGCCATAGTCGGTTATCTCAAAGTTGTTGACCGTGACCGACCCCGTCACCGGCCCGACAAAATCAAGGTCAAATTCCCAGTCCAAGTTGCCCCAAAGACTTGATAACGAAGTATCCGTCGGGTCCAACAACTCAACCGTGGCCGTGCCCGTGGTGCCCTGGCCATCGTCAAAACTCAACGGCAACGTCAGCACCGTATCCAACATCGCTGCACCGGCCATCGTCCCCAACCCCAACACCGGAATTACCGCCCAGGTCAATCCTCGCATCGCTTTTCCTCCCACTTTTACAAGACTTGCCCTCACCGTTTCGCCCCTGACAACACGATGTCGCCACAAAAGGACGCTAACCCTCCAAGCTCTTTTATAGTCTCATTGTTGCTCAGGGTCTATCCGTTTTTAAGAATTAACCTAAAAAAGTGCAAATACCTATAACGATTCTTTCAAAATGGGAAAAATAGCATATTGGGGTGGTTTGATTGGTCGCATAACATTTAGCCCCCGGTCATTGACCGGGGGCTAAGTGACATTGGTAATAAAAGCTGTCAATCGCCTCCGGCGACACAAGCCGACCCCCACAGTGTTAATTTTTGATTTGATTTGATTTGCGGAAAAATCGGGATATGAATAAAGGAATCATTTTAAGGAGGTGGGAGATGCGGACGTATATTGCAGCCGCGGCGGGAACGATGGTGCTGGGGTTTCAAGCCGTCGCAGGCGCAGCCGTGAGCGACAATTTCAATGACAACGCCCAAGGCCCGGAATGGGGCAAGGTTGTCGATGCGGTGACGCAGCTTAACATCGTCGAACAGAACCAGCGATTGGAAGTGATCGCCACGGGTTCGACCAACCCCAACAACGATGCCCTGTATCTTTCCAATGGGCCCAATGGTTTCCTGCTTTCAACCGCCAGTGACTTTGATATTCAAATCGACTTTGTCATCGACCCCACCATCGCCTCCACCAGCGCTGGTCCAGGCAGTGCTTTGGGACTGGTATTCGGCATTGGTCGTGATCTTCCCGATGGCACCGATTCCGCGGCCGTGGGTGTGGGTTTCCTGAATATTGGCTTTGGCGGCTTCCTTACCTCCAGCGCGGGGTATCGCATTGATGATGTGGAAACCCTGATTCCCATTGCATCACCCGTCACCGCAGGCACCTTCAAAATCACCTACACCACGCTGACGGATCAGCTCATGCTCGACAACGGCAATGTGGGCTTGTTACTGATGAATCTCGTCCGCACAACTTGGAACGCAGACGAAGTTTATGTGAGCTTCGGTGCCCGTGGGAATGGCTTCGACATCAGTTCAGGTCAGGCATATTTCGATAACTTCACAATCGTCTCTGGCGCTGTCCTCCCGATTCCCGAACCGGTCAGCATCGCCTTACTCGGTTTGGCGACACCGTTATTGCTGCGTCGGCGAATCAGGTAACAACCGGTCGAGTGGCATGAAATGTTTAACGCGGACGCTTTGCGTTGGCGCAAATGATGACGTGCCCTTGAGGACTGAATGGGGGATATCGGTGTTGCTCAGAGCCACGAGTGGAACAGCCTTTTCATTTTGAGTACAAGTGGTGTTGGCTATCAACCCCCTCTCCCCCCGGGAGAGTAGGAGTACTCGCTGCGCTCACATTAGAGTGAGGGCGTCTGTGCATTGAGACGTTAAATTTCGTTATATGCGATTGATTAAGCACTTACAACGCAGCATGAAAAAGGCTGTCACGGTCGCGGCTCGTTTTCAGACAGAACCCAGCACCGACCATGGAAATAAACGGCTTTACTGATGCAAAACCAACCCGTTTGAGTTAATGTATTTCACCCATAACCACTCATTCGCACCCTTATCCCGGAGCTTGTCACACGCATGCGCATTCTGCTTACCACCACCAGTTTTCAGGACACCCCCGGCCCGCATCACGACTACCTCGCCAAATCCGGCTTCGAAGTCATTCGCGCCCGCGGCCCCCTCAAAGAACAAGCCATGCTCGACCTGATCGCTCAGCACGGCGGGTTCGACGGCCTGCTCAATGGTGACGATCACATCACCGCCAAAGTTATCGACGCCGCCTTAAGCGCACCGACCCAACTGCGCGTTATTGCCAAATACGGTATCGGCCTTGATTCGATTGATGTGAAATATGCCACCAGCAAAAAAATGCCCGTATTGTTCACCCCCGGCGTCAATCACACCACCGTCGCCGAACACGCCATTCTGCTCATGATCGCCCTGGCCAAGCACTTCTGGCCGCACATCCAATCCACCAAACAGGGCGGATGGAAACGCATCACCGGCAACGAACTTTTCGGCAAAACCGTGGCAGTGCTGGGCGTCGGTCGCATCGGCAAGGAAGTGATCAAACGCGCCAGTGCCTTTGACATGAAGTGCGTCGGTTATGACCTGTACTGGGACGAGGCTTTTGCCAAACAGTACAACGTCACCCGCGCCGCCACCGCCGATGAGGCCATCCAACAGGCGGACATCGTCAGTCTGCATATGAATTTGGACGACAGCAACCGCGGCTTTATCAACACCGCTCGCATTGCCACGATGAAAAAGGGCGCATGGGTGATCAACACCGCCCGTGGCGGGCTGGTGGTCGAAGCAGACGTGGCAGCGGCTTGCAAAAGCGGGCAACTGGGTGGCTATGCGACGGATGTGGTCGATATCGAACCGCCCCCGGCTGACCATGTGTTCATGGGCATCGACAACATCATCGTCACGCCCCACATCGGCAGCCGAACGTTCGAAAGCGTGGAACGTCAGGCCATGCGCGCCGCAACCAACCTCGTTGAGTTTTTGAACGGCGGCAGGGATTTCATTCAAGCGAATAAGTTTTAGTAGCACCACTGTGGCTTTTTGCATTGACTATGACAACGATTTGGCGATCTGGTGATCTGGCGATTGGGCGATTTTGACAGGCGAGGCCGCCGAACATGACACCCCAGGAACTTCAGAAGCGCACCAAAACATTTGCACTCCGGGTGATTCGTTTAGTAAGTGCGTTACCGAACAATACCGTTGGGCGACGGCTTGGCGGACAATTGTTTGATTCAGCAAGTTCAATTGGTGCCAATTACCGTGCCGCCCGCCGTGCCCGTAGTCGCAAAGAATTTTTGGCCAAATTATGCATCGTGGTTGAAGAAGCAGATGAATCAGCTTATTGGCTTGAATTGATCGTCGAAGCACAATTGTTGCCCGCGAACAAAGTTGAAGCCTTGCTTCGGGAATCTGACGAATTAACACGCATTTTCGCTGCGACCCGAAGAAGCACCATCAGCAAACAAAAACGAAACACACAAACGACTGCTTCATAAAAATCGCCCAATCGCCAGATCACCAGATCGCCAAATAACCAACCCGTTGACTATTACATACATCACCCTTGATTAAGGAACACCAATGAATTCGGTACAAGCAGACATCGGCCTGATCGGTCTGGCGGTCATGGGTCAAAACCTCGTGCTCAACATGGCGGACCACGGCTTCAAGGTCGCAGCCTACAACCGTACCACCGCCACGATGCAAGAGTGGATCGCCAAGGTCAACAAGGAAGAACCTTGTGCCGCCAACGTCATCGGCATTGCCGACCTCAAGGACTTTGTGACGTCGATTCGCAAGCCCCGCGCGATCATCATTCTGGTGAAAGCCGGCAAACCCGTCGATGCGGTGATCGATCAACTGCTGCCCATGCTCGACAAGGGCGACATCATCATCGACGGCGGCAACAGCCTATGGACCGACACCATTCGTCGTGAAAAAGACCTGGCACCCAAGGGCATCAACTTCATGGGTTCGGGCGTGTCAGGCGGCGAAGAAGGCGCACGCTTCGGCCCGTCACTGATGCCCGGCGGCAGTGTTGATGCCTGGAAGCGCGTGCAACCGATATGGGAAGCCATTGCCGCCAAGGTCGATGCCAAAACCGGCAAACCCATGGAAGACGCCAGCCCCGGTAAGCCCGTCGTCGGTGGCGTACCCTGCACCACCCACATCGGCCCCGATGGCGCCGGTCACTATGTCAAAATGGTGCACAACGGCATCGAATACGGCGATATGCAGATGATCTGCGAGGCCTACTACCTTTTGAAAAACTTAGGCGACATGAAGCCCGACGAAATGTCGGAGGTGTTTGCTGATTGGAACCAGGGCGACCTTGATAGTTTTCTGATTCAGATCACTGCGGACATATTGCAACAGAAAGACCCAGCCGACCCGAAAAAGAAACGCTTCCTTGTCGATGTGATTTTGGACACCGCAGGACAAAAGGGAACCGGCAAGTGGACGAGCGTGAGCGCACTGGACATGGGCGTACCCGCCCCGACCATTTCCGAGGCTGTGTTCGCACGTTGTCTGTCAGCGATCAAGGACCAGCGCGTCGCCGCTGCCAAGGTGCTCAAAGCCCCGAAGTTCAAATACAAAGGCTCGAAAAAAGCACTCATCGACATGGTGCATGATGCTTTGTACTGCTCGAAAATTTGTTCGTATGCACAGGGCTTCCAGCTCATGGCTGAAGCGCAGAAGGAATACCACTGGAAACTCAACTTCGGTGAAATTGCCATGATCTGGCGGGGCGGGTGCATCATTCGTGCCCGCTTCCTGCAAAAGATCAAGGAAGCCTACGACCGTAACCCCGAGCTGACCAACCTGCTGCTGGACCCCTATTTCAAGAAACAGGTGGCCGGCGCACAGGAAAATTGGCGCAAAGCCGTGGCCCTGGCGGCGCAGGCGGGCATCAGTGTGCCGGCCTTCATGTCCGCCCTGGCATACTTCGATGGCTACCGCAGTGCCGTGCTGCCTGCCAACCTGCTGCAAGGCCAGCGCGATTTCTTTGGCGCGCATACGTATGAGCGCACCGATCAACCGCGTGGCAAATTCTTCCACGTCGATTGGCCGGAGAAATCACGTCCGCAGCTGGAAGTGTAAACACCGTGCGCGATCAACCGGTGTCGTGGCTTATCCTCGTTTAGCGCGGACGCTTCGCGTCGGCGCACTGTCTTTTCACCGCAGTGAACGCAGAGATTGCAGAGAAGACAAGTCGGACGGATTGCCCTTATGACACCATCGAAAACGGGTGACATACTTCCGGGGTGTCAGATTCCGGGGTGACACACTGCGACCCGCGCAGCGGGTGCTGTGTGCGATGTGGCACCGCTTCCGGGGGCTGGGCTACAACCCACCCCCGATACCATCGGCTGCTTTTTTGCCCCAGCCCCTCGGGGAGCGGCGTCGTAACCATACGCATACATTCCATCATCGATGAGGTTCTGGCCGGAATCGTGGGTGATGCCCTGCGGTGCAAAGCCCTGGTTGTCCACCGACGTAAACAACTGTGCTTATCCCCTTTTTTCTACTCGATTCACCTTGCCCGCAGGGTCACGGCTGAGCGAATCAGCATCGGTCCCTGAACGCGCAGCACCGTCACACTGACGGTTTGACCGGGCTGCATTGTCTCCAACAGGTTGCCGATGTCATCGAGGCTGCCGGCCGGGTGACGACCGAATTGCAAAATCACATCGCCCCGGCGAATGCCCGCCCCGCCAGCCGGGCTGTTGCGTTCCACATTCGTCACCAGCAAGGCCTGCAAACCGTTCATATTCAAGGCCCGTGCCATACGCTCGGTGAGCTCTTCCACATTCAACCCAAACCGTGTTGCAAGGATGGCAGCACCATCGGGTTTGGGTCTTGGTGCCAGGGTGATGCGTGCGGTGGTGATCGAATTGTCAGGCCGACGTAACGACAACGCGATGACATCGCCCGGTTTTTTGCCGATGAGTTCGATGCCGTATTCGACCGCACTGCTGATGGGTTTGCCGTTCATGGCTTCGATCAGCAGTGGGGTAGCACCCAATCGTGCCTGTGCAGCCGGTGAATCGGGGGCGATGTTGATGATACGACAACGGGTTTGGTCGCCCACGGCCACCTCATCGATTTGCAGACCGGTGACGATGCCGTAACGCCGTTCGACATCGAGCATTTCCGGCAGCATAGCCCGCAGTTGATCGACCGGAATGGCAAAGCCGATGTTCTGCGCGTCGCCACGGATGGCGGTGTTGACGCCGATGAGTTGGCCCAGCACGTTGAGCAGCGGTCCGCCGGAGTTGCCGGGGTTGATGGAAGCGTCGGTTTGAATCAGGCCTGTGAAGGCGACGTTCTGGTTGACGCGGATTTCACGGTCGGTGGCACTGACGATGCCGGTGGTGCAGGTGTGTTGATAGCCCAGCGGGTTGCCGATGGCGATGACGGTTTCGCCGACCATCAGGTCATTGCTGCGCCCCAGCGGCAGGGCTTTGAGCGGTGTCGGACTGTCGATTTTCAAAATTGCCAGATCGCGTTCGTGATCGACGGCGATGACTTGTGCGGGGTACTCACGGCGATCGTCAAAAATCACCTGCCGCTCTGCGGTGCGGGCGACGACGTGAGCGTTGGTGACGATGTAGCCTGCCGGGTGAAGCACAAACCCGGAGCCAACGCTGTTGGTGCGGTAGCGACGGGTCGGGGCCTGCTGGCCTGGGTCGAAAAATTGAAACAACTCGTCGAAGGGCGAACGTACTTCGATGATCGTGGTGGCACTGATGTTCACCACCGATTCACGTGCCTGTTCAAACACCCGCACCACCGGGCTGCGGCGCAGTTCAAGGCTTGAAGTCGCTGAGTGATTCTGTGCATCGACACCAGTTGCTGACAGCAACAACGCGATGAGTAATGCCGGCAAGTAGAGGACTGAGTCACGTTGATTCAAACGAGTTGTCATGTTCACACTGCCCTTGGTTGTGCGTCATGGTCACGCAGCATAGCCGTCACCGCTGGTGGTTGAAATAAAAAACCTTGTCGCAAAACATCAAAAACCCATTGCCATGGAAAATTGTTAATCTACTATGAAGGAGCGGACAAAGCACCGCAGCAACGTCGCCTTCATCACCGTCTTGGTCAGGGTCACGGCATGATTCGGATGCGCGAATCCATCACCAGTAAAACGTACGATCTCTGGTCGCTGTTCTACGACTACACCTTCGGCGTACTCGTGCGCGGCCGACAGGTCCGGGCGGTCAATCAACTGCATTTTCAACCCGGCGACAGGGTGCTGGACCTGGGGGTCGGCACGGGCTTGCTGCTGCCCAACTACCCGCGCGACGTCACGGTGGTGGGCATTGATTTGTCAGCGGGCATGCTTACCAAAGCTGACGAAAAAAAGCGCGAGCTGGGGTTGCAGCATTGTCATCTGGTGCAGGGCGATGCGATGCTCCCGCCGTTCGCCGAAGGCAGTTTCGATCATATCGTCATCACGCACGTGGTGAGTGTGGTCAGCGACCCGCGTAAGTTGATGAACTGGGCGTTGCGCTTGCTCAAACCCGGCGGTCGCATTGTCATGCTCAATCATTTTCAATCCGATCATGCGTGGGTGGCTTGGTCGGAAAAGGTGCTCAATCCGATTTTCGTGAAAATCGGCTGGCGCAGCGACCTGGCACTCGAACATGTGCTTGATGGCACCGATGCGCAAGTTGAGTATTGTTTCAAAATGGGGGTCATCGACCTTTGGCGGATCGTGGTGCTGCGGCATCGCCAACCCGGCGAAAGCGTCGTGCGCGTGCAGGCAGTACGACCGAAACTACCCAACCGCTGGCAACGTCGATTGGCCATGCAAGAGCGGTGAGGGAAGCGGAATTTCGAAGTTCGGATTTCGAATATTCAGAAACAAGCCGAGTACGAGCCTCGCCGTAGGCGGGCGAGGGCTTGGGTATTTGGTGAAGTGGTCAAGTGGACGAGCGACGGAACCGTATTCGAGAGTTAGCGCCGCGATTTATCGCGTCTGTGAATATGGCACCGCACCCTGGGGGCGCGCTCGGCGGTCGTTATTCATGGTGATTCACCCAGCCGAGGGCGGCTGGGCCACAAAGACACCCATGCCATTCATTCGCCACAAAATGTAAAACCACTCGACCGCTCGGTCGGTTCCGATGACTTTGGACTTTGGACCTTCGACATTGGACCCCTCACCCCCCGCCCACCAGCGTCACCACTTCCACCTGATCGCCCTCTTGCAGCTTCGTACTCGCGTGAGCCTTTTTCGGCACCAGTTCACGATTCACCTCCACCGCCACCGCCCGACCTGCCAACCCCATGGCCAGCACCAGTTCCGCCACCGTCAGCGCGTTGTCAAAAGTTTTTGCTTCGCCATTGATGGTGATTTTCAGCATCACTTCATTATAGAAACAAAGCTGATCCGCCCATCACGCATTTGAACAAACCCCGTCACGCACTACGCTATACGCATCATGACGCACGACAACACACTCACCGTTGGTTCACGCAAACTCAGCTCGCGCCTGATCGTCGGCACGGGCAAATACCGCGATTACCCCACCATGCAGGCTGCCCTCGATGCCTCCGGCGCTCACGCCATCACAGTGGCAGTGCGACGTGAACGACTCATCGACAAAGAGGGCAAATCGCTGCTGGATTTCATCGACCTGTCGCGTTACATCATTCTGCCCAACACCGCCGGCTGCTTCTCGGCGGACGATGCGGTGCGCGTGGCTCGACTGGGCCGTGAAATACTCGATCAGCTCAACAACCCCGGCAAAGATTGGGTCAAACTCGAAGTGCTGGGCGACAAAAAAACCCTGCTGCCCGATCCGGTGGGCACACTCGAAGCCTGTAAAACCCTGGTGAAGGACGGCTTTGAAGTGCTCTGCTACAGCAGTGACGACCCGATCATGGCTCAGCGTCTGCGTGATGCCGGGGCTGCCAGTGTGATGCCTGCCGGCTCGCCCATCGGCTCAGGCCAGGGCATCCTCAACCCCAACAACATTCGCCTGATCCTCGAACTGCTCAAGGGCAAAGAACACGGCGGCGACCCGTCGTACCCCGTCATCGTCGATGCCGGCGTCGGTACCGCCAGTGATGTGACTCATGCGATGGAACTGGGAGCCGATGGCGTGCTGCTCAACACCGGCATTGCCCATGCGAAAGATGCCGTGACCATGGCTCATGCGATGCGCCACGGACTGGAAGCCGGTCGACTGGCGTACCTGTCGGGCCGCATTGACAAAAAGTTGTACGCCACCGCGAGCAGCCCCTGGACGGGCGTGATTTCGTACATACCGGGGGAGTGAGCAGGTACGATGACAATCGACATGAAAAGTGAAAGCCGGGCCTTGAACGGAGCCTGACTGTGTACCCGGCGGTGTACGGAGCCGGGCGGTGTCGGCCCGGTTCTTACAAATCATTCAACCGGCCTCTGAGTGGACCGTGTCACCGCTCCCGCGAATGGACCACGTCAACCAAGCCCGACAATTTGGGCCGACCCTGTCACACGGCTGCTTGTCGTATTGCTTTGAATAGCCTTACTTTCGTGGTGTCTTGAACGTCCACACGCCCATAATCGGTATCGATCATGATATTACGACACTTGCAGTGAGTGCTGTCGGCTGGCTTAGACGGAACAACATCCCCGCATTTAAGGCACTCGTAGAAGAGCGACTTGTCTGCCGGATACCCCGTTACCAGGTTGAGGTTGCAATATTCACGATTGGTTTTTTCGGTAGTCATGGTAATGGCCTCAAATGCCCAGAATCGATCAAATCTTGAACAGTATTTGTACCCAAGCGGTATTGAATTCCACCGCCAGGTTGACCGAACCAAGGAGCAACAGCGCCTGCATCAACCTCGAAAGGCTTAACGACCTCATATGAATGAAGCGGACGTAGTTCCGCTTCTGGTGGAAGAGAGCGCGCCGCCACAGGTGTTCCAGCAGGCGACAAATAAGAACCTCCGGTACCGCCATATCGATCAAGCTTCGCTCCAGGTATGACAGATGCCCTTCCAGGTGTTCCTTGGAATCCATTATTAGGCGGATACTTGTTCGCTGTCCTTACCGGTACTTGGACAACTGGACTCTTCCCCGCCGACATCACCGGCCGCTGGGTAGCCCATTGTGTACCTCCCAAAGCAACTCCCAACAGCGGCAGCTTGTGGTCCGACAGTATCTCCACCGCCAGTTTCCCCACTGCTGTCTGCGGCGGACCCACAAACGGCTGATCCATCATCTGAACATGACGGAACCCGATCCCTGAATCATACCCCGCTGGAACACTCCTGGCACCATGGAGCATTTCGCTCACCGCCAAGTTATGACGGAAGTTGTGGTCCAGTTGACCGGAACTGGGATAGGCTGTCAACGGTTGACTCGTGCTGACTCCCTGATAGTAAGCATCAACGGCTTGACTGTATCTACCTTCCATGGGGGCAATGTTCAAGGAATAGACCGGCATATTCGATATCAATCCCCCGCCTCCTCCCGGCAGACCCGCCGCTACATTCGATGCCCACTGGCTCACCCCTGCGTAGCTTGCGGTCGTGGTATTACCGCCGAGGATACCAAGCCCCTGACTGACTCCCAATGAGCCGGAGGAGTATCCACCACTGCTGCCATACAATGGATTGGAATACAAACTGCTCGTACTCGTCGGCCCGGTGATCGCCAGACTCGCATTCCAACCCCCGCCCCCGGTGCCGGAACCCCCGGTATTACCACTATTCAAACTACCTGTATTAAACGTACTGCTGGTGAAAGTATTCCTCACGCCGCAGTAGCCGGTCGGGTCGGTATAACTCAGCGGGTTGTTCCAGACGTAACGATACAAGTTATAGTCCTGTCCGCCGGTGAAGCCGCTGGGGTCTTCGCTTAGGAACCTTCCATTTCGAGGGTCGTACCAGCGGGCATGGGAGTCATACAACCCTGTGGATACATTATACCGCTGGCCGGTGTAGCCGAAGTCGCTGAGCATCTGATTTTGCGATATCGCATTGCCCGAGCCGTCGAGCACGGCGGTGAGGTTCCCAAAGCGATCAAAGTTGCGATGCTCCAGCAAACCCCCGGCATCGCTGACCAGATTGCGCACGCTCTGCTGATGATCGGCAAGCGTCCAAGCCGTTACGCCAGTCCCCGGTGCGCCCTGCGTGAGGTTGCGGTCCAGCAGGAGTTTGCCGCCTGGGGAGCGCAGGTAGCTGTGGGTGGCTGTGAGGTTAAGCCCCGGCTGATAGATATCATCCACATAGCTCAGCACCACTTCATCGCCTTGGTAGAGATCGTAGTAGGGAGTCAGGTAGCTTCCAGAAGCATGACCATCGGCATCGACCATGCTCTTGATCCGCCGACCTTCCGAGTCGTAGGTATATTCAGCGAGGTAGGTGATGGCGGTGGGCACGCTGCCGCCGGTGCCGTTGTTGAGGATGGTGATATTGGTCAGTCGATGGGCGTGGTCCCAGGTGTAGCGGGTGGTATAGTCCGAGGCTGCGGCACTGCTCTTGCGCGTCTTGGTCAGACGGTTGCCCGAAGCATCGTAGGTGTAGGTGAAGGTGCCATCGTCCAGAAGCCGGTTATCCGAACCGGTGCTGACGGACTGGCCCTGAGCGGTCAGACGATTGCCATTGGCATCATAGGTGTAGCTTTCATCGGGGCCGGTGGTATGGTCGGCAGTGAGGAGCTGATCGGTGGCATCGTATGTTTGCGTGGAACTCCCATCACGAGCGGAGATCGTCTGAATGATCCGGTCAGCTTTGTCGTAAAGGTAGGTATATTGCTCGATCTGGGTGGAGGTTGGGTCGCTGTGAGTCAGACTGGTGAGGCGGCCGACCTCGGAATCGTAAGCATAGGTGCTGGTCGCCACGAGATTGGTACCCACCGCGAATGGTCTGCGTCACTACAAAAAGGCATCTACTTTTTGCAACACGCAAAACACTTACGAATTATGTTATTAAAAAGTATAAGAATAGAAAATATCAACTTTATACATAGTACACATAATACTACAGATAAAACGAATCCGACAATTCCATACAGAAATCCATATGTAACATAAGCATAAATAAAACCAATATAGCCACATAGAAGAACTAGCAATATCCACAATAAATCAATGAAATTCATTACGGTTTCTCCGAAAGAGATGCGGATGAATTGCCGAAAAACAAGGATGTCCATGGAACATATAGTCGCGTAGCGGGATCTGGACCAGTATTCAATAGACTTGTAATCTGTTTGAAATGTGGGTTGAATGCATGCAGCGGATCCTTTAATAGTTCTGAGCCGCGCTCAATTGCGTTCATATTTTGAAGTAGTTTGAATTCGCTATCGGGCAAAGACTTCAGACCAACAGTATATTTAAACTTATCGGTATATGTTAGTTGCTGAAACGCCGCATCGCCTTCGGCACCCATGTTCCACCAATTGACAAACCTTTGCGTCAATCCGCTGCTGCTCTGGCCAAAGCCCCCAATGCTATTCAACGTCGGGTTACTAGCGGCCAGGGTCAATCCCCCTGTGAGCGACAACCCTCCGCCAGCGATTTCCATGAAACCCCAATTGTCTCCTTGCGACACCCGATAGCTGCCATGGCCGATAGCGTATCCCGATCTTGCTGCGTTCATACCCTGCAATCCCTGATAAGTATAAAGCGCTGTCTGTGAGCCTCCCCGCGCGACCTGGGCCGTCCCCAGTGTCGCCGCCGTGATCAACGCTTCCCGGCTGATGGTACTGGCAACTCGGCTGCCTGTGTATTCCCAGCCTTGATATTGTTGCGAATTCGTCACTCCCAATGCGTCACTGGCGCCAAAACTGAATGTGTTCACAGCGATCGAAGTCCCACCCTGTGCCCCCTGATAGTATCCTCCTGCCAGTCCCAGCGCACTGGCATCACGCCGATCAATCCAGCTTCCTGTCAGCGCCAACGCTCCCACCTGACCGACCCGCTGACCACCACCACCGCGAACCGGTCCAGTATCCGTCGCAACTTGCCCGCCAACATCCGCTTCTTGTAGTTCATGCCTGAATCCTAATGACTCTATCATCAAATATCAAGTATATCCGGAGCCCTCGCCCAGCCATCATCCTTGCTCGACACAACCGTCCATGTGCAACCACCTCGCTCGCCTACCCACTTATTGCACCCGACCAGGACGATTCGTAAAACCCGCGCAGAAAAAAACCGGGGAACGCCGCCGCGAAGGCGCGTTCCCCGGCATCCATGCGTGATAGATTAGGTCAATTCTGCGACTGTGGCCGTATCCAGGAACTGCCGTTCATTTCCGGCTTCAACGGCCCGTCGCAGTTCACGGCCGAACTCCTTGTGCCGCTCTTCCCAATCGAGGCGGGGAGCCAAAGTCGGGGGCGGCAAGGTTTGCATCCGCTCGCAGCACGACAGGGCTTGTTCTTTTTCGCCCAAGTAGGCGTGCAAGATCGCCAACATGCACAGGTCGTTGGTCGATTCTTTTGCCGCCTGCTCGCATAGACCCCGGACCTCCCGCAAGTCCAGAGGCTTGCGGATCGGCGGACGGAACTGCTGCTCCATCGCCTCCACGATGTCCTTCCACCTCGTGGGATGCGCCCGAAGCTCAACTTGCCGATGTTTGACATCGAGCAATTGGTGTAGCATGCGAACCGTAGGTAAGGCCGTCGCCCTTATTCCAGACCAGGGGCGGTACGCCTTATAACTCAATGTGTCAATCCCGACATGCTGTACTATTGGCCCGTGCGTCCGGGCAAAAACTAGCCCGTTAATGAGTTGCCAGCCGGAGAACGTCGCTGCATAGCAATCAACTACTTCGCTTAGCTGCTTCTTTGTCAACGGCATGTAGTTTTCTGGCTTCATGGATGCACCGGCACGACAGGTACATTCGGTCCAAGACCCGCGCCCGTGCGAATCTGATTGATACGGGCAGGGGTCAATTGAGCGCCGCCGAACTTGTAGTCCCACACCCAGGTTGGATTCGTCAACGGGCCTTCAACAACATCGAGGCGGATCGATCCACGGAGAGGATCGATCCCTCGTTGCCACGGAGCGCCGTTGATAAAGCGGGCCTCCGTCGTAAGTCCCCGATCCCCGAACATGCTTTGATACCTGTTGAGCAGGTTTTCAGCATACCCGTGCTTGAGCGTACCGGCCACCGGCCCGTTGCCCAACCCTTGCCTTACGCCCCAAGCATCGGCCCGCGCCCCGATTTCCTCGACCAATTGGGCGTTCGTCCTAACTACTCCACTCTCTGCGGTCCGCCCCACATCTCCTACCGTATTAAAGATCGGGCGCAGGGCCTCCCCGCCCCGCACCATCAACCCATCCAGCATCGCTCCGCCAGCTTGGAGCGCCCGGGGTCCGCTGACCGCACCCGTGTCCACAATCATCGCAGCATGGATGAATTGGCTGGTCTGCTGATACGCTGGTTCGTAGCCACCGACACTGGTAAGTACTCCGGTAGCTTGCCGCAAGGCATCGGGCTGATTCCAGAAATTATAGTCCACCGGGGCGTAACCCAAACCGGTGCGGATGCGATGGTCCAAGCCATTGAGACCGGTGTAATGAGCAGCCGTGTTGGTCAGCGATAACAGAGAGCCGGCGGTGTCCATGATCGCTGCGCCGGCAGGACGTATGACATCATTGTAAAACTCACTTCGACCGGATGAACTCAGCAACCTGAAAGGGCCGTCAGTATGATGACCCAGCCAAGCGTCGATGGATTGGTAGGTGGATAAGCTGCTGGCGGTGGAAACAGTACTGGAACTTTGGGGGCTTATCCTGTTCGAGGATGTTAGCGCCATGCCCGCCAAGGCTGAATCATAGTTATAGTTCGGCAGTACACCATAACGAGCCATCGTCGAATTGACCGATGCTCCGCCTCCCAATAACCCGCTTGACATCCCACTATTCAGGCTACCTGTGTTGAATGTATTACTATTAAACGTACTGCTGGTGAAAGTATTCTTCACGCCGCAGTAGCCGGTCGGGTCGGTATAACTCAGCGGGTTGTTCCAGACGTAACGATACAAGTTATAGTCCTGTCCGCCGGTGAAGCCGCTGGGGTCTTCGCTTAGGAACCTTCCATTTCGAGGGTCGTACCAGCGGGCATGGGAGTCATACAACCCTGTGGATACATTATACCGCTGGCCGGTGTAGCCGAAGTCGCTGAGCATCTGATTTTGCGATATCGCATTGCCCGAGCCGTCGAGCACGGCGGTGAGGTTCCCAAAGCGATCAAAGTTGCGATGCTCCAGCAAACCCCCGGCATCGCTGACCAGATTGCGCACGCTCTGCTGATGATCGGCAAGCGTCCGATGCACCGGTTACTGATAATCCCACGGCAGAGCATATTCGGCATCGGACAGCCGCTCCATCCGCTCCACAGGAGTAATCACCAACCCAGGGGCCGTTTTCAGCTTGGGGTAGCTAGCGCGAAACGCCTGAATTCCCCTGGTATCCTGGCGCGATGGCCGCGCGGCGAGTTTGATCTCAATCGGATAGAACATTCCGTCACGTTCCAGCAGCAGATCAATCTCAGCGCCGCTGTGGCTGCGCCAGTGATACATATTCGGCGGCGTCGCCAGCGTGCTTGATAGCTTGCGGATTTCGCCAACGACGGCGGTCTCAAACAACGCTCCCACCAGCGGATGCCCCGAGAGCGTCTGCGGTGTCGAGATCATCTGAAGGCTGCACACCAGGCCCGTATCGGCCAGATGTCCCTTGGGTTTGGAACTGATCCGTTTGATAGTGTTGCCGTGATACGCCGGAAGCTCGAACCATTGGAACGTGGCACGCAGCATTGCCAGCCAGCGGTGCGCCGTCTGCGGTGTGACGCCCAATTCGCGTCCCAACTGCGAGTGGTTGATCTCCTGAGCTGTCAGCGCCGCCGTCAACTGCACGAATCGACCGAACTGCTGCCAGTCGCCCACATCCGTCAGCAGCCGTACGTCGCGCTCGATGTACGTCCGCAGATAAGCCCGGTAGAACTCCGCCACCCAGTCCAGTTCCAGCGCATCGGCCTCGGGCAGAAAACCGCGCCAGAGTTGTTCGTACACCGTCCGTCCGGCCGGCAGCCGCTTGTCAGGCGAAGCAACAAACTCTTTGGGCGCATCAAGGTAGCGCTGGAGCCAGTGTTCCTCCACGCACGCCTGGGCGATCTCGGCCAGGCTGAATCCCTCCAAGTCCAGAAATACCGCACGGCCCGCCAGCGATTCACTGGCCGACTTGAGCACCGACCATTGCTGCGAACCTGTCAAAACATACATTCCCGCCTTCCGCCCGACGCCCGGGATCACTGGCTGATTGCTCTTACGAGCCGTTGTGCGGCCTTTTTCCGCGCCGGCCCGGCTGGAGGCGACGGCACGGTCCACTCGTCGCTTGATTGCCGCCACCAATTCCGGGGCATATTGAATCTCATCAAGAATCAGCGGCGCAGGGTGATTGTCCAGGAACAAGTCCGGGTCCCGCCGGGCATTGCCCACGTCCACGGCCGGATCAAACACCACCGACTCCCAGCCCGACAACTCATGCCCCAGCAGCGTGCTTTTGCCCACCTGTCTGGCCCCGCAAACCACCACCACGGCAAACCGGTCCAGCATCCGTCGCAACTTGCCCGCCAACATCCGTTTCTTGTAGTTCATGCCTGAATAATAGTGACGCTATCATTAAATATCAAGCATATCCGGTATTCTCGCCCAGCCATCCTACCCGACAACTCGACGCAACCGTCCATGTGCAGCCACCTCGCCCGCCTACCACCTTAGGACTCGGTGACTACTGTCAAGTTGTTTACTGAATCGTAGTAACGAAATCTTCCGGGGCGGGGATCGAGACTTCGCGTCCCCGTGTGGATGGTGTTCTCAACTGCAGACGGAACAACGCCGCGCCCCTGCATCTGATCTATGGCGTGTCCGTCAAAATTACGCCCGCCGATAGTCGTGCCGGGGTTGGTTCCGCGGGGCACATTCATCGGCTGGCCAAGTCTGCCGACCGGGGTCGAAGCTGGTGCTCCCTTACTTGCCGCTACCGTTCCCGCCGTGCGTGTCGGCATCATCTTGACCACATTCGACGCATTCATACCAACAATCGATATCGCTGCGTCGCTGCTCTGCGCCCAAGCCGGTGACAATCCGGTGGACTGCAACAACTGGGATGTTCGTGTTATGGTAGGTTGGCCGGTCCAAAGCTGATGCCAACCCGTTGTCAAATTGTCCGTACCATGTGCCGCGATCAGGTAGCCGCCGCCGATCGCTGCCGGTGCCGCCAATCCTCCCGTGCCTGCCGTACCGCCGGTGGCAACGGCTACACCGCCGCCGATTTCCAACCCGCCGCCGGCCATCATCGCAAGCCCTCCCGCACGCGTGGATATAGCATATCGTTGGTCCAACGCTTGAGCCTGACGACCGAGCCAGTCCACCGAATCGTACAGGTTGTTCGTGAACCCGCCACTTGCCGAAGCGGGCTGTCCGATATTGTAGATTGTCGATAGATTCAACCCTGATCCAATATTATATCCTTGTAATCCACCGCCCCCCGCCCCCGGCACACCCGCCGCTACATTCGATGCCCACTGGCTCACCCCTGCGTAGCTTGCGGTCGTGGTATTACCGCCGAGGGCCTGGCCTTGCAGGGTCGCCGTCCGATTGGAGAACATCTCCATGATTTCCGTTCCGCATTGTCGGCTCATGGTTCCACCGCACGTCATATCGATTTGGTGTGTACTCGGCTCCAACGGGTCATCAAGGGATGCGGCTTCAATACCTGGGCGGACCTGAGTGCCAGCGCGGTGATGAACTATCTGGCCGACCTGAAAAAAGACAAGGCCCAACTCGATCCGGTCACGGGCAAGGAGATGAAGCATAAACGCGGCATCAGCGCCCATACGTTTAATTTCTACCTGCAAGCCGTCAAGCAATTTGCCCGGTGGATGGTCAAGGATCGCCGCGCCGCGGACAATCCGCTGAAGTGGCGGCGTTGGAAGTGTAGCCGGAGTTATCGCGTCAACCCGTTGCTTTGCAAGCTCGAGCCACGGGAACAGACGGTTTGCGCGCAGCAGTAGGCGCAGCAGTTGAGGCACAAAACGATGCGAGTTTATGCCGCCTGGCGCGATGTGGAATGAAAACAAAACCACGGCAAAACGATTTTTGCGTCGGGCAGAAGATGTGCGTTTTTCCCTTGAAAAACGGGACGATGCAAGCAGGCGCACCGGGGCGCGAAAGGAAAACGGAGAGGGCGGGATTCGAACCCGCGATACAGAGTGATACCCCGTATAACGGTTTAGCAAACCGTCGCCTTCAGCCGCTCGGCCACCTCTCCAGCGACGAATCGCTATCGTGGCAGACATTGTGCCTGCTGTCAAATGGTTTTCTTTTTTTCAAGAAGTGGTCAAGTGGTCGAGTGGACAAGTGTCAGAACCACGCCTGAACTTCACGTCCGCGCGAAGTTCAGGATGATGATGAAAATGATGGAGTACCGAACCCGGAGGTGAGATGTTGACATCATCAAGACCCAACCGGAGGCTACTGGGCTGCAAAAAGACGCCGAGGGCTTCAGCCCCGGATCAATTCAAGATCATCCGGCCCGAAAGGGCACGGCGTCAAGAACCAATCAGATTCAGCGCAGGGCGGTGCTGTCGCTGACGCCAAGGCTGGCGTAAATCTGCCGGGTGGCATCGGAACGATTCAAGGTGTAAAAGTGAATGCCCGCCACCTGATGATCCAAGAGGTCACGGCACTGCTCGGTCGCCCAATGCACCCCCACCCGTTTCACAGCCTCGGCATCGCTGGTGTTACCGGCAGCGCGTTGCAGGGCGCGCAGCAGTGGGGCGGGGAAGCGTGCCCCGGCGGCGAGGTCGGCCATGCGCTTCATCCCCGTCGCTGACGTGATCGGCATGATGCCTGCGATCACCGGCACCCTGATGCCCGCCAATTCGCAACGTTCACGAAAATCGTAAAAGTCACGGTTGTCGAAAAAAAGTTGCGTCACAATGTAGTCGGCCCCGGCATCGACCTTGGCCTTGAGGTGCTCCATTTCAGCAAGGCGATTGGGCGTGGCCGGATGACCTTCCGGGAAACCGGCAACACCGACGCCAAAGCCGCGGGTGGCGGCGCCCTGGGTGTTCCAACTGCTTTGCGCGGTGTTGATGGCGGTGTGCTGACCGAAGTCACGAATGAATTTCACCAGGTCGGCTGCGTGCTGAAAATCATCTTTGCTGCGGTCATAACCACTGCCCAGGTCACGCGGCGGATCGCCACCGAGTGCGAGTATGTTGGACACCCCGGCCTGGGCGTAACGTTCCAATATCAAACGCACTTCATCACGCTTGTGACAGACGCAGGTCAGATGCGGAATGGCTTGGATGTTGGTGGTGGTTTTGATGCGTACGACCAGATCATGGGTGAGTTGGCGCGTCGAGCCGCCGGCCCCGTAGGTGACGGACACGAACGAGGGCTTGAGGGCTTCGAGTTGCTTGATCGTGGTCAGCAGAGCATCGGCAGCTTCGGGCGTTTTCGGGGGAAAAAACTCGAAGCTGAACGTCGGCTTCTGCCGGGCCATGATTTCCTGTATGTGCATGCGCTTTGATGCTTCCGGGTTGGGGCGGTGATCGGTTACTCGGTTAATTGGTTAATCGGTTACTCGGTTAATTGGTTAATCGGTTAATCGGTAAATCGGTAAATCGGACGGAATGGTATTTGTCATTTCTGGCCGATTAACCGATTTACCGACTGGCCGATTAACCACTCTTGCCAGACGCGATCAATCGCGGCGCTAACTTCAAGCGCCGAGGTAAAGCGTCCGCGCTAAACATTATGAATGACTCGGTCACTTCTTCAGATACCCAAGTCCTCGTCACTGCGTTCCTCGTCCTTGGCTTGGTTCTTAAAATTCGAAATCCGCTTCACGCTGGCGTGATGGTTTTGGCGCTGATGATTTTCGGTGCGGTGGCGGGGGTGCCGTTGCGTTTATCTTTGAGCGGGGTCGCTGCCAGTTTATCGACCACTTCGAGGCCTTGAATCACTTTGCCAAAGGCGGTGTATTCGCCGTCGAGGTGTTGGCAGTATTCACGGGTGAGGCAGATGAAAAACTGGGAGCCAGCGGAGTTGGGGTCAGCCGAGCGAGCCATGGAGAGCACGCCTTTGTCGTGTTTGCGATCGTTGAACTCGGCTTTGACGGTCCAGCCGGGGCCGCCGGTGCCATCACCTTTGGGGCAGCCGCCTTGAATGACAAACCCGGGGATGATGCGGTGAAAGGAAAGGTTGTTGTAAAAGCCGTTGTTCACGAGTTTGAGGAAATTTTCCGCGTGCTTGGGTGCGACATCGGGCCAGAGTTCAACGCGCAGGGTGCCTTGTGAGGTAACCAGTTCCACCTGTGGTGATGCAGCAGTAGTCATACACAACTCCACGAATGCAAACGCAATGACGATCAGCAGCCGGAACATCCAGCCGGATGTCAGCGGCATTGTATGCGATGAGGGTGGGGTGTGGTCCGAAGTCCAAGGTCATCGGAATGAAGTGGTCAAGTGGCCGAGTGACGGAATCGTATTTGAAAGTTAGCGCTGCGATTTATCGCGTCTGATCGGAGTGGTGGTTCATCGGTGCGTCGGTAGAAAAAGTGATCAAATGTGAAAACCAGCTTCAGGCCTGGTCCATCAACTTTTCAGCCGTCTGCCACGATTGCACATACTGCCGTGGTGTCATGCCGCAGTGATGGCGAAAGCGCGTCGCCAGGTGTTGACTGGATGCAAACCCCAGCCGCATTGCCACGCGTGTCACGCTCTGACCCTGTCGCAAAAGCGCCTTGGTCGCCAGCATTTTTTTACGCAGCAGGTATTCACGCGGGGACATGCCCACTTGGCGATGAAAATGCAGTCGAAACCGTGCTGCGGACAACCCCACTGTTTGTGCCAGCCCATTCACCTTCCAACGACAATCCTTGTCGGCATCAATCAACTCAATCGCCCTTGTCACCTTGGGTGAATATCGACCGCGACGTTGCACATCCTCCTGTTGCTGAGCCTGATGCGAACGCAGCGTCAGCACCAGCAGTTGATGCAACAGCGCCCGCACCAGCATCGGTGACAACGATGACGGGCTGACATGTTCATGGAGAAGCTGCGCAAACATCGGCTGCACCCCCGGCTGAGCTGTGAACCTTCGCGGATGCAAAGCCGACAACCACTTTTTCAGTTCCATCGTCTGCCTGCGATTCAATCCGGGTAACGCAGCGGTTTTGTTGCAGCGTAATTGTGCCCAGTAAAGGGTGCAGGGGTTCATGATGGTGCCGATACCGCCGTGTGTTTCACCCGGAAAGGTGATGTACATCTGCCCCGGGCCGACTTCCCACACTTCGTCCCCCGCCCACCAATCGACGGTGCCCTGCACGATCAGGCAGAGTTCGTAGCTGTCGGCATGTGTGTGTGCACTTAAGTGACCGGGCGAGGCACGAGCAAAGCGCGACCAGCCGATCATCGCCAACTCCGGCACCAACGTATCCGGCGATTGAAAGGTCTGTCGCTCGAGTTGGTTCATGACAGCCATACTCACCATCCGTTGACGGGCCTCTGATCGATACGTTACGTCTGCATTCAAACCGCTCTGGCACTCGATGGAATCGGGATGTAACCGAACGAAAATCAGCGTACCAGTCGATTCACTCCGCTGATGCGCGGCTCGGACGGAACTCTGTGTACCCTTTGATTATGCCCTGACGCATCCATTAATCCCTGATGGCGTGATCCACCGGCAGGTCCGCCCCCTGCCAGACTTTTTTCCAGGTCCACGGTTCCTCGGGCATCGACCAAAAGCGATTGCCAGGCGGCAAGCCCAGCGGCAGAAACGCCGTCAAACAAAGATACAAACTACCCGTACTGATATACACCTCGCCCAGCCCCGGCTGATGTCCGCATAAACCGATTTTCAAAAACCCCTGCTTGTCAAACGTACCGGTAGCCTGCAATGTTTTTTGTATCACCGCTGCCAAGGCGCCGCGCACCTGAGCTGGAGTCAACTCACTTGGCAGCGCTTCTCGCAAGGCGCTTTGTGCCAGGGCCTGAAAAGCGCCGCTGCGATATGCCAGTGAACGCCCCAGGGCAGGGAACGAACCGTCGGCTGCGATCATGCGTTCCTGAACCACCGCGAAACGCTGTGCCCGCAATTCCTGCCGATCGCGCAGCGACCGCCAATCATCGAATCGATCCCCCACCATCGCCAGCACATCCACCAGCATCGGGTGAATCACAAAGCTGTTGTAATAGTCCCAGTGAAACGCAGGCCCATCGCCGTAGGCACCATCGCCCTTGTACCAAACGCCCATGCTTTTGAGCGCGTGATCGATGCGCAGTGCGTCCCAGGGTTCATCCACGCTGGCGAAAAAGGCCTCGATCGTTGCCGAGAAGAGCAGCCAGTTGCTGTAACCCGGACGAATCACCCGTGACCTGCGCAGACAATCGCACACCATGGTGCGCAGCTTGGTCGGCAACTTCGCCCACACCTGCGGCCCGGCTCGATACAGCCCCTGCGCCAAAAAAGCCGCATCGACCAGGGGCTGATTCCCCTGGTCAAAATTCATCGCATCCGCTGAGCGCTTGGAACAGGCTGCCTCCAACACCACCGCCAGGCGTTGGGTAAAACCATCCCGTACCTGACGCTCCTCCCCCGTCGGCAGCTTCACCGCCAGCCAAGGCCCGATGCCCGCCAGCGTCCGCCCCAGGGCCTCCAGATGCGTGAATTGCGGACGATCCGTCACCTGGGCGTGGTGCTCCACCGGCATCAGTCGATGTAATTTTCGCTCCGCCAGCGCCCCCCACACCGGCTCAGCCACCCGCACCATCATCCGCCACATCATGTCACGGTCGTTGTTCATGTTGACTCCCTTGGTATGTTGCGCGATTGGTTTGTTGCGCGCTATTTAGCATGATGCCATCACCCCTTGACCTTCATCATGTCGGCTCAACCATTTCGCCGGCGGTTTGATCGAACAAAGGTGATGGGTATGTTCGTCATACTTTGACGCGACTGTTGGTCGGTGGCAAGGTTACATCTGACTACCTTCGGGCGCAGGTGTTTTTGCGGTAGGCTGCGGGAGTGATTCCGACGTGTTGATGAAATTGTGCGTAAAAATAATTCAGGCTGGAAAACCCCGTCACCTGGGCGATTTTTTCAATTTTCACATCCGTCAGGCTCAGCAATTCCTTGACGCGTTCCAGTCGTACCCGACGTATTTCATCATGCGGTGAACGACGCAAGGTTCGTCGAAAGCGCTGCTCCAGCGAACGTCGTGAACAAGGTACTTCCTGTAACACATCCTGCACGGTGATTTTCTCGCTGAAGTGTTCGCGTATGAAGCGAACCGCCCGGGCGACGTCGGCATCCTCAATGGCCAAAAGGTCGGTGGACTGCCGGGTGATCACACCCAGCGGCGGCACCTGCACCGTCGGCGGCACACTCCGACCACGCATCATCTGATCCAGCAGCCCCGCAGCCTCGTAGCCGATGCGCTGGGTGTTCAGGGCAACACTTGATAATGAGGGATACGCCAGGTCGCAGATGAACTCATCATTGTCGATACCCAGCACCGACACTTCTTCGGGGACAGGCACGCCGACTTCCAGGCACCGGTCGATCACTTCGCGTGCCCGCAAATCATCACAGGCCAACAGGCCCAGCGGTTTGGGCAGTTCACGGAGCCAGCGCGCCAGTTGACGTTGTTGCCTGCGATTTTCACGATTGGGCGAACCCACGTGCACATGACAGGTCAGTCCATGAGCCTGTGCCTGACTGGTGAAAAGTTTTTGTCGCTGCCCCGACCACCAGTCGGTGATGCCGTAAAACGCCAGATGACGAAACCCGCGTTCCAGCAGATGATCCAGCGCCAGTTGACAGATCAGTGACTGATCGGTGACCACACAGGGAGTGCTGGGGCCGCAGCGTCGGGCGATGATCACGGTGGGCAGCCCGCTGGCGACGATCCGCCGTGCCAGTGCGGGGGTTTCGATGCGTGCGATGATCCCCTGCCCCTGCCATTGTCTGGCCGAGGGAAACCGTTGCAACAGGTCGCCGGGCTGAATGTGAAAACGCCAGGGGCCGTGCGCCCGTGAATAATCGGCAACCCCGCGCACCACACCACGACCAAAGGCGCGGGCCGTTTCAATCAGCAGGGCGACGTTGTAGGCGTTGGGGGTCATCGCAGGGGGGGGTGCGCAAAAGTGTAGTATTTTATCAGTATTTTTGCAATTGTCCGGCGCGAAAAGCGAATTACACTTCAATCGTCAAGTTCATCGGCAACCATTTTCACCTTCCACTGGAGAGAAAGTCATGAATCCGAATCAAGCCTGTCTGACCGCACTGACCACCGTCGCCTTTATGCTGGCTGCCCCGGCCAAACCCGCCGCGGGCGACGTGATCACTTCCATGACCACCAGCGCCCCGACGATTCGCGTGGAAACGTCTTCAACCGCCTTCAACAACAGTCTGCTTTGGAAAAATCGGCCCGATCAGACGCCTCCCCGGCGTGATGTCGGACAAACGTTCACCGTTGTCACCGGATACACCCTCGACAAAATCACGGTGCATGTGTCAGCCGTGGGCAGCGGTGCTTTGGGTGCCCCCTTTGTGCTGTTACTGGAACGTTACACCAATGCAGTCGACACCACTCCCGACAGCCTGGTGGTCAGCGAAGCCGGCGTACTGCCCGGCACCATTCCGACCGGTCAGTTTCTGGTATTGGACTTAACCGACATCGAACTCACGCCGGGCCAGTATGGTTTTCGACTCAACTTCCCCACTGCCGGCGGCGCCCGACAGATGAACCTTTCCGTGCAACAGCCCGGCACCTTCGCCTCCGGCAGAGCCATCACGACCACTGACGGTGTGACTTATGAGACCAACGCACCCGACCTGGTGTTTTATGTGCAAAGCATCCCCGAACCGTCGAGCATGGGCCTGCTTCTACCGATCATAGGTTTGTTGCTGCATCGTCGATGATCGCCATCCCCGCAGTGTCAAAAAGGAAGCATACCCATGCGCTCACGCAGTGCTTTTACCTTGATCGAGTTGCTGGTGGTGATATCCATCATCGCGCTCTTGGTGGCGTTGCTGCTCCCGGCACTTACCAAGGCGCGTGAGGCTGCCCGTGCGGTGCAATGTCTGAGTAACGAACGACAGATCGGCACAGCCGTACATATCTACGTACAGGACCACCGCGGCTATCTGCCCTGGGGCCATGACCTGCGATCCAGTATCACCGCCGATGCCAATACGTTTTACCCGCTGCTTTTCAGGTATCTGTATCCCGGTCAGACTTTTTCATCCGCCCCCGTCGGACGACCGTCCGATTTTGAAATGGGGGCGTATGCCTGTCCGATGCGGTTGGCTGTGCCGCCGACCTCGCCGGGGCAGTTGCGCATCAGTTACGTGATGAATCGGTTCGTGCAAGACCCCAACGGTCTGAGTACCACGGAGCCGCCTGTGCCGGTGAAGTTTGATCTGGTGAGCAAAGGGTCATCCACCTTTTTGTTGGCTGACCGCTCCGACACCACCGGCATGATCGTCGTCAATTCGTTGCTGCCGACCATTGTGGGCTATCGCCACTCCGGTCAGACCAATCTGCTTTACATGGATGGACATGCCGCGGGCCTGCGTTACGAGAACAGTTCCGCTGTAACCGTCAGGTTTTATGACTGATGATGCGCAGGCTTTTGCCTGCGATGGGAGGCGTAATGAGTTGGAAATGGGTCAGGGTGATCGTCGGTGGTGGCTTGTTAAGCCTCGCTCCGGCAGTGGCGCAGACCGACAGTCACAAGCTTGAGAATCAAATGCCGGTGAACACCTACGCGGTGGCGGCTTACGGAGCCGTGCCCAACGACATGACGGACGATGGCCCAGCCGTCCGCGCAGCATTGTTTGCCGCCATGGACAGTGGGCAACCCGCACTGATTGATTTTCAACCCGGTCGCTACCTCATCAGCCCGGCTCCGACCCATTGGCAGTTCAACAACGATCACGACAGCCTGGGGTGGAACGTCGAATCGGGCAGCCTCAACATACAACGGGGTTGGTTGGAGGTTCACGCCGGTGATCAAGGCCCCTGTCACTTGGTATCGCCCGGTCACCTGGGGCTGGATGGTTCACGCTTCAGTTTTTTGCGATTGACCATTTCGCCGGACAATCAGCTCACTGAGTTGCATCTGGCATGGACCACGCAACGTCAATCGCAATGGTATTCCGCGCGATCCATCCGCATACCCGTCAGCCCTGCACAAATCGCATCAGGGCAGATCGTCATCGACCTGCGCAACACGGCAGGCTGGCGCGGTGAATTGATTCGTTGCTTTCGATTGGAATTGCCTGCTGCCACGCCTCTGCGCCTGCAAAATATCATGTTGCGCGCCAGCGATGATGAAAGGCTGACACGTCGTGACATCATCGGTCGAAATGCCTTTGATTTTCACGGGTTTCGGGGGTTGACTCTGCGCGGTTCGCAAACCGAACTGCTGATGACCGACCCGTTCGCAGGGGTCTTTCGTTTCCGTGAGGCGCAGTCGCTGGTCTTCACCGGCCTGCGCATCGATTATCAACAGGCACCCTGCCCGCAGGGCATCATCACTGCGGTGGACCCCGCTGCCGGTACCTTTGACTTCAAACCCGACGGTAACGATGGCGCAGTGCTGGACGACCCACGGGCTGCACTGCTGATGGACGGCCAACTGGGTTGCTGGGGCACCGTCCGGGATCGCAACCAGCCGCATCGCATCAAGTCCACCGCCCCCAACTTCATCGTCGTCGTATCGGTCACGCGCTTGCCCGACGGCATCACCTACCGATTGACGGTTCCCGATTCGCTGCGACGAGCTTTGGGTGCTCCCGGTCGCATCGAGCCGGGCGATCCGTTCGTGTTGGGTTTTCGCGGAACCCAGGTCGCCGGCTTTGACATCATCGGCGGCAGCGACATCACCATTGACAACTGCATCGTTCATCGAGGGGCCGGCGCCACCGTACTGGGGCAGGGAATGAAAGGTCAGTTGCTGATGAATGGGTTACAGGTGATTCGCCGCAGCGATCAACAAATGGTCACCGCCGCCGGCGACGGGGTGCATATTCAAGGTTCGGAACGCGGCCCGATCATCGTCAACAGCACGTTCGAAGGCTTGCTGGATGATTGTGTCAACTTCTATCAGCGGCCGGGCTTTGTTGCCCAGGTGCTTTCGCCTGATCGGCTGGTGGTGGTTGGTTTTAATCTGCCGCAGGTCGGACATCAGATTGCACTTTTCAATTCCGGGCCGGGTTCGATTCGCGCGACACCACGAGTGGTCCAACGTCAAGCCTTGCCCGATCGCTTGGGCGCACATGCGGTTGAGTTGACCCTTGATCAACCGATCGAAGGTGTCGTGGCCGGCAACAATCTCGCAGCCGCTGATGCCGTGTTTAATCTGACACACAACTTTCAAGGCTATCGCATCGAAGGTTGCACTTTCCGCGATGGTCGGCGCAAAGGGCTGCTGCTGCGACCCGGCGATGGGGTCGTACGCAACAATCACTTCGTCGGTTTGGGTGGCCCGGCTGTGGCGGTGCGTAACGAAATCGGCACTTATGACGAAGGTTTGTTCGCAGACAACCTCATCATCGAAAACAATACCATCCGTGATTGCCTGTTCGTGTCGGAATTTCTCGCCGCAGCTCACACCGGGGTGATTGAAATCGTCGCCTACGCCCGGGGGCACAAACCCGCCACCGACCGATTGCAACGCAACATCACGCTGCGCAGCAACACCATCGACGGCTACCAAGGCGCAGCCATCAGCATCACCTCGGCTCAGTCCATCCAGGTCATCAACAACCAGTTGTCGGCGCAGTTCTTTGAACCAGTTCAGCTTCAACCCGCCACCGTTGCCCCGATTCGTCTGCAAAATGTCGCCGATGTGCTCATTCAAAACACGCTGCTGCGCGACCCTCGCACCGCGCTTAAGGCTGCGATCCATGTCCAACCCGATTGCACGGATGTTCGCCTGCTTGACAACACCTTTCACCTGGCACCGGGGGTGACTGAAATCATGGCACCGAACTTGACACCGCAGCCTTGATCATTACTCATGACCCGACCCATGCCTCTGCCAAAGTTCATCGGTTTGCATCCCGGTTTTGCGCAGGCAACTGCCATCTGGCCGATTGGTCGCTCCCGGCTTATGAATGACTTTGTGGGCTTTCGCCTCCTTGTTCCGCAGCTCAGCGGGTCCGTCATTCTCCGACTTGCAGCTTCGAGTCTGTATCGTGTGACAGTCAACGGACGATTCATCGCGCATGGCCCGATTCGTGCCGCACACGGCTGGTTTCGAGTGGACGAAATCACCCTGACCCCGCACCTGACACAGCCGTGCAATGTCATCGCCGTCGAAGTGGCGGGATACAACTGCAACAGCTTTTATCTGCTGGATCAACCTGCGTTTCTTCAGGCGGAATTGTTGCTCGCAAACCAGGTCGTTGCCGCCACCGGGCAGGGCGATGATTGGCAGGCCGTCGGACTCAAGCATCGCCGACATCGTGTCGAGCGTTACAGTTATCAACGCTGCTTTTCCGAGTCGTATCAAATGCGTTCCGCCGACGACGCTTGGAAAACCAGCACCACTCCGCTGAGCGAGGTTTTGCGCTGTGAGCCGGTGACGACTGGTCGATTTCTGTATCGACGAGTTGCCTACCCCGATTACCCGTGCATCGACCTGCATCGCGCCGCGAACCTGGGCCGACTGACCTACAACCCCTTGCCCCCGCAAAACCTTCGCCATCATCGCGCCTTACGGGTGACGGACCCGTCATGGAAGCAGTTTCCAATCGCTGAATTGGAAATCATTCCTTCACTTGAATTACAACACTACACACAACATTGGCGTGAACCCGACCCGCTCGGACAGGCGTTGCCGCTGACCTTGACTGCCTGTGATTCGGCGTTGTTTGACCTGAACCATAACAACGGTGGCTTTATCCGTGTCGCTCTGACCGTGCATCAGACCTCGGTACTGGCACTCATTTTTGATGAGGTGCTGACAGCACAGGGCATCGACCTGATCCGCAGTGGTGCAGCCAACATCATTCATTATCAATTGCAGCCCGGCCGATATGAGTTGGAATCATTTGAGCCGTATAGCCTGCGCTACCTTGGCGTGTTATTGCTTTCAGGGTCATGCCAATGTCACGGGGTTGGTCTCCGCATGTACAGCAATCCGCAGCCCGGCCCGATGCGGCTGGATACCAACGACACCGCCTTGTCAGACATTTTCGAAGCCGCCCTGCAAACCTATCGCCAAAACAGTGTGGACCTTTACACCGACTGCCCTTCACGTGAACGCGCCGCGTGGCTTTGTGACAGTTACTTCATGGCCAAGGCTGAGTACGCCCTCACCGGCAGCACGCGCGTTGAAGAAGCATTCCTCGAAAACTATCTGCTCTACGAACCCGATGGGGCGCTGCCCCGGGGCATGTTGCCGATGTGTTACCCCGCCGACCCCCTGGCGGGCCAGTTCATACCGCAGTGGCCGCTCTGGTTGATCCTCCAACTGTGTGAGTACCGATTGGAGCGCGGCGGACAGCAATCCCTGGTCGATGCCTTTGAACCCAAAATCGACGCCCTTCTGCATTTCTATGAACAGCACACCAACCACGTCGGTCTGTTGCAGCAATTGCCCGGCTGGAACTTCATCGAGTGGAGTCACGCCAATCAGCTTTGCCAAGGCATCCATTATCCCACCAATATGCTCTGGTCCGCTGCGCTCGAATCCGTGGCACACCTTTACGCTCGGCCTGCGCTTTTCAATCGGGTCAATGCACTGCGACAAGCCATTCTCCAACGATCATTCAACGGCCAATTCTTTGTTGACAATTTCGACCCCGACCGTCATCCGCCCGCACCGCCGCAGAGCAGCGAAGTCTGTCAGTACTACGCCTTCACCTTCGGGCTTGCTTCGCCGGAATCACACCCACCACTTTGGCGCTTTTTATTGGAGGAAGCCGGCCCTGGAAAAGACACTCAACCAAAACTGCATAGCGCCAGTGCGCTCATGGGCTACCCCATGCGATTTGCCCTGATGGCCAAATACGAGGTGTATGAACAACTCCAGCGTGAAATCCGTGACTTCTACCTGCCCATGGCACAGCAGACCGGCACCCTCTGGGAACACCCGCACACCGGGGCATCATGCAATCATGGCTTTGCCGCCGTCGTCGCCGTCTGGCTGCTTAACGCCGGGCGCAGTAAGCCGGTAACACAGGCACAGACCCCCGGCTGATGTGCAACCGCCACCACCGCACTCCGGTATGCTTCATGGGTTACCAACAATCAATGCCGACGGCGACGCCTGTTTCTTCAAGGGACATTCACCATGACCCGCGTGTCAGGCATGACCCACCTGCTGATGCTTTGGTTGTTCGTCGGCTCCTGTTTCGCTTCGGGTTGTGAGCAGAAGCCCGCATCGCCGAACCTGGAAACCCCCGCGGCAAAGCTCACATTGCTGGGCAGTTCGTCGGTGCATCTGTACGTGCAGAAGGCGTTTGAAAGTTTGCCCAGGGATGTCAGCACAGCCGTGGCCGCCCGGCATCGTGAACTGGTACGCGCCGGCATGACCTGTTCACGTCACCTTTTCGATTGGTCGGACCTTCAGCCCCAACCCGATCAGATCAACACACAGTTCGTCATCGATGCCATGGACGCACGCATCCAACAGGGAACCCCCCGACAGTTTGTGAACATCACCGTGGTTGACAGCTTCGGCCCGGAAGCGATCCCCGATTTCGTGGCCAAGCTCTTGCAACAGGGCGTGGCGTGGGACGATCCGCGTATCGTCGAGCCGTTTGAAAAAATGCTCAGCGTGCTGGTGCCTTTGATGCTGGAACGCGGCATGTACATGATCAGTTTCGCCAACGAACCCGGTGGCTATTACGAAAATGAACCCAAAGCCGCAGCCGGTTTCACGCGATTCATCCGACAGGCCATCCAACACACCCGCACACTCAGCGATCAACTTTCCATTACCATCGTCTTTGCAGGGCATGAAGATGTTTCCATTCCGCACCTGATGCCGTTGGTGGATGTGGCGACTTTCAACCAGTATGCCTACACAATCACGCCCGAACCCGCCTGCACCCACCTTGGGGTTGCACTTCCCTTTTTTCGCGCCATCGGACCCGAAGGCGTGGCATCTTTGCTGGATCAGATGATCGCCGTGGCCGGGGGCCGATTGATCTGCATTCAGGAATTCGGTCAGGCGACCGGTTGGAATGATGCCCCGCAAACCTTGGGGCCGTTGGCGGGACTTGATACTCAGCGACAGGTGATTGAGGCACTGATTCACGCCCTCCATGAGAGGAAAAAGCATTTTCGTACGGTATGCCTTTGGACGCTCAACGACCATACCCCGGCAGGGATGCAGTATGTGGCTGATGCGATTGTACAAGAGGGATTGCCACGTTGTTATGCCGCCAACATCGCGGAAATATTCGGCCCCACCGGCCTGGTGCGCAGCGATGCCACCGCCTCACCCAAACCCGCCTTTGCCGTCTTCAAATCCGCCCTTTCAACCGAATCTGATCCGACTGCTGATAAGCCCTGACAACGACAATTCGCACCACAACATGAACGTGATAGCGTGATTCATCAAGTAATACATGCAGCGCAAGAACTCCGGTCGAGTCGGCTGGGCTACGTGTCATGTGAGCCTTCTGAACAATATTCTCTCCCCCCGGGAGAGGCAGGAGACCTGCTTCGCAGTAGGAGACCTGCTTCGCAGTAGGAGACCCGCTTTGCGGGTAGAGTGAGGGCGGAAGAGCGTTTGGTCGCACTGTATTTCAAGGCCTTTGCTTCATCGGCCCCCGCCACGGCGTCGGTGCGCACGGTGATGCGGGGCGATGCTTTGCGTTGGGGCGTTTGCAGGCGTACCCATGGCACACCGAATCGGGTGATGGAAATGCGGTCGGCAAACTCTTTGCTGGCCGGGGTCGGACAGGTCACCGTCGCCCAGTCCGCAATTCACTGAAAGCAAAAGCACGGCATCAGGCGGCGGGGCTTGCTTGACTTGGCGTTGGGGTTTACTCTTTTGCTCATGACCTTACTTGTGCCAATCAATGGCGAAAAAAACAGGCAAGCTCAGTCTTTGAATGGTGGGTGTATCAACGGGGGTACAACAAACGAGCATGTCATCCGCGAAATGCGGTGAAGTGTCTTATTTTGTAGGATTTGCGGCCGTAGCTCAGTTGGATAGAGCAGCGGTTTCCTAAACCGCAGGTCGTGCGTTCGAATCGCACCGGTCGCATTCGGAAAGGGGTTCGCCGTAGAGATTGCAGGAACTGGGAGCTTGGTGCCGGGAGCTGGGAAAATGATACATGTCAGCATGATCTGCCTAGCTCCAAGCCACCGGCCCCAAACTGCTTTTGGCTGTGCGAAGCTGGTCTATATGCGGTCAACCTTGATTTCCTTCTTTCTGTGATAAAGGAGCGTTTTGCGTGGCGGAGAAATCACCCATCGGCATCGGTATGATCGGCTGCGGCACCGTCGGTTCGGGTGTCGTCAAACTGCTGCTGGAACAAAGCGACCTGTATGCCCGGCGGATCGGCAGACGACTGGAACTGCGCAAGGTGCTGGTGCGCGAAAAAGATTTGCACTATCGCACCGAACAAGTACCCAAGGGCGCACTCACGACCGATGTCGAAGCCTTTTTCAACACCCCCGACATGCCCATCATGATTGAATTGGGCGGCGGACGCGGCGCAATCAGCCAGTTTGTGCGTCGTGCTTTGGGCATGGGCAAACATGTGGTGACCGCCAACAAGGCGCTGATTTCAGCCGAGGGACCTGAGTTGTTGTCACTGGCACGACAGAACAAGGTGAGCCTAGCTTTCGAAGCCTCGTGCTGCGGCGGCATTCCGGTTATCAATGCTTTGAACTTCGGGTTGATGGCCAACCAGATGCGCGCTTTGTACGGCATCCTCAACGGCACTTGCAACTACATACTG
Source organism: uncultured Phycisphaeraceae bacterium (assembly GCA_964547135.1). Lineage (GTDB taxonomy): Bacteria > Planctomycetota > Phycisphaerae > Phycisphaerales > Phycisphaeraceae > JAJXSS01. Next base: position 3,681 of record CAZJMK010000042.1, on the reverse strand, counting down.
ACGGAAATGACCACGGCTGGTAAGTCGTATGCCACCGCTTTGGCTGAGGCACAGCAAAAGGGCTACGCCGAGGCCGACCCGACGCTGGACGTTTCAGGCCGCGATGCCGCCCACAAACTTTCGATACTGGCGGCGCTTGCGTTTGGCGTGCGCGTCACCGAAGACAAAGTGCAATCCGTCGGCATCGACAAGCTCGACCTGGTTGATGTGCAGTTCGGCGGCGAACTGGGTTACACCATCAAACTGTTGGGCATTGCGGAAAACGTACCCGGCAAAGGTTTGCTGCTTTCGGTGCAGCCTTGCTTTGTGCATCAGCGTGAACTGATTGCCCAGGTACACGGTTCGTTCAACGCCTTGTCGGTGTTTGGCCACGCAGTGGGGCATACGCTGTCGTATGGTCGTGGTGCGGGGCAGATGCCCACGGCCAGTGCGGTGGTGAGTGATGTGATCAACCTCGCAGCGGGCTGGTACCCGCAGGCGTTTGCGACGATGAACCTTTGGCCCGATACGCAGACCGAGGCGGTGATTGTCGATGCGGATGATTTGGTGAGCCGTTTTTATGTGCGGATCAAGGCGCTGGACAAGCCGGGGACGATGGCGAAGGTCACGGCTGTGCTGGGCGAGGCGGGCATCAGTCTGTCAGCGGTGCGTCAGCATGAGGTGGCAGCCGACAAGTTCGTGCCGGTGGTGGTGACGACCCATGCGGCCAGGTACGGAGCGTTGCGACAGGCATTGGCACGCATCACGCAGTTGGAAGTGATCGAGGGCCAGCCGGTGTGCATTCGGATTGTGGATATGCCCGAGGGGTGATGATACGGAAGTGGCCGAGTGACGAAAATTTCGAATTTCGGATTTCGAATTTGGGATTTAACAAGCCAAGGACGAGGCCGACAGGCCGAGGACTTGGGTATTGTTTGAATGAATGATTTGGCGATTTGGCGATTTGGCGATTTGGCGATTTTTGAATCTTTCACGCCTGAACTTCACGTCCGCGTGAAGTTCAGGATGGTTTGATTATCAAGGAAAACCATCCGGGGCTGAAGCCCTCGGCGTCATGTGTCGGCGCATGGCAACTGGCGGATCATCATGAAATCCATTAACCCGGCTTCATGCGTTCGAGGACAACGGGTAAATTCGCGGCCAGTTGACCATTGGTCATGACAAAGTCGGCCCCGGCGGATCGGGCGGCTGCCAGGGCATCGGCGAGCAGGTGACCCCCGAAGGCGACTATTGGCAACTGCGGGTTGAAGGTTTTGGCTTGCTGAATCAGTTGCAGTGCGACCTCGCCCATGTTCAGATCGATCAGCACCCCAGTCACCGGTTCGCAGCCTTTGCCGTCGTCGAACTGTTCAAGCCGTTTGCGCAGCATGTCGGTATCACGAGCCGGTCGATGCATCAGGTTCATCGACCGGGCAGCACTGGTGATTTTGGATGCGAACATCAAATCAGCACAGGCATAAACAATCATGGGCTATGATAGGCCCGTGGTGGAGCTTGGAGCTTGGAGCTAGGTGCTAGGTGCTAGGTGCTAGGAAAATGTTACGTGTAAACATGGTCTGCCAAGCCCCAAGCCCCTAGCTACTAGCTCCGTTTGTCTCTGTGGTGATTGTTTTACCTGGTACATAATTTCAACGGGAGCAACCATGTTGAAACTGAGCGATCATCGAATCGTCGTGACCGGCGGAGCGGGCTTTTTAGGTCGCGCGGTGCTGGCAGCGCTGGACACGCGCGGGTGCAAAAACGTGGCGGTGCCGCGCAGCAAAGAGTTTGACCTGACCACCGAAGCGGGTGTGGTGAAAATGTATGACCAGCTCAAGCCCGATGTCGTGATTCACCTGGCCGCGGTGGTCGGAGGCATCGGTGCCAATCGGTTGCACCCGGGGAAATTTTTTCACGCCAACATGGCGATGGGGTTGCACCTGATCGAGCAAGGTCGTTTGCGCAAAATCCGAAAATTTTTACAGACCGGAACAGTGTGTGCGTACCCCAAGTTCACGCCCGTGCCGTTTAAGGAAGACGACCTTTGGAACGGTTACCCGGAGGAGACCAACGCGCCGTACGGCGTGGCGAAGAAGGCGTTGTTTGTGATGTTGGATGGATATCAGCGGGAATATGGGTTGGCATCGAGCGTGGTGGTGCCGGTGAATCTGTATGGGCCGTTCGATAATTTTGATCTGGAAAGTTCGCACGTGATACCGGCGTTGATTCGTAAGTGTGAAGAAGCACGGGTGCGGGGCGATGACAAAATTGTGTGCTGGGGGACAGGCTCGGCTTCGCGTGAGTTTTTGTATGTCGATGACGCAGCCGAGGGCATCGTCAAGGCGGCGGAAGTGATGGAAACGCCCGACCCGATTAACTTAGGTACAGGCAGTGAAATCAAAATCAAGGATTTGGTGGAACTGATCGCCCGGCTGTGCGCTTTCAAGGGCCGAATCGAATGGGACGCGAGCAAACCCGACGGCCAACCTCGCCGCTGTTTGGACACCAGCAAGGCCAACCGTTTGTTGAATTGGCAGGCGATGGTCGGTTTTGAAGAGGGCTTGAAACGCACCATCGATTGGTGGCGAAAGCAGGGGATGTAGATTTCGAATGTCGGATTTCGAATTTCGAATTTATCAAGCCAAGGACGAGGTCGCCGCGGCGACCGAGGACTTGAGTATTATTTGATGGAATTATTCGGTGTTTGTGCGTTCATTGATCCAAGCACGGCTGACGCCGAGGGCTTTAGCCCCGGATCATTATCATGAATATCCGGCCCTGAAGGGCGCGGCGTGAACTCCGTCATTCAAAATCACCGGCGCCCGACCACTTCCCCGTTTCACGCGAAATTGGTACGATCATGCCGCCTCAGCCGATATTGTGCGATAGTTGTGATTCATTCTTGGAGGGGACAGGGAAAAAGGGCACGCTGCTTTGATCGGATACGACAAATTCCTTTCATGGTTCAGCATGGACCTGGGCATTGACCTGGGCACCTGCAACACGTTGGTATGCGTGCGCGGCGAGGGCATCGTGCTTAACGAACCCTCGGTGGTCGCTGTCAAAAAGGGCACCGATCAGGTGTTGCAATTGCGCGATGGTTCATATGCCGTGGGCTGGGTCGCCAAGGAAATGCTGGGCAAAACCCCCGGCAGCATCACGGCCATCCGCCCGCTCAAGGACGGGGTGATCAGTGACTTTCGCGTCACCGAGGCCATGCTTTCGTACTTCATTCGCAAAGTCACCGGCAATCGTCCGTTCATTCAACCGCGCGTCGTCATCGCTGTGCCCAGCGGTATCACGGCGGTCGAAAAACGAGCGGTGTACGCCTCGGCGGAACAGGCCGGGTCACGCAAAACATTTTTGATCGAAGAACCCATGGCTGCGGCGATCGGGGCCGGGCTGCCCGTGGTGGAAGCGACCGCGAGCATGATCGTGGACATCGGCGGGGGCACGACCGAAGTCGCCGTGATGAGCCTCTCGGACATCGCCGTGTGCACGTCGCTGCGCGTCGCGGGCGACGACATGGACGAGGCGATCATCAACTACATGCGCCGCACCTACAACCTGATGATCGGCCCGCAGACCGCCGAGAACATCAAGATCCAGATCGGCTCCACGGCCCCGCTGCCCGAAGAGATGAAGATGGAAGTCAAGGGCCGCGACATGATCAGCGGCTTGCCGCGCCGCGCCGTGATCACC